>CAYYMJ010000015.1:50493-55395 GCA_964472855.1 uncultured Rhodobacterales bacterium | reverse complement strand
GCTGTCGATCAGCGTTGCGGCGGCATTCTTGGCGCTGAAACGGTCCATGCCCGCGACCAGAGCCGCCGCCGCAGCGATGGCGGCAATGGCGGTGATCAGCATGTCCTGCGTGGCGGTGATGGCGACGACCAGAGCCAACAGGAACGTGCCGGCCAGCATCAGCGCCATGGCGTCCAGCGGCGGTTTTTCGGGCGGGGCGATATTGTGGCTGCCGGCCACCCATGCCTTGCCGAACAACAGCGGGCTGAACCAGACAAAGCCCAGAACATAGGCAACGGCGGTTCCGGCCAGCAGGGCGGGCCAGTTCAATCCTGTCAGTTCCATCGACACGCCCTCCTCAAGCGGCTTGGGCCAGGGCGTCGAGAATGGCCACCCAGCCGCCCTGGTGATTGTCGCGCGACGTGGCGTCGACGAACTTGACATGGGCCAGCCGCACATGCGTGCCGTCGCCGTCGGGCGTGAAGTCGATCGTCACCTCGCTGTCGTCGACCGAGAAGGGCGACTGCCAGGTAAAGCTGAGGCGGCTGTTGGGCGTGATCTCGGAATAGACACCCCAGTGGGGGATCTCCTGATCGCCCGCCTTCATGACAATATCGAAACGCCCGCCGACGCGGGGGTCGGTTTCGGCGCGCGGCACGGTCATGCCGGGCCCCGGGGTCATGAAGCGGGCCAGAAGCGCAGGGTCGAGCCATGCGGCAAAGACGACCGCGGGCGAGGCCGCGATGTTGCGTTCAACGGTCAGGGTCAGGTCTGTCATTGTCGTCCTCTTGGGTCAGAATGGTGTCAAGTGCTTCCAGCCGCATCTCCCAGATCGAGCGCAGTTGGCCGAACCACTGGTCGATGGGCGCCAGCGACCGGGGTTCCAGCGCGATCAGATGTTCGCGCCAGGCGGTCTTGCGGGTGACCAGCCCCGCCGATTCCAGCATCTTGATATGCTTGGAGACCGAATTGAGGCTGGTGTCGAAGCGGGCGGCCAGGTCGGTCACGCGGGTGGGTCCGTGCTGCGCCAGCAGGGTCAGGATTTCCCGTCGCGTGGGGTCGCTGGCGGCCTTGAGAATGGCCGACAGGCGGTCGCTGTCGATTCGTTCAACCATATGGGTGAATAAACCGGCGCAGCGAGTCAGTCAACCCAAGGTATGAATGACAGGCGCATACAAAAAACCCCGCCAAAGGGCGGGGTTCCTGATGCGGTCGCGCGGCGCGGATTGCGCGGCGCGCGGCGGCGCTATTTGGTGACAGGTCCGATCATCATGACCATCTGGCGGCCTTCCATCTTGGGCATGTTTTCCACCTTGCCCAGACCTTCGACATCGCCCGCCACGCGCTGCAGCAGGTCGCGGCCCAGGTTCTGGTGCGCCATTTCCCGGCCGCGGAATCGCAAGGTGACCTTCACCTTGTCGCCACCTTCGAGAAACTTGGTCACATTGCGCATCTTGACGTCATAGTCATGGGTGTCGGTGTTCGGGCGGAACTTGACCTCTTTGACCTCGATCGTCTTCTGCTTCTTGCGCGCCTCACTTTCCCGCTTCTGCTGTTCATACTTGAACTTGCCGAAATCCATGATCTTGCAGACCGGCGGATTGGCATTGGGGGAAATTTCCACAAGATCCAGCCCGACATGCTGGGCGAGCTCGAGCGCTCTTGAGGGCGCGACGACGCCGACATTTTCTCCGTCGGGTCCGATAAGCCGGATTTCGGGGGCACGTACGCGATCATTTACGCGGGGGCCCGTGTCACGCACCGGCGGTGCGTTGTGAGGTCTGCGAGCGATGGGTGTTGTCCTTTTGGTTGCAAGCGATCGCCGGGAAAATAGACGCGGCGCAGGCGGCATTCAACAGCCCACGCACGCGGAAAGCGCCGGGATGGCAAAAAAGTCGCCGCCAGACCGGCCGAAACCGGACCCGCCGTGTTCAGATCCCGTCGCCGACGAAGGCCTTTTCGACCACGAATTGGCGCGGGTCGCTGTTGGCGCCCTCGGTCAGGCCATAGCCTTCGAGCATTTTCTTCAGATCGACGTTGAACGCGAGCGAGCCGCAAATCATCGCCCGGTCGGTCTCGGGCCCGATACCGTCAAGCCCGAGGTCGGAAAACACCGTGCCATCATCCAGCAGTTTGGTGATCCGGCCCATCTTGGGGCTGGGTTCGCGGGTCGTGGTCGGGTAATAGACCAGCTTGTCGGCAAAGCCCGCGCCCATCAGTTCGGCCAGCATCGCGTCATTGCGCACCGAGGCCACCAGCTTTTGCCCGTATTCCAGTTCCGCCACCTGCCGGCAGGTGTGGGTCAGAATGATCTGGTCGTAATCCTCGTAGGTCTGGGGTTCGCGGATCAGCGACGCAAAGGGCGCCAGGCCGGTGCCGGTGGAAAACAGCCACAGCCGTTTGCCGGGCAGCAGGGCGTCATGCACCAGCGTGCCCACCGGTTTGGGGCGCAGGATGATCTGGTCGCCGGGCTGGATATGCTGCAGCTTCGAGGTCAGCGGCCCGTCGGGCACCTTGATCGAGTAGAATTCAAGCCCGTCGTCCCAGGCCGGCGAGGCGATGGAATAGGCGCGCAACAGCGGCTTGCCACGTTCGTTCAGCAGCCCGATCATCACGAATTCGCCCGAGCGAAACCGCAGCGACGCGGGCCGCGTCACGCGGAAGGAAAACAGCCGGTCGGTCCAGTGCGTGACCTCGGTCACGGTCTGGGCGTCGGGCAGGGTTCTGACCGGGGCGGGGTTATTCACGTGGGCAATCTCGTTCATGGCATGCTGGCGGGCCGCCTTTGGCCCGCGATCCTCGTCTATATGGTTGTCGGTTTCGGGTGAAGCGGCTTCTCAGGCGCGCAGGCGCGACTGATAGTCATGGGCACGCCAGTCGGCGCGGCGCAGCCAGTGGCTTTCGGGCTGTCGGGCCGCAATGTCGTCGGAGATCTCGACCTCGTCAAAGCCGGCGCGGCGCGCCATGGCATATTGATCGGGCAACAGATGCCCCGCCGCCCGCAACCGGCCGGCAAAGCCCAACAGGCGCAACCGACGCGCAAGGGTGAACCCGCGGCCATCGGCGAAGGCGGGAAAGTCGATGCGAATGGCGGGCGCCGCAAGCACACCCGCCAGCCGGGCGGGGGTGGTGTCAGAGGCGATATCGACGCCATCTTTCGGCCAGTGTGCGGTGCCAAAGCCGGTGTCGGTAACAATCACGGTCATGGGTTGGTCTCCGGTTCGGCGTTACGCGGCGCCACGGACAAGGCGCCCGTTGGCAAAGTGAATGCCGCATTCGTGTTTGTCGCTGCCGCGCCAGCGCCCGGCGCGGTCGTCTTCGCCCATGTCGACCCGGCTGGTGCAGGGCGCGCAGCCGATCGACGGAAAGCCCCGGGCCACCAGCGGATGCCGGGGCAGGCGGTTGTTGACGATATAGTCCTTCACGTCGTCGCGCGCCCAATGCGCCAGAGGGTTCACCTTGATGCGGCGCCCGGCTTCGACCTCGAAGAAGTCCAGCGCCAGTCGCGCCCCGCCCTGAAAGCGTTTGCGGCCGGTGATCCAGGCGTCAAAGTCACCCAGCGCCGCCTGCAGCGGTTCGGCCTTGCGCAGATCGCAGCAGGCGTCGGGGTTCGACTGGTGCAGCATCCCGTCGGGGTCGCGGGCGAATATCTCGGCCCGGTCGGCCCGCAGGACGCGCACATCCTCAAGCCCCAGCCTTTCGGCCACGTCGGTCTGGTAGGCCAGCGTTTCGGGGAACAGCATCTCGGTGTCAAGGAACAGCACCGGCGCCTTGCGGTCGAAAAGGCTGAGCATGTGCAGCAGAACCACCGATTCCGCCCCGAACGAGGATACCAGCGCAATGCGCCCGACATCGGCGTCGGCCAGCGTATGCTCCAGCACCGCCGTGGCGCCATGGTGGGCATAGCGCGCGTTCAGGGCGGCGGCGCGTTCGGTGACGCTTTCCAGCGGACCTTCAAGCGGCATTGGCCTGATCCTCGGTGTCGTAAAGCGCGGCCTTGAAGGGGGCCATGCCCACACGGCGATAGGCGTCAAGAAAGCTTTCGTCCGCCCCCGCGCGCAGGCCGAGATAGGCGAAGATCAGGCGCTCGATGGCCGGCACGATCTGGTCATAGGAAAACCCGGGGCCCGTGCGCGTGCCGATCGCCGCCGTTTGCGTGCCGTCGCCGCCAAGGGTGATCTGGTAGGTTTCCACCCCGGCCCGGTCGAGCCCGAGAATGCCGATATGCCCCACGTGGTGGTGGCCGCAGGCGTTGATGCAGCCCGAGATCTTCAGCTTCAGCGGGCCGATGTCATGCTCGATCTTCAGGGCGTCGAACCGCTGGGCGATCTTCTGGGCCACCGGGATCGACCGGGCCGTTGCCAGCCCGCAATAGTCCATGCCGGGGCAGGCGATGATGTCGGACACCAGCCCGACATTGGCGGTGGCCAGCCCGGCCTTGTGCAAGGTGGCATGCACCAGGGCAAGGTCGGCCTTGTGGACATGGGGCAGGATGACATTCTGCTCGTGGCTGATCCGCAATTCGTCGTGGCCGAAGGTTTCCGCCAGATCGGCCAGCACCCGCATCTGCGCCGCGGTGGCGTCGCCGGGCGTCTGGCCATGGGCCTTCAGCGACACGGTCACGATGGCGTGGTCGGGATGGCGGTGCGCGGTCAGGTTGGTGTCGGTCCAGGCCCGGAACACCGGGTCGGCCAACGCGGCATCGTAACCGCCGGTCGGCGCGTCGGGCAAAGCCGGCGGCGTGAAATGGGCGCGGATCTCGGCCAGCAGCGCCCGGTCGGCACCGTTGAAGCTGGTGCGGCGGGCGGCGAATTCCTGCTCGACCATGTCGCGCACCGTGTCGATGCCGTTTTCATGCACGGTGATCTTGATGCGCGCCTTGTATTTGTTGTCGCGCCGTCCCAGCAGGTTGTAGACGCTGAC
>CAYYMJ010000015.1:3926-50393 GCA_964472855.1 uncultured Rhodobacterales bacterium | reverse complement strand
GTGGTCGGTGGACCATTGCCGCAAAAGCTCGGCATAGGGGCGAGGGTCGGCGATTTCATCGGCGGCGGCGCCGGCGAAATGGTCGGCGGTCACGTTGCGGATGGTGTTGCCGCTGGTCTGGATGGCATGCATGCCCACGTCGGCCAGCGCGTCCAGCATGTCGGGCACATCGCGCAGCGCCGGCCAGTTGAACTGGACGTTCTGGCGGGTGGTGAAATGGCCATAGCCCTTGTCCCAGCGCTCGGCGATGTCGGCCAGCTGCCGCATCTGCGCGCTGCTGAGCGTGCCATAAGGGATGGCCACGCGCAGCATATAGGCGTGAAGCTGCAGGTAGAGGCCGTTCATCAGGCGCAGCGGCTTGAATTCGTCCTCGGTCAGGCTGCCGTCGATCCGGCGCGCGACCTGGGCGCGGAACTGGGCCACCCGCTCGCGGACAAAGGCCTGATCAAACGCGTTATAGGCGTACATGGGCGGTCTCCTCGGCCTGTTTGCCGTGGGCATAGTTGCTGGGGCCGCGGGTGCGGAATTCTTCGCGGAAATGCGTGGGCTCGGGGCCGTTGCGGCCGGCGCGGGCGTCGACCAGATAGACGCCGACCGCCTGGGGCGACGCTTCGGCGAACAGCAGGCGCAGTTGCGCGTGCGCCTCGTCCTCGATCAGTTCGGCCTCGGCCATGTCGCGGGTCCAGCGGTCGTCGTCGGTCAGCCAGATCGCGTCGCCTTCCAGCAGCGCGTTGGCGGTCAGGACCTTGGGGGTGAACAGGCGGCTCATTGGGCGGCCTCCAGCTTTGGGGTTTCGGCAAATTCGGCGGCGTGGCGCGGCGCCAGCCCCAAAAGCAACAGCGCCGGACCCGACAGGCCGGCCTGGCCCAGTCCAGGCTCGAGCTGGCCCAGCGTCAGCGACAGGATGCGCTGATCCGGGCGGGCGGCGTTTTCGACGACGCTTACGGGCGTGGCCGGGTCGGCGCCGTGCATCAGCAGGCGGCCCTGCAGAAAACGCGCCGCGCCCTTGCCCATGTAGATGCCGGCAACGGCACCGGGGGCGGCCAGCGCGCGCCAGTCATGGTCGGCGAAGCCGTCGACATCGTGGCCGGTCAGCAGCCGCATGTCCGCGTTGCGCCCGCGCCGCGTCAGGCTTTGCCCGATGGCGGCGACGGCGGCCGAGGCGGCGGTGATGCCCGGCACGACCGACCAGTCGAGCCCCGCGGCCTCGCAGGCCTCGATCTCTTCATCGAGGCGGCCGAAAACGGTGGGGTCCCCGGACTTGAGCCGCACGACCCGGGCGCCTGACACCGCGTGGCGGCGCACCAGCGCGTCGATGTCCTGCTGGCTCCACGACGGGCCAAAGCCGGTCTTGCCGGTCTCGACGATCGTGGCCTCGCGCCGGGCAAGGTCAAGTATCGCGGCCGGAACCAGCCGGTCGTGGATGACGACGTCGGCCTCGTCCAGCGCGCGGCGGGCCTTCATGGTCAACAGATCGGGGTCGCCGGGTCCGGCGCCGACAAACGCCACATGCCCCCGGCGCGGCGCGCCTGTGCGGTGGCGGGCCAGGAGATCGGCCAGCGCCAGCCGCACCGCTTCGGGCCCCTGCGCCGCTGCGGCGGGCCCGGCATCGCGGAAAAAGGCGTGCCAGAAATCGCGCCGCGGCGCGCCGGGGGCCAGCGCCTGGGCCTTGCGGCGAAAGCCTTGTGCCGCGCGGGCCAGAAGGCCGGTCGCGGCGGGCAGACGCTGTTCCAGTTCGCGCTTGATCTCGCGGGCCAGCACCGGGGCCGTGCCTTCGGTGCCGATGGCAACCGTGACGGGGTCGCGGTCGACAATGGCGGGTGTGATGAAGTCGCTGGCGGCAAGGTTGTCGACAAGGTTGACCGGCACGCCCGCGGCCCTGGCCAGATCCGCGACGCGCGCATCCTCGGCCGGGTCGCCGCTGGCGGCATAGACCAGCGCCGCCGCGCTGATGTCGCCCGCCTCCAGCGCCCGGCGTTGCAGCGTCAGCCGGCCCTGCGCCGCCCAAAGCGCGATGTCTGGCGCCGGCTGCGGTGCATGGACACTCAGCGCCGCCTGCGTCTTCATCAAAAGCCGCAGCTTGGCCAGCGCCTCGGCGCCGCCCCCGGCCAGGACGACGCTTTTGCCCGCCGTATTCAGAAAGATCGGAAAATGCTGCATCCCGGTATCCCTTGGTTCCCTTCATAGATAGAACATTTTCCCAATCATGCGCCATATGTCTGGCCAATTAGGGACATGCGTTCTAGATAATGTCGGAAAGCAAACGCCGGTCACTCAATCTGCGGGGTCCATGGAATGCCAGTGCGTATCGACGCAACCGACAGGAAAATCCTTGCCGAACTGCAGCGCGACGCCAGCCAGTCGCTGGACGAAATCGCCCGCGCGGTGGGCTCGTCCAAAACCCCGGTGTGGAATCGCATCCGCAAATTGCGCGACGCGGGCATCATCGGGCGGCAGACCGTGGAACTGGATGCCGAGGCGCTGGGCTTCGAGGCCTGCTTTTTCGTCCTGATCCGCACCTCGCAGCATGAATCCGACTGGCAGGCACGCTTTCTGTCCGCCCTGCGCGCCCGGCCCGAGGTGCAAGAGGCGCACCGACTGGCCGGCGACATCGACTATATCCTCAAGGTGCGCGTCGCCAACGCGCGGGCCTATGACGAATTCTATCAGGCGCTGATTTCCGAGGTCAGCATCCACAACGTCACCGCGCTGTTGTCGATGGAAGAGATCAAGTCGACCGTGGCCTTGCCGCTGTGAGCCGTCCGCGCGCTTGTGGCCTCTGGACCTTCGGCGGGCGTTGGGTCATAGCAAAGGCGGCAACGGGGAGAGATCCATGGGCATAGTCAAAACCATCCTGCGCGCTGTTACCTGGTGGAACGGACCGACCATCGGCACCGTTCTGTTCACCGCGCGCCACGGCCGCAAGGTCGGCGAGGATGCGGCCGGCAATGTGTTTTTCCTGTCAAAGGATGGCAAACGCCGCTGGGTCATCCACAATGGCGAGGTCGAGGCCAGCCGCATCAGCGCCGATTGGCATGGATGGCTGCACCACACCTTTGACGAATTGCCGTCGTCGGCACCGCTGCCGCACAAGTCGTGGGAAAAGCCGCATCAGGAAAACCTGACAGGCTCGGCCAGGGCCTATGCGCCGGCAGGGTCGCTGCGCGCCGCCGTTCCGGCCCGGCGCAGCGATTACGAGGCCTGGAGCCCCGAGTAAGGGCCATGGCGCAAAACCCTCTTGAAATATTGGCCGGGGCCGCGGTGATCGCCGTGGCGACCGGCTTTGTCATCTACGCCGGACAGTTGACCGGGGCGTCAAACCGAGGCAACAGCAGCTATCCGCTGACCGCCAGTTTCCGGTCGGCCGAGGGCATCTCGGTTGGCACCGATGTGCGGCTGGCCGGGGTCAAGGTCGGCTCGGTCACCGGGATGCAGCTCAATTCCACGACATTTCGCGCCGACACCGTCTTTTCCATCGACGATACGGTGATCCTGCCCGACGACAGCGCCGTCATCGTCTCGTCCGAGGGGCTTCTGGGCGGCAGTTTCATCGAGCTTCTGCCCGGTGGTTCGCCCTTCAACCTGGACCCCGGCGCCGAGATCGAGGACACGCAAAGCGCGGTCAGCCTGATCAATCTGTTGCTGAAATACATTGGCGGCGGGGGCGGCGGATGAGCCTGCGCCTTGCGCTGTTGCTGCTGGTTCTCGCGGCCCCGGCCGCGGCGCAAACCATCGAGCTGACACCGCTGGACGACGACGGCACCGCGCAACAACCGGCCATCGGGCTGGTGCCGCTGTCGGACAGCGAGGCGTCGCAATCGCCGCAACTGGGGCTGACGCCGCTGGAAAACGACGGCAGCATCGGGTTTCAGGACATCGAGATTCAGCCGCTCGACGATGGCGGCCTGCTGCTTGGGCCGGCGCCGCCCACCGAAGAGGTTCAGCGCGACATCGTTGTTGCGGCGACCACGGCCACCCTGCGGGCGCTGGACAAGCATTCGGCGCAAGTTGCCGACCTGACCCTGAACGTGGGCGAAAGCGGCAGCTTCGGACATCTGAGCATTATGCTCGACGACTGCCGAGTGCCGCAAAACAACCCGTCGGGCGATGCCTATGCCTATCTGGAAATCCGCGACGCCCGGGCCGACCGCGACCTGTTCGCCGGCTGGATGATCGCGTCAAGCCCGGCGCTGAACCCGCTGGAACATCCCCGCTATGACGTTTGGGTCATCCGCTGCAACAGCTGATCCGGCGCCGCCATGGCCGGGGCCCGGAAATCGGCCTGCCCTGATACCGCCTGCCGCAACTGGCGCTGATAGTCTTCGCGGCTGACCTCGACCGCGCCCAGGCTGGCCAGATGCGCGGTCAGGAACTGCACGTCGAACAAGGCAAAGCCTGCCTGGCGCAGACGGTCGACCAGACAGGCCAGCGCCACTTTCGACGCATCGGTCCGGCGCGAGAACATGCTTTCGCCAAAGAAGGCGCGCCCCAGCGTGACACCGTAAACGCCGCCGGCCAGCAGGTCGCCCTCCCACACCTCGACCGAATGGCCATGCCCCGCCAGCCAGAGCGAGCGATAGGCGGCGGCGATGTCGGCGCTGATCCAGGTCTCGTCACGGTCGGCGCAGGCATCGAGAACGGCGCAGAAATCGGCGTCGGCGGTCATGCGGAACCGCCCCGACCGGATGCGCCGCGCCAGCGACCGCGAGATGTGGAATGCGTCCAGCGGGATGATCCCGCGCCTTGTGGGGTCGACCCAGAAAACCTTGGCCTCGTCGCGGGATTCGGCCATCGGGAAGATGCCGCTGGCATAGGCCCGCAGCAAAAGCCCGGGCGTCAGCGCGATCGGTGCCGTCATGCGCGGCGCCCTAGCCGAGGTTGTCTTCCAGCCAATGTTCCAGCCAGTGAATGTTGTAGTCGCCGCTCAGCACCGCCTGCTCTTCCAGCAGCGCGTGAAACAGCGGCACGGTGGTGTCGACCCCGTCGACGATCAGTTCGCCCAGTGCGCGCCGCAGCCGGGCCAGCGCCTCGGGGCGGTCGCGGCCATGCACGATGAGCTTGCCGATCAGGCTGTCGTAATAGGGCGGAATGGCGTAGCCGTCATAGATCGCGCTGTCCATGCGCACGCCCAGACCGCCGGGCGCGTGATACTGCGTGACCCGTCCGGGCGAGGGCGTGAAGTTGGGCAGTTTCTCGGCGTTCAGCCGCACCTCGATCGCATGTCCGTTCAGCGTCAGGTCGTCCTGGCCAAAGCTCATCGGTTCGCCGGCGGCCACGCGGATTTGTTCGCGCACCAGATCGACGCCGAAGATACCTTCGGTCACCGGGTGTTCCACCTGCAGGCGCGTGTTCATCTCGATGAAGAAAAACTCGCCGTTTTCGTAGAGAAACTCGATGGTTCCGGCCCCGGAATAGCCGATATCGGCCACCGCGTCGGCGCAGGTCTTGCCGATGCGCGCGCGGGTTTCGGCGTCGATGGTGGGGCCGGGGGCCTCTTCAAACACCTTCTGGTGACGGCGCTGCAGCGAACAGTCCCGCTCGCCCAGATGCACCGCCTTGCCCCTGCCGTCGCCAAACACCTGAACCTCGATATGGCGCGGCTGACCAAGGTATTTCTCGATATAGACCTCGTCATTGCCAAAGGCCGACTTGGCCTCGGCCCGGGCGGTGCGGAACGCCGTTTCCAGCTGGTCCGCCGCTGTCGCCAGCTTCATGCCGCGCCCGCCGCCGCCGGCCGTGGCCTTGATGATGACCGGATAACCGAATTCGCCGGCCACCTTGCGGGCCGTGTCCATGTCGGGCACGCCCCCGTCCGAGCCCGGCACGCACGGCACGCCAAGCTTCTTCATGGTGTCCTTGGCGGTGATCTTGTCGCCCATGATGCGGATATGCGCCGCCGACGGGCCGATAAAGGTCAGTTCATGGTCTTCGACGATCTGCACGAAATTGGCATTCTCGGACAGAAAGCCATAGCCGGGGTGAATGGCCTGGGCGCCGGTGATTTCGCAGGCCGAAATGATGGCCGGCACCGACAGGTAGCTTTGCGCGCCGGGCGGCGGCCCGATGCACACGCTTTCGTCGGCCATGCGCACATGCATGGCATCGGTGTCGGCGGTGGAATGCACCGCAACGCTGGCAATGCCCATTTCCCGGCAGGCGCGAATGACCCGCAGGGCAATTTCGCCCCGGTTCGCGATCAGGATCTTGTCGAACATTGGCCCGCCCTATTCGAGGATCATCAGCGGCGCACCAAACTCGACCGGGGCGCCATCCTCGATCAGGATGCGCTTGACCTTGCCGGCGCGCGGGGCCGGGATGTGGTTCATCGTCTTCATCGCTTCGACGATCAGCAGGGTCTGGCCCTCGTCGACGCGGTCACCGACACTGACGAACAGGGCCGCGCCCGGTTCCGGCGACAGATAGGCCGTGCCGACCATGGGCGAGGTCACGGCGCCGGGGTCGGCGGCGGGGTCGTCGCTGGGGGCCGCCGGGGCAGCAGCGGCAGCCGGGGCCGCGGCGGGGGCAGGGGCCACCGGCATCGCGACCTGCACCGGCGCCGCGGCGACCGGGGCGGCGGCGCGCGACACGCAGACGTCAAGGCTGTTGTCTTCGCCAAACGCGCGCTTGACCCTCAGTTCGGTCAGATCGTTCTCGCGCAGCAGTTCGGCCAGCGCCTTGATAAAGGCCACGTCGGATTCATGTTTCTTGTCTGTCATGCCGTCCTCAGGTCCGTCCGCCGCGTTCTTCGCGGGTCATTGGTTACGCCCGGTGTATAGATCAGCCCACACTGCGTGGGAAGGCCAACCGCAACGTTCCGAAAAATAGCCGTTGATAATTGGCGCGCCTGTGGCAAACTTTGACCAGTTGTTCAAAAAGGAGCGTTGAGCGTGGCCGATCCCCTGACCCCGGGAACCGTGGCCGGTCGCCTTTCGCGGCACGCCATTGACGAGAATTTCGCCGATCTGCATCCGCCGCTGGATGCGCATGAGGCTGCTGTCGCCGCCGACCGGTGCTATTTCTGCCATGACGCGCCCTGCGTCACCGCCTGCCCGACCGGGATCGACATTCCGATGTTCATTCGCGAGATCAGCACCGGCGTGCCCGATGCCGCCGCCATGACCATCTTCGACGCCAATATCCTTGGTGGCATGTGCGCGCGGGTCTGCCCGACGGAGACGCTGTGCGAACAGGCCTGCGTGCGCACCACGGCCGAGGCCAAGCCGGTCGAGATCGGGCAGTTGCAGCGCTTTGCCACCGATCAGCTGATGGCGACCGGCCGCCACCCCTATACGCGGGCCAAACCCACCGGGTGCCGCGTTGCGGTGGTGGGCGCCGGCCCGGCCGGGCTGGCCTGTGCGCACCGGCTGGCCTGCCACGGCCACGAGGTGGTGATTTTCGAGGCCAACGACAAGCCCGGCGGGCTGAACGAATATGGCATCGCCGCCTACAAGAGCGTCGACGGTTTCGCCGAGGCCGAGGTCGCTTGGCTTCTGTCCGTGGGGGGCATCACGCTGCGCACCGGACAGGTTCTGGGCCGCGACCTGACGCTGGACGAGCTGATCGACGACCATCACGCGGTGTTTTTGGGTATGGGGCTGGCTGGCGTGCGCGGGCTCGACATCGACGGCACCGACCTTGACGGCGCCGACGCGGCGGTCGAATTCATCGCGGCGCTGCGGCAGACCGACGACCTGTCGAACCTGCCGGTGGGGCGCAACGTTGTGGTCATAGGTGGCGGCATGACCGCCGTCGACGCCGCCATCCAGGCGCGGCTGTTGGGGGCCGAGACCGCCACCATCGCCTATCGCCGGGGGCGCGAGAAAATGGCGGCTTCGGAATACGAACAGGACCTTGCGGCGTCACGCGGCGTGCGGATCGTGCATAACGCGCGGCCGCGCAGGATACTGGGTTCCGACCATGTCGAGGCGGTGCGCTTTGCCTACACCACCGAAGATGCCAGCGGACTGACCGACACCGGCGAAATGTTCAAGCTGCCCGCCGATCAGGTTCTGATCGCCACCGGCCAGACACTGGACGCCGCGCCGCGCCGCCTGACGCTTGACGCCGGCAAGATCGCGGTCACCGGTCCGGGGCGCAGTTCGGCCGCCGGGGTCTGGGCCGGGGGCGACTGTGCCGCCGGCGGCGACGATCTGACCGTCACGGCCGTGGCCGAGGGCCGCGACGCCGCCGAGGATATTCACCAGTGGCTGCAAGAGGCCAACTGACGGGCCAAGCCCGGCAACAGGGAAGGAAGCGACCATGGCCGACCTGACGTCTGACTTCGCGGGCATCCGCTCGCCCAACCCCTTCTGGCTGGCCTCGGCGCCGCCCACCGACAAGGAATACAACGTGCGCCGCGCCTTCGAGGCCGGCTGGGGCGGTGTGGTCTGGAAGACGCTGGGCGAGCCGGGCCCGCCCATCGTCAACGTCAACGGGCCGCGCTATGGCGCCATCTGGGGCGCCGACCGGCGGCTGCTGGGGCTGAACAATATCGAGCTGATCACCGACCGCCCGCTTGAGGTGAACCTGCGCGAGATCGAGACCATCAAGCGCGATTTCCCCGACCGCGCCGTGGTCGTGTCGCTGATGGTGCCCTGCGAAGAACAGGCGTGGAAGCGCATTCTGCCGATGGTGGAACAGACCGGCGCCGACGGGATCGAGCTGAATTTCGGCTGCCCCCACGGGATGAGCGAACGCGGCATGGGCGCGGCCGTGGGGCAGGTGCCGGAATATATCGAGATGGTGGCCCGCTGGTGCAAGGAAAACACCCGGATGCCGGTGATCGTCAAACTGACGCCCAACATCACCGACGTGCGCTATCCGGCACGCGCGGCGCTGGCCGGTGGCGCCGATGCGGTCAGCCTGATCAACACCATATCGTCGATCACCGGCGTCGATCTTGACACGATGAGCCCCCTGCCGTCGATCGACGGCAAGGGCAGCCACGGCGGCTTTTGCGGGCCGGCGGTCAAACCGATCGCGCTGAACATGGTGGCCGAGATCGCCCGTGACCCTGAAACCGCCGGCCTGCCGATCAGCGGCATCGGCGGCGTGACCACCTGGCGCGACGGGGCCGAGTTTCTGGCGCTGGGGGCCGGCAACGTGCAGGTCTGCACCGCCGCCATGACCTATGGGTTCCGCATCATCGAGGAAATGACCGCCGGGCTGAGCCGCTGGATGGACGAAAAGGGCTATGCCAGCGTGGCCGACATCACGGGTCGCGCGGTGCCGAACGTGACCGACTGGCAGTATCTGAACCTGAACTACATCACCAAGGCCCGCATCGACCAGGACGCGTGCATCAAGTGCGGGCGCTGCTTCGCGGCCTGCGAAGATACCTCGCATCAGGCGATTTCCATGTCCGACGACCGGGTGTTCGACGTGATCGACGCCGAATGCGTGGCGTGCAACCTGTGTGTCAATGTCTGCCCCGTCGATGGCTGCATCACCATGGAACGACTCGCGCCCGGCACGGTCGACGAACGCACCGGACGCGCGGTGCCGGCGGATTACGGCAACTGGACGACGCATCCCAACAACCCGTCGGCGCGGGCGGCGGAATAGGCGGGCCAGCCGGGCCGCGGCACTGGCCGCGCGTTGCCCCGGTTCGCGGGTCGGCCGGTCGGTCAGTCAGTCAGTTCGGGCTATTCGGCTGCGGCGCTTTGCACCAGCTTCGCGGCCCGCGGCGTCAGGGCGCCGCGGTAGAAATCGGCGAGGAAGCGTTCGGCATCATTGAAGTGAACGTCGCCGCGCGGACGCAGGATGCCGCGCACCTGCACGTCGAAATCGGCGTAATGCTGGGTGGTGGCCCAGATCGAGAAGATCAGGTGATGTGGCGGCAGCGGCGCCAGCAGGCCGGCGTCCATCCACGACTGTAGCAGGGCGCATTTCTCGTCGACCAGATCACGCAGGTTGCCCGAGATCTCGGTGTTCAGGATCGGCGCGCCGCGCAGAACCTCGTTGGCGAACAGCCGGCTTTCGCGCGGGTAGCGGCGCGACATTTCAAGCTTGCGCATGACATAGCCGACAATCTCGTCGATCGGGTCGCCGGCCGGGTCGAGCGTGCGCAAGGGATCGAGCCAGGTGTCCAGAAGCCCGGTCAGCAGCGCCGAATAGATCGCCTCTTTCGACGGGAAGTAATACAGCAGGTTGGGCTTGGACATGCCGGCCGCGCCCGCGATCTGGTCAAGGCGCGCCCCGCCATAGCCCTGAGCGGAAAACACGCCAAGGGCGGCTTCCTGGATGGCGGCACGGTTGCGCCGCTGGATTCGCGTCTGTGGTCTTGCGTCCTGCATTGCGCCTCAGGCCCGGCCTGGTGTGAGGGTTTTCTGGCTAGCAACAACCACTTGACGTGGCAACCATGACGCCGGGGAGTTGACTGGCCGCGCCGCCGTGATAGCGTTTGAATTGACCATCCGGTCAAACATTTCCGCCGGTGCGACGGGCAAGGCGCGGCGCAGGCGGACGATCGGCCAACATTGGGGGAATAACATGTCGGCACCGGGCGAGAATCTTCGGATAAATGGCGAACGTTTGTGGGAAAGCCTGATGGAAATGGCGCGGATCGGCCCCGGGGTCGCCGGCGGCAACAACCGCCAGACCGTGACCGACGAGGATGGCGAGGGCCGGGCGCTGTTTCAGGGCTGGTGCGAAGCCGCCGGCTGCAGCATGGGGCTGGACCAGATGGGCAGCATGTTCGCGCGCCGCGAAGGCACCGACCCCGACGCGCTGCCGGTCTATGTGGGCAGTCACCTCGACACCCAGCCCACGGGCGGCAAGTATGACGGTGTCCTGGGCGTGCTGAGCGGGCTGGAAATCGTCCGCACGCTGAACGACCTTGGCATCAGGACCCGCCACCCGATCGTCGTGACCAACTGGACCAACGAGGAAGGCACACGCTATGCCCCCGCGATGCTGGCGTCGGGCGTGTTTGCCGGCATCCACGAACAGGACTGGGCCTATGACCGCGAAGATGCCGAGGGCCGGAAATTTGGCGACGAATTGAAGCGCATCGGCTGGTGCGGCGACGAAGAGGTCGGCGCCCGCAAGATGCACGCCTTTTTCGAGCTGCATATCGAACAGGGGCCGATCCTGGAGGTCGAGGGCAAGGATATCGGCGTGGTCACCCATGGCCAGGGGCTGAGTTGGACGCAGGTGACGATCACCGGCAAGGCGTCGCACACCGGCTCGACCCCCATGCCCATGCGCCACAACGCCGGTCTGGGCATGGCGCGGGTGCTGGAACTGGTCGACGAGATCGCGCTGAGCCACGCCCCCGACGCGGTGGGCGCGGCCGGGCATATCGATGTCTATCCCAATTCGCGCAACGTGATCCCCGGCAAGACGGTGTTCACGATCGACTTCCGGTCGCCCCAACTGGCCGTGATCGAGGACATGGAGCAGCGCCTGCGGCTGGGCGCGGCGACGATCTGCGCTGACATGGGGCTGGAGGTGGCGTTCGAGAAGGTCGGCGGTTTCGACCCGGTGGAATTCAACGAAGACTGCGTGGCGGCAGTGCGCAATGCCGCCGAGCGGCTGGGATATTCGCACCGCGACATCATATCGGGCGCCGGGCATGATGCCTGCTGGATCAACCGCGTCGCTCCCACGGCGATGGTCATGTGCCCCTGCGTCGACGGGCTGAGCCATAACGAGGCCGAGGAGATCTCGCCCGACTGGGCCCGCGCCGGGGCCGAGGTGCTGTTTCACGCGGTCGTGGAAACGGCGGAGATCGTGGAGTGAGAAGCCGGCGGGGTTCCGGCCCTGCGGGCCGGCTCGTCCGGGGGCTCTGCCCCCGGACCCCCGGGATATTTTCGGACAGAAGTAGAGCTGGTGGGGTGGCGCGGATTGCCTTTGCCGGCGTGCTGGCGCTGGCCGCCGCCGTTGCCCTTTGGGCGCCCGGGGCGCGGGCCGCGACCGCCAGCGCCGCGGGTGAGCCGTGGTGCGACACGATTGCGCCCGGCGAGATGGTCGAGGCCTGCGCGCTGTCGGCCGCCGGGCTGATGCTGAGCGTCCGTGTCGCGGACGGGCGCACCACGCTGGAGCAGGCCCGTGCGGCGGATCTGGCCCCGGTTTCGACCACTGAGATCGAAACATGGAGTGTAGTGCCGGTGCCGCCGGGGTTGCGGGATCTCAACGACGATGGCGTGCCCGAGCTGTTGGTTCCTCTGGGCGCCGGCAACGCCAATATCGCGTGGGCGGTGTTCGAGAAGCACGAAGAGGATTTCGTCAGGCGCGGCAGTCTGACCGGCGGCATGATCGACGGGTTCGAGACCCGCAACGGTTTGATCCTGTCCAGCGCACGGGCCAGTGCCTACAGTTACGAAAAGACCGGTCAGTCGATTTCGCCCCACGGGATCGCCACCGTCTATGCGTTGTTTGTCGACTTCAGCCGCGCGCCGGGCGCATATTGCTCGGTTGAGTATGCCGAAGCGCTGTCGGCCTATGGACTGGATGAAGAGGGGCTTTTGGCCCAGTGCGAAAAGGAAGCGGCAGAGGCGTTGAACTGACGACGACGCGCCGACGTCGCGAGGGAGGAATTCACATGACCAAAGTCATCAAGAACGGAACCATTGTCACCGCGGATCTGAGCTATGCCGGCGACATTCTGATTGAGGACGGCAGGATTGCCGCCATCGGGCCGGGTCTGTCCGGCGACGAGGTGCTGGACGCCACCGGCTGTTTTGTCATGCCCGGCGGGATCGATCCGCATACGCATCTGGAGATGCCCTTCATGGGCACCTATTCCACCGACGATTTCGAAAGCGGCACCCGCGCGGCACTGTCGGGCGGCACCACCATGGTGGTGGATTTCGCGCTGCCGTCGCCCGGGCAGGGGCTGTTGGACGCCATCCAGATGTGGGACAACAAGTCGACCCGCGCCAATTGCGACTACAGCTTTCACATGGCCATCACATGGTGGGGCGAGCAGGTCTTCGACGAGATGCAGACCGTCGTGCAGGAGCGTGGCATCAACAGCTTCAAGCATTTCATGGCCTACAAGGGTGCGCTGATGGTCAACGACGACGAGATGTTCGCCAGTTTCCAGCGCTGTGCCGAACTGGGCGCCATGCCCATGGTGCATGCCGAGAACGGTGACGTGGTGGCCGACCTGCAGGCGCGGCTTCTGGCGGCCGGCAACGATGGCCCCGAGGCGCACGCCTTTTCCCGGCCGCCCCAGGTCGAGGGCGAGGCGACGAACCGCGCCATCATGATCGCCGACATGGCCGGGGTGCCGCTGTATGTGGTGCACACGTCCTGTGAGGAAAGCCACGAGGCCATTCGCCGGGCGCGCCAGAACGGCAAGCGGGTGTGGGGCGAGCCTCTGATCCAGCATCTGACGCTGGACGACAGCGAATATGCGCATCCCGACTGGGACCATGCGGCGCGCCGGGTGATGTCGCCGCCCTTCCGCGACAAGAAGAACCAGGATTCGCTGTGGGCCGGGTTGCAGGCGGGGTCGCTTTCGGTGGTGGCCACCGACCATTGTGCCTTTACCACCGACCAGAAGCGTTACGGCGTCGGCGATTTCACCAAGATCCCCAACGGCACCGGCGGGCTGGAAGACCGGATGCCGATGCTGTGGACCTATGGCGTGGCGACCGGGCGGCTGACCCCGCAGGAGTTCGTCGCGGTCACGTCGACCAACATTGCCAAGATCCTGAACATATACCCAAAAAAGGGCGCGATCCTTGTGGGTGCCGATGCCGATCTGGTGGTGTGGGACCCGGACAGGGAAAAGACCATCAGCGCGGCAAGCCAGCAGTCGGCCATCGATTACAACGTGTTCGAGGGCAAGCATGTGAAGGGTCTGCCGCGCTATACGCTGAGCCGCGGCAAGGTTGCGGTGATGGACGGCGTGGTCCAGACCGAAGAGGGACATGGCGAGTTTGTTCCGCGCCCGCCGCAGGGGCCGGTCAATCGCGCGTTGTCGACGTGGAAAGAGCTGACCGCTCCGCGCAAGGTCGAGCGGTCGGGCATTCCGGCCAGCGGCGTCTGAGCGGGTGGCGGCATGGGGGCGGTCGCATTGAACCGGGCGCGGGCCCAGGCGCAGGCACGCCGGCCGGTCGGTCGGACGGGGGTTGGACGTGGTTGTTGAAGCTTCGGATCTGTCGCTGACCTTTCAGACAGGTGATGGCCCGGTGCATGCGCTGGCCGGGGTCAGCCTGTCGGTGGCGCCGGGCGAGTTCGTGTCCTTCATCGGGCCGTCGGGCTGTGGCAAGACGACATTCCTGCGCTGTGTCGCGGCGCTGGAAACGCCGACCGGCGGCGCGCTGGCGGTCAACGGCATGAGCGCGGAAGAGGCGCGCCAGGCCCGGGCCTATGGCTATGTCTTTCAGGCGGCGGGGCTGTATCCGTGGCGCAACATCGGGCGCAACATCACGCTGCCGCTGGAAATCATGGGGCTGGACCGGGCCGAGCGCAACCGGCGCATGCAACAGGTGCTGCAGATGGTCGACCTGGAAGGGTTCGAGCGCAAGTATCCCTGGCAATTGTCGGGCGGGATGCAGCAGCGCGCCTCGATTGCGCGGGCGCTGAGTTTCGATGCCGACATCCTGTTGATGGACGAACCCTTCGGCGCGCTGGACGAGATCGTGCGCGACCGGCTGAACGAAGAGCTTTTGCGCCTGTGGAACCGCACCGGCAAGACCTGCCTGTTCGTGACCCATTCGATCCCCGAGGCGGTGTTCCTGTCGACCCGCATCGTGGTGATGAGCCCGCGACCGGGGCGGATTACCGACATCATCGACAGCCCGCTGCCGCGCGACCGCGACCTGTCGATACGCGATTCGGCCGAGTTTATCGAACTGGCCCAGCGGGTGCGCGAGGGGCTGAAGGCAGGTCATGGCGATGACTGATCTGCGCCGCGCCACCCGTCACGATATTCCGGCCTGCGCCGCTGTGGTCACCGGCTGGATCGCGGATACCGACTGGATGCCGGCCGGGCCGTCACGTGCGGAGGTCGAGACTATGCTGAACGACGCCTTCGACGACCGCGAGATCTGGGTCAGCGGTGCGCCGGCGGTTGCCTATATGTCGGTTGACCCGGCAACCGCGCGGATCGGTGCGCTTTATTGCGCGGTTACGGGGCGGGGGCTGGGCCGGGCGTTGCTTGACCGGGCCAAGCAGAACCGCGATTTTCTGTGGCTGCACACCCATGGGCCCAACTTGCGGGCGCAGTGCTTTTATCGCCGCGAGGGCTTTGCCGAGGTGTCGCGCCACCCGGCCGCCCCGCCCGATACCGTGCCCGAGATCCGCATGGAATGGCACCGTGCCGGGGATGGGCGGCCATGAAGACGCTGCTGTCGGTCCTGACGGTGCTGATTGCCATCCTTGTGGCGTGGTATGTCGGCACGGTGGCCATGAACGCCCGCTGGACGCTGGATCAGGCCGCGCGGGCCGACCGCGAGGTCAGCTTTTCCGAACTGGTCGCCGACACCATGCACCAAACCCGGCCGGTGGTGCCGGCGCCGCATCAGGTGGCGGCGCAGCTTTACGACGGTATCTTCGGCAAGAAGATCACGTCAAAGCGCAGCCTTGTCTATCACGGCTTCATCACGCTCGAGACGACATTGTGGGGCTTTGGTCTGGGCATCCTTCTGGGCGTGGGGCTGGCGGTGGCCATCACCTATTCGCGCACCATGGAGCTGAGCGTCATGCCGTGGGCCATCATCAGCCAGACCATTCCCATCGTGGCTCTGGCGCCGATGATCGTGGTCATCTCCAGCCAGATCGGGGTCGAGGATATCCGGGTGCCCAAGGCGGTGATCGCGGCCTATCTTTCGTTTTTTCCGGTGCTGGTGAGCATGGTGAAGGGGTTGAACAGCCCCGACGCCATGCAGGTGGACCTGATGCACACCTATAACGCCAGCCGCGCCCAGTCGTTCTGGAAGCTGCGGTTTCCTGCCTCGCTGCCCTATCTGTTTGCGTCGCTGAAGGTGGCCATCGCCGCCAGCCTTGTCGGCACCATCGTGGGCGAGCTTCCGACCGGCGCCACCAGCGGGCTGGGTGCGCGCATGCTGATCGGCAGCCAGTTCGGCCAGCCGCTGGCCATGTGGGCGGCGCTGTTCGCGGCGGCGATGCTGGCGGGGGGGCTGATCGTGATCGTGGGACTGGTCGAACGTCAGGCCGCCCGCATGACGGGGGGCGCGTGATGGGCTGGCTGATCGGTGCCGTGGTGTTCTGGGGGCTTGCCTGGGCGGCCAACGTCCGGCTTGCCGGGGTCTCGGGCGGGCGGCTGATCCGGGTTCTGGTGCCGCTGATCTTCGGGGTCACGGTGCTGGTGCTGTGGGAGGGGATCGTGCGCGGGCTGGGCATCGACCCGGTGATCCTGCCGGCGCCAACGGTGATCGGCGCCCAGATCGCACGGTCGCTGCCGACGCTGTGGGTCGACTTTGTGCAGACCATCGTCAGGGGGGCGCTGGCGGGCTATGTGTTCGGCAGCGTCGGCGGGCTGCTGGTGGCCATTGCCGTCGACCGCTCGCCGTTCTTGCAGCGCGGGCTGTTGCCCATTGGCAATTTCGTGGCCGCGCTGCCCATCGTCGGCGTGGCGCCGATCATGGTGATGTGGTTCGGCTTTGGCTGGGAATCCAAGGCTGCCGTGGTGGTGGCCATGGTGTTCTTTCCGATGCTGATCAATTGCGTCGCGGGCCTTGGCGAGGCCGGCTCGATGCAGCGCGACCTGATGAAGACCTACGCGGCGAGCTATTGGCAAACGCTCGTGACGTTACGGCTTCCCGCAGCGATGCCTTTCATCTTCAATGGCCTGAAGATCTGCACCACGCTGGCGCTGATCGGCGCTATCGTGGCCGAGTTTTTCGGCTCGCCCATTCGCGGCATGGGGTTCCGGATCTCGACCGAGGTCGGGCGCCTGAACCTGCCGATGGTCTGGGCCGAAATCGCCGTGGCGGCCTTGGCCGGCTCGGTGCTTTACGGGGCGGTTGCCCTGATCGAACGCTGGGTGACCTTCTGGCACCCGTCTCAACGCGTGTAACCAAATGGGAGGAATAACATGAAACATCTGCTTTCTGGGGCTGCGATCCTTGCACTCAGCAGCGGCGCGGCGCTGGCCGGGTCGCATCTGGACCAGCTGACCCTGCAGCTCAAGTGGGTGACGCAGGCGCAATTCGCCGGCTATTACGTGGCGCTTGAAAACGGTTTCTACGCCGACGCGGGCCTTGACGTGACCATCAGGCCCGGCGGCCCCGACATCGCGCCCACTCAGGTGATCGCCGGCGGCGGTGCCGATGTAACGGTCGAATGGATGCCGGCCGCGCTGGCGGCGCGTGAACGCGGGCTGCCGCTGGTCAATATCGCCCAGCCCTTCAAGTCGTCGGGCATGATGCTGACCTGCCTGAAGGACACCGGCATCACCCAGCCGTCCGACTTTGCCGGCCGCACGCTGGGGGTCTGGTTCTTCGGCAACGAGTATCCGTTCCTGAGCTGGATGAGCCAGCTTGGAATCGGCACCGACGGCGGTGACGGGGTCGAGGTGCTGAAGCAGGGCTTCAACGTCGATCCGCTGCTGCAACGCCAGGCCGACTGCATCTCGACCATGACCTATAACGAATACTGGCAGGTCATCGACGCCGGGATCGCCGCTGACGACCTGATCACCTTCAAATACGAAGACCAGGGCGTCGCGACGCTGGAAGACGGGCTTTACGTGCTCGAGGACACGCTGGACGACGCCGCAATGGTCGACAAGTTGACGCGCTTTGTCGCCGCCTCGATGGAAGGCTGGAAATGGGCCGAGGCCAACCCCGACGCCGCCGCCGGTATCGTGCTGGACTATGACGAAACCGGTGCCCAGACCGAGAACCATCAGAAACGCATGATGGGCGAGATCGCCAAGCTGACCGCCGGTTCCGACGGATCGCTCGATCCGGCCGATTTCGAGCGCACGGTCGCCACGCTGCTGGGCGGCGGGTCGGACCCCGTGATTTCGGGCCACCCGGACGCCGGTGCCTGGACCCACGTGATCACCGATGCGGCGCTGAAATAGCGCAACACGCCGCAAAGGCATGCCTTTCGGGCCTGACCGGGCCGCCGCTGACGCGGCGGCCCGATTTTTCTGCGAAAAATCGTCTGCTCGACCGAGTCCAACCGCCCCAGGCGGTGACGCATCGTGACAGGGGCATGCGACCGCCCGCCAAACCGCAGGTTTGCCTTCGGCTAAACGGGGCGGACCGGCGGAGCAAAAGACAAACGGTTAATATTTAGGGGCATGCGTATGAACCGGCCGCGCCGGCCGCGCACCTTGCCGACATGGCGGGCCGCTGAAACAGCCGCGCCAAAAGAAACGGGCCGGCCAATCGCTGGCCGGCCCGTCAAAACTGGTGCCCGCGACTGTCAGCGGCGGTTCATCCGGTTCTCGATCAGGTCGTCCACCACCTCGGGCTCGGCCAGCGTCGAGGTATCGCCAAGCGCCCCATAGTCATTCTCGGCGATCTTGCGCAGGATCCGGCGCATGATCTTGCCCGAACGGGTCTTGGGCAGGCCCGGGGCCCACTGCAGAAGGTCGGGCTTGGCGATGGGGCCGATTTCCGAGCGCACCCAGTCCGACAGCTCTTTGCGCAGTTCTTCCGAGGGCTGTTCGCCGCCCATCAGGGTGACATAGGCATAGATGCCCTGACCCTTGATGTCATGGGGATAACCGACCACGGCCGACTCGGCCACCTTGGGATGCGCGACCAGCGCGCTTTCCACTTCGGCGGTGCCCATGCGGTGGCCCGAGACGTTGATCACATCGTCGACCCGGCCGGTGATCCAGTAATAGCCGTCGGCGTCGCGGCGACAGCCGTCACCGGTGAAATAGTAACCCTTGTAGTCCGAGAAATAGGTCTTCACGAACCGGTCGTGATCGCCCCAGATGGTGCGCATCTGGCCGGGCCAGCTGTCCTTGATGCACAGAACGCCCGCGGCCTCGGTCGTGGTGATTTCCGCGCCGCTGGTGGGGTCCAGAATGGCGGGCTGGACGCCGAAAAACGGGAAGGTGCACGAGCCGGGCTTGGTGGTCGTGGCGCCGGGCAGGGGGGTCATCAGGTGGCCGCCGGTCTCGGTCTGCCACCAGGTGTCGACGATGGGGCGGGTCCCCTTGCCGACCACGTCGTTATACCAGTTCCAGGCCTCGGGGTTGATGGGCTCGCCCACCGTGCCCAGCACCTTCAGGTCGCTGAGGTCGTATTTCTCGACCCATTCCGGGCCCTTGCCCATCAACGCGCGGATCGCCGTCGGCGCGGTGTAGAACTGGTTGACCTTGTGTTTCTCGCATACCGCCCAGAAACGCCCCGCGTCGGGATAGGTCGGCACGCCTTCGAACATCACGGTCGTGGCGCCATTGGCCAGCGGGCCATAGACGATATAGCTGTGGCCCGTGACCCAGCCCACGTCGGCGGTGCACCAGAAGACGTCACCATCGTGATAGTCAAAGGTAAGCTCGTGGGTCATGGCGGCAAAGACCAGATAGCCGCCCGTGGTGTGCACCACGCCCTTGGGCATGCCGGTCGAGCCCGAGGTATAAAGGATGAACAGCGGATCCTCGGCGCTCATCTCTTGCGGCGGGCAGTCGGCGGAAACCTTGGCTTCCATCTCGTCCAGCCAGAAATCGCGGCCTTCGGTCATGGGCACGTCGCCGCCGGTGCGGCGCACCACCAGAAGCTTGGCGTCATGCCGGACCGAGGCGAAGGCCCTGTCGGCGTTGGTCTTCAGCGGGGTGTTGCGGCCGCCGCGCGGCGCCTCGTCGGCGGTGATGACGACCTTGGCTTCCGAGCCGTTGACCCGCGCGGCCAGCGCATCGGGCGAAAAGCCGGCGAACACCACCGAGTGAATGGCGCCGATCCGGGCCGAGGCCAGCATGGCATAGGCCGCCTGCGGGATCATCGGCATATACAGCACGACGCGATCACCCTTGCCGACGCCCATTTCCTTCAGGACGTTGGCGAACTTGCTGACTTCGCCATGAAGCTGGCGATAGGTGATATGCTGCGCCGCCTCGTCCGGGTTGTCGGGCTCCCAGATAATCGCGGTCTGGTCGCCACGGGTTTCAAGGTGGCGGTCAATGCAGTTGGCGGCGACATTCAGCGTGCCGTCGCCATACCAGTTGATCGTGACATCCGGGTGTCCATAGCTGACATCCCTGACCGTGCCATAGGGCTTGATCCAGTCAAGGCGCTTGCCCTGTTCGCCCCAAAAGGCATCGGGGTCCGCGACCGAGGCGGCATACATCTTGTCATAGGCGGCCTTGTCGATATGGGCATGGGCCACGACCGCCTCGCTGGGCGGATAAAGTTTGTCGGATTCGTCACGCATCTAGATACTCCAGACAGTCAATTGGTCAGCCGGTTCCGCGCCCCTCCCCGACACACAGACCAGCAAGGGGCGGGGGCGCGCAGTCAAGAATTTGGATCAGATGGCCAGATATTCGGCCCGCAGGGCTTCGTCATCCAGCACTTCCTTTGCGGTACCGTCAAAGACGACGATGCCAGTGTCAAGGATCACCGCGCGATCAGCAAGCATCAGCGCCCTGACGGCGTTCTGTTCGACGATGACCGTGGTGATGCCCTGTTCCTTGATGATGTTGAGCATCTTTTCGATCTCGTCAACGATGACCGGCGCCAGCCCTTCGTAGGGCTCGTCCAGCAGCAGGACCTTGATGTCACGGGCCAGGGCGCGGGCGATCGACAGCATCTGCTGTTCGCCGCCTGACAGGGTCACGCCTTCTTGCGTGCGGCGTTCGCCGAGACGCGGGAAAAGCTCGTAAAGGCGGTCAAGCGACCAGCCGATCGGCGGGGCGATCTGGGCCAGCTTGAGGTTTTCCTCGACGGTCAGACCGGGAATGATGCGCCGGTCCTCGGGCACAAGCTGGATGCCCTGAACGCTGGCTTCGTGGCTGCGCATCAAGTGCAGGGGCTGGTGATCCAGCCAGATTTCGCCCCCGTGCAGTGTCGGGTCGTCGGTGCGGGCAATGGCGCGCAGGGTCGTTGTCTTGCCGGCCCCGTTGCGGCCCAGCAGCGCGAGGATCTCGCCCTCGTGCACGTTGAAGCTCACGTCCTGGACGATATAGCTTTCGCCGTAATAGGCCTCGATATTCCAGACCGACAGAAAGGCCGGGGCGGTGGCCGCGATGTTGGCGTTGTGGGAATAGTCCCGCTTTACGGGTTTGCCGGTCTTGGTGTCTTCGATCATGGTCATGTCAGGCAGCCTCTCCAAGATAGGCTTCGCGGACCTTCGGATGGCCCTTGATGTTCTCGGGGATGTCCTCGACCAGGGGGGTGCCCTGTGCCAGGACCGTGATCCGCTCGGCCAGGCTGAACACCACGTGCATGTCATGTTCGATGATCGCCATGGTGATATTGCGCCGGTCGCGAATTTCCTTGAGCAGGTCGATGGTGTTGTTGGTGTCGGCCCGGGCCATGCCGGCGGTGGGTTCGTCGAGCAGCAGCAGCTTGGGCTTCTGGCTGAGGCACATGGCCATTTCCAGCCGCCGTTTGTCGCCACGGCTGAGCGAGGCCGCGTGGCCATGGCGCTTGTCCAGCATGTTGACGTCGGCCAGAACCTCTTCGGCCTGCTGGATGATCTCGGTTTCCGACTGTATGGATTCGAAGGCATGCAGGCGGAACGACCCGTCGCGGCGCGCGAAGATCGGGATCAGCACGTTATCGAAAACCGTGAGGTCTCCGAATATCTCGGGGGTCTGGAACACCCGGCTGATGCCCATCTGGTTGATCTCGTGCGGCTTGCGCCCCAGCACCGACTGGCCCTGGAACGACACGCTGCCGGTGTCGGGGATCAGCTTGCCGATCAGGCAGTTCAGCAGCGTCGATTTGCCGGCACCGTTGGGGCCGATGATGGCGTGAACCGTATGTTCCCTGACCGACAGGTTGACGTCGTTCAGTGCCTTGAGGCCACCGAAATTCTTGGTCACGTTCTTGACTTCGAGGATACCCATATCGGTCTCTCCTTATTCGGCAGGCTGACGGGCAGCCGACTTGTCCTTGCCCGACCGCCCGCGGCGCACCCGGGCCGCCAGGCGCTGCCCGCCCTCGACCAGACCACCGGGAAGAAAGACGACGACCAGCATGAACATGATGCCCAGCGTCAGGTGCCAGCCCTTGCCGATGAACGGGTGGATCAGAAAGACAACCACGTCTTCAAGACCATCCGGCAGGAAGGCGAACCAGCTGTGCAGGACCTGATCGTTGATCTTCGAGAAGATATTCTCGAAATACTTGATGAAACCCGCGCCCAGGATCGGCCCCACCAGCGTGCCCGAGCCGCCAAGGATGGTCATCAGCACCACCTCGCCCGAGGCTGTCCACTGCATCCGTTCGGCACCCGCCAGCGGGTCGACCGCCGACAGAAGGCCACCGGCCAGCCCGGCATACATGCCCGAGATCACAAAGGCCGCCAGCGTGTAGGGGCGGGTGTTCAGCCCGGTATAGTTCATGCGCTGCTGGTTCGATTTGACGGCCCGCAGCATCATGCCAAAGGGCGAACGGAAGATGCGGACCGCCAGGTAGAAGCAGGCAATCAGGGCAACGGCGCTGAGGTAATAGCCAGCGTTGAACTGGAATTCCCAGGCCCCAAGCTGCAGCTTTTCGGTGGCCCGCATCGACAGGCCGAACAGATGCGGCAGATCCGGTACACGGTCAGGATTGTGGAACCATTGCGGATCGTCCGAATAGACCTGCAGCCCGGTCTCGCCGTTGGTGAGGTTGAACTTGGGGTTCGACAGCACCGAATAGGCCAGGGCAAAGGACATCTGCGCAAAGGCCAGCGTCAGGATCGAGAAATAGATCCCCGTCCGCCGCAGGCTGAGCACGCCGATGAAAAGGGCGAAGATGCCCGACACCGCGATGGCCAGCAGGATGCCCGGCAGCACGTTGTAGCCCAGAAGCTTGAACATCCAGACGCAGCTGTATGACCCCACGCCAAGAAAGGCGGCGTGACCGAAGGAAAGATACCCCGTCAGGCCGAACAGGATGTTGAAGCCGATCGCGAAGATGCCGAAAATCACGAATTTCTGCATCAGGTCGGGATATCCGGCGTTGAACTGCGCCATGGCGCTGTCTGTCGGAAACGGGTTCAGGATGAAGGGTGCCAGCAGGGCCAGCGCGACGACGATGACGAACAGCGTCCGGTCTTTTTGGTTCAAACCCAGCATGGCTTATTCCTCCATCACGCCTTTTTTGCCCATCAGGCCGCGTGGCCGGGTCAGCAGAATGACGATGGCAACAAGGTAGATGATGATCTGGTTGATCCCGGGAATGGTTGTCGTGGCCCAGGTGGTCGAGGCAAAGCTTTCAAGGATCCCCAGAAGAAAGCCCGCCAGCACCGCGCCGGGCAGCGACCCCATGCCGCCCACGACCACCACCACGAAGCTGAGCACGAGGAAATCCATGCCCATGTGATAATTCGGTGGGTTGATCGGGCCATACATGACGCCGGCCAGCCCCGCGACCGCGGCCGCCACCCCGAACATGATGGTAAAGCGCCGGTCGATGTCGATGCCCAGCATCCCAACGGTTTCGCGGTCGGCCATGCCGGCGCGAACCACCATGCCGAAAGTGGTGAACTGGAGAAAACCGAATACGCCGCAGATCACCACCAGCGAGAAGACGAAATAACTGATCCGCCAGATTGGATAGGGCAGGTCCAGCCCCAGAACCGCGCCCACGTTGGCCACGCCCATCATGGCGTCGGGCGGCGGGGTCTGGATCGGGTTGGCGCCGAAATAGTATTTGACCACTTCCTGCAAGACGATGGCCAGGCCGAATGTCACCAGAATCTGGTCGGCGTGGGGACGCTTGTAGAAATGCTTGATCAGGCCACGCTCCATGATGAAGCCGATGGTCACCATCACCGGAATGGCAAAGATGATGGCAAGCGGAACCGACCAGTCGATGATGCTGCCGCCCACGTCGGGACCGAACCAGCTTTCGATATAAGGCACCTCGACCTTCAGCGGATTGCCCAGAAAGTCCTTCTTCGTTTCGTCGATGACGATATAGCTCAGCGACAGGATTTTCTGCATGGCGACGGCGCAGAAGGCACCGATCATGAACAGGGCGCCGTGGGCGAAATTCACCACCCCGAGCGTGCCGAAGATCAGAGTCAGGCCAAGGGCGATCAGGGCATAGGCCGATCCCTTGTCCAGGCCGTTGAGGATTTGAAGAAGAAAGGCGTCCATGGGCTCCACCTTGGATGGTCCGTGAAAGGGATTCCCCGGGACATGCCCGGGAAATCCGATTGTTTGCAAGCGGCCCGATCAGACGGGCCGCGCGCGTGGCCTGTCAGGCGCCCGGGTTGCACGACCCCAGATCGCCACCGGCGAACATCGGGTGATCCGGAGCATAGGTAACCTGATCGGCCGGGGTAACCTCGACGATTTCCAGCGTGTCGTAGGCCGACGTCGGGTTCTCGGCACCCTTCACGACCAGCACGTCCTTGAAGCACTGGTGGTCAGCGGCACGATACAGTGTCGGGCCGTTGCCCAGGCCGTCGAATTCGAAGCCTTCCAGGGCCTCGGCGACGCCGCAGGGGTTGAAGGTGCCGGCACGCTCGCAGGCGTCCGCGTAAAGCAGGACCTGAGCATAACAAGTCTGGGCCGAATTCGACGGCGGCTTGCCATACTTCTGACCGAAGGACTGAACGAAGGCTTTCGAACCCGCGTTGTCCAGCTGCCAGTTCCAGTTCATCGAGCCATACACGCCCTTGATGTTCTCGCCCGCACCAGCGGCCATCAGTTCCGAATACAGCGGAACGACGATCTTGAAGTCCTTGCCGTTGACGACCTTGTCGAGCAGGCCGAACTGAACAGCGTTGGTCAGCGAGTTGATCATGTTTCCGCCGTAGTGGTTCAGCACCAGCACGTCGGCGCCCGAGTTCAGAACCGGGGCGATGTAGGACGAGAAGTCGGTCGATGCCAGCGGGGTCTTGACCGTGTTGACGGTGTCCCAGCCGATTGCCTCGGTCGCCGCAACGATCGACTCTTCCTGGGTCCAGCCCCAAGTATAGTCGGCGGTCAGGTGATAGGCACGACGGTCGGCGCCATATTCCTTCTCAAGCACCGGGGCCAGGGCAGCGCCCGACATGTAGGCGTTAAAGAAGTGACGGAAGCCGTTGGCTTTCTTGTCCTTGCCGGTGGTGTCGTTCGAGTGGGTCAGACCCGCCATGAAGATGATGCCGGCTTCCTGGCACAGGCCCTGAACCGCGATGGCCACGCCCGAGGACGAGCCGCCGTTGATCATGATCGCGCCGTCTTTTTCGATCATCGACTTGGCCGATGCACGCGCCGCGTCCGACTTGGTCTGAGTGTCGCCGGTCACATAGGTGACCTGCTTGCCCAGGATGCCGTTGCCCTTCAGGGCGTTCGACGTGAAGGTATTCAGGCAGCCGCCGTCGCCTTCGCCGTTCAGATGCTCGACCGCCAGCTGTTGCGCCAGCAGTTCGTCGTTGCCTTCGTCCGCATAGGGGCCGGTTTGCGGAACGTTGAAGCCCAGCGTCACGGTGCCGCCGGACGGCGCATTCGTGTAGCCGGCGTGCGACGCCGCGCTGAGATAGGTCGGCAGCGCAAGACCGGCGCCGGTGGCGGCACCCGTCTTCAGCAGGCCGCGCCGGGTAAAGTTGGATTTGGTCATGAAGTTCCTCCCGTTCAACCAAATTTCCCTTGTGCGCAATCCTCCGCGCGACAGGGGAATCCCTTAACAGGGCACTTTCAAGAATGCTCAGCGACAGAAAATTTCTCAACAACCATATTCAACGAAAGGATTTTTTTGTAAAGAATTGCACAAGGCATGTGATATGGTTGTAAAGATTTTTTCGAAGGGCCGCTGAGTGTCTGAAACCAAACAAGAACTGGGCGCCGGGGCCGGTTCGCGTGTTCGCCAACGCCGGCTGGACCGCGGCATCAAGCAGGGCGAGCTTGCGCGGCGCCTTGGCATCTCGGCGGCCTATCTCAACCTGATCGAACATGACCGCCGGCGCATCGGCGGCAAGCTCTTGTCCGACGCCGCCCGCGCGCTGGATGTCGAGCCCTCGGCGCTGATCCACGGGGCGGCCGGGGCGCTGTTGGACGACATCCGCTCGGCCGCGGCACTGGGCGGCGCTGCGCTGCCGGCGGATGAACGCGCGCGCGCCGACATCTTCGCCCAAAGCTTTCCGGGCTGGGCCGGGCTGGTGGCGGCACAGGCCCGGCGCATTGCCGAACTGGACCGCGCCATCCAGACCCTCAGCGACCGGCTGACCCACGACCCGTTTCTGTCGGAAAGCATTCACGAGGTGCTGACATCGGTGACCGCGATCCAGTCGACCGCCGCCATCCTGAAGGACCATGCCGAGATTGACCCGGAATGGCGTCAGCGCTTTCACCGCAACATGTTCGAAGACAGTGTCCGGCTGACCGACAGCGCCCAGACGCTGGTGGGCTATCTTGATGCCGGCGACCAGAGCGACCGCGCCTTCGCCACCCCGCAGGAAGAGGCCGAGGCCTGGCTTGATGCGCACGGCTGGCACATTCCCCGGCTGGAAGACTGCGCCCCCGGCGACATTGATACCGCCGTTGCGAACCTTGGCGCGCTGCCGAACAGCAGCGCCGGGCGGGCCCTGGTGTGGCAGGCGGCGCGACGCTATGCGGCCGACGCACGCCTCTTGCCGTTTGACCCGTTCCGGCGCGCGATCGACGCGACCGGGCCCGACCCCATGCGGCTGGCGCAGCGTTTCGATGTCGACCCGCTGACTGTGTTTCGCCGCATCGCCGCGATGCCCGACAACGTGGTCGGGCCGGTGGGGCTGGTTCTGTGCGACGGGTCGGGCACGCTGACCTTTCGCCGCCCCGTTCCGGGCTTTCCCCTGCCGCGTTATGGCGCTGGTTGCCCGCTGTGGCCGCTGTTTCAGGCGCTGTCGCGGCCGATGCAGCCGATTGCGCGGCCGGTCGAGATGACGGGGCGCCTGCCGCGCCGGTTCCGGGCGCTGGCACTGGCGCGTCCGGTTCACCCGGGCGGGTTTGCCGGCCCGGAAATCGTCGAGGCGGCGATGCTGCTGTTCGAGGCGCAAAGCCAACACGACGGCCCGTTCGATCCGGTCGGCGCGTCGTGCCGCATCTGCGCCCGCGACGCCTGCCCGGCCCGGCGCGAGCCGTCGATGGTTAGCGGTGGCGGCGGCGATTTGGCTGAAACCGCAACATTCGCCCGTGATAACGGCTGACAACACGCGCCGGGTTTTTGACAGGTGCCGGACCAGCGGCCATAGTCGGGCGCAATGTGGGGCATGACTGCCGGGGTGGGTGACAGATGGGAAAGCGTGTTCTCCTGATCGAGGATGAACCGAACATTACCGAGGCCATCCGTTTCATTCTGTCCCGGGACGGCTGGACAGTGGACACCCACTTCAACGGCGCCACGGCGCTGGAGGCGGTGGCGCGCCGCCAGCCCGATGTCGTGGTGCTGGACGTGATGCTGCCCAACCGGTCAGGCTTTGACATTCTGGCCGACCTGCGCGCCGGGCCGGAAACCCGGAATTTGCCGGTGCTGATGCTGACCGCCCGCGGCCAGAAACAGGACCGCGAGATGGCCGAGCGCCGGGGTGTGAACCGCTTCATGACCAAGCCCTTTTCCAACGCCGAGGTGCTGGACGCCGTGCGCGAGCTTTACGACGCGGCGTCGCTGGCCCCGTGAGCGGAACGCGGGAACCGGTCCTGCTCGAGCGGGAAAGCTATCGCCGCCGCCGGGTGCGGGACGCGGCCCGTTTTCTGCCGTTCCTGGGCGTCGTGCTGGTGTTTTTCCCGGCGCTGTGGACGCCCGAGGCGGCGGCGGAAGAGGCCGCGGGCACCGCGCAGCTGGCCTTTTACGTGTTCAGTGTCTGGTTCGCGCTGATCGCGATGGCCGTGATCCTGTCGCGGCAGCTGATGCGCACCTCTCCGCCCGAGACCGGGGCCGATGGCGGGCCCGAGGCCGGCTGATGCTGTCGTTCAACCTGCTTGTCGCGGTCTGCCTGAGCTATGTGGCCTTCCTGTTCGCGGTGGCGTTCTGGGCCGACCGGCGCGCGGCGCGGGGGCAGATCGGCTGGCTGCGCTCTCCGCTGGTCTATACCTTGTCACTGTCGATCTATTGCACGGCGTGGACCTTTTATGGCGCGGTCGGCAACGCGGCCCGGTCGGGGCTGGAATTCGTTACCATCTATCTTGGCCCGACGCTGGTGATGATCGGCTGGTGGGCGCTGCTGCGCAAACTGGTGCGCATCGGGCGCACGCAGCGCATCACCTCGATCGCCGACCTCATCTCGTCGCGCTATGGCAAATCCAACCTGTTGGGGGTGCTGGTCACTGTCCTCGCCGTGATCGGGGTCACGCCCTATATCGCGTTGCAGCTGCAATCGGTGACGCTGGCCTTCGCGGTCTTCGCGGAAAACTCGGCCACGGTGGGGTCCGGCCTGCCGGGGTTCGCCGACGTCAAGACAACGGCGCTTTGGGTTGCCGGCGGGCTGGCGGTTTTTACCCTGATCTTCGGGACCCGCAGCCTGGATGCCAACGAACGCCACCATGGCATCGTGATCGCCATTGCTGTCGAGGCGGTGGTCAAACTGGTGGCGCTGGTGGCCGTTGGCGCCTTTGTGGTTTGGGGCATTGCCGGCGGCACCGGAGAAATCGTGCGCATGATCGAGGCTTCGCCGATCGCGCAGTGGGAAGTGTCGGGCAGCCGCTGGATCACACTGACCTTCCTGTCGGCGGCGGCCTTTCTGACCCTGCCGCGCATGTTTCAGGTGCTGGTGGTGGAAAACGCGCATGAACGCCACCTTGCCACCGCCAGCTGGGCCTTTCCGCTGTATCTGTTCGCCCTGTCGTTGTTCGTGGTGCCCATCGCTGTCGTGGGGCTGGCGACGCTGCCAGAGGGGGCGAACCCGGACATGTTCGTCCTGACCGTTCCGCTGGAACATGGGCGCAACGGCCTGGCGATGCTGAGTTTTCTTGGCGGGTTTTCCTCGGCCACGTCGATGGTGATCGTGGCGGCGCTGGCCGTGGCGACGATGGTGTCCAACCATGTGGTGGTGCCGCTGTGGCTGTCGGTGCGCGCGGGCGGGGCCTCGGTCTCGGGCGACGTGAGGACCCTGGTGCTGCGCGCGCGGCGGGTGTCGATCGGGGCGGTGCTGCTTTTGGGCTATCTCTATTACCGGGTGTCGGGCGGCGGCGCGGCGCTGGCGTCGATCGGGTTGATTTCGTTTGCCGGCGTTGCGCAGGTGCTGCCGGCGATGTTGGGCGGGCTGTTCTGGCGCGGCGGCACACGGGTGGGCGCGGCGCTGGGTGTCACCATCGGCACCGGGGTGTGGCTTTACACGCTTTTCCTGCCCAGCTTTGGCGTCAACGCGGCGATGTCGGTGAGCTTTCTGTCCGAGGGGCCGTGGGGCATTGGCTGGCTGCGGCCCGGCGCGCTGTTCGGCATTCACGGGATGGACCCGGTCGTGCACGCGGTCTTCTGGTCGATCACCCTGAACGCGCTGGCCTATTTCCTTGGCTCGCTGGTCAGCTTTCCGCGCCCGCTGGAACGTCTGCAGGGGGCCGAGTTTGTCAATGTCCACCGCTATGGCACGTCGTTGCGGGGGTGGTCGGCCACGGCGGCCGAGGCCGAAGACCTGCTGATCATGGCCCAGCGCATTCTGGGCGCGGAAGAATCGCAGGCGCTTTTCCAGTCCGAGGCCCGGCGCCAGGGGAAAGAGGGCTTTCTGCCCGACACCTCGCCCGAATTCATCGAGCGGCTTGAGCGCGAGCTTGCCGGGTCCGTCGGCGCCGCCACCGCCCATGCCATGGTGGGGCAGATCACCGGGGACGTGGCGGTGTCGGTCGAGGAACTGATGCGCGTGGCCGACGAGACTGCCCAGATCATGGAATATTCCAGCCAGCTCGAGGCCAAATCGGCCGAACTGACCCGCACCGCCGGGCAGCTGCGCGAGGCCAATACCAAGCTGCAGCAACTGTCGGTGCAAAAGGACGCGTTTCTCAGCCAGATCAGCCACGAATTACGCACGCCGATGACCTCGATCCGCAGCTTCTCGGAGATATTGCGCGACGGTGACACGCTGGGCCCGGAAGAGCGCACGAAGTTTTCGTCCGTCATCCACGACGAAGCGCAAAGGCTGACGCGGCTGCTTGACGGTCTGCTGGACCTGACCGTTCTGGAAAGCGGGCGGGTGACGCTGAACCTGCAAGAGATGCGGCTGTCCGATGTCATCGAGCGTGCCGTCGACGCGGCGCGCCCGCGCATGTCGGGCCTGACCATCCTGCGCGAGGGCGACGACCCGAAGATCGTGCTGCGCACCGACGCCGACCGGCTGGCACAGGTGTTCATCAACCTCATTGCCAACGCCGGAAAATACTGTGATGCGCCCGACCCGCAGCTTCGGGTCAAGGTGCGCAACGGGGCGGGCCACGTTCGGGTCGATTTCGTCGATAACGGTGCCGGGGTTCCACGTCAGGCGCAGAATGTGATCTTCGAGAAATTCTCGCGCCTGTCCGACACCCGCGCCGCCGGCGGCGCCGGTCTGGGGCTGGCCATCTGCCGCGAGATCATGGCCCGGCTGGGCGGCAGTATCGTTTATGTTCCCGGGCAGGGCGGGGCGGCGTTCCGGGTGACGCTGCCGGTGGCGCAGGCCGCCGACGCGGCCTGACCGTCAGTTCGCCGCGGCCATCGCTTCAAGCTGAGGGCGCAGGCCCGCGATGTCATAGCCGGCCTCGGCCGCCATGGCGACGATGTCCCCGGCCGGGCGCTGGCCGGCCTGGCCCAGAGCCCGGACGATGGTCGAGCGGGTGGCGGGGCGGCAACAGGCAAGGACCGGGCTGGCGGCGCCGGTCTGGGGCTGGCCATCTGCCGGCCGGTCATGGCGCGGCTGGGCGGGAATGGCGTTTACGTTCCGGGGCAGGGCGGGGCGGCGTTCCGGGCGCTGGCCGGTGGCGCAGGCCGCCGACGCGGCCTGACCGTCAGTTCGCCGCGGCCATCGCTTCAAGCTGAGGGCGCAGGCCCGCGATGTCATAGCCGGCCTCGGCCGCCATGGCGACGATGTCCCCGGCCGGGCGCTGGCCGACCTGGCCCAGAGCCCAGATGATGGTCGAGCGGGTGCCGGTGCGGCAATAGGCAAAAACCGGGCCGGCGGCGGCGGCGGCAACGTCGCGCTGGCGTTCGATCTGCCCCGGCTGCAACCCGCTGTGGGACACAGGGTTATCGTGAAACGACATGCCGGCCTCGCGCGCCGCTGCGGCGATGACCGCCGCGCTCTGGTCGGGCGGGACCTCGGCATCGGGGCGGTTGCAGATGATGTCGGTAAACCCGGCGGCGGCCAGCGCGGCCATGTCCGCAGCCTCGACCTGGGGTGAAACGCTGTAGTCGGGCGTGATCTGTCTGATATCCATGTCTTTTGCCTATGCTGCCGCGTCCGCCTGTGCAAGCCTGCGCCGGATTGGCGGGGCCGCCCACATGCCGCCTGCCATGGCGGCAAGAAAGACCAGGCCGGACAGCCCGCCGTAGGAAATCGAGGCAACCGACGGCCCCGGGCACAGGCCGACAATGCCCCAGCCCATCCCGAACAGGAGCGAGCCCACCACCAGGTTGCGGCCAACCCGCGGGTCGGGGCGGACGGGAAAGACGCCGCCCAATGCCGGGCGTCGGCCGCGGGTCAGTTGCCACGCGATGGCCATGGGAATGATGGCGCCGCCCATCACGAAGGCCAGTGTCGGATCCCAGTCGCCGAAAACGTCAAGCCAGCCCTGCACCTTTACGGTGTCGGTCATGCCGGAAATCAGCAAGCCGGTGCCAAAGGTGCCGCCGGCGATGAAGGCCATGATCCTGCGCATCAGATCACCCCCAGAACATGCCGCAACAGGACCATCGTGATCCCCCCGGCGCCAATGTAGAAAACCGTGGCGACGATCCCGCGCAGGGACAGCCGCGAGATGCCGCAGACGCCGTGACCCGACGTGCAGCCGTTGGCCAGGCGCGTGCCCACGCCAACCAGCAGCCCCGCCGCCACCAGCAGCGCGATATTGCCGGTCGCGTGGGTATCGGGTGCGCCGACAACCAGGGCAATCAGCCCCGGGACCGCCACAAGCCCGGCGATGAAGGCCACGCGTTCGCCGGCGTGGGATCCGGCGCTGCCGTCGACAAGGCCGCCGATGATGCCGCTGGCACCCATGATACGGCCGTTGGCCAGCAGATAGATGGCCCCTGCCAGACCGATGATACCGCCACCGATCAGGCCGTTTATCCAGTCTTGTTCCATGCTGCGCCCTTCAAAGCTTGTTGACCGGAACCTTCAGGAACACGTCGCCCTGCTGGTCCGGTTCCGGCATGTTGCCGGCGCGCATGTTCACCTGCAGCGACGGCACGATCAACCGCGGCATCGCAAGCGTTGCGTCACGCGCCTCTCGCATCTTCACGAAGTCCGCCGCCGGTTTCTCGCCACCGATGTGAATGTTGCGCTGTTTCTGCTCTCCCACCGTGGTTTCCCACGCGAACTGGTCACGCCCGGGCGCCTTGTAATCATGGCCAACGAAAATGCGGGTTTCGTCGGGCAGCGACAGGATGCGCTGAATTGATTGATAAAGCATGTCCGCCGATCCGCCGGGAAAGTCGCAGCGGGCGGTGCCAAAGTCGGGCATGAACAGCGTGTCGCCCACGAAGGCGGCATCGCCGATGACATAGGTCATGCAGGCCGGCGTGTGCCCTGGCGTGTGCAGGACGTCGCCGCGCAGCTGGCCGACGTGAAAACTGTCGCCGTCCTCGAACAGCGAGTCGAACTGGCTGCCGTCGCGCTGAAACTCGGTTCCTTCGTTGAAGACCTTGCCAAAGGTGTCCTGAATGGTGGTGATATGCTGGCCGATGGCGATCTTGCCGCCCAACTGTTCCTGCAGATAGGGCGCTGCCGACAGGTGATCGGCATGGACATGGGTTTCCAGAATCCACGCCGGTGTCAGGTCTTCGGCCTTGATATGCGCGACGATCGCGTCGGCCGACCGCGTGTCGGTGCGCCCCGAGGCATAGTCAAAGTCAAGCACGCTGTCGATGATCGCGGCCGACCGTCCGTTGGGGTCACGCACGACATAGCTGACCGTGTTCGTTGCCGTGTCGAAGAAAGCCTTGACGTCGGGTTTCATAGAATCGCTCCTCAGGGTCGCCGTGCAAATTAGAATAGCCCACAACATATTGCAATGTTGATATGTTCAAAACGCCGTGCTAGACAGCCACCATGGACACGCTAGCACTTCGACCGGGTTTTCGCGAGGATATGGCGCAGGCCGCCGACGAGGCCGCGGCGGTGCTGCGGTCGCTGGCCAACAGTTCGCGCCTGTTGATTCTGTGCGAACTGTTCGCGGGCGAGCGCAGCGTTCGTCAGCTTGAAACCGCGCTGGGGCTTGGGCAGGCCTATGTCAGCCAGCAACTGGCCCGTCTGCGTGGCGACGGTATCGTGACCGCACGCCGTGACGGGCGCGCGGTGCTGTATTCGCTGAAAGATCCGCGCGTTACCCCGGTTCTGGCGGCGCTTTACAGCGCGTTTTGCCCGACCCCTGCCGACAACTGAAGTATCCCTTTCCATCAAGCCCGGTTCGCGCGACGCCGCGGAATCCATGAATTTCAACGCACCCGGTGATGCCTGTTGGATCAGGATGACCGCCAGACGCTGCGGGCCAGTCCCAGCCCGCGATTGACCTCGATCAAGGCAGCCCGCGCGCCGGGATGCTTGACTGCCAACGCAGCAAAGGAGGCGCAAATGCCCGCCACAGCCAGCCGCCGCAAACAACTGACCCAGCGCTTGTCGGAACTGGACCAGCGACTGCGCGAGATCGAGGGCGAGCTTGACGCGCCGCATTCGCGCGACTGGGACGAAGCCGCGGTCGAGCGCGAGGGCGAAGAGGTGCTCGAGGGTATCGGCGCGGCGGGAATGGCCGAGGTGGCGCGCATCAAGGCCGCCCTGAAGCGCATGGATGACGGCGAATATGGTATATGTGTGAAATGCGGCGACGAGATCGCCGGCGAGCGGCTGGACCTGCTGCCCGCCACGCCATTTTGCCATTCATGTGCTGCATAGGGAGGGAAGTATGTTCGAAAGCCTGAAAGCGTCGATCACGCTGTTGATGGAAGAAGTCGTCGCGCGCCCCGAAGATCGGCACGTCCTGCAAGAGGCACTGCGCGGCAAGATCGCCGAGCTTCGGGCGCTGGGCCTGCCGGTTCCGGACGATATCGTCCAACTGGAAAAGGCGCTGGAAGACCCCGAAAGCGAAGATTTGTGGGACAATCTGCCGGTCTGAGGCGTTTCGCGTCGAACCTGCCCCGGCCAGACACAAAACGCTGTGGGCGTCAGGGTTCTGCCCGACCCAGAAACTGCCGCATCGCGCTCAGCATTTGCGGCCAGCTTTTGTCGCCGGGCATGGGAAAGTGATTGTCGCTGTCGAGAATCTTCAGTTCGGCCCCGGCAATTCCGCGCGCCAGGCTGCGGCCCTGCTCGACCGGGTGAACCGAATCGCCGCTGGAATGCATCACCAGTGTCGGGGCCGAAATCCTTGACAAGGCGGGCTCCAGCAGGTGGCCGTCGACCGCCGCGCGATAGGCGACTTCGGCGTCAAGGCTGCAACTGGCCTGAAATTGCGCCACATATCTGGCGATGACATCCTTGTCGACGCTGGGGAAATAGGCCGAAAGGAACCCGGCGACAAAGCCATTGCCGCTTTGGTTCCAACCTTCGGTGATCATCGCTGTCATGACGTCGGCTGCCGCACCCGGCCCCTTGCCGGCGCGGATGCTGCGCCCCTGAACATAGCCACCCAGCAGGATCAGCGATGATACACGCTCGGGCGCGGCGGCGGCCAGTTCGGCGGCAGCCAGCGCGCCGCCCGAAACCCCCAGCAGATCGAACCGCTCAAGCCCAAGCTCGTCAGCAACCGCCAGCGCGTCACTGACGGTCATCATGACCGAGTATTGTGCAACGTCGCGGTCCGACAGCCCGCAACCGCGCTGATCAAAGCGGACAAGGCGGCGGGACTGCCCCAGTTCGTCGAACAGCGCCCGTTCGCTTGGCTCGGACCAATCCAGTTCCAGATGTGTCGGAAAATAGGGGATCCGCAGCAGCGGCGGGCCGTCGCCCGACAAAGCATAGGCAATCTTGGTGCCGTCGCGGGCGGTGGCGAACCGAACCGGCGGCTGATCGTCGGCCCTGAACGGCGCCGGCGCCGCCTGTTCGGGCGTGACCGCGGCAACCAGTTGCAGACCACGGCGCGACACGGTGCGCACGATGGATTGCCGCTTGCCGTCGTCGCCGACCGCCTTGCGCAGCGCGGCAATGCGGGCCGATATCGCCGATTCCGACACCGCGCGACCGCCCCAGATCTCGTCGACGATCCGGTCCTTGGTGACCAACTCGCCGGCGTGGTCCAGCAACAGGGTCAGCAGGTCGAACACCTGCGGCTCGACCTGTTGTTCCTGCCCGTCCCGCGTCAGCCGGTGCGCGCCGGTATCCAGCACGCAGCCGGCAAATCGGTAAATCATGGCGCGATAAGATCAGCGGCGCGGCGTTGGGGCAAGCCCGGCGACGGCGCCAGGGCGCGGTCGAGGCGATCTAAGGATAATCACAAGGGTTTCTCGGGACCGGGGTCAAGCGCGGGCCGGCGATGCCTGTTTCAGTGGGCAACAGGTAAGGAGACCATGACATGATGCCCATCGACACCAACCTGCTTCGCCAACCCATCCGCCGCCGCCCCGCGCCCATCTGCCAAAGCCGCCAAGGCCGGCGGCGCGGTCAACCGTTGCTGGCCGGCTGGCTGGCGCTGCTGGTGGCGGTGGTCGCGGCGCGTGGGGCTCAGAACCTTTCCTGAGAATATTTCTTCAGTTCGGCCCGCGCCACCTGCCGGCGGTGCACTGCGTCGGGCCCGTCGGCAAGGCGCAGCGTGCGCAGCCCGGTCCATTGGCGCGCCAGCGGCGTGTCCTGGCTGACGCCCTGCGCCCCGTGCATCTGCACCGCCATGTCGGTCACCCGCAACGCCACCTCGGGCGCCACCACCTTGATCTGGCTGATCCATGGCCCGGCCGCGCGGGCATCGCCGCGATCCATCATCCAGGCGGTCTTGAGACACAACAGCCGCGCCTGCTCGATATCCATCCGCGCCTGGGCGATCAGGTCGAAATTGGCCCCCAGCCGCGCCAGCTCCTTGCCAAAGGCTTCGCGGGCCAGCGACCGGCGGCACATCAGTTCCAGCGCCTTTTCCGCCTGCCCGATGGCGCGCATGGCGTGGTGAATGCGCCCGGGACCCAGCCGGCCCTGGGCAATCTCGAAGCCGCGGCCTTCCCCCAGCAGCAGGTTGGCGGCCGGCACCCGCACGTCGGCAAAGCGGATGTGGAAATGCCCGTGCGGCGCGTCGTCATGGCCGTAAACCAGCATGGGGCGCAGTTTTTCGATGCCGGGGCTGTCGGCGGGCACCACGATCATCGAATGCCGCGCGTGCTTAGGCGCGTCATCGCCGCCGGTGCGGACCATCACGACATAGACCGCGCAGCGCGGATCGCCGGCGCCGGTGGCCCACCATTTTTCGCCATTCAGAACATAGTCTTCGCCGTCGCGGATGCAGGACATCGCCAGGTTGGTGGCGTCGGACGACGCCACCTCGGGCTCGGTCATCAGATAGGCTGACCGGATCTCGCCGGCCAGCAGCGGCGCCAGCCAGCGCGCCTGCATCTGCGGCGTGCCGTAGCGGGCCAGAACCTCCATGTTGCCGGTGTCGGGGGCGTTGCAGTTGAAAACCTCGGGCGCCAGGTGCGACTTGCCCATTTCCTCGGCCAGATAGGCATAGTCGACCGTGTTCAGCCCGGCGCCGCGGTCATCGCCGGTCAGCCACAGGTTCCACAGGCCGCGGTCGCGCGCCCGGGTCTTCAGCCCCTGCAGAATCGCGGTCTGGCGCGGGGTCATCTGCCAGCGGTCGCCAACGTCGACCTCGGCCAGAAACGCGGCGTCCAGCGGCGCGATGTCGTCGGCGATCATGGCTTGCACCGCGTCCAGTATCGGCCGCGCCCGGCTGCTGATTCCCAAGTCCATCCGCTTCGCGCCTCCTGATTGCCGGGGCCAAGGGAAGCCCGGGGCGCGCGGGCTGTCAATGCAGCCATTGCGCGCCGCGTGCGATTGCGGCCAAACTGCCCGCCATGACCCAGCACGCCGATCTCGACCCCGAAGCCATCGCCGGCTGGATGCGCCGCAACGTCGCCGGCTTTGCCGGGCCGCTGACGTTGACCAAATTCGCGCAGGGCCAGTCGAATCCGACCTACCGTATCGACAGCCCGACCGGGCCTTATGTGCTGCGCGCCAAACCGCCGGGCAAGTTGCTGGCGTCGGCGCATCTGGTCGAGCGCGAGTTTCGCGCCATGCAGGCGCTGGCCGGCAGCGGTGTGCCCGTGCCGGGCGTGTTCGCGCTGGCCGACGACGCAGGCTCGCCCATCGGCCGGGCGTTTTTTGTCATGGAATATCTCGACGGGCGGGTCCTGTTCGACCCGGCCTTGCCGGGGGTGGCGCCGGCAGAGCGGGCCGGTATCTACGATGCCATGGGCGCGGCGCTGGCGGCCCTGCACAGGGTGGACCCGCAGGCGGTGGGCTTGGGCGATTTCGGCAAGCCCGGCAACTACTTTGCCCGCCAGACCGACCGCTGGACCCGGCAGTATCTGGCCGCGGCGCCCGAACCGGGCCGCGACATGACCCGGCTGGCGCGCTGGCTGGCCGACGAGATGCCGGGCGACGACGGGCGCGTGGCGCTGGTGCATGGCGACTATCGGCTGGACAACATGGTGTTCGCCCATGACAGGCCGCGGATACTTGGGCTGCTCGACTGGGAACTGGCGACGCTGGGGCACCCGCTGGCCGACCTTGCCTATCAGTGCATGCAGTGGCGCCTGCCCCATGACGGAGACATGCGCGGGCTGGGCGGGCTGGACCGCGCGGGCCTGGGCATCCCGTCCGAGGCGCGTTACGTCGCCGACTATGCCGCGCGCACCGGCCTGGTGGTCGAGAACTGGACCTTTTCCCTGGTGTTCGCCTTTTTCCGCCTGGCCGCCATTCTGGAAGGGGTGGCGCGCCGGGCGCAGGATGGCAACGCGTCGAACCCCGCGGCCGGGCGCGGCTATGCCCGGATGGTGCCGGTGCTGGCCGGCATGGCGGTTGCGCTGACCGAGACCGGCGCCTGAGCCCCTGGCCGAGGCGTTTCGCGTTTGATCCCCCCCCCGACACTGTCGGGGGGCAGGGCTTTCGACCGGTCAGGCGATGCCGTTCGGGTCACGCCGAACCCGCATGGGTTTAGCCCAGCGTGATCCCGAGGATCACGGCCATGAGGCCGATGGCCGACAGGCCGAGGGCCGCGAAATTGTAGGCCGCCAGTTGCTGCAGGCGCTGTTTCATCGCCCGGTCGTCGAGCCCGGCGCGCCGGGCGCTGGCCACGGCGAGAATGCACCACAACAGCCCGATGACGCCCAGCATGGTCAGCGCCGCGCCGACCCAGATCAGCCAGTCCATGGCAGCCCTCCGTATCTGGGCGTCCGCATAGGGCAATTGCCGCGCGTTGGCAACGCGCGCCCCGTTGCCATCGCGCCGGCTTCGCGGTATCTGGCGCGCTGGCAGCGAGCAGGGGAAAGACATGGACAGCGTCAGCGATCAGGTCAGCGAAAGCCAGCGGGTCACCGCGGCCGAGCTTCGGCAATTCATCGAACGTTATGAGCGGCTTGATCAGGAGAAGAAAGACATCGCCGACGCCCAGAAAGAGGTGATGGCCGAGGCCAAGGGCCGCGGCTATGACACCGCGGTGATGCGCAAGCTGGTGGCGCTGCGCAAACGCGACAGCCAGGACGTGGCCGAGGAAGAGGCGGTGCTGGACCTGTACAAGGAAGCGCTGGGCATGTGAGGGTTGCGCCGGCTGCTGCCGGCGCGGCAGGCAGGGGGGCGCTGCCCCCCTCAGGCGCCGCGGGCGCCTTCACCCCCCGAGGTATTTGAAAAGCCAAAGAAGCAACGCCGCCCGTGCGCAGGGGCCAGTGGTTTCGGCGCCGCCGGCGGAGAGGGTCAGGGGGTCAGGACGCTGACGCCGGGGATGGCCTGGATCAGGTAAAGGTCGTCCTCGTAGCCCTGGGTCAGTTCGTCGACCAGAGCGCCGTCCCAGCCGGGAAGATCAAGCTCTTCCTCCATTGCGCCTTCGAGCGCGTATTTGTCGAGGAAGGCCGCCACCACGCGGCGGCGCATCATTTCATTCTGGGGCGGGTTGGCGCTGGAATAGGCGAGCAGGCGCTTCATGCCCTCGTCGCTCATGATGGTGCGCAGCATGTCGAAGCCGCCGTCGAGGCTGGCCAGTGGGTCGAGCCCCGCGACATCGCGCATCATCTCGGTCCAGATCAGCGGCGAATCCTCGTTGCACCACACGCTGATGGGGCTGTCGGGATTGACCGCGCGCACCCGCGCGATGGTGTCCGACCAGGTCAGGAGTTCGGGATCGTGGCCGGCCAGGAATTCCGCGAACGCGGGGCGCGATTTTCCCAGTGAGTTCCAGAGCGCGGGGACAAAGCTGGCCGGGTTGCGGATGCCGATGTGAAACGACACCTGGTGGTCGGGGAACAGGTTGCGCAGCCATTCGGTCTTGTAGGCGCGGGGGTAAAGCCGCCCGTCGCCCAGCGACATCGCCGGCATGGACACGAAGTTTTCGTTATGCAGCACCAGGCGCGTCGGTTCGTCGCCTTCGAGGATGGCTTCGAGAACCGCGTCCTGGGCCTGGGCATCGGCGACCCGGCCCTGGAGCTTGCCGATCACATCGCGCAGGATCTCGCGATAGCTGGACGGCCCCGGCACAGCGACGCCGTGGTCGGCAAGCCGCGCCCGGTTGAGCAGGAGCGATTTCAGAAGCCGCCCATCGTCCGTGCAATGTGCGCCGATATGAAAGGCGATTTCCATGGTGTGTGTGACATCACTCCGAAAGAGTCGACGCATCATAAGGCCCGAATTTCCCAAGGGAAACCGGGCAATATGTGGTGTCAGCCGCCTTGAAGCCGCAGAAACAGGCTGTCTTCGTCGGAATTGCGGAAAAACGGCACGCTGGCCGGCGGGTCAAGGTCGGGCAGGCGGGCGGCGACCTCGGCCAGGACCACCGAGGTGATGAAGGGCAGGTCAAGGTTCCGGGCCGCGGCCACGTCGACCCAGTGCAGGTGCGAAAGCTCGTCGGTGGCGGCGCTGAAGTCGTCTGCGTCGGTGGCCAGGTGCCGGGCGTCGGCCAGGAAGAAGCGGGCGTCAAAGCGGCGCGGCCGGCCCGGCGGCGTGATGGCGCGGAAAATGAAGCGCAGGGCCGACGGATCCGGCAGGAACCCGGCGGCGGCAAACCCGCGCCAGTCTGGCGGCACGTCGCCGGTCCAGTTGCCGCGTCCGCCGAGGATCTGGCCGGTTTCCTCCCAGAGTTCGCGCACCGCCGCGGCGCCAAGCGTTTCGGGGCCGGGACCCTGGCTGTCGGCGCTCAGCCGCGCGTGGCAGGCGGCTCCGATCGGGGCCAGCGCCGGGATGGCGGCGTCGCCGGCATCGACCGCGCCGCCCGGGAACACGAATTTCGACGGCATGAAGGCGGCCTTTGCGCCCCGCTGCCCCATCAGCACGCGGGGCCGGCTGTCGGCGTTCCGCACGAGGATGACCGTTGCCGCGTCGCGAATTGGCGTTTGGCTCATGTCGGCGCCTTTTCTGGCCTGATCAGAATCCGTGCAGGCGTCGGGCCCACTGAAATCCGATCATAGCGCCTTTGAGACGCGGCAACAGAAAAAGGCTCATCGCGACGGCGGTGACCGAAAATCCGGTGGCCAGAACCACCGGGTCGGGGCGGAATTTGACGAAGACCCACAACAACAGCGGCGCCATGATGTGGCCGACCAGCAGGATGGTCAGATAGGCCGGCCCGTCATCGGCGCGCTGGTAGTGCAGCGGCTGGTCACACACCGGGCAATGGTCGCGGACGCCAAGATATCCTTTCAGGACCGGCCCGGCGCCGCAGTTGGGACATTTCCGGCGCCAGCCGCGCAACATCGCCTGTTTGACATCGCGCTCGGTGGCGGCGGCCGTTTCCGTACCGTCAGGCATGGTGATCCTCGTTAGCTGGGTTGGGCCAGAAATAGGCGGAAAGGCACAAAGCGCAACGCGACGCGCTGCCCTTGCGGCGCGATGTCGCAAAAAAACTTTCTGCCCCCCCCCGCGACGGAAACCGCGGCCGGGCCCGTTCAATGTTCAGAACGCAGGCTGAAACGGCACGTTCGAAGCAGAGCAAGAGACCTGAGGAGTATCTGAAATGAATGGCAAGACCAAACTGGTAACCGCCCTGACCGCCCTGACCATCGGTGTGACCGCCCTGATCGGCTCCAGCGCGCTGGCGCAGCCCGGTGGGCATCGTGGCCCGGGTGGCGAACCGCCGGCCTTTTCCGAGCTGGACATGAACGGCGACGGCGTGATCACGGCCGACGATCTTGACGCGCTGAAGGCGCAGCGCTGGGCCGAGCTTGACACCAACGGCGACGGTGTCGCCAGCGCCGACGAGTTGGCCGCGCGGGCGGTCGAACGGGCCGCGGAGCGGGCGGCCGACATGGCGGCGCGGATTATCGCGGACAAGGACAGCGACGGTGACGGCGCGCTGAGCCAGGCCGAGATCGAGGCGCGCGGCGATGACGCGGGCGGTCAGCGTGGCGATCGTGGCGATCGTGGCGATAACGGGCGGCGTGGCCCGGGTGGCCCGGGTGGCCCCGGTGGTGACCTGATCGAGCGGGCCGACACCGACGGCGACGGCGCGGTCAGCGAGGCCGAGTTCTCGGCCTGGCAGGACCAGATGGCCCAGCATCGCAAGGACCACGGCCAGCGCGGCGGCGACGGCAACTGAAGCTGACATCCGGGGCGCCCCGTCCGGGCGCCCCGGCCCCCAGCCGCCCCGATTGCGGGGCGGCCCATTTGTCGTTACGGCGAAAGACGCGATGCAGATGCCGCTGGATGCACAGGCCGACGTTCCCGACGATGCGCTGCTGGTTGCCTATGCCAACGGCGACCAGCGGGCTGCGCGGGATTTGACGGCGCGGCTGTCACCGCGGATCCTTGGCTATGCCTATCGTTTGCTGGGCGGCGACCGGGCCGAGGCCGAGGATGTCACGCAGGAGGCGATGATGAGACTGTGGAAGATCGCGCCCGACTGGCGCCAGGGCGAGGCCAAGGTGTCGACATGGCTGTATCGTGTAGCGTCGAACCTGTGCACCGACCGTCTGCGGCGGTCGGGCCGGGCGGTGGCGCTGGACGCGGCCGGCGACCCGGCCGACGACCAGCCGGGCGCTCATGACGCCATGGTGCAGAAAGACCGGGCCCGGGCGCTGCAGGCGGCGCTGGACAGGCTGCCCGAGCGCCAGCGACAGGCGGTGGCGCTGCGTCATCTCGAAGGGCTGGGCAATCCCGAGATTGCTCGGATCATGGACATAGGCGTCGAGGCGGTCGAAAGTCTGACCGCCCGGGGCAAACGGGCGCTGGCCGCACTGCTGGCCGGGCGCCGCACAGAGTTGGGGTATGACGATGCCTGACGAACATGACATCCGGCTGGACGATTTCTTCGATGCCGCCCGCGCCGAGGCACCCGTGCCTTCGGCCGCGCTTCTGGGCCGGGTGCTGGCCGATGCCGGGGCCGAGCAGGCCGCCTGGCCGGTTCAGGGCGCCGTCGTGGCGCCGGCCCGGGGCGGGGTGCTGGCGGCAATACTGGGGCTGCTGGGCGGCTGGCCGGCCGTGGCCGGGATGGCCAGCGCCGCCGTGGCCGGGCTGTGGATCGGCGTTGCCGCGCCCGACACGGTGACCGGGCTGGCCGGGTTCAGCAGCGCCACCACGGCAACGGCCACGGCCGACAGTGCCAGCTATGAACTGGGCGACCTGTTGCCCGGCCTTGATCTGATCGGTGAGGGATCGTGAGCCATGACTGAACCGGGAAACGGCGGGCAAACGCCCGGAATGCAACGCTGGGTCAAGATCGCGCTGTCACTGTCGTTGGCGGTCAATCTACTGGTGGCCGGTCTGGTTCTGGGGGCGGCGATCGGCGGGCCCGTGGGCAATGGCGCAGATGGTCGCGGGCCGGGTGGGCCGGGTCAGCGCGGGGTAAACCGCGGCGGGCTGCGCGACATCGGGCCGGCGCCCTATTTCGCGGCGCTCAGCCAGCAACAGCGCCAGACGCTGAACAACGCGGTGGCCGGCCACGACAGCGATTTGCGTTCCAATCGCGAGGCCATGCGCGCGGGTTTCGAGGATATTCTGGTCATCGTGCGCGCCGAGCCCTTCGACGCCACAGCGCTGGCGTCGCGGCTGCAGGCTTTGGGCGACACCACCCAGGCCCGGTCCCGGCTGGGCGAAGCGCTGCTTGTCGAGCAATTGTCAGCCATGACCCCGGCGGCGCGGGCCGATTATGCCGACCGGCTGGACGCCTCGGTCAACCGCCCGCCCCGGCGCCCCTGACGATCGCCCGGGCCGGCGTCAAAGTCGAATTCGACCCGGTTGCGGCCCCGGCGCTTGGCCCGGTAAAGCGCCGCGTCGGCGCGCTTCCAAACATCGTCGGGCGTCTCGCCCGGGGCCGCCAGGGCCGCGCCAAGGCTGACGCTGACCGGCATGCGCGTGACCGCGTCGCCGTCGCCGGCGGTGACCCCGGCGATATGCCGGCGCAGGGTCTCGACGGTGGCGACCAGGGCCTCGGCCCCGCCGCAGTCGAGGCGGATCAGAAACTCGTCGCCGCCTATCCGCGACACGAACCCGGTGTCGGGCAGGCCGCCGGTCATGGCCTTTGCCACCGCCTTCAGGGCGGTGTCGCCGGTGGCGTGGCCAAGGGCGTCGTTGACCCGTTTGAAACGGTCGATATCGGCAATCACCAGCGCAAAGCCGCCGGGTGACGGCAGCGCAAGGCGGCGTTCGGCCTCGCGGCGGTTCAGAAGGCCGGTCAGCGGGTCGAAACGGGCAAGCCGCAGGTCGGTGTCGATGGATTTGCGCAGATGATCGGCCTCGCGCTTGCGGGTGACACGGCGCAGGATGCGCAATTGGGCCTCGGCAAAGCCGGTTGGCGTGGCGATGGTTTCGGCCGCGCCAAGATCAAGCGCCTGCGCCACGATGTCGGGGCGGTCCGGCGGGCATATGGCGACCACCTCGGCGCTTTGCGAGACGGCCTGGCAGCGCAATTCGGCGATCAGCGTCAGCGAGGCTTCGGGCCCGTCGCCGGGAATGACCACGACCACCACGTCAAAGCTGCCGACCACGCGCGACAGCAATTCGCCCGCCTCGACCCGGCGCGCCGGCAGCGAGGCAAGGTCGCCCCCCGGCGTGCCCACCATCGCCACCCGCCCGGGGCTGGCAAAGGTCGGCGGCGCCTCGGCAAAGCCGGTCTGGGCCGTGCGGCCGCGGCGGCGCAGTTCGCCCAGAGCGCGATGTTCGCGCAGGATGGCGCGGATACGGGCCAGAAGATGCGTGGGCGACACCGGCCGGCACAGGATTTCCTCGACCCCAAGCGCCAGCATCGGCGCCACCTGCGCGGCCTGCTGCGCCAGCACCAGAACCGGGGCGGCCAGCCCGGCAACCTGTGTCGCGCTGGCCCCGGTCATCAGCGCGGCATCGGCGATGACCAGGTCGGCCGGTTCACGGCGCAGGCATCGCCGAAGCTCGTCCAGCGATGCCGCCTGTTCCACCCGGTAACGCCCCGGTTCCAGCGCCGCGCTCAGCAGGATGCGGTTGGTTGCGGTCGCGTCGGCGACAAGTATCCGCCCGGTCATGGTGCCTCGCATTTGCGTAAAGTTATCGTCGTTGTCTTCACCATGCGGCAGGACAGGTTAAGAATGTCTTTCGAAACGAGGAGACCGCGATGACGTCGTTACAGGCCGAAACACTGGCGATCCGGGCGCTGGAATGGCTGGTGTCCAACGAAGACCTGCTGCCGGTATTCATGGGCGCCTCGGGCGCCGACCTTGACGCGCTGCGCGCCGGCGCCGGCGACGCAGACTTTCTGGCCTCGGTGCTGGATTTCATCCTGATGGACGATCGCTGGGTGTCGGCGATGGCGGCGGCGCTGAATATCGCCCCCGACCAGCCGATGCGGGCGCGCCAGGCCCTGCCCGGGGCCGAGGTGCACTGGACCTGACGCGCCGGCCGCTGCGGCAAAGGGCTGAACCGTGCATCACCCGGTGGGTCAGGCGCCGGAATATCGCCGGCGGGAACAGGGCCGGCACCGCCGTGAAACCGCCGCAGCGAAACCCGTTTCACGTCGAACCCGGTTCACCCGGCGCTGCCCGAAGTCGTGGATTTCGCCGCGCCGGTGATGCTTGCCGGACCAGGTTGCGCTCGAAACGCCCTAGATATGCCGCAGCGGCGCGCCTTCGTTGCGGCTGAAGATGCGCAGCAGGCGCCTGATCTCGTCGCGGTCCTGCGCGCCCAAGCCCTCGACCAGCGTTTGCGCGCTGGCGCGTGCGGCCTCGGTGCCGCGCGCCAGGATGTCCCGGCCGGCGCCCGACAGCGCGACCCGGGTCGTGCGCCGGTCGCCGGCACCAGCCGTGCGGGCCACGAATCCCGCCGCCTCAAGCTGGCCAAGCGCACGGCTGGCCGCCGTGCGGTCGATGCCGACATAGGCCGCAATCTGCGACGGTTTGCTCAGCTCTTCATGGCCCACGGCCACCAGCACACACCAGCTGACCCGGGTCAGGCCAAGGGGTTTCAGCTTGTCCTCGAGCCGGCGCTCGTGAATACGCGAAGACAGCGACAGCAGGAAACCGATCGAGTCGTGAAGCGAATAGGGAACCGTCATGGGTGACACCGTTAACCTGCGTGACCGGGCTGTCAAAGGCCCAGTTCGGGCCGTCCTGTTCGACAAGGATGGCACCCTGTTCGACTTTGCCGCCACTTGGTCGGTGTGGGCCATGCGGTTCCTGACCGGTTTGGCCGGCGGCGACAGCGACCTGCGGGCTCGGCTGGGGCAGACCATCGGCTTTGACGTCGCCACCGCGCGCTTCGCGCCCGACAGCCCGGTCATCGCCGGCACGCCCGACGACATCGCCGCCGTGCTTGCACCGGAATTGCCGGGCCTGACGCGCGACCGGCTGACCGAGCGCATGAACCGCGAGGCCGCCCGCGCCCCGCAGGTCGCGGCGGTGCCTCTGGTGCCGCTTCTGGCCGAGCTTGCAGCGATGGACCTGCCGCTGGGTGTGGCCACCAACGATGGCGGGGCACCGGCCCGCGCGCATCTGGCCGCCGCCGGGGTCAGTGGCATGTTCGATCTGATCCTGGGCAGCGATTCCGGCCACGGGGGCAAACCCGGGCCGGGACAGGTGCTGGCGTTCGCGGCCCATGTCGGGGTTCCGCCCTCGGGCATCGTCATGGTCGGTGACAGCCGCCACGACCTGAAGGCGGGGCGCGCCGCGGGGGCCCGCACCGTGGCCGTGCTGACCGGCATGGCCGGCC
>CAYYMJ010000015.1:0-3826 GCA_964472855.1 uncultured Rhodobacterales bacterium | reverse complement strand
GCGGGGCGCGCCGCGGGGGCCCGCACCGTGGCCGTGCTGACCGGCATGGCCGGCCGCGACAGCCTTGCGCCGCTGGCCGACGCGGTTCTGCCCGACGTGGGCCATTTGCCGGGCTGGCTGCGGCGCCTTGGCACGCCATAGCCCGAAACCGACCGCAAAGGTCGGGAACTGGCCCGCATCGGCGCGGGCCTTGGCCATCCTGTTGCGCAACGGAGGCCAGCCATGAACCAGCAACCGACCCGCCGCGGCCGCAGCGGCGGCCATCGCGGAAACACCATCCGCCGCAAGCGCGACCTGATCGAGCAGATGCCCTGGAACCCGCCGGTGGTAACCGACCGGCCGACCGAGCCGCTGAACGACGAGGGCGTCCAGGCCATTCACGAAGGGGCCATGCGCGTTCTGGAAGAGGTGGGGATCGAGTTTTTCAACGCCGAGGCCCGGGGCTATCTGAAGGATGCCGGCTGCCGGGTCGACGGCGACACCGTGCGCATGGACCGGGAGTTCGTGATGGAGATGGTGGGCAAGGCGCCGTCCGAGTTCACGCTGACCCCGCGCAACCCCGAACGGCAGCTGCATATCGGCGGACGGGTGATGAATTTCGGCAATGTCTCGTCCCCTCCGAATATCTGGGATGCCCGCCGCGGCAAGCGGCCGGGAACCCGCGAGGACTGTATCGAGCTGCTGAAGCTGAGCCAGTATTTCAACTGCATACATTTCGTCGGCGGTTATCCGGTGGAACCGGTCGATATCCACGCCAGCGTGCGGCATCTGGACGTGCTGTATGACAAGCTGACCCTGACCGACAAGGTGGCGCACGCCTATTCGCTGGGGCGCGAGCGGGTCGAGGACGTGATGGAGATGGTGCGCATCGCCGGCGGGCTGAGCCACGAGGAATTCGAAGCCAGCCCGCGCATGTATACCAACATCAACTCGACCTCGCCGCTGAAGCACGACCATCCGATGCTGGACGGCTACATGCGCTGTGCACGGCGCGGGCAGGTCACCGTGGTGACACCCTTCACGCTGGCCGGGGCGATGGCGCCGGTCACCATGGCCGGGGCGGTGGCACAGTCGCTGGCCGAGGGGCTGTCGGCCATCGCACTGGCCCAGTGGATCGCGCCCGGGGCGCCGTGTGTGTTTGGCACCTTCACCTCGAACGTCGACATGAAGTCGGGCGCGCCGGCCTTCGGCACGCCGGAATATGTGCGCGCCACCCAGATGACCGGCCAGATGTGCCGCTTTTACGGACTGCCCATGCGCTCGTCCGGGGTGTGCGCGGCCAACGTGCCTGACGGACAGGCCATGTGGGAGACCATGAACAGCCTGTGGGCCGCGGTGCAGTCGGGGACCAACATGGTCTATCACGGTGCCGGCTGGCTGGAAGGCGGGCTGATCGCCAGCCCGGCCAAGTTCGTGATGGATTGCGAGGTCCTGCAACAGTTCCAGCGCTATTTCGACCCGGCGATCACTGCCACCAGCGCCGACGACATCGCGGTCGAGGCCATGCAGGAGGTTGTGGGCACCGGGCATTTCTTTGGCCTGCAGCATACGCAGGACCGCTATACCACCGCCTTTTACCAGCCGTTCCTGTCGGACTGGAGCAACTATGAAGGCTGGGACCTGGCCGGGGCGGTCTGGACCAGCGAGCGCGCCGACAAGCTTTACCGCGAGATCGTGGCCGAGTTCGAGGCGCCGCCGATGGACGAAGGCATCCGCGAGGAACTGGCCGCGTTCGTCGCGCGGCGCAAGCGCGAGGGCGGCGCGCCGACCGATTACTGAGGGGTTGCGCCGCGCCGGCGCGTCGCGCAAGGAAGGGGGGGCTCTGCCCCCCTCTGCGCTGGCGCGCATTCACCCTCCGAAGTATTTCGGGAACGATGAAGGGCGGATCTGGCTGGTGGAAGCTGCGGTGGCTGTCGCCCGGGTCCGGTGAACCGGTGTCATGATCGATCTGAAGGACCTGCAGTTTCTGGTGGCGCTGGCGCGGCACCGGCATTTTGCCCGGGCGGCCGGGGAATGCGGGGTGTCGCAGCCGGCCTTTTCCATGCGGATCAAGGCGCTGGAGGAGAAGCTGAACACCACCATCGTCAAGCGCGGCAACCGTTTTCAGGGGTTGACCGGCGAGGGTGAGGCGATCTTGCGGCGGGCGCGGTATATTCTGGACGAGGTGCGCGAACTGGAGCAGGAGGCGCGGGCGGCAACCGGCGACGTGGCCGGGCGGGTATCGATCGGGGTGGTGCCGACGGCGGCGGTTTTCGCCGGGCATCTGGCCACCGAATTGCACAGCGCGCATCCCGGGATCGTGGCCACGATCGAAACGGCGTCGTCTTTGGCGATCCAGCAGGGGATCGAGTTGGGGCGATACGATGCCGGGCTGACCTATTCTGACGGTGTGTCTCATGACATCCTGCAGGTCGAGCCGCTTTACGACGAGACCTATGCCTTGCTGCTGACCCGGGAGCTGGCGGCGGGGCGGTCCGAGATTGGCTGGCGCGAGGCCGCGGAGTTGCCGCTGAGCCTGCTTGAGCCGGGCATGCAGAACCGCCGTATCCTGGACCGGGCCTTTGACGATGCCGGGGCCGTGCCCAATGTGGTGGCCGAAAGCTCGGGGCATCTGGCGGCGCTGGCAATGGTGGTGTCGGGGCGGGCGGCGACCGTGGTTCCCGAGGTTCTGGTGTCGACGCTGGGCCAGATCGCCGGCCTTGTGGCGTTGCCGCTGGTCGAGCCGTCGCTGGCCAAGTCGATCTCGTTGGTGGCGGCCAACCGGGGGCCCGGGCGTGCCACCATCGACGCCTTGTTCCGGGTTGCCCGGGTGATAAGCAGAGATTAACGCAACATCAGCAAATCAGATTTGACCATATATACCGCTGATGACATGAGGCGCCATTGGCGGGAGGGTCGCGATGTCACCGTTGGACGATCAGAAGGGTGTCTGGAAGCGTGGGCGCGGCAAGGGCCGGCACACGCCAAAGGGGCGGCAGGTCGATGACACGGCACTGGCCGAGGTGCGCGCGGCGCTGGGCGACCGGCCGCGGCGGCGCGACCTGCTGATCGAGCATCTGCATCTGATCCAGGACGCTTACGGCCATCTTTCGGCCGCGCATCTGGCGGCGCTGGCCGACGAGATGCGGCTGGCCCAGACCGAGGTTTACGAGGTCGCGACATTCTACGCCCATTTCGACGTGGTGCACGAGGGCGCGGCACCGCCGCCGGCCCTGACCATCCGTGTCTGTGACAGCCTGTCGTGCGAACTGGCCGGGGCCGCGGCGCTGAAGTCGGCGCTGGAAAGTGGCATGGACCCTGCCGAGGTGCGGGTTCTGCGCGCGCCCTGCATGGGCCGCTGCGATACCGCCCCGGTGGCCGAGGTCGGGCATCGCCATGTGGACCATGCCACGCCGGCGCTGATCGGCGAGGTGATCGCGGCCGGGCATCTGCATGCCGATATTCCCGACTACGAGGCCCTGGCGGCCTACCAGGCCGGGGGCGGCTATGCGCGGCTGGAAGAGCTCCGCTTGGGCGGCGACTGGAAGGATGTGCAGCAAACGCTGCTGGACAGCGGTTTGCGCGGTCTTGGCGGCGCCGGATTTCCCAGCGGGACCAAATGGGGCTTCGTGCGCGCCAACGACGGGCCGCGGTATCTGGCGGTGAACGGGGACGAGGGCGAGCCGGGCACCTTCAAGGACCGTTACTATCTGGAACGGACCCCGCATCTGTTTCTCGAAGGCATGCTGATCGCGGCCTGGGCGGTCGAGGCGGAAACCTGCTTTATCTACATGCGCGACGAGTATCCGGCGGTGCTGGAGATTCTGCGGCGCGAGATTGCGGCGCT
>CAYYMJ010000014.1:54130-57390 GCA_964472855.1 uncultured Rhodobacterales bacterium | reverse complement strand
CGCCGTTCAGATGGTCAAGCTCGTGCTGCACACAAGCCGCGGCAAAGCCGTCAAAGCGGTCCTGCGCCCGCATGCCATCGGCCGTGTCCCAGCTAAGCAGCACGGCCGCCGGACGGGTGACCGGCACGGACAGGCCGGGGATCGACAGGCAGCCTTCGGACAGCGTGGCGCGGTCGTCGGACGTCCAGTCAAGCGCCGGATTGACAAAGGCGCGCGGGGCCGCCGTGCCGCTTTTCCATTCGGTGTCGATGACAAACACCCGCCGCAGGTCGCCAATCTGCGGCGCCGCCAGCCCCCGGCCCTGCGCGGCATACATGGTTGCCGTCAGCGCCGCGACCAGCGCGCCGACCGACCCGTCGCCGGCCGCCACGCCCTGCGCCGTCTGCGCCAGCCGCGCATCGGGATAGGTCAGGATCGTCTGCTCTGCGCCGCGCACCGGTCAGGCCCGCGCGCGTTCACGCTTGAGCTTTTGCATCTTCCGCGTGATGACCTGACGCTTGAGCCCCGAAAGATAGTCGATGAACAGCCGCCCGTTCAGATGGTCGATCTCGTGCTGAACACAGGTGGCCCAAAGCCCGCCGAACCGCTCGGAATGGCTGGCGCCGGTCACGTCGCACCAGGTGACATCGACCTCGGACGGCCGCTCGACCTCGGCATACTGTTCGGGGATGGACAAACAACCCTCTTCATAAACCGAGGTGATGGCCGAGGCCCAGGTGACGGCCGGGTTGACCATGGCGATCGGGCGCGGCGGCTCGTCATCGTTCTTGATGCAGTCCACCACGATCAGGCGCCGCAGCACGCCGATCTGCGGCGCCGCCAGCCCGATACCGGGGGCGTCATACATCGTTTCCAGCATATCGTCGGCCAGCTTCCGCAGCCCGGCGTCGAAGGATTCGACCGGATCTGAGCGGGTCTTGAGCCGGGGATCGGGGTGAATGATGATGTTCAACAGGGCCATGGCCCTGACATAAGCAAAGCCTCGGCGCGCCGCAATCGGGTTGCACATCATGCCGCATCGGCTAGCTTCGCGCCGAACGCAAGCTTGGGAAAAACCATGGACTTCGACACCATTCACGACCGGCGCGGCACCCACTCGATGAAATGGGACGACATGGAGCAACTGTTCGGCATATCGCCCGACGACGGGCTGGCCATGTGGGTGGCCGACATGGATTTCCGCTCGCCCCGGGTAGTGCGCGACGCCCTGCAGGACATGGTCGATCACGGCATCTTCGGCTATTACGCCGATTTCAGCGACTATCACGACGCGATCGGCTGGTGGATGCAAAACCGCCACGGCTGGACGGTCGAGCCCGACCGCCTGTTGTCGGCCTGCAGCCTCGACAACGCAATCTGCATGACCATCGACGCCCTGACCGACCCCGGCGACGGCATCTGCATCATGTCACCGGTCTATCACGCCTTTCACGCCATCATCGGCAAGACCGGCCGCAAGGTCGTGCAACTGCCGATGCAGGTGGCCGACGATGGCCGTTACGGTCTGGACATCGCCGGATGGGACGCCGCCATGACCGGGACCGAGCGCGCGCTGCTGCTGTGTTCGCCCCACAATCCCGGCGGCCGGGTCTGGACCCGCGACGAGTTAGCGGCGCTGGCCGATTTCGCAACGCGCCACGATCTGGTCCTGATATCGGACGAGGTGCATTTCGACATGGTCTATCCCGGCAACCACCATATCCCCACCGCGCTGATCGACGGGGTGGCCGACCGGCTGGTGACGCTGACCTCGGCCTCAAAGGTCTTCAACATCCCCGGGGCGCGCATCAGCAACATCATCGCCGCCAACGACGATTTTCACCGCAAGCTCAAAACCCGGATCGGGTCGATCGGCGTCAAGCCGTCGAATTTCAGCATGAACATGGTGGCCGCCGCCTATTCGCCCGCCGGGGCCGAATGGGTCGACGCGCTGGTGGCCTATCTCGACGGCAACCGCAAGCTGCTGGATGCGGGCCTGGCCGCCATTCCCGGCCTGCGCTCGATGCCGCTTGGGGCGACGTATCTCAGCTGGGTGGATTTCTCGGGCACCGGCATGGACTGGACCGAGGTTTCCCAACGTGTCGCCGGCCGCGCCCGCATCGCCGCCCAACCGGGCCAACCGTTCGGCACCGGCGGCGAAAGCTGCTTTCGCCTGAACATCGGCACGCCGCGCGCCAACGTGGCCAAGGCCATCGCCCGCCTGCAAGACGCATTCTCCGACCTGCAATAGCCGTGTCGCCCACCGGGGCGCCAGCGGCCACGTGCGCGCGCCCCGACGCGCGTCAGGCGTGGCCGTTGTCGACAAGATACCGCGCCCCGGCCTGCACCGCTTCGGCGGCCGGCAGCAAGGGTTGGCCAAACACCCGCCGGGCCTTGTCGCCGGATGCGTCGGCGCGCCGGCCCAGAAACGGCAGAACCATGCGCACCGCCGGGTCGAACAGCGACAGGAACCGGATAAGAATATCGGGCGCGCCCCGGGTCACGATCTTGCGGTCGGGAACCGCCACTGCGATGGCTTCGGCCATGTCCCGCATGGTCAGAAAGCGGTCAGCGGCGATAAAGCGTTCGCCAATGGTGCCCTCGGTGGTCAGCGCGTCCACATGCAGGCGGGCGACGTCGCGCACATCGACGACGGGAAAGCCCAGATTGGGCAGCATCGGGTCTTTCCCGGACAGAAACCGCTGCACCATTTCCAGCGAGGTGGCAAAATCGTCGTCCAGCGGCGCGCCTTGCACAAAGCTGGGGTTGATGACCGTCATCTGCATTTCGGGGTGCGTCTTGACAAAGTCCCACGCGGCACGCTCGGCCCTGACCTTCGACTGTTCATAGGCGCCGGCTTTGGGCAGGTCCTGCCAGTCGTCCTCGGTATGCATCGCGTCGCGCGCGCTCAGGACCGCGACCGTGGACGATGTCAGCACCAGCCGGAAAACGCCGGCGCCCTGCGCGGCCCGCAGAACCCGCAAGGTGCCGTCAACCGCTGGGCGGATCACGTCGTCGGCATCCTTGGGCGGCGCCGACGGAAAGGGCGAGGCCGTGTGGATCAAGGCGTCAACCCCGTCCATGGCCGCGGCCCAGCCCTCGTCCGAGGTCAGATCGGCCAGCGCAAATTCCAGCCGATCGCCGGGATCGCCGCCGTCAAGGTGACGTGCCATCGCCGCGCGCACCTGGTCGCCCTTGGCAGCACTGCGCACCGTGCCGCGCACGGCATAACCCGCCTGCAGCGCCCGAAGAACGACATGCTTGGCGACATACCCCGATGC
>CAYYMJ010000014.1:14828-54030 GCA_964472855.1 uncultured Rhodobacterales bacterium | reverse complement strand
TTTCAAGACGACGCCGGTGCCGACGGTGCGGCCGCCTTCGCGAATGGCGAAACAGTCGTCGACCGCCGCCTTCGGTTGGCGAGTCCTGGCCGCGCCGATTTCGGGGCGCGTCCCCTCCACCGCCGCCAGCGCCGAACCAAAGACGACCGGGATGTCGTCGCCCGGGAAATCGCAGGTGTCCAGAAGCTCGCGAACTTCCATCTCGATCTGGTCGACCTTGTCGAGCAACACCAACCGGCCGCGCCAGTAGACTGTGCGCGCGCGTTTGCGGCATCGGGCCGTCAGCCGCGTTCACAACCGGGATCGCCCCGTCCATCTGCGCCGCGCCCGTGACCATGTTCTTCACATGGTCCGCGAGGCCGGTTCAGCATCGCGCGCCTCCTGACGGTGCGCCCGAGCGATTTCGGGCGTCACCTCAGCGCTTCGACCTTGGCCAGTTCGGCCGCCCGGTCGAACGGCGTGCGCATGGCGTCGGGGTCGGGCGTGAACCAGTCGCCGTTCTCGATCAGCCAGGCGTGAACCTGCCGCGCCACGTCGTTCGCCAGGTTCGCAAGCTGCGCCTGCCTGCCGCGCGCATGGCCCGAACCAAGCAGCGGCACGCTGTTCTCTAGCCCCTCGAAAGCGTTGATACGAAAGGGTTCCTCGGTCAGCTGTTCGCCGGTGGCATTGTCGAAAATGGTCACGTCGACCACCATCACCGACTTGGGGTTCAACACCACCGGAATCCCGGGCTGGGCCAGAACATAGGCGCCAACGGCAATGCCAAGATGATACAGGCCATCGCCGTCATAGGCCCAAAGCCGGCCGTTGACCGCATCGGCCACCGCCTTGCTCAGCTCGGGGCCGGTGGCTTCGCGCGACAGCGGCCCCATGACCGCGTTCTTGGCCACCACGACGTCGTGGCCAAGCCGGAAGTCACCGAGATACGGCAGTTCGGCATCCGCCGCCGGTTCGACGCAGGCGGCCAGCAGCAAGACGACCGGAAAGGCAATAAGGCGAAGGGCGCGCATGGCAGGCTCCGAAGGGCGGTCAGACCCGGGATCGATACACAATGCCCGCCCGCGCTGCAATGGAGCGGTCATGCCCATGCCCCATCATCTTGGCCCAAATATCCATTCACCGCGGCCAGCCATCGCGCGCCACGCCACCCTAACGGCGCAGCGCAACCAGTTGCCCGTCGGCGGTGTCGCCGTCGACCGCCACGGCGATCAGCCGCCCTTCGGCCCCGGCCAGCCGCACGACGCTGTCCCATTCGCCGCGCATGACGATTTCGGCCACCACGGCCACCAGCCGGCTGGTTTCCTCGTCGACCAGAAACACCCGGTTGTCGCCCTGAATGGCGCCGGTGGGCACGGTGTAGAGATCGTCAAGACCGGCCTTGCCGGCTTCGACTTCCACCGCCTCGTTCAGGAACAGGCCTTCGGCACACGGCCCCTCGACATCGATGGTGGTGCGCACGTATTGCGCCTCGAGATCGGCCTCGGTGTCGATGCGGGTGATGGTGCCGCCGCAGCGCTCGCCGTTGATCCGCACCACGCTGACCGCCTCGCCGATGGCAACGCCGGTGGGCCGGGTGGCCGACAGGTTGCTGATCAGCACGAAGATATCCACCGCCTTCTGGCTGGGCGCATAGATCTCGGCCGCCAGTTCGCCTTCCTGAACGCAATCGCCGGCATTGGCCTCGAACCCCACCAGCACGCCGTCGAAGGGCGCCGACAAGATCAGCTTTTCATGATCGATTTCGGCCGACTGCTGTTCCAGCCTGCCGATTTCGACCGCGATCTCGGCGCGCTTCTTGGCCGAGGTTGCGCTGTCCAGAGCTTCTTGCGCGCGTTCGGCGGCAAACTTGGCATCCATCATCCGGCGCTCGACCGCTTCCATGGTGGTTTCGTTGATCAGTCCACGCCGGAACATGGCGCTGTTGCGCTGGAATTCGCGCGAGACGAATTCAAGCTCCTGTTCGCGGCGGCTGCGGTCGGCGATGGCCGCCTCGATGGACAGTTGCCGCTCTTCCACCGCGGCCTGCATGTCCTGCAGCCGCGCCTCGGCGGTGGTCAGCGCCAGGATCGAGCGCTGGTCGTCCAGTTCGACCAGCACCTGCCCGGCCTCGGCCACGCGGCGCCGTTTGGCATCGTCGGACACCGCGACGATGCAGCCGCGCGCGCCATAGGACAGACCCGATATTTCGCTGGCCCGCACGGTCCCGGCATAGGTTTCCAGCAACGCGCCGGGCGTCGGCACCAGGCGTTCGGCGTCGATGCGCACCGCCTCTTCCTGCGCGGGCGCGGCAAATGGCACGGAAACGGCAAGCATGGCCGCACCGGCCCGCACGGCCAGCGAGGTTGCGATCCTTGCTCGACGTAACTTGGTAATACCGCCCATCTTTTCCTCCTGCCGGTCTCTCGGTCATGCAAACACGTGGGCAGGATAGGCCCTTGCCCCGGTTTGTCAGCCGATTTCGTCAGGCATTCGGGTGATTTGCCGAAGCCGGCGGATCACGTGCCGTCAGCCCGCATGGCGGTGCACTGGCTGTGTCCTGCGGGACACAATCCGCCAAAGCGTGCCGGATATCGCCCCGGCACGCCCCGTAAACACGGATTTGAGTGTTGTTGAAATTGTGCCTGCCGCGAAATCGATTCATTGATTGGCGACCGATCAAGTATAGGCAGTCGCCATGCACCGGACCGACATTTCCGACCCGTCGTATTTTCACAAGGTGGTCGACTGCCAGTGGGCCTGCCCGGCCCACACGCCTGTTCCCGAATATATCCGGCTGATCGCGCAGGGGCGCTATACCGACGCCTTCATGATCAACTGGGAAAGCAATGTCTTTCCCGGCATCCTGGGCCGCACCTGCGACCGCCCGTGCGAGCCGGCGTGCCGCCGTGGCCGGATCGAGGAAAAGCCGGTCGCCATCTGCCGGCTAAAGCGCGTGGCCGCCGACAATCGCGGCGTGATCGACCATCTGCTGCCGCCGATACCGACCCGCAAGAATGGCAAGCGCGTGGCGCTGATCGGGGCCGGCCCGGCGTCGCTGACCGTGGCGCGCGACCTGGCGCCGCTGGGCTATGACATCACGCTGATCGAGCGTGATCCAAACGGCGGCGGCCTGATGCGCAAGAACATTCCGTCGTTCCGCCTGCCGGTCGCGGTGCTGGATGAAGAGGTCGGCCGCGTTCTGGACATGGGCATCACCACGCGCTTTGGCGCCGAAGTGACCAGCATGGCCGCCATTCTCGACGAAGGCTTCGACGCGGTCTTTGTCGGCACCGGCGCCCCGCGCGGCAAGGATCTGCGGGTGCCGGGCCGGGCCGAGGCCGACGCCAGCATCCAGATCGGCATCAACTTTCTCAGCTCGGTCGCGTTCCGGCATATCGACAGCATCGGCAAGCGCGTGGTGGTCATCGGCGGCGGCAACACGGCGATGGACTGTTGCCGCACGGCGCTGCGCATGGGGGCGGAAAGCGTGCATGTCACCGTGCGCTCGCCCCGCGCCGACATGAAGGCGTCGGCGTGGGAGATCGAAGATGCCGAGCGTGAAGGCATTCCCATCCTCGACAACCACTCGCCCAAGCAATTCGTCGTCGAAAACGGCAAGCTGACCGCCGTGGTTTTCGAACGCATGCGGGCCGAATATGCCGACGGTCGCCGCAAGCTTGTCCCCACGGGCGAACCCGACGTGGTGATCGAATGCGATGACGTGCTGATGGCGGTGGGGCAGGAAAACGCCTTTCCGTGGATCGAACGTGACCTGGGCATTGCCTTCAACGAATGGGAACAGCCCGATGTCGACAAGCTGACCTTCCAATCCACCCGGCCGGGCGTGTTTTTCGGCGGCGATGCCGCGTGGGGCCCCGAAAACATCATCTGGGCCGTGGCCCACGGCCACCAGGCGGCGATTTCCATCGACCTGCATTGCCAGGGCGCGCCGCTGGACAGCCGCCCGTCACCGCTGACGAACCTGGTCAGCCAGAAGATGGGCATCCACGAATGGTCTTATGACAACGACGTCAGCAACGAACATCGGCTGATTGTGCCCCATGTCGACCCGGCGCTGTCGCTGCGCGACCTGTCGATGGAGGTCGAGCTGGGCTTTGACGTTCAGCAGGCGCTGGAAGAGGCCGGGCGTTGCCTGAATTGCGACATCCAGACCGTCTTTGCCGATACCTTGTGCATCGAGTGCGACGGCTGCACCGACATCTGCCCGGTCGACTGCATCAACTTCACGGCCAACGCCGAAGAACCCGACCTGCGCGAGGGGCTGAGGGTTCCGGCCGTCAACCTTGAACAGGACCTTTACGTCTCGGGCACGCTGAACACCGGGCGCGTGATGGTGAAGGACGAAGACGTCTGCCTGCACTGCGGCCTGTGCGCCGAACGCTGCCCGACCGGCGCCTGGGACATGCAGAAATTCCTGTTCGTCGATGCCAAGGCAGCCCCGACGCACACCCCGGAACGAGTGGAACCCAATGCAGCCTGACCCCGTGATCAACGAATTCGTTCTCAAGTTCGGCAACGTCAACGGCTCGGGCTCGGCCAGCGCCAACCTGATGTGTGCCAAGGCCCTGTTCCGGATGGGCCTGCCGGTCAGCGCCAAGAACATCTTTCCGTCGAACATTCAGGGCCTGCCGACATGGTATGAGATCCGCGTGTCGGCGGCGGGGCATCTGGCGCGGCGCGAGGGCGTGGATGTGATGGTCGCCATGAACCCGGCCAGTTACAAACGCGACTCGGCCGAGCTGGTGAGCGGCGGCACGCTGATCTACGATTCCACACTGGAACGCAGCTTCGAGCGCGACGACATCAACGTCATCGGCATTCCCATTGCCCGGATCTGCGCCGAACACTGGAAGGATTCCCGCCAGCGGCAGCTGTTCAAGAATGTCGTCTATGTCGGCGCGCTGATCGAGCTGGTCGGGCTGGACTATGACGTGGTCGCGCACATGATTTCCGACCAGTTCCGCGCCAAGCCCAAGCTGATCGAACCCAACCTGAAGGCGCTGAATCTGGGCCGCGACCATGTGCGTGCCCATGGCCATGGCAAGGTGGTCGCGCAGGCACGCACCATCGGCAACGCCGACGGGCGCATCATGATGACCGGGAACGAGGCCGCTGGGCTGGGCGCGCTTTATGCCGGGGCCACCGTGGCGACATGGTATCCGATCACGCCCTCGACCTCGCTCGTCGAAGCGTTCGAGCGTCATGCCAACAAGCTGCGCCGCACCGATGACGGGCGGCTGAACGCGGCCGTCATCCAGGCCGAGGACGAACTGGCCGCCATCGGCATGGCTGTCGGTGCCAGCTGGAACGGGGCGCGGGCCTTCACCGCCACCTCGGGGCCCGGCATTTCGCTGATGGCCGAGTTTATCGGGCTGGCCTATTTCGCCGAGATCCCGCTGGTGCTGTTCGACGTGCAGCGCGGCGGCCCGTCGACCGGTATGCCGACCCGCACCCAGCAGTCCGACATCCTGACCTGCGCCTATGCCAGCCATGGCGACACCGGGCATATCCTGCTGTTGCCGGCGGATCCCGGCGAATGCTTTACCATGTCGGTCGACGCCTTCGACCTGGCCGACCGTTACCAGACGCCGGTGTTCGTGATGAGCGACCTTGATATCGGTATGAACGACTGGGTGATCGACGAACTGACATGGGACGACGCCCGCCAGCCGGACCGGGGCAAGATGCTGGACGCCGACGCACTGGACGAGGTGGCCGAATTTGCCCGTTACCGCGACGTCGACGGCGATGGCATTCCCTATCGCACCGTGCCGGGCACCCACCCCGACAAGGGCGCCTTTTTCACGCGCGGCACCTCGCATAACGACTTGGGTGGCTATACCGAAGATGGGCGCCTGCACGCCCAGACCATCGAGCGCATCAAGTGCAAGATTGCCAGCGCCGCCGAGGTCCTGCCGCAACCGGTCATCGACGATCGGTCCCAGCTGTCGCGGCTGGCCATCGTCAATTTCGGCGCCACCGACCTTGCCGTCCGCGAGGGGCTGGCCATGCTCGACGTGGCCGGGCAAACGCTGAACCACATGCGCCTGCGCGCCTTTCCTTTCGCGCAGGCAGTGTCCGAATTTGCCGGGCGCCACGACTATCTGTTCGTGATCGAACAGAACCGCGACAGCCAGATGCGCCACCTGCTGCTGGCCGAAACCGATATCCCGGCGTCCAGGCTGATCGGCCTGCCCAATATCGACGGCATGCCGCTGACCGGTGCCTTCGTCCGCGACGCGGTGCTGCAGGCACTGGTCAGGTTGCCGGGCTATGAAGGACTGCTTGCCTCACGAATTTCCGCCGAATGAACAAGGCCCGCACATGACCCATATTCTCAAGCCGCAATTCCGCCATCCCAAGCTGCCCAAGAACAGCCTTGGCCTGACCCGGCGCGATTACGAGGGTGTGATTTCAACCCTGTGTGCCGGTTGTGGGCACGATTCGGTCACCGCGTCGCTGGTCGAGGCCTGTTTCGAGATGGAGCTGCCCGCCCACCGCGTGGCCAAGATGTCGGGCATCGGCTGTTCGTCGAAAACCACCAACTATTTCCTCAACCGCAGCCATGGCTTCAACTCGGTGCATGGGCGCATGCCCTCGGTCGCCACCGGCGCCAACCTTGCCAACCGCGACCTGACCTATCTGGGCATCTCGGGCGACGGCGATACCGCCTCGATCGGGCTGGGCCAGTTCTGCCATGCCGTGCGGCGGGGCGTGAACATGCTGTATATCGTCGAGAACAACGGCACCTATGGCCTGACCAAGGGGCAGTTTTCGGCCACCAACGACCGGCGGTCGAAAAACCGCAAGGGGCTGGACACGCCGTTTGATGCCATCGACCTGTGCAACCTTGCCATCGAGCTGGGGGCCGGTTTTGTCGCGCGCAGTTTCTCGGGCGACAAGGGCCAGCTGGTGCCGCTGATCAAGGCCGGGATCCGCTATCAGGGCTTTGCGCTGATCGACGTGATCTCGCCCTGCGTGACCTTCAACAACCACACGACCTCGACCAAGTCCTACGACTATGTGCGCGACCACAACCACATGTTCGGCCGCCTCGATCTGGTGCCCGAGCGTGCCGAGATCACCGCCGACTATGGCCCCGGCACCAAGGCAAGTGTCACCCTGCATGACGGGGCCGAAATGACCCTGAGCAAGCTGGCCGACGAATACGACCCGTCGGACGCGGCGGCGGCGCTGCCAAAGCTGGAACGCATGCGCAGGCGCGGCGAAATCGCCACGGGGCTGTTGTTTCTCGATGCCGAGGCGCGTGACCTGCACGACCTGATCGGCACCGCGAAAGAGCCGCTGAACGCCATTGCGCCCGACCGGCTGTGCCCGGGGTCGGCGGCGCTGGCGGCGATCAACGACCAACATCGTTGAGCGTGCGCGCGCCCGAACGGCCCTATTTGGTGATGATCTCTGGTCCCATGACCGCCGTTGGCAGCACGGTCGACAGCCACGGCACATAGGTCACCAGGATCAGGAAGACGAACAGCACCGCCAGGAACGGCAGCGCCGCGCGCACCACGGCCATCATCGGCATCTGCGCCACGCCCGAGGTCACGAACAGGTTCAGCCCCACAGGCGGCGTTATCATGCCGATTTCCATGTTCACCACCATGATGATCCCCAGGTGGATCGGGTCGATCCCCAATTGTATGGCGATGGGAAAGACCAGCGGCGCGACGATGACCAGCAGGCCCGAAGGCTCCATGAACTGGCCGCCGATCAGCAGGATCACGTTGACCACGACAAGGAACATGATCGGGCCGAAGCCGGCCGACAGCATCGCCTCGGCGATCCGTTGCGGCACCTGTTCGTCGGTCAGCACGTGTTTCAGGATCAGCGCGTTGGCAATCACGAACAGCAGGGTGATCGTCAGCTTGCCGGCCTCGAACAGGGTGTTGCGGGTGTCGGGATGAACAAACGCCGTCACCAGCGCCGACGGCCGGCTGAGCAGCGATGTCGGCGCGCCGACGCGGTTGCCGTCAAAGACCGAGGCCGCCGAAAGGCTTTGCGCCCGGGCCGGGGCCAGCGGCCCCATGTCGCGGTAAACGAAGGTGGCGATCACAAAGGCATAAATGGCGGCGACGGCGGCGGCCTCGGTCGGGGTGAACACCCCCCCGTAGATACCGCCAAGGATGATGACGATCAGGAACAGGCCCCAGCCGGCCTCGCGCCCGGAACGCCAGACCTCGCCCCAGCCCTGCCACTGGCCCTTGGGCAGTTTGCGGACGCGCGCCATGACATAGATCGTCACCATCAGCATGACACCGGCCAGGATCCCGGGGATCACGCCGGCCAGAAACATGCGCCCGACCGAAACCTCGACCGATGCGGCATAGACCACCATCACGATCGACGGCGGTATCAGGATGCCCAGCGTCCCGGCGTTGCAGATGACCCCGGCAGCGAATTCCTTGGTGTATCCAACCTGCATCATGCCGGCGATCACGATCGACCCGATGGCGACCACCGTTGCCGGGGACGACCCCGACAGCGCGGCGAACAGCATGCAGGCGAACACGCCGGCGATTGCCAGACCGCCATGGAAATGCCCGACGCAAGCAATGGAAAAGCGGATGATGCGCCGCGCCACGCCGCCGGTGGTCATGAAAGATGACGCGAGGATGAAGAAGGGGATGGCCAGCAGCGTGAAATGCCCTTCGAAGGCGGCAAACAGCGTTTGCGCCACCGAGGCCAGCGAACTGTCGGAAAACCACAGCAGGAACAGGACCGAGCTTAGCCCCAGTGAAACCGCGATGGGCACACCGATGATCAACAGCGCGATCACCATCACGAAAAGCAGAACAACAGCCATCAGTTTGCCTCGCCGGTCTGTTCACGCACGTCGGCCAGTTCGTCCTCGACCTCGTGGCTGGCAACGATGCGGTCGATGCGTCCGGTCCAGACAGACCAGCCGGCCTGGCAAAAGCGAAATGTCAGCAGGGCCATTGAAAACGGCATCACCACATAGGGGATCATGCGGGGGATCTTTTCGTATTCCTCGCCTTCGTTGAAGGCGGCTTCCATCCAGCGCAGGAACTCGGGCAGGGGGATGTCCTTGACCTCGTACCAGCCCTTGGCGCGAAAGCGGTCCTCGAACCCCAGCGGGAACCAGCGACCGTCGGTGCCGGGCAGGTTGGCGAAATTGGCCCAATAGTCCCACGAGCCCTTCAACAGCAGCAACGAAAAGACGACACAGGCCAGAACCGACACCAGCGCCAACAGACGGCGCAGCGGCGGCGCGCACATCTCGACAAGGATATCGACGCCCAGATGCGCGTTTTTCTTGACCGCATAGGACGCGCCCAGCAACACCAGCCAGCCGAACATGAACACGGTCATTTCCAGCGCCCACAGGATGTTCGAGTTGAAAACATAGCGCGCGACGACATTGGCGAACGTCAGCAGCGTCATCAGGCCCAGAAGCACCGCGATCAGGGTCTCTTCGATCTGGTCAGCCCAGGATTCTCCGGCGTTGGGATGCATGGCGGAACCTCGATCGGGCTGCGATGATTGTGCGGGGAAAAGTCAGCGCGCGCCCCGCGAGGGGCGCGCGCGGCCAGCGATCAGTTGCTGGCGTTGATGACTTGCGCGGCGTCGACCAGCGCTGCCGGAACGTCGTCGGCGAACTGGCTCCAGACCGGCTTCATCGCGTCGACCCAGGCGGCGCGCTGCGCGTCGTCCAGTTGACGGATGACACCGCCGGCATCGACGACGGCCTGACGTGCGCTTTCGTTGACCGCAAAGGCCTCGCCGTTCCGCAGCTGGGTCACTTCGCCCAGAATGGTCAGGAACTGGTCGCGCACGGCCGGGTCAAGGCTGTCCAGCCAGTCCGAGCTGGTCACGACCAGATAGTCGATGATGCCGTGGTTGGTTTCGGTGGTGCCGTCCTGCACCTCGAAGAACTTGCGGCCATAGATGTTGGACCAGGTGTTTTCCTGCCCGTCGACAACGCCCTGTTGCAGCGCGCCGTAGACTTCGGAAAAGGCCATCTTCTGCGGGTTGGCGCCAATGGCTTCGAACTGGGCCTGCAGAACGTCGGACGGCTGGATACGGAATTTCAGGCCTTCGGCGTCGGTCGGCAGCATCAGCGGAACGTTGGCCGACATCTGCTTCATGCCGTTATGCCAGAACGCCAGCCCCTGCAGGCCGCGGCGCTGCATGCTGTCTTTCATGGCCTGACCGGCGTCAGAGGCCTGGAAGGCGTCGACCGCGTCGATATTCTTGAACATGAAGGGCAGGTCGAACAGGCGGAACTGCTTGGTGAAGGTTTCGAATTTCGAAAGCGACGGCGCGGCAAGCTGCACGTCGCCTTGCAGCATGGCTTCAAGCACTTTGTCATCGTTGTAGAGGGTCGAGTTGGGGAACACCTCCATGCAGGCGACGCCATCCATCTCGGCATTCACACGCTCGGCCAGCAGGGTGGCGGCGATGCCCTTGGGGTGACGGTCGGTGTTGGTGACGTGGCTGAACTTGATGACGATCTCGCCTTCTTCGCACGAGGCGAAGGCGGTGCCAGCAGTTACGGTCAGGGCGACGGCAACCGCCGCGGTGGTCAGGAATTTCATGGTTTCTCCTCCGGATTGGCATGCCGGTTGTCACGGCATTTGACTCCACCCCCTTGATCGGATGCCGGCGCCCGGCGCGGCAACAGCCACGGCCATGATAACGCTATCATCTGGGTTAGCGGCTTGATATCAATGCGTTACCGGTGACGCTGGTCGATCGCGCCCCACGCAGGCGGCCCGGCTTGTGCGGAAAACCAGACAGGTTTGCGCGGCCGCTGTGCGGAATTCCGCACATTGCCGGATCAGACTCGATAGTCCTCGGGCTTGATGCCATGCCGGGCAAGCTTGTCGTAAAAGGTCTTGCGCGGCAGGCGCAGCTGTTCGGCCGTGGCGCTGGCGTGGCCGTTGTTGCGCTGCAGCGCCTCGACGATCAGCAGGCGTTCGACCTGCGCCAGCTTTTCGGCCAGCCCGGGGCCGCTGTCGCCCGGGCCGGCATCGTCCAGACGCAGAACGAAGCGCGTCGCCGCGTTCCTTAACGCCGTGCTGTTGCCCGGCCAGTCGCGAGCCATCAGCTCGGCGACCTTGGCGGCGGTGACCTCGGGTTCGGGCACGCCGGCCCTTTGGCTGGCCTCGCGCACATAGTGGCGAAACAACACCGGAATATCCTCGGGGCGGTCCCGCAGCGCCGGGATGCGCAGCTGCAACCCGCCAAGCCGGTAATAGAGGTCGGGGTTGGCGCCCTCGCTGCCGGTGCCGGTGCCCGTGCCGGTGCCGGCGGTGAAGGTGGACCCGGCGACGACCCGCGCCCCGCCGCCAGCATCGACATGTTCCAGCAGGGCGAACTGCACGTCCATGGGCGCGGCGGCATATTCCTTGATGAACAGCGTGCCAGCGCCGGCCGCCTGCAGCACCGATGTCAGACCGGCCCGCGTCAACCCGGCCCCGGCGATGCGCTGGAACGGGTGGTTGCCGCGACCGGACAGGCGATGGATGACCTCGGCCACATTGGCCACGCCCGACCCCGGCGAGCCCTCGATCAGCACCGGCCCATCGAAGGGGGCAATCTTGCGGACGGTGTCGCGCAAGGCCGCGGCCTTGTCCGAGATGCCGTAGATCATGCGCGCCGCCGCGTCGCCATTGGCCAGCGCGGCACGCAGGCGCCGGTTCTCGATCACCAGCCCACGCGCCCGCGCCGCGCGGCGCACGCTGTCCAGCAGCGTTTCGTTGGCGCAGGGCTTTTCCAGAAAATCAAAGGCGCCGCGGCTGATCGCCTCTACCGCCATGGGGATATCGCCTTCGCCGGTCAGCAACACGACGGCATGGTCGGGGTCAACCGACAGGGCATGGTCCAGCAGGTGCAGCCCGTCGCGCCCCGGCATGCGGATGTCCGACAGGATCACGCCGGAAAAGTCGCGGCCCATATGATCCTTGGCCACGATGAACGACGCCGCCGGGTGCGCCGCATACCCCGCCAGGTCCAGCGTCTGGCACAGCGCCTCGCGAACATGGGCGTCGTCATCGACCACCAGAACCGGCACCGGTTCGGTCATGCCGCGGCCTCGTCCGCCCAAGGCTGCAGCGCAACGGTAAAGACCGCGCCGCCGTCGGGCCTGTTGGCGCCGCGGATGGTGCCGCCAAAGCTTTGCACCAGTCCATACGAGATCGACAGGCCCAGGCCCACGCCGTCGGCCTCGCCGATTTCCTTGGTGGTGTAGAAGGGTTCGAACACCTTGTCTGGCGCCTCGATGCCGGGGCCGGTGTCGGACACTGTCACCACGGCTGCCCCGCCGACCACGGCCACGGACACGCCCAGATCGCGGCGCTCGGCGCCCGTCATCGCGTCGACCGCGTTGGACAACAGGTTCAGGACCACCTGCTGCAAACGCACCTCGCCGCCCTGCACCCACAACGCACCATGGGGCAGATCGGGCACAAGGCGGATACCGGCGTCGGAAATGCGCGGCATGGCCAGATCCAGCGCCGCCTGCACGATCTGCACCAGATCGACGCGGCTGACCTTGTCCTTTTCCTGCCGCGCGAATGCGCGGAAATTGCGGATGATCCGCGCCATGCGGTGGGCCAGATCGCCGATGCGGGCAATGTTGCGACCCACGGCGGCGGTGTCGCCCCGGTCCAGAAACGTGGCCGAGTTCTGGGCAAAGGACTGGATGGCCATCAGCGGCTGGTTCAACTCGTGGCTGATCCCGGCCGACATCTTGCCCAGCGCCCCCAGCTTGCCGGCCTGAACCAGATCGTCCTGAGCCCGACGCAGGGCCCTTTGCGCCTCTTCCCGCTCGATCACTTCCTGACGCAGCGACACGTTCAGCTCGGACAATTCGCGGGTGCGCCGGGCCACCCGCACCTCGAGTATCTCGTTGGCGCGGGCCAGCAGCCGGCGCTGGTTGGACATGAAATAGATGGCCGAACCCAGAAGCAGGCAGATCGCCGCTGCAACCGCCGCCTGCAGGAAACTGTTGGCCAGTGCCGGGCGCAGATCGATCAGCGCCTCGGCCCGCATGCCCACCACGGGCAAATCACGCTCGACATGCAAGGCCCGGCGCGGCAGGTATCGCCCGGCCGACACTGTCCAGATATCGGTGCCGAAAAAGCGTCGTTGCGAATAGTCGACAAAGGGTTTGAACCCGGGCACGTCGCTGTTGCGGCTGCGCAGAACCAGCTCGGACCGGTTGGTGAAATGCACGATGCCGCGGGCATCAGCCATAAAGACCGCCGGGCGCGCGCCGCGAAAATCGGCCTCGATCGCCTCAAGGTCGACGATGGCAACCAGAACCCGCTCGACCGGCCCGCTTTCGGAAAAGATCGGCACGGCAATATAATAGGCGCGGCGGCCGAACTGGTCGCTGACGCGCAACTCGCGGCCCAGCGCGCCATTGCGGGCACGGTCGACAAAGGGCAACCGGTTCCACGCGTTGGGCGACAGGCCCGAGGCGCTGGCCACCAGGTCGCCGTCAAGGTCCAGCACGACCAGATCCAGCGCCCCCGACACATCGGCGGCGCGCAGCAGGATGCCGGCCAGATCACCACGATCGACACCGTTGGCGCCGATCCGGGGACTTGACGCCAGCGTCACGGCAAGCTGGCGATAGCGGAACAAGGCCCCCACCAGACGGTCGGATGCCAGTGCAAGGTCGGACTGGCCGCGCCGGTCAAGCTCGTGCACGGCCTGATTGGCCGAATAAAGCCAGACCGCGACCGTCAGGGCGGCGACGGCGGCAAGAAACAGGGAAACAAGGGCTGACCGTGGCATCGCCATACTGTTGCGCCCGTTCCCCGCGAACGCAACCTTGCCTGCCAGGCCGGGGCGTATCAGGGCAACCGCGCCACCCAGTCTGACACCGCCTGCGCCATCGTGGCCAGGTGGTCGGCCGCGCTCAGCCCTGTGACGCGCTTGCGCGGTTTCAGATCATGGTCGCCGTCGTCCAGCCACAACAGCGCGATACTGTCCGCCAGCGCATAGCCCGCAACCTCGTCACGCGTGCCAAAGGGGTCGCGCGTGCCCTGACAGATCAGCGCCGGGGTGGTCAGCGTCGCAAGATGCGCGGTGCGGGTCTGGTCGGGCTTGGCCGGCGGGTGGAAGGGATAGCCAAGGCACAGCAACCCGGCGGCGGTGCCGTCGCCATGCAGGTCGTCCGCCACCATGCTGGCCACGCGCCCACCCATGGATTTGCCGCCGATCACCAGCCGGTCGGCGCCCAGCGCGGCCACGGCAGCGCGATATTCGGGGATCAACCGGTCGGCGCGCGGTGGCGGCTTGCGGCCACCGCAGCGCCGGGCGGCCATATAGCCAAACTCGAACCGCGCCACACGCAGCCCCTGTCCGGCCAGCGCCAACGCCGCCGTGGTCATGTTGGCCGAATCCATCGCCGCCCCGGCACCATGGGCCAGAAGCACGGTGGCCGCGGCCCGCCCGGGCCCGTCAAAGATGAAATCGGTCACCCGCGACCCTCTATTCCGGGAACATTCGCAATATCGACGTCGCGGCCCATCCTGACCAGCCTCGGCCAGATGTCAAAGCTTGCGCAAGACCGCGCCCGGCGCCGCTTCGGGCGCACGCCCGTCCGGGATCGCGGCGCGCGCGTGCCTGGCTCTGCCCCCCCGCCACGGCACTGACGGCTCAGACGCCCCAGTCCATCACCACCTTGCCCGCGTCGCCCGACAACATCGCGGCAAATCCGGTCTCGAAATCGTCGATGGAAATCCGGTGGGTGATCAGGCCCGACAGGTCCAGCCCGCTCTGGACCATGGCAATCATCTTGTACCATGTCTCGAACATTTCCCGGCCATAGATGCCCTTGACGTGCAGCATCTTGAAGATGATCTCGTTCCAGTCGACGGCAAAGGCGGTCGGGGCAATGCCCAGCAGGGCGATCTTGCCGCCGTTGTTCATTCGCGCGAGCATCTGGCGCATGGCGGCGGCGGCCCCCGACATCTCCAACCCTACGTCAAATCCCTCGGTCATGCCGATCTCGTCCATGACATCGCGCAGCGTCCCGGACGAAACATCGACCACATGCTGAACCCCCATGCGCCGCGCCAGGTCCAGCCGGAACGGCGCGATATCGGTGATCACCACCTTGCGCGCACCGGCCTTCTGCGCCACCAGCGCGCCCATGATGCCAATGGGGCCGGCACCGGTGACCAGCACATCCTCGCCCACCAGATCAAAGCTCAGCGCCGTGTGCACGGCGTTGCCCAGCGGGTCGAAGATGGCGGCAATCTCGTCGGAGATGTCGTCGGGGATGACAACGACATTATCCTCGGGGATGGCGACATATTCGGCAAAGGACCCGGGGCGATGCACGCCCACGCCCCGGGTGTTGCGGCACAGATGCCCGCGCCCGGCGCGGCAGTTGCGGCAAGCGCCGCAAACGACATGCCCCTCGCCCGACACCCGCTGACCCACCCGGTATTTCTGCGCCGCCGCCCCGCAATCGACGATCTGGCCGCAAAACTCGTGCCCCACCACCATGGGAACCGGCACCGTGCCGGCCGACCAGTCGTCCCACTTCCAGATATGCACGTCGGTGCCGCAAATGGCCGATTTCCGAACCTTGATCAAAACCTCGTCCGGCTGGGGTTCCGGAACCGGCACACGCTGCATCCACAGGCCCGGCTCGGCCCGGGCCTTGACCAGCGCCTTCATGCGGTTGTCGCTCATCCGATGACCTCCATCTCGCGCCCGACAGCAACAAAGGCGTCGATGGCCCGGTCCAGCTCGTCACGCTCATGCGCCGCCGACATCTGGGTGCGGATCCGGTCCTGCCCCTTCGGCACGACCGGAAAGCTGAACGGCGCCACGAACACCCCCCGCGCTTCCAGCCGCGCCGCCATCTCCTGCGCCAGCTTCGGATCGCGCAGCATCACCGGTATGATCGGATGGTCCCCCGGCAGCAGGTCAAACCCCGCCGCCGACATCCGGTCGCGGAAATGCGCCGCGTTGGCAAACAGCCGGTCGCGCGCCGCGGTCGAGGTCTCCAGCAACTCCAGCACCGCCAGCGATGTCGCCGCGATCACCGGCGCCAGCGTGTTGGAAAAAAGATAGGGCCGCGACCGCTGGCGCAACCAGTCAATCACCGCCGACGCGCCCGCCACATACCCGCCCGACGCACCGCCCAGCGCCTTGCCCAGCGTGCCGGTAATGATGTCGACCCGGCCCATGACCCCGCAATGCTGGTGGGTTCCGCGCCCGGTTGCGCCCATGAAGCCCACGGCATGGCTGTCATCCACCATCACCAGGGCGTCATGGGCCTCGGCCAGGTCGCAGATCTCGCCCAGCCGGGCCACCGACCCGTCCATCGAGAATACCCCGTCCGTGGCGATCAGCCGAAACCGGCAGCCGGCCGCCTCTTTCAGCCGCGCCTCCAGCGCGCCCATGTCCGAATTGGCATACCTCAGCCGCCGGGCCTTGCACAGCCGGATACCATCGATGATCGAGGCATGGTTCAGCGCGTCCGAGATCACCGCGTCCTCTTCGCCCAGCAAGGTCTCGAACAGCCCGGTATTGGCGTCGAAACAGCTGGAAAACAGGATCGTGTCCTCCATCCCCAAAAAGCGCGACAGCCGCGCCTCCAGCATCTTGTGATCTTCCTGCGTGCCGCAAATGAACCGCACCGACGACATCCCGTACCCATAGCGCGCCAACGCGCCCTGCGCCGCCGCCACCAGTCCGGCGTCGTTGCTCAGACCAAGGTAGTTGTTGGCGCACAGGTTGATCGCCCGCGCCCCGGTCTCCAGCCGCACCGTGCCGGCCTGCGGCCCGGCAATGACCCGCTCGGTCCGGTAAAGCCCCGCCGCCTTCAGCCCGGCGATCTCGTCCGCCAGAAACCCGCTCAACGCCTGCGACATGCCCCATGCTCCAATGACCCCACCCCCCACAGGCTAGCACCTGTCGCGCCCGAAGGGACAAGCCCAATTGCGCCTCCCGCCCATCATCCTGGCAAAAATATCCCCGCCGGAGGCACCGGCGCGGGGGAACCCCGCGCCAAAACTACAAAACCGCGCGGGCCGTCAGGCCCGCACAATCCCGCGGCCGGCGCTCTAACTGCCCAGCAGGGCGCCGGGCGCCAGCCCCGCCGCGCCGGCCCAGTCGGCGGCGGCCATCTTGGCCCCGCCTGCGGGGCGCACCCGGAGTATCCGGATGCGGCCGCCGATCAGCTGCACCGTCACCCCGTCATCCGCCACGTCGATGACCCTCGCCGACACACCGTCCCCGGGCAGCCGCTCGCAGTCGTAAACCTGCAACTCGGCCCCGTTCAGCGTGGTCCAGGCCCCGGGGCTGGGGTTGGTCCCGCGGATCAGGTCATAGACCTGCCCGACCGGCTTGTTCCAGTCGATGCGCGCGTGGCGCCTGGTGCAGCGCCGCTCGTATCCCGCCTGCGCCGGATCGGGCACGATCCGCGGCGGTTTGCCCGACCGAAACAGATCGCAAACCTCGAGAACGCTGTCGACGGCGGCCGGATAGATCTTCTTGAAATAGAGGTCGATCACCGTGTCATCGGGCCCGATGTCGCATTCCCACTGCAACAGGCTGTCACCCTCGTCCAGTCCGTCGGTGGGGTAGAACCAGCCAAATCCCGACCGGGTTTCGCCCATGATGATTGGCCAGTTGACGGCGCTGGGGCCCCGGTGCGCCGGCAACAGCGACGGATGAAAGCAGATCGCGCCCAGCCGCGGGGTATCGCGCGCCGCCTCGGGCACGAAGACATTCACAAAGGCCATGACCATCAGGTCGGCCCCGTATCCCTCCAGCCGCCGCAGCACGTCCGGGTCATCGAAATCCCCCGGCTGTTCCAGCGGCAGGCCGTGTTCCAGCGCGAACGCCTTGATCGGGTCCACGGGCCGGCCCTCGCGGTCGGGCTCGCAATAAACCGCCACCACCTTGTCGGTGCCGGCGTCCAGAAGCTTGCCCAGCACATCCTTGCCAAAGGCCTGCTGGCCCATCACGATCACACGCATTCTGCCTACTCCCCCTTCTGGTCGCCAACCGCGCCCGATGCCAGCACGCGGCCCAGCGCATCGCCGTCATAGCCCAGCACGTCGGACAAAATCTCGGCGGTATGCTCGCCCAGCAGCGGCGCCCGTTCAACCGTGACCGGGCTGTCCGACAGCTTGATCGGGCAGCCGACCGAGACATAGCTTCCGCGTTCCGGATGCGAGACGTCCACGATGGTTCCGGTCGCGCGCAGGCCCTCGTCTTCCATGATTTCCTGCATCGAAAGGATGGGCCCGACGGGAATGTTCAGCGGATTGCACTGCGCCATGACCTCGTATTTCGTCCGGGTCATGGTCCAGGCTTCGATGCGGGCAAAGATCTCGTCCTGCTTGTCCAGCCGCTCGGGCGGGGTGGCATAGCCCGGGGCGGTTTTCCATTCCGGCGCGCCGATCACGTCGCAGACATTGCCCCAAGCCGCCGCCTGGGTGATGAAATAGGTATAGGCGTCGGGGTCGGTCTCCCAGCCCTTGCATTTCAGGATGCGCCCGGGCTGGCCGCCGCCGGAATCGTTGCCGGCCCGCGGCGTTGCCTCGCCAAACGGGATGCCGGCGCCGAACTGGGAATATTCCTCCAGCGGACCGGCGGCCAGCCGCTGCTGGTCGCGCAGTTTGACCCGGCACAGGTTGACCACCCCGTCCTGCATTGGTGCCAGCACCTTCTGGCCGCGCCCGGTGGTCTGGCGTTGGTACAGCGCCGCGACGATGCCCAGCGCCAGGTGCAGGCCGGTGCCAGAATCGCCGATCTGCGCCCCGGTCACCAGCGGCGGGCCGTCGCGGAACCCGGTGGTCGACGCCGCGCCGCCGGCACATTGCGCGATATTCTCGTAGACCTTGCAATCTTCGTATTGCCCGGGGCCAAAGCCCTTGATCGAGGCCATGATGATGCGCGGATTGATGTCCTGTATCCGCTCCCAGCCAAATCCCATCCGGTCCAGCGCGCCGGGGGCGAAGTTTTCCACCAGCACGTCGCATTCCTCGATCAGCCGGGTCAGAACCTCTTTGCCGGTCTCGGTCTTCGAATTCAGCTCGATCGAGCGCTTGTTGTGGTTGAGCATGGTGAAATACAGCGAATCCGCCCCCGGCACATCGACCAGTTGCTTGCGCGTGGCGTCGCCGACGCCGGGGCGTTCGACCTTGATGACGTCGGCCCCCAACCAGGCCAGAAGCTGGGTGCAGGTCGGGCCCGACTGGACATGGGTGAAATCGAGTATTCTGACACCTTCAAGGGCTTTCATCGGCCGGTCCCCCTATTTCTTCTTCACGACGGATTGCGGGTTCAGGTTGCCGATGCGGCCGGATTCAGTGCCGGTGCTCGGGTCGATGATGGCGTTGACCAGCGTCGGGCGGCGGCTGGCGATGGCGGCCCGCACGGCCTGTTCCAGGTCGTCGGGGCTGCGGGCGGTGACGCCGGCGCCGCCGAAGGCGGTCATCATCAGGTCATACTGCGCCTCGCGGACAAACACCGTTGGCGCCGGATCGCGCCCCGTGGGGTCGGTGTCGGTGCCGCGGTAGATGCCGGAATTGTTGAAGACGACCACGCAGACCGGCAGGCCATAGCGGCAGATGGTTTCCACCTCCATCCCGGAAAACCCGAAGGCGCTGTCGCCCTCGATCGCCACCACCGGCTGCCCGGTTTCGACCGCGGCGGCAATCGCCGTGCCCATGCCGATGCCCATGACGCCCCAGGTCCCCACGTCGAGCCGCTTGCGCGGTTTTGACATGTCGATGATCGACCGCGCGAAATCCAGCGTGTTGGCGCCCTCGTTCACCAATATGGCGTCGGGATGGTCGGCGAACACGCTTTTCAGGCGTCCCAGCGCGCCGTGATAATCCATGGGCACGTTGTTGTTCATCAGCCGCGCCCCCATGCGCGCGACATTGGCGGCGGCCTTGTCGGCAATCGCGCCCGTCCAGGCGGCATCGGGTGCGGACCAGTCGCCCATGCCGGCCAGCAGCATGGTCAGGCAGCTTTCGATATCGCCCACCAGCGGCGCGGCAATCGGCTGGTTGCTGTCCATCTCTTTCGGGTCGATGTCGATATGGACAAAGCGCTTGCCATGGGGTTCGCCCCACTGCTTGCCGCGCCCATGGCTGAGCAGCCAGTTCAGCCGCGCGCCGATCAGCATCACGCAGTCGCTGTCCTTCAGCGCCAGCGACCGCGCGGCGCCGGCGTATTGCCCGTGATCGTCGGGCAGCAAACCCTTGGCCATGGACATGGCCAGATAGGGGATGCCGCTGGTTTCGACGAACTGCCGCACCAGCGCGTCGCACTGGGCATAGGCCGCGCCCTTGCCAAGGATGATCAGCGGCTTGCGGGCCGATGACAGCACGTCCAGCGCCCTGTCGACCGCCGCCTGCGCCGGGAATTGCGCCGGCGCCGGATCGACCACCTCGATCAGCGTTTTCGCGCCCGCGGCGGCGTCCATCACCTGCCCCATCAAGCTGGCCGGCAGGTCGAGGTATACGCCCCCCGGCCGCCCGGAAACCGCGGCGCGCACCGCCCGGGCGATGCCGATGCCGATATCCTCGGCCCTGAGGATGCGATAGGCCGCCTTGCACAGCGGCTTGGCAATGGCGAGTTGGTCCATCTCTTCATAGTCGCCCTTTTGCAGGTCGACGATTTCGCGTTCGGACGAGCCCGAGATCAGGATCATCGGCCAGCAGTTGGTGGTTGCATGGCTCAGCGCCACCAGCCCGTTCAGGAACCCCGGCGCCGACACGGTAAGGCAGACCCCGGGCTTGCGCGTCAGGTATCCGGCGATTGCGGCGGCGTTGCCGGCGTTGGATTCGTGACGGAACGAGATCACGCGCAAGCCCTCGGCCTGCATCATGCGGCCCAGGTCGGTCACCGGGATGCCCGGCACGTGATAGACGGTTTCGACCCCGTTCAGCTTTAGCGCGTCGATGATCAGGTGAAAGCCGTCGGTCAGATCGCCCTGCGGGTCGGGTGGGGTGCTGGTTTCGGTCATGCTGTGCCTTTCTGCGGCGTTGCGGCCACGGGTTCGACGGTTTGCCAGACGCGCTGCACGTGATCGTGCAGCCGCATTGTGTGAATCCGCACCAGATGCGCGGCCTCGTCGGGGTCGCGGCGTTCAAGCGCCTCGATAATGCCCATGTGATCGACAACCGAGCGTGTGGCCCGACCATCCTCGGCCAGCGCCCGGCGCCGCACCGCGTGGATATGCAGAAACAGCCCGTCGGCCATGTCGGCCAGCAGCGCGCAGCCGGACATTTCCAGGATCATCTGGTGAAAGCGGATGTTGGCCCCGGAATATTCGCCAAGATCGGCGTGCGACGAGCTTTTCGAATTGTCCATGGCATGCTGGCGCAGCCGCGCAATCTGCCGGTCGGTGGCGCGCGCGGCGGCCAGCCGTGCGGCCATGCTTTCCAGCGCCGCCCAGGCGATGATCATCTGCAGAATGTCGTCCAGCGTCTTGCGCACGACAAACACGCCCCGGCGCGGCCGGATCTCGATCAGCCCGTCGCGTTCCAGCCGGGTCAAAGCCTCGCGCAGGGGCGTGCGTGACACGTTCAACTGGTCGGCCATCGACCGTTCGTCAAGGCGCAGGTCGGCGCCGTCGCCATAGATGTTCATGTCGATGATCGCACCGCGCAAACGGCGATAGACCCGGTCGGTCAGGGTCGCGTTGGTGTCCAGCGGCTCAAGCTTCACGGTGCGGGCGGCTCCGGGGTGCGATTTGGTATCTGGTATACCATATGCCAGAATCGATCAGCGGGCAAGCCGCGCCAACGGGCAAAACGGAACATGGCCAAACCCCGTAAACGCAAGCTGCCGCAGGCGTAACTAATGTGCGTTTTCATCGTGTTACAAGGAAGCTGGCGACCCCGGCAGGATTCGAACCTGCAACCTGCCCCTTAGGAGGGGGCTGCTCTATCCAGTTGAGCCACGGGGCCGCTGTCAGGCGTCATACCCGCCCGCCGCGGTCAGGCCAAGAAGCTTCCGCGGCTATTCGGTCTGGAAAAGCCGCTCATAGCCACCCGCGGCCTTGGCCCGGTCGCAGAATTCGGTCCAGTTCCGGACCTTCCCGCCATAGTCGCTGGACCGGTCCTGCTTGGTGTGTTTCGGCCGCGCGGCGGCAAAATCATACGCCGGATCGAAGCCGAATTGCCGGAACAGACCCTGTGCCTTGGCCACATGATCCTCTAGCGGGCAATCGATGTCCTGTTCATAGATCAGCGTGCCAAAAGGCAGCCCGTTATCCTCAAGATGCGCCCGTGCCGCCGCGAACCAGCCACGGCGCTGGCCAAGCCACCGGCTGAAGTCGTCATAATCCAGCGACACGCTCAGATCGGTGGTATTTTCCTGCGTCCAGCTTCCAACCGCACGCGCCTTTTGGGCGCTGATATAGCTGTCGATGAACCGGCGCCTGACAAAAACCGCCGATGTGCCGGACATGCCAAGAACCGCAAACAGTTTGTCGCCCCGCAAATGGGGCGGGAAAACCTTGTAGGAGAAACTTGTAAAGCCCTGAGCCTGCAGTATTCTTTCGATCGCACCAAGGCTCCGAACCGGGTCGCCACGCATCACTGAAACCAGCGCGGGGTCACCGACATCGGTGGCATCCACGCCAAGTTCCGCGCCAAGTTCGCTCAGGATCCGTTTGGTGCCATAGGCCGATTTACGGTGAAAAAGTTCGGCAAAGGAAACATGCCCGCGGAATTGCGACCAGACCCGCACATATAGTTCGTGCCACTGCGCGGCGCCGAAAGTATGCACAGTTTTTGCATGGGGGCCACAGGGAACCTCCTGAAACTTATCGAACTTTTGCTGGATATTCCCATGCAGCCCCAGGAACTACAAGCCGTCGCGCCGCTTTTCGCGCGGTTTCTCTTGGCGCTTGGCGGCCATTCCGTTTAACTGAAACCAATCAAGGAGATCGGCCCAGTGAATGACGACAGCCCCCGCAGCGCCCGGCGCCCGCTGACCCTGCGCGACGTGTCCGAAGCCTCGGGCGTCAGCGAAATGACGGTCAGCCGGGTCCTCAGGAACCGTGGCGAGGTCAGCGATGCCACCCGGCAGCGGGTGCTGCAGGCCGCCAAGAACCTTGGCTATGTGCCCAACAAGATCGCCGGCGCTCTGGCCTCAAGCCGGGTCAACCTGATTGCCGTGGTCATTCCCAGCATGTCGAACATGGTCTTCCCCGAAGTCATGACCGGTATCGCGGAAATTCTCGATGAAACCGATCTCCAGCCCGTGGTCGGGGTCACGAACTACCGGCCCGAACGGGAAGAGGATGTTCTCTACGAGATGCTGTCGTGGCGCCCGTCAGGGGTGATCGTGGCCGGGATCGAACACAGCGACGCCTCGATCGCCATGCTCAAGGCCGCCGGTATCCCCGTGGTCGAGATCATGGACACCGATGGCGACCCCATCGACAGCGTCGTGGGCATCTCGCACCGGCGCGCGGGGCGCGAAATGGCCCGAGCCATCCTGAAACAGGGCTTTCGCAAGATCGGATTCCTCGGCTCGAAAATGCCGCTCGACCACCGGGCGCGCAAACGTTTCGAAGGCTTTACCGAAGCGCTGGCCAGGGACGGCATCGAGATCGCCGACCAGATGTTCTATGACGGCGGCTCGTCCATGGCCAAGGGGCGCGAGATGACCCAGGCCATCCTGAAACGAACCCCCGAGCTCGATTTCCTCTACTACTCCAATGACGTGATCGGCGCCGGCGGGCTGCTCTGGTGCCGCGAACAGGGCATGGACATCCCCGGGCGGCTGGGTATGGCCGGCTTCAACGCGGTCGACCTGATCGACGGGTTGCCGGTGCGCCTCGCAACCATGGACAGCGCCCGCCGCGAAATCGGACGCGCCGCGGCCCGCATCGTCGCCGAAGGCGCCGGCAAGGACCGCAACGGCCCGGGCGAACGCATCGAACTCGCCCCCAGGCTCGACGCCGGCGACACCCTGTTGCGCTACAAGATATAACGGCGCAAAGCCCGCGGGCCCCCGCCCGCCGGCCACGTGGTCTACTTCTGTCGAAAAATATCCCGGGGGGTGAATTCGCGGAACGCGAAGCGGGGGGCAGCGCCCCCCGGCCTTGCGCGCTGCGCCCACGGCGCGGCGCAATCGGTCACGGCACGCCGCGGTCAGGCGTGCTGCAGCACCCGGTTGCCCAGCACCTCGGCGATCTGCACCGCGTTCAGGGCCGCGCCCTTGCGCAGGTTGTCGGACACGCACCACAGGTTCAGGCCGTTCTCGATGGTCCAGTCCTGGCGGATGCGGCTGATGAAGGTGGCATAGTCGCCCACGCATTCAACCGGCGTGGCGTATCCGCCGGCTTCACGCTTGTCGACCACCATGATCCCGGGGGCCTGGCGCAGGATGTCGCGCGCCTCGTCCTCGTCAAGGAAGTCTTCGAACTCGATATTTATCGCCTCGCAATGGCCGACAAACACCGGCACGCGCACGCAGGTTGCCGTCACCTTGATCGACGGATCGACGATCTTCTTGGTCTCGGCCACCATCTTCCACTCTTCCTTGGTCATGCCGTCTTCCATGAAGACGTCGATCTGGGGAATGATGTTGAAGGCAATCTGCTTCTGGAACTTGTCGGGCGCCCTTTCCTGCCCGGGCACATACATGCCCTTGGTCTGGTCCCAAAGCTCGTCCATGCCCTCCTTGCCGGCGCCGGACACCGACTGGTAGGTCGACACAACCACGCGCCTGATCCGGGCGCGGTCGTGCAACGGCTTCAGCGCCACCACCATCTGCGCGGTCGAGCAGTTGGGGTTGGCGATGATGTTCTTCCTGCGCACGCCCTCGATGGCGTGCGCGTTGACTTCCGGAACGATCAGCGGAACCTCGGGGTCATAGCGGTAGAGCGACGAGTTATCGATCACCACGCACCCCGATTTCGCGGCGCGGGGGGCATGTTCCTTGGTCGCTTCCGACCCGACGGCGAACAGCGCCATGTCCCAGCCGGTGAAATCGAATGTCGCCAAATCCCTGATCTTCAGGGTCTTGTCGCCAAAGCTGACCTCGGTCCCGAGCGATTTGCGCGACGCCAGTGCCGCGATCTCGTCAACGGGGAACTGGCGCTCGTCCAGAATGTTCAGCATTTCGCGGCCCACGTTGCCCGTGGCGCCGACAACGACGACTTTATAGCCCATCTCGTGGGGACTCCTTGCTTGCAGGACGGCGCCCTATAGCGCGTTGCCCGACCAAGGGAAAGCCCGGGCGGGGCCGGTCGCCTGCCCCGCGAATTGACATCGTTGCAAGTGCAACGATAATGCCGCCCAAAGAATCGGAGCCCGCCATGAACACCCATGCAGACCCCCGCGCCATGACCAGCGACCGCTCGGTTGCCGGCACCAGCCCCGGCTATATGCCCGGCTTTGGCAACGACTTCGAGACCGAGGCGCTGCCCGGCGCCCTGCCTCAGGGCATGAACAGCCCGCAAAAGTGCAATTACGGTCTTTACGGCGAACAACTGACCGGCACGGCGTTTACCGCGCCCAGCCACCAGAACGAACGCACCTGGTGCTATCGCATCCGGCCCTCGGTCAAGCATTCGCACCGATACACCAAGATTGATCTGCCGCACTGGAAATCGGCGCCCGACATCGACCCTGACGTCATTTCGTTGGGCCAGTATCGCTGGAACCCGGTGCCCATGACCAGCGAGCGGCTGACCTGGGTCACCGGCATGCGCACCATGACCACCGCCGGCGACGTCAACACGCAGGTCGGCATGGCCAGCCACATCTATCTGGTCACCGCCTCGATGCTCGATGACTATTTCTACTCGGCCGACAGCGAATTGCTGGTGGTGCCGCAGGAAGGGCGCCTGCGTTTCTATACCGAACTGGGGGTCATCGACCTGCAACCGAAAGAGATCGCCATCATCCCGCGCGGTCTGGTCTACCGGGTCGAACTGGTCGACGGCCCGGCCCGGGGTTTCGTGTGTGAAAACTACGGCCAGAAATACGACCTGCCCGGCCGCGGGCCCATCGGGGCCAACTGCATGGCCAACCGCCGCGATTTCAAGACGCCGGTGGCCGCCTTCGAAGACCGCGAGGTCGCCTCGACCGTCACGGTCAAATGGTGCGGCCAGTTCCACCGGACCGAGATTGGACAATCGCCGCTGGATGTCGTCGCCTGGCACGGCAACTATGCGCCCTGCAAATACGACCTCGACAATTACTGCCCGGTCGGGGCCATCCTGTTCGATCATCCCGACCCGTCGATCTTCACGGTGCTGACCGCGCCCTCGGGCGTGCCGGGCACCGCCAATATCGATTTCGTGCTGTTCCGCGAACGCTGGATGGTGATGGAAGATACCTTCCGCCCGCCCTGGTATCACAGGAACATCATGTCCGAGCTGATGGGCAACATCTATGGCGTCTACGATGCCAAGCCCGAAGGCTTTGTCCCCGGCGGGATGAGCCTGCACAACATGATGCTGCCCCACGGCCCCGACCGCGACGCGTTCGAGCGCGCCTCGAACGCCAGCCTCGGGCCCGACAAGCTGGACAACACCATGTCCTTCATGTTCGAAACCCGCTTCCCCCAGCATCTGACCGCCTTCGCCGCGCGCGAGGCGCCGCTGCAGGACGACTACATCGACTGCTGGACCACGCTGGAAAAGAAATTCGACGGCACGCCGGGCAAGAAATAGGGCGTTTCGGGTCAAACCCGAATTGCCGGACACTGGCTGAAATCATTGGTTTCGGCGCCGTCCGGGTGACGCCGGCCGGATCAGGTCGCGCGCGTTACGCCATGGCCGCCTCAGGCCCCGGGCAGCAGCGGCACGCGGCCGGCCGGGGTCAGGATGAACACGTCCCGCCCCTCGATCGCCGCGGCCGTCAGCGCGCGGCCATAACCGGCGCCGGTGTCCAGATCGACACGGTTGCCCCGATGCTCGGGGCGGTCGACCGGTGTATGCCCGTGCACCACCAGCCAACCGTGGTCGCTGGCGTCGTCAAGAAACGGGCCCCTGATCCAGATCAGGTCGTCGACCGTCTGATCGGCCAGCGGAACGCCCGGGCGCAGGCCGGCATGCACGAACAGGATATCGTCAGTGGCGATATGCGGCTCCAGCGACTGCAGGAACCGCACATGCGCCGCCGGAACCGCGGCGCGGACCGCCGCCGACAGTTCGGCACGCGGCAGGTCGCGGTCGCCCAGCCCGTAGGAATGCAACGTCTCCCAACCGCCATTCTGCGCCAGCAGGAAGGTCGGCGTGCGCTGGGGCGCCAATCCGTATGAGCTGAGCGTTTCGGTCCCGCCCAGACGCGGGTTCAGCCAGCTCATCCGCGACTTCATGTTGCTATCGTTTTCCTGGCCGTCGGTGAGGAACCGCAGAAACAGCCGGTCGTGATTGCCCAGCAGAAAGCGCCAGTTGCGCCCCTCGGCCTGCCCGGCGACAAGAAACGCCAGCACCGCGCGGCTGTCGGGCCCGCGGTCGGTATAGTCTCCCAGAAACACGATCTCGGCATCCGGGCCGCCGTCGCGGGCGATCAGGTCCATGACCTCGGCCAGCCGCGCCATCTGGCCGTGAATGTCACCGACGGCATAGATCGTCATCGCAGGCTCCGCGCGGTTGCGGCCCCGGGCATGGCCGGGGCCCGGTTTGGTCAGGCAACGTCAAACTGCAACGGACGGATCTGGTTGAACAGCCCCGTCGCGGCAAGCTGGCGCAAAACCGGCACCGGTGGCTGGGTGTCGAGATACAGCAGGGCGATGGCATCGCCGCCGGCACTGGTGCGGCCAAGGGTAAAGTTGGCAATGTTCACGCCGTTTTCGCCCAGCGTCCGACCCAGCGCGCCGATGATCCCCGGCACGTCGGAATTGGTGGTGTACAGCATGTGCGCCCCGACCTCGGCATCGATATTGATGCCCTTGATCTGGATGAAGCGCGGCTTGCCGTCCGAGAAAACCGTGCCCGCGACCGACCGCTCGCGCTGTTCGGTCACCACCGTCAGCTTGATATAGGCGTCGAAGGCGCCGGTCTTGGTCTGGGTCGTCGTGGCGATGTCGATACCCCGCTCTCTGGCGATAACCGGGGCCGAAACCATGTTCACGTCGGGGTTGGTGGCCTTCATGATGCCGGCAACCGCGGCCGCGTTCAGCGCCGCGGTGTTCATGTCGGCGACGCGGCCATTATAAAGGATGTTGATGGCCTTGATCGGCTCGTCCGTCATCTGGCCGACAAAGGCGCCCAGATGCGCGGCCAGATCGACCCACGGCCCCATGACCTTGGCCTCTTCCGCCGTGACCGAAGGCATGTTCAGCGCGTTGGTCACCGCCCCGGTCAACAGATAGTCCGACATCTGCTCGGCCACTTGCAGGGCCACGTTTTCCTGCGCCTCGGTGGTCGCGGCACCCAGATGCGGCGTGCAGACCACGTTGGGCAGGTTGAACAGCGGGTTCTCGGTCGCCGGCTCGGACGCAAAGACATCGAAGGCGGCGCCGGCAACATGGCCGGCCTGCAGCATCTCGGCCAGGGCCTGTTCGTCGACCAGACCGCCGCGGGCGCAATTGATGATACGCACACCCTTGCGGGTCTTGGCCAGAGCCTCGCGGCTCAGGATATTGCGCGTCTGGTCGGTCAGCGGCACATGCAGGGTGATGAAGTCGGCGCGCGCCAAAAGCTCGTCCAGCCCGACCTTGGTCACGCCCAGCCTGGCGGCACGCTCTTCGCCGAGGAAGGGATCATAGGCCACGACCTTCATCTTCAGGGCAACGGCACGCTCGCAGACGATGCCGCCGATGTTGCCGGCGCCGATGACGCCAAGGGTCTTGTTGGTCAGCTCGACCCCCATGAAGCGCGACTTTTCCCACTTGCCGGCTTGGGTCGACACGCTGGCCGCGGGGATTTGCCGGGCCACGGCGAACATCATGGCGATGGCATGTTCGGCCGTGGTGATCATGTTGCCGAAGGGCGTGTTCATCACGATCACGCCGCGTTTCGAGGCGGCGGGAATGTCGACATTGTCGACCCCGATCCCGGCGCGGGCCACAACCCGCAGGTTAGGCGCGGCGGCCAGCAACTTGTCGGTGACCTTGGTGGCCGAGCGGATGGCAAGGCCGTCATAATCGGCGATGACGCCAAGCAGCCGGTCCTTGTCCTTGCCAAGCGTCGGGTCGAAATCGACCTCGATGCCACGGTCACGGAAGATTTGAACGGCGGTTTCCGAAAGCTTGTCGGATACGAGAACTTTGGGGGCCATGGATATGGGCCTTTCTTGAATGATCAGAGTGCCGCCGGGCGCCGGGAAATCTTCCTGCGGAACTTTCCGGCCCGGCGGCTGACGTGGCTGTTCAGGCGGCCCGGGCCAGCGCGGCGCGTTCGCTGCGATAGGCCCAGTCGAGCCACGGCATCAACGCCTCGAGGTCGGCGGTCTCGACCGTGCCGCCACACCAGATGCGCAGCCCCGGCGGCGCGTCGCGGTAAGCGCCGACATCCAGCGCCACGCCTTCGGCCTCGAGCCGCCCGGCCACCGCCTTGGCAAAGGCAGCGCCGTCGGCGATGCCCGGGTCAGTGAATTTCAGGCAGACCGACGTGTTCGACCGGGTCGCGGGCGCCTCGGCCAGGAAATCGATCCAGTCGTTGGCGGAAACGAAACGATCGATCACCGCCGCGTTGGAATCGGCCCGCGCGATCAGGCCGTTCAGCCCGCCCACGCCGCGCGCCCAGTCCAGCGCCTGCAGATAATCTTCGACCGCCAGCATCGAGGGCGTGTTGATGGTGGCGCCGGTAAAGATGCCCTCGATCAGCTTGCCGCCCTTGGTCAGGCGGAAAATCTTCGGCAGCGGCCAGGGCGGTGTATAGGACTCGAGCCGAGCGACCGCGCGGGGCGACAGGATCAGCATGCCATGCGCCGCCTCGCCACCCAGCACCTTCTGCCACGAGAAGGTGACCACATCCAGCTTGTCCCACGGCAGCGCCATCGCGAAGGCGGCCGAGGTGGCGTCGCAGATCGTCAGCCCGCCCCGGTCGGCGGGAATGGCATCACCGTCGGGCACCCTCACGCCCGACGTCGTGCCATTCCAGGTAAAGACGACGTCTGTGTCGAAATCGACCTCGGCCATGTCGACGATCTGGCCATAGTCGGCGGTTTTCACGGCGGCCTCGATCTGCAACTGCTTGACCACATCGCTCACCCAGCCGGCGCCAAAGCTTTCCCAGGCCAGCATCGTGGCCTTGCGCGCGCCCAGCAGCGACCACAGCGCCATCTCGACCGCGCCGGTGTCCGAGGCCGGAACGATGCCGATGCGATAATCGGCAGGCACGCCAAGGATCGCGCGGGTTTCGTCGATGGCCTGCTTCAGCTTGGCCTTGCCGATGGCGGCGCGGTGCGACCGGCCCAGCGCGGCACCGGCCAGCTTGTTCACCGAGAATGTGGGGGGTTTGGCACAAGGGCCAGAGGAAAAGCGCGGATTGGCCGGCCGCGCGGCCGGAGTGTCGATCTCAGACATGTTATCCTTCCAGATATATGCCCCTCGTTGGGGAGGGGTGTCCCGCCGACAGCGATAGCGGCGACGCCCGCCGCCAGCAAGCGGTCAATTGGCCAACTGGCGGCCGGCGGCCCAGATTTCTGCGCCGCAGCGTAGCCGATCGGAAACCTCCGCCGTCCCTGCGGCAAGCGGTGGCGCGGCGGGGGCGCATGTGCTTTAGGGGCGCCAGACCAACCGGAATGTCCCGACGATGTATGTAGCGACGCTGTTGACCGCGCCCCTCTACCCCAGCCTTGACCCGGCGCTGGTGGACAGTCTGCGCAACGCCATGGGCGGCGGCGACGCGCTGTGGCTGGCCCCCGACGAGGCTGTGGAATTCACGCTGCCAACCGTTCCCGGAAACCTCGTGCAGATTGCCGACGACATCCGCCCGCTGGGCGTGGACCTGGCCGTTCAGCCCCTGGCAGGGCGACGCAAGCGGCTTCTCATCGCCGACATGGATTCGACCATGATCGGCCAGGAATGCATCGACGAACTGGCCGACATGGCCGGTGTCGGCGCCCGGGTGGCCGACATCACCGCCCGGGCCATGAACGGCGAGCTTGATTTCGAGGCCGCTCTGAAAGAACGAGTTGGCCTTCTGGCCGGCGCCGACGCCGGCATCATCGCCCGTTGCCTGTCCGAGCGCATTACCCTCGCCCCCGGCGGCGGCGAACTGGTGGCAACGATGAAGGCCAACGGGGCGCATACGGCGCTGGTCTCGGGCGGGTTCACGGCCTTCACCGGCGATATTGCGGCGAAGCTGGGCTTTGACGAGCATCAGGCCAACCGCCTGATCTGCGCCGATGGCCGCCTCACCGGCGAGGTCGGCTTGCCCATCCTTGGCCGCGCCGCCAAGGTGGCGGCCCTGAAAGGCATCACCGCGCGGCTGAGTCTTTCCCCCGACGACGCAATGGCCGTCGGCGACGGAGCCAACGACCTTGGCATGCTCGACCTCGCCGGCACCGGGGTCGCCCTGCACGCCAAACCCAGCGTCGCGGCGGCGGCGCAGCTGCGCATCGACCATGGCGACCTGACCGCCCTGCTGTTCCTGCAAGGCTATGCCCGTGCCGAGTTCGTGGCCGCCTGACGCGCCCTTGTCGGGCAGCCCTGGACACACCATCATCTTGGCGAAAATATCCCGGGGGAGGCTGCGGGCGGCAGCCCGTGGCCGGGGGCAGCGCCCCTATTCATATGTCAGGGATTGCGCCGCCTCTGGCGGCGCTCCGCGGGGGCGCTGCCCCCGCACCCCCGAGGTATTTTCAAGCCAAAGATGGACAGGTGCGGCGCGCGTTCGGTCAGGGTGATTTCGCCAGGTCCAGCCCGGCTGCCGGGCGGATTTGGCCGACGTCCAGACCGGCGCAGTTGCGCAAGGTCGGGCGCATCCATTGCGCCGCGGCCGGGTCGTTGGCGTCTAGGATGCCGTGGCGGACAAGTAGCGCGGTGATCACGCATTCCGCGGCGCGCGTGGCGCCGTCGGCGATTTTCACGGCCATGCCCAGCCGCTTGCCGGGCAGGATGGCGACGAAAACGCCCTCGGCCCCGGTCTTGACCACCGCGTGCCCGCCGGCGGCGCGCATCAGGCCGGTGCAGGCCCTGCCCTCGCCGGCCACCAGTTGCGGGTAGGTCATCATCGATTCCACCAGCCGCTCCATCGCGCGGGACCGGACACCGCCGCCACGCCCGGCCTCGGCAAATCGGGCCATGGCCCGGGCCAGCCCATGCAGGGTGGTCGCGTGGTTTGGGGCGGAACAGCCGTCAATGCCAAAGCCGGGCGACGCTTCGACCGTGCAATCCTCGAACGCGTCCTTGACCGCGCGCTGCACGGGGTGGTGCGGGTCGATGTATTCGGGGCCGCCGCCCAGATGCCGGGACAGCGCCAGAAAGCCGCTGTGCTTGCCCGAGCAAGTGTTATGCGCCCGGGTCGGCGCCGCGCGCTGGCGGATCATTTCGTGGGCCATGGCGGTATCGCGGGGCGCCTCGGGGCCGCAGCGCAGGTCGCCGTCGGCCAGCCCCAGGTCGCCGAGCCAGGCCGCAACCTCGGCCATGTGCGGCGCCGCCGCGGTATGCGACGAACAGGCCAGCGCCAGCCGCCGCCGCGACAGGGCGGGCAGGTTTTCGGCCAGCGGCAGCGCCTGCAGCATCTTGCAGGACGACCGGGGCAGGATCACCGTCTGCGGGTCGCCCCATGCCTCGACGATCCCGCCGCCGGGCCGGCACACCACCGCGTGGCCCGTGTGCAGGCTTTCCAGGATCGGCCCCCGCCACACTTCGACCAGATCGGTTGGACCGCTCATGTTCCGTCACCTCGGGTCAAACGGCAATTTTCCGCCGCAGGGGCTTCAAATGCCCCGCCATGTTACGCTAGGCTTGCGCCGCAGCGATGCAAACCGGTTCGCGTATGTACACCCCGCAAGATGGATGGCAACCCGGACCTGAACCCGAGGCAGATTCGGCTGGAGGCTGAGACAAGTATGATTTCCGGAATTCTACGCGGGATCACGGGCGTGGCGGTGCTGTTGACGGCGTCAGCGGTCGGAGCGCAGGAACAATCGACCAACCGCGTTGCGGTGGAAACCGCGTGGAGCGTTTTTGTCGAAAACGACCCCAAGGAATGCTGGAGCGTTTCGGTACCCACGGAGACGGTCAACACCCGTGATGGGCGTGTCGTGGCGGTGCGGCGCGGCGACATTTTGCTGTTCGTCAGTTTTCGCCCCGGTTCCAACGTCAGCAGTGAAATCAGTTTTACCGGTGGCTATCCCTTCGCCGACGGCTCCAGCGTGACGCTCGAGGTCGGGACCGACGCCTTCGAGCTGTTTACCAAGGGCGAATGGGCCTGGCCGGCCTCGACCGAGGAAGACGCAAGGATCGTTGCGGCGATGAAGCGCGGGGCCGACGCGGTGCTGACCGCACGTTCGGCGCGCGGCACCACCACCAAGGACAGCTTTTCGCTGTTCGGCTTCACGGCGGCGCTGGACGAGGCGCGCAACCGGTGCGCCGGCTAAAGGCGTTTCGCGTCAGGCCTGACGCAACCAACGCTGCCTGAAGTCGTGGATTTCAACGCGCTGGGTGATGCCCGTTGGCTCGCGGTGAACGCCAAACGCTGTCGCCGCGCTGCGATAGCCTTTGGCAAAGCCGCAAGTTTGGCCTATATCGGCGGTCCTTGAAGCCAAGGCCGTTGTTCCATGACCCCGACTGCACCGATCCAGCCCGAAATTGTTGCCGTTCCCCGCGTGGCCGCCACCCGCGACGGGCGCATCAACCTTGTGGGCCTGACCCGCGATGGCCTGCGCGCCGCGCTGATCGAAGCCGGCACGCCGGACAAGCAGGCGCGCATGCGGGTCAACCAGATCTGGCAGTGGATCTATCACTGGGGCGTGCGCGATTTCGCCGTCATGACCAACCTTGCCAAGGCCTATCGCGCCCGGCTGGCGGACAACTTTACCATCGAGTTGCCGGAAGTCGTGTCGCGGCAGGTCAGCGCCGACGGCACGCGCAAGTATCTGGTCCGGATCGCCGGCGGGCACGAGGTTGAAACCGTCTATATCCCCGAGGCCGACCGCGGCACCTTGTGCATCTCGAGCCAGGTTGGCTGCACGCTGACCTGTTCGTTCTGCCACACCGGCACCCAGCGGCTGGTGCGCAACCTGACCGCGGCCGAGATCGTGGGCCAGGTCATGCTGGCGCGCGATGACCTGGGCGAGTGGCCCGAGCCCGGCGTCGGCAGCGGCGAAGACGGCCCGCGGCTGTTGTCGAACGTCGTGCTGATGGGCATGGGCGAGCCGCTGTATAATTTCAACGCGGTGCGCGATGCGATGAAGATCGCGATGGACGGCGAGGGCATCGCCCTGTCGCGGCGGCGCATCACCCTGTCGACCAGCGGCGTCGTGCCCGAAATCGCGCGCTGCGCCGACGAAATCGGCTGCATGCTGGCGGTGTCCTTTCACGCCACCACCGACCCCGTGCGCGACGGGCTGGTGCCGATCAACCGCAAATGGCCGATCGCCGAGTTGCTGGAGGCGTTGCGCGCCTATCCCAGGCTGTCCAATTCGGAACGCATCACCTTTGAATATGTGATGCTGAAAGGGGTGAACGACAGCGATGAAGACGCGCGGCGGCTGGTCAGCCTGATCAGGGGTATTCCCGCCAAGATAAACCTGATCCCCTTCAACGAATGGCCGGGCGCGCCCTATGAACGGTCGGACTGGGGACGGATCGAGGCCTTTGCCGACATCGTGCACAAGGCGGGATATGCCTCGCCCATCCGCACGCCGCGGGGCGAAGACATCATGGCCGCCTGCGGCCAGCTGAAATCCGCGACCGAACGGGCCCGCAAGAGCCGCGCCCGGATCGCGGCCGAAACCGGTATTTCATAGCCGCTGTTTCTGCGACCGGCGCCGGCGATTTTTCGCAGAAAAATCGGGTCAGTCGCGGCCGGGGATATTGCTGCGCTTGTCCAGCGGGGCCGGCCAGTTCTCGATCAGGTCGATGGCTTCGTCGGCGGTCTCGACAAAGCGGAACAGGTCAAGATCGTCGGCCGAGATGGTGCCGGCGCGGGCCAGCGCCTTCCAGTTGACGATACCTTCCCAAAACGCGCGGCCGAACAGCAGGAACGGCACCCGCTCCATGCGGCCGGTCTGTATCAGGGTCAGTGTTTCGAACAATTCGTCCAGCGTGCCAAAGCCGCCGGGAAACACGCAGACCGCCCGGGCCCGCATCAGGAAATGCATCTTGCGGATCGCGAAATAGTGAAAGTTGAAGCACAGCCCCGGCGTGACATATTCGTTGGGGGCCTGTTCATGGGGCAGCACGATGTTCAGCCCGATCGAATGGCCGCCGGCGTCCTTGGCGCCACGGTTGCCCGCCTCCATCACGCCCGGGCCGCCGCCGGTGACGATGACATTCTCGCGCCCATAGCTTTCCATGGATTTCAGGGTCATGCGGCGGGCAAATTCGCGCGCTTCGTCATAGAACCGCGCCAGTCCGGCCAGGGTTTCGGTGCGCGCCTGTTCGGCATGGGCCGGGTCGGGCACGCGGGCACCGCCGAACAGCACCACGGTCGATTCGATCCCGCGTTCGGCCATCACCATCTCGGGCTTCAGCAGTTCCAGCTGCAGCCGCACCGGGCGCAGGTCGTCGCGGCACAGAAAGTCGCGGTCCGCGAAGGCCAGCCGATAGGCCGGGGCGCGCGTCTGCGGCGTGTCGGGGATATCGCTGGCATCGCGGATATCTTCGTGTGCGTCGCGGAAAACGGATTGACGGTCGTCTTTCATGTTGGCCCTCGCATTGCGCCGGTTGTCTCGTGCCACTATAGCGCAGCGAACCCCAGCGCCAGTCACATGTAACGGAGCCGACGATGAGCCATTCCGCCCTTGAAGCCGCAATCGAAACGGCGTGGGAGGCCCGCGCCGACATCACCCCCGCCACCCGGGGCGAGGCCCGCGACGCCATCGAAACCACCCTGAACGCGCTGGACAGCGGTGCGCTGCGCGTCGCGGAACGCCGCGAAAACGGCGACTGGCATGTCAACCAGTGGGCCAAGAAGGCGGTGCTGCTGGGCTTTCGCCTGAAGGACATGGAACAGCAGTCCGGCGGCCCGCAGGGTGCCGGCTGGTGGGACAAGGTCGACAGCAAGTTCGCCGGCTGGGGCGACAACCAGTGGCGCGACGCGGGCTTTCGCGCCGTGCCCAACTGTATCGTCCGCAAATCGGCCTATATCGCCCCGGGCGTGGTGCTGATGCCGTCATTCGTGAACCTCGGCGCCCATGTCGGCGAGGGCACGATGGTCGACACCTGGGCCACGGTCGGATCCTGTGCCCAGATTGGCAGGAATGTGCACCTGTCCGGCGGCGTCGGCATCGGCGGCGTGCTGGAACCCATGCAGGCCGGCCCGACCATCATCGAAGACAACTGCTTCATCGGTGCCCGGTCCGAGGTGGTCGAGGGCTGCATCGTCCGCGAAGGCTCGGTGTTGGGCATGGGCGTGTTCATCGGCCAGTCCACCAAGATCGTCGACCGTGACACCGGCGCGGTCAGCTATGGCGAGGTGCCGCCCTATTCGGTGGTGGTCGCCGGCTCGATGCCCACGAAGAACAACCTCAACCTCTACTGTGCCGTCATCGTCAAGCGCGTCGACGAACGCACACGCTCGAAGACCGGAATCAACGATTTGCTGCGCGACTAGGGCGTTTCCGAGTAATTCTGTGCGGTTTGACTCAGATCAAGGAAATTGCTGCGGTGCAGAGCGACGGTCTTGCCGGGCAACAGGCCCGATGGAGGCTAACATGAAACTGACCAACACACTGGCAATTCTCCTGATCGCAGCCGGCGCAGCCAGCCCGGCCCTGGCAGCCGGCGACCTTACCCGCGCTGACATTCAGAAGGTCACCATGGAAATGGGGACCGACGATGACGGCAACATGTATTTTTCGCCCAGCGAATTCACCTTCGAGACCGGCAAGGCCTATAACTGGGTCCTGACCAACGTGGACGATTACAAGCACGAGCTGTCCATCCACGAACTGCGCGAACGCATCTTCACCCGCAAGCTTGAAATCTCCACCCCCGACGGCGATCTGGTTGCCGAAATCAAGGGCGACATCACCGAAGTCGAAGTCGGCCCCGGCCAAACGGTGGAATGGTTCTTCGTTCCGGTTCAAACCACCAAGGGCCCGGTCGAGATTACCTGCGAGATCGCGGGCCACTACGACGCCGGCATGCACGGTCTGGTCACCCTGAACTAGCGGCCGCAACCCGGCCCGAAGCCGGCCGGACCAAGGCGCATGGCGGCGCGGAGACACGGTTTCCGCGCCGCCGAAATGTCCGGATACTGGACATTGCGCCGCCCAGTTCCCATCTTTGCGCCAAGCAACACACCAAAGGGACAGGGCCGGAAAAAAATGAGCTTTATCGCAGCAATCATCATCGGCGGGCTGGCGGGCTGGATCGCCAGCCAGATCATGAAGACCGACACCGGCCTTGTGGCCAATATCGGCATCGGCGTTCTTGGCGCCATCGTCGCCAACCTGCTGTTCGGACTGATCGGCATCGTTGCGGTCGGCATCATCGGCAGGCTGGTCTTTGCCGCTGTCGGCGCCTGCATCCTCATCTTCGTCTGGCGACGCTACAACAACGCCTGACGCTTTCGTTGCCGCGGGCGCCATGCTAGGCCGCGCGGATGACCCAAAAGAAGCCCCACCAGGTATTTACCCTGCTGGTCGAAGTCGGCCGCAAGACCGGCGATGGCCTGCCCGCGGGCGCCACCGGCGCCGCGCTGATGTGCTTTGCCAGCGGCACCGACGAAGCCGAAGCGGTGCGCGAAACCGTCGCCGTCCTGAAACAGGCCGATCTCGCCCCGCTTGACGTGTCGGGCTATGGCTCGCTGGACGAACGCCTCGCGGACGGGCACGACATTTCCGCCGACGAACGCGGCCTGATGCAGCGGGCGCTTGACGACAATGCCGTGATCGTGGCCCAGATGACGCCGTTTTTCGATGATGATGAGGCCGACGGATGAGCACCGATCCCGTTGAACTGACCGCCGCGCTGGTGCGCTGCCCGTCCGTGACGCCCGACGAAGGCGGCGCCCTGCAACTGCTTGCCGCGCGCCTTGGCGCCGCCGGTTTTGCCTGCCAGCGGGTCGACCGCAACGGCATCGCAAACCTTTACGCCAAATGGGGACAGGGCACGAACCGGCGCGTGCTGGGCTTTAACGGCCACACCGATGTCGTGCCGCCCGGCGACCGCGCCGCCTGGACGCGCGACCCATTCGGCGCCGAGATCGACGGCGACTGGCTTTATGGCCGCGGCGCGACCGACATGAAATCGGGCGTGGCCGCCTTCGCCGCGGCAGCGATCGACTTTGTGACCGCAACGCCCCCCGACGGGGCCGTGGTGCTGGCCATTACCGGCGACGAAGAAGGCGTGGCCCGCGACGGCACCGCCGCCATTCTGGACTGGATGGCCGCAACCGGCGAGCGCATGGATGCCTGCATCGTGGGCGAACCCACCGCCCCCGATGCGTTGGGCGACGCCATCAAGATCGGGCGGCGCGGCTCGATGACCGCCTATTTCACCGCTGCCGGCGTGCAGGGGCACTCGGCCTATCCACACCGGGCCGTGAACCCGGTGCCGGCGCTGGCCCGCCTGGTCACCGCGCTGGACACCGCCTCCCTCGACACGGGCACCGACCATTTCGACCCCTCGACACTGGCTGTCACCACCTTCGACACCGGCAACCCGGCCAACAACGTCATCCCCGCCACCTGCCGGGCCACGGTCAACATCCGCTTCAATGACACCCACAGTTCCGCCAGCCTGACCGACTGGCTGCGGGCCAGGGCTGCCGTCGTCGCCAGCGACACCGGCGTGGCCATCGACATGCAGACCTCGGTCAGCGGCGAAAGCTTCCTCACCGCCCCCGGCCCGCTGAGCGATATGGTCGCCAGCGCGGTCAGGGCCGTCACCGGGCGCACCCCCGAATTGTCGACCAGCGGCGGCACGTCCGACGCCCGCTTCGTCAAGACCCACTGCCCGGTGGTCGAGGTCGGGCTGGCCGGCAAGACGATGCACCAGGTCGACGAACGCGTCAGCATTGCCGAGATCCGGGCGCTCAAGGACATCTACAGCCGCATCCTGGCCGACTATTTCGCCGCATGAGGCCCCGCCTCGTCGTCATGGTGAAAGAACCCCGCCCCGGCCGGGTCAAGACCCG
>CAYYMJ010000014.1:0-14728 GCA_964472855.1 uncultured Rhodobacterales bacterium | reverse complement strand
AGGTCGCCTTCGTCGACCGGCTGGCCGACGTCGATACCGCCGCCGACCTGGCGCGAACCCCGGGCTCTTCTTTGGCTCGAAAATACCTCGGGGGGTGAGGCGCCCTGGCGCCGAGGGGGGCTGGCCCCCCTTGCCTGCGCGCCGCCGGCAGGCGGCGCAACAGCGCTTTCCGGCAACCGGCGCCCATGCTAAAGCGTTCCGCGTCAAACCTGAATCGCCCAGCGCTGCCTGAAATCCCCGATTTCAGCGCAACTGGTGATGCCACCTGGCTCAAGTCGATCGCGAAACGCTGCAGGGCACCCCATGACCCGGATCCCCGACAAGTCCGACATCCTCGAATGGATCGCGGCCCATCCCACCCAGACCTCGAAACGCGACATCGCCCGCGCCTTCGGCATCAAGGGCGCGGCGCGGATCGACCTGAAACGCCTGCTGCGCGAGCTTGAAGACGACGGCCATCTCGACCGCCGCAAGAAAAGCTATCGCCCGCCCGACCAGCTGCCACCGGTCGCGGTGCTGCAGGTCATGGCGCCCGACGCCGATGGCGATCTTTTCGCGCAGCCCACCGAATGGCAGGGCGCCGACGCCCCCCCGCGCATCCTGCTGATCGCCCGCCCGTCCGACCCGGCCCTTGGTCAGGGCGACCGTATCCTCACCCGCCTGACCGGGGTCACCGCCGACAGCCATGCCTACGAAGGCCGGCTGATCCGCCGCATCGGCACCAACCCGCGCCGGGTGCTGGGCGTGTTCCGCAAACAGGCCGAGGGCGGGCGCATCCAGCCGGTCGACAAGGGGTCCGACCGGGAATGGCAGGTCGACCGCGATGCCACCGGCGGCGCGAAAGACGGCGAACTGGTCGAGGCCGAGCAATCCGGCCCGAAAAAACGGCTGGGTCTGCCCCGGGCGCGGGTGCTGTCGCGGCTGGGCGACCCGACCGCGCCCAGGGCGGTATCGCTGATCGCCATTCACCAGCATGGCATCCCCGACGATTTTCCTGACGCCGCCGTGGCCGAGGCCGACGCCGCCCGCCCGGCCGGGCTGGACGGGCGCGAAGACCTGCGCGACCTGCCGCTGGTCACCATCGACCCCGCCGATGCCCGCGACCATGACGATGCCGTCTGGGCCCATGCCGATGACGACCCCGCCAACCCCGGCGGCCATGTGGTCTGGGTGGCGATCGCCGATGTGGCCCATTATGTGCGCCCCGGTTCGGCGCTGGACCGCGAGGCGCGCAAGCGCGGCAACTCGACCTATTTCCCTGACCGGGTGGTGCCGATGCTGCCCGACCGCCTGTCGGGCGATTTGTGCTCGCTGCACGAAGGGGTGCCGCGGGCCTGTCTGGCGGCGCGGATGCAGATCTCGGAAAGCGGGGAATTGCTGGGCCAGCGGTTCCTGCGCGGGTTGATGACCTCGGCCGCGACCCTGACCTACCAAGAGGTTCAGGCCGCCCGCGACGGGGCGCCGAACCCGCGCTGCGCACCCCTGATGGACAGCGTGATCGCGCCGCTCTACGCCGCCCATGCCGCGCTGACCCGGGCCCGCCAGCAGCGCCAGCCGCTGGATCTGGACCTGCCCGAGCGCAAGATCGTGCTGACCGACGACGGCCGCGTCGCCTCGGTGGCCTTCCGCGACCGGCTGGAGGCGCATCGCCTGATCGAGGACATGATGGTGCTGGCCAATGTCGCCGCGGCCCGCGTGCTGGCCGGCAAGCGCCAGCCGCTGATCTACCGCGTGCATGAAGAACCCGGCCCCGAAAAGCTGGAGGCGCTGCGCGAGGTCGCACAGGCCTCGGGGCTGGTGCTGGCCAAGGGGCAGGTCCTGCAGACCCGGCACCTGAACCGCCTGCTGCACGACGCCGCCGATGGCGATTTCAGCGAACTGATCAACATGGCGACCCTGCGCGCGATGACGCAGGCCTATTATAGCCCGACCAACCTCGGCCATTTCGGGTTGGCCCTGCGGGAATACGCACATTTCACCTCGCCCATCCGGCGATATGCCGACCTGATCGTGCACCGGGCCCTGATTGCCGGCCATGGGTGGGGCGACGACGGCCTGTCGGCGGCCGATGCCGAGGGGCTGGAGGAAACGGCGGCGCTGATTTCCGAGACCGAGCGCCGCTCGATGGTGGCCGAGCGCGATACCAACGACCGCTATCTTGCCGCCTATCTCAGCGACCGGGTGGGCAGCACGTTTTCGGGACGAATCTCGGGTGTGCAACGGTTTGGCTGTTTCGTGCGGCTCGATGAAACCGGGGCAGACGGGCTGATCCCGGTCAGGTCGCTGGGGCGGGAGTATTTCCACTGGGACGCCGGCGCACAGACCCTGACCGGCGAAGACAGCGGTTTGATGCTGGCGGCCGGCCAGCGGGTGACGGTGAAACTGGCCGAGGCGGTGCCGGTGACCGGCGGGCTGGTCGTGGAGCTTGTGTCGGTGGCCGACGCGGCGGTGGTGCGCAAGGCGTCGCGGGGGGGCACGGTCAAGCGGCGCGGGGGCGGCAAGGGCCACAAGCCGCGGCGCAAGGTAGTGCGGCGGCGTTAGTGGATCGACCCAAACATTTGAATCCCGCCGGCGGGCGGAGACTCTCATCATGAACCATTCAAATGTTTTGATAAGTTGATTCAGAGCGAAAAATCTGGTGGCTCGAAGCGTCAGGTTCGATCCACCAGGGTTTGCGCCGCCTTCGCGTCGCCGGGGGGAAAGGGGGCGCTGCCCCCTCTGCGCGGTGCCCGCGCATTCACCCCCGGGATATTTTCCGACAGAAGTAAGCTCGGCCCGGCTGGCGCGGTTTCGCCTGGCGACCGGTCGGTCACCGTCCAGCTTCCGTCACGGTCGCGAACGGACGCCGGTGTCTTCAGGCTCGGGCCAATGGGGGCTGCGAACTGAGTTCTTGCGCGTGCCCCGGCATTTTCCTTCTTGACGTTAACCGGATGGGTCGATTTCGTTTGGGTCATTCTCAGGGGGAGGGGCGCGTCCGCTGGTTGCTGGTGGGGCCGCACCCGCAGCGATGCACCGTGGGGCGTTAGCGGTAGGCCACCCACAACAGAAAAATCCCGAGGACCACGCGGTAGATCACGTAAGGCGTAAAGCTGACCACCCGCAGCAGCCGTATCATCCCCCACAGCGCGCCCAGCGCCATTGCAAAGGTCAGGACGGCGGCAATGGCCATGTCGCGGGCCAGGGCCAGGTCGGTGTCCAGCGCGACCTCGGTCATCAGCACCGCGCCCGAGGCGATGATGGCCGGGATCGACATCAGCATTGCCAGCCGCGTGGCATCGGTTCGCGCATAGCCCAGCCAGCGGGCCGCCGAGATGGTGATGCCCGACCGCGAGGTTCCCGGCACCAGCGCCAGCATCTGCCACAGCCCCATGACCAGCGCGTGCCGCGCGCTCCAGTCGCTGCCGTCCAGCGTTGTACCGCCGCGTTGATCGGTCCACCACAGCAGCAGGCCAAAGAGGATCATGGTCCAGCCGATCACCGCCACCGACCGCAGCATGTCGTCGAGGCCGCTGAACTTGAGGATCAGGCCGAACAGCATCACTGGCACGGTGGCGAGGAACAGCAGCAGGAAAAGGCGCGCACCGGGGTGGGCGGTATCGCCGCGCAGCAACCGGGGCAGGCCGGACAGAACCAGCCGGGTATCGGCCCGGAAATAGACAAGCACCGCGCCCAGCGTGCCCAGATGCACCGAAACGTCGATGGCCTGACCCTGATCGGCCAGACCGGTCAGCGACGGCAGAAGAATCAGGTGCGCCGACGACGAGACCGGCAGAAACTCGGTCAGGCCCTGGATGGCGGCGACAAGAAGCAGATGAAACAGGGGCATGGGATGTCCGGCTTTGCGGCAACCTAACATGTGGGATCCAAATGGAAAGGTGGCGTTAAGGTCAGTAGAGCTTACCTTTCTGGCGGCAATCTGGGCCGGAAGTTGCTGCCCTTGCCGTGATTCTGCCGAAATACGTCAGCAGTTTTGCCTTTTCTTGCCGCGATCCTTTCTCTAAAACTGCCGGCAGAGCGGGAGGACGGCCTTGGCCCAGCAAAAGATGCTTCAATTCGTAACGGTCGCGCGTGACATGCCTGAAAAGCGCCCGCCGCAGCTTCGGCGCGAGGATTTCGGCGAGATCTACGCCGACTATGCCCGTGAAAAGGCCGCGCAGCAGGCCGGCCGCTGCAGCCAGTGCGGCGTGCCCTTTTGCCAGACGCATTGCCCGCTGCACAACAATATCCCCGACTGGCTGCGGCTGACGGCCGAAGGGCGGCTGCGCGAAGCCTATGACATCAGCCAGGCCACCAACACGTTCCCCGAAATCTGCGGCCGCATCTGTCCGCAGGACCGGCTGTGCGAAGGCAATTGCGTGATCGAGCAATCGGGCCACGGCACGGTCACCATCGGCTCGGTCGAGAAATACATCACCGACACCGCCTGGGAAAACGGCTGGGTCACGGCCACGCGCCCCGTCGCCGAACGCGCCGAATGCGTCGCCATCATCGGGGCCGGCCCCGGCGGGCTGGCGGCGGCCGACATGCTGCGCCGCGCCGGGGTGCAGGTCACCGTCTATGACCGCCACGACCGCGCGGGCGGGCTGCTGACCTATGGCATCCCCGGCTTCAAGCTGGAAAAAGAGCTGGTCATGCGCCGCGTCGCCCAGCTGGAGGAAAGCGGCGTCGCCTTCCACCTGAATTGCAACGTCGGCACCGACGTGTCCTTTGGCGACCTGCGCGCCCGGAACAACGCCATCCTGATCGCCACCGGCGTCTACAAGTCCCGCGACCTGCCGGCACCGGGGGTCGGGGCGGCGGGCGTGGTGCGGGCCATCGACTATCTGACGGCATCGAACCGCAAGAGCTTTGGCGACCCCGTCGCGGCCTTTGATTCCGGTGAACTGAACGCTGACGGCAAGCGCGTGGTGGTGGTTGGCGGCGGCGACACGGCCATGGACTGCGTGCGCACCGCCGTGCGCCAGGGGGCGACGTCGGTCAAATGCCTTTACCGCCGCGACCGCGCCAACATGCCGGGTTCGCAACGCGAGGTGGCCAATGCCGAAGAAGAGGGCGTGGAGTTTGTCTGGCTGTCGGCGCCCAGGGGCTTTGTCGGCGAACCGGTCAGCGGCGTCATGGTGCAGAAGATGCGCCTTGGCGCCCCCGATGCCTCGGGGCGGCAAACGCCCGAACTGATCGAGGGCGCGGACTATGTCGAGGGCGCGGACCTGGTCATCAAGGCCCTGGGGTTCGAGCCCGAGGACCTGCCCGGCCAATGGGGGGCCGAGGCACCGGAGGTCACCGGTTGGGGCACAATCAAGGCCGACTTTCACAGCCACGCCACCAGTGTTGACGGCGTCTATGCCTGCGGCGACATCCAGCGCGGCGCCTCGCTGGTGGTCTGGGCCATCCGCGACGGCCGCGAAGCCGCCCAGGCCATGCTGGGCCATCTGAACCGCAAGACCGCCGTCGCCGCCGAGTGACAGCCGAATTTTCGACGAAAATTCGTGGGTGCTTGCCGCATGGGCGGCACCACCCACGACCCGCAGGAAAGGTTGATGCCATGACCGACCAGATCGACTGGGCCGCCCGCGAAGATGCCCGCCGCGCCTATATGGCCGAACATTCGCTTTATCGTCCCGACGATGAACATGCCTCGTGCGGGGTCGGGCTGGTGGTGTCCGTCGATGGCACCCGGTCGCGCAAGGTGGTGGAAAACGGTATCGACGCGCTGAAGGCAGTCTGGCACCGGGGCGCGGTGGATGCCGATGGCAAAACCGGTGACGGCGCGGGTATTCACGTCCAGATCCCCGTGTCGTTTTTCTATGACCAGGTTGACCGCACCGGCCACACCCCGCGCCGGGACGAGCTGATCGCGGTCGGCCAGGTGTTTCTGCCGCGCACCGATTTCGGCGCTCAGGAGACCTGCCGGACCATCGTGGAAACCGAGGTTCTGCGCATGGGCCATTACATTTATGGCTGGCGCCATGTGCCGGTGAATGTGTCGGTGCTGGGGGAAAAGGCCAACGCGACCCGCCCCGAGATCGAGCAGATCCTGATCTCGAACGCCAAGGGCGTCGACGAGGAAACCTTCGAGCGCGAGCTTTACGTCATCCGCCGCCGCATCGAAAAGGCGGCCGCCGCCGCGCAGGTGCCGTCGCTTTACATCTGTTCGCTGTCCTGCCGGTCGATCATTTACAAGGGCATGATGCTGGCCGAGCAGGTGGCCGATTTCTATCCCGATCTGCTGGACGACCGCTTTGAATCCGCCTTCGCCATTTACCACCAGCGCTATTCCACCAACACCTTCCCCCAGTGGTGGCTGGCCCAGCCGTTCCGCATGCTGGCCCATAACGGCGAGATCAACACGCTGAAGGGCAACCTGAACTGGATGAAGAGCCACGAAATCCGCATGGCCTCGTCCGCCTTCGGGGACATGGCCGAAGACATCAAGCCCATCGTGGCCGCCGGATCGTCGGACAGCGCGGCGCTGGACGCGGTGTTCGAGGTTCTGGTGCGTTCGGGGCGCACGGCGCCGATGGCCAAGACCCTGCTGGTGCCGGAAAGCTGGTCCAGGCAGGCGCAGGACCTGCCGCAGGCATGGCGCGACATGTATTCCTATTGCAACGCGGTGATGGAACCCTGGGACGGCCCCGCGGCGTTGGCCATGACCGATGGCCGCTGGGTGTGTGCCGGCCTTGACCGCAACGGCCTGCGCCCCATGCGCTATGTCGTCACCGGCGACGGGCTGGTCATCGCCGGGTCCGAGGCCGGGATGGTGCCGGTCGACGAAGGCAATGTCGTTGAAAAGGGTGCGCTGGGCCCGGGGCAGTTGCTGGCCGTCGACATGAAGGACGGGCGGCTGTTTCACGACAGCGAAATCAAGGACGTCATGGCCGGCTCGCAACCCTTCGGCCAATGGGTCGAGAAAATCCTGGACCTGGAAGGCGAGATGTCAGCGGTCAGCGAAACCGCGATTCATGACGGGGCCGACCTGCGCCGCCGCCAGATTGCGGCTGGCTATTCGGTCGAAGAGCTCGAGCAGATCCTCGCCCCAATGGCCGAGGACGGCAAGGAAACGCTGGCGTCGATGGGCGACGACACGCCCTCGGCCGTGCTGTCGGGCAAATACCGGCCGCTCAGCCATTTCTTCCGGCAGAATTTCAGCCAGGTCACCAACCCGCCCATCGACAGCCTGCGCGAGTTTCGGGTGATGAGCCTGAAGACCCGTTTCGGCAATCTCAAGAACGTGCTGGACGAAGACAGCTCGCAGACCGAGATTCTGGTGCTGGAATCGCCCTTTGTCAGCAATACACAGTTCAGCCGGATGGTCGCCGCCTTCAACGCCACCATGGCCGAGATCGATTGCAGTTTCCCCGCCGATGCCGGCCCCGGCGCGCTGGCCGAAGCGCTTGACCGCGTGCGGACCGAGGCCGAGGACGCCGTCCGTTCGGGCGCCGGCCACCTTGTGCTGACCGACCAGCACCAAGGCCCTGACCGGGTGCCGATGGCGATGATCCTTGCCACCAGTGCCGTGCATTCCTGGCTGACCCGCAAGGGGCTGCGCACCTTCTGTTCGCTGAACGTGCGGTCGGCGGAATGTATCGACCCGCATTATTTCGCGGTGCTGGTGGGCTGCGGGGCAACGGTGGTCAACGCCTATCTGGCGCAGGATTCCATCGCCGACCGCGTCCGCCGCGGCCTGATCGACGGCGACCTGACCGCGGCGATGGCCCGCTATCGCAGCGCGGTCGATCAGGGTCTGCTGAAGATCATGTCCAAGATGGGCATCTCGGTGGTCTCGTCCTATCGCGGTGGCCTGAATTTCGAGGCCGTGGGCCTTAGCCGGGCCATGGTGGCCGAATATTTCCCCGGCATGCACAGCCGCATTTCCGGCATCGGCGTCAGCGGCATCCAGCGTCAGCTCGAGGCGGTGCACGGCCGCGGATGGCGCGGCGGCAGCGACGTGCTGCCCATCGGCGGCTTTTACAAGGCCCGCACAAGCGGCGAGACCCACGCCTGGGAAGCAACGTCGATGCACATGCTGCAGTCGGCCTGCGACCGCGCGTCTTACGAGCTGTGGAAGCAGTATTCGGCGCGCATGCAGGCCAACCCGCCGATTCATCTGCGCGACCTGCTGGATTTCAAGCCGCTGGGCCAGCCGGTGCCCATTGAAGAGGTGGAATCGATCACCGCCATCCGCAAGCGGTTCGTCACCCCGGGGATGAGCCTTGGCGCGCTGTCGCCCGAGGCGCACAAGACGCTGAACGTGGCCATGAACCGGATCGGCGCCAAGTCGGATTCGGGCGAGGGCGGCGAAGACCCGGCGCATTTCGTCCCCGAATCCAATGGCGACAACCCGTCGGCCAAGATCAAGCAGGTGGCCTCGGGTCGCTTTGGCGTGACGGCCGAATACCTGAACCAGTGCGAAGAGCTTGAGATCAAGGTCGCTCAGGGCGCCAAGCCCGGTGAGGGCGGGCAATTGCCCGGCATGAAAGTGACCGAACTGATCGCGCGGCTGCGGCATTCGACGCCGGGCGTGACCCTGATCTCGCCTCCGCCGCATCACGACATCTATTCGATCGAGGACCTCGCGCAGCTGATCTATGATCTCAAGCAGATCAACCCGCGCGCCAAGGTGACGGTCAAGCTGGTGGCCTCGTCCGGGGTGGGAACCATCGCCGCCGGGGTGGCCAAGGCCAAGGCCGATGTCATCCTGATTTCAGGCCACAACGGCGGCACCGGCGCGTCGCCCGCAACGTCGATCAAATATGCCGGCCTGCCGTGGGAAATGGGCCTGACCGAGGCGCATCAGGTGCTGGCCATGAACAACCTGCGCGGCCGCGTGACCCTGCGCACCGATGGCGGGCTGCGCACCGGGCGCGACATCGTGATGGCCGCCATGCTGGGGGCCGAGGAATACGGCATCGGCACCGCCGCCCTGATCGCCATGGGCTGTATCATGGTGCGCCAGTGCCAGTCGAACACCTGCCCGGTTGGCGTGTGCACGCAGGACCCACGCTTGCGCGACAAGTTCACCGGCAATGCCGACAAGGTGGTCAACCTGATCAGCTTTTACGCCAAGGAAGTGCGCGAGGTTCTTGCCTCGCTCGGGGCGCGGTCGATGAAAGACGTGATCGGGCGGGCCGACCTTCTGACCCAGGTCAGCCGCGGTGCGGCGCATCTGGACGACCTTGATCTCAACCCGCTGCTGATCACCGTCGATGGCGCCGACCAGATCACCTATGACCGGGCCAAGCCGCGCAACACGGTGCCCGACACGCTGGACGCCGAGATCGTCGAGGACGCCGCCCGCTTTCTGGACGATGGCGAAAAGATGCAACTGAGTTACGCCGTGCGCAACACGCACCGCACCATCGGCACGCGGATTTCCAGCCATATCGTGCGCCGGTTCGGCATGCACAACAAGCTGCAGCCAGATCACTTGACCATCCGCCTGTCGGGCAGCGCCGGCCAGTCGCTGGGCGCCTTCGCGGCCCCGGGGCTGAAGCTGGAGGTGTCGGGCGACGCCAACGACTATGTCGGCAAGGGCTTGTCGGGCGGCACCATCGTGGTGCACCCGCCAATGCATTCGCCGCTGGTGGCCGCCGACAACACCATCATCGGCAACACCGTGCTTTACGGCGCGACCGACGGCTTCCTGTTCGCCGCCGGGCGGGCCGGCGAACGCTTTGCCGTCCGCAACTCGGGCGCGCAGGTGGTGGTTGAAGGCTGCGGGTCCAACGGGTGCGAATACATGACCGGCGGGGTCGCGGTGATCCTGGGGCCGGTCGGGGCCAATTTTGGCGCCGGCATGACCGGCGGCATGGCCTATCTGTTCGATCCCAAGGGCCTGTCCGAGCCGCTGATCAACCGCGAATCGCTGGTGACCTGCCCGGTTGCGCCCGGCCACTGGCAGGACGAACTGCACCGGCTGATCGCGCGCCACCACGCCGAAACCGGCAGCCGCCGGGCCGAGCGCATTCTGCAGCACTGGGACGAGACGCGGCACCATTTCCTGCAGGTCTGCCCGCGCGAGATGCTGGACAAGCTGCCCCACCCCCTTGGACAGCAAAGCGCGGCTGTTCCCGCCGAGTGAACAATCACGGGTCCCGCGCCGCCACTGGCCGGGACCCGTGCACAGTTTCACCGTCCGATTTCCTTAATCTGGACAATTTGAACGGCCATGCCCGCATTGTTTCGACAATTGCGGGTGGCCAGAATGCCGACTCAGTATTCCGACCAGTTCTACTATATCGACCCCGGCTTTCCGCCGGCTGCGGGCACGACCGTGACGGTGGTGACCGAGAATTTCACCGACGTCGACGATAACGGCTTCATCGGCACCGCCACAGGCGACACCTTTGTCGGCAGCGAGGTTACGGCCGTCTGGGAGGGCGACACGCTGACAATCAACGTCGCCGGGACCGGCGATGTCACCTATACCGGCGTCACCTTCTACGACGCGGCCGGCAACGCCGTTTTCACACCCACCGACGGCCAGCAGTTGCAGGACGGAACCTTCGTATCCTCGACTTTCGTCACCACCAGCACCAACGTGCAGGTTTCGACGCTGGCGCCCATATGTTTCACGCCGGGCACCCTGATCGACACGCCCGGCGGGCGCCGCCCGGCCGAGGACATCCGCGCCGGCGACATCGTGACCACGCTGGACCGTGGCCCGCAGCAAGTTATCTGGACCGGCCGCCAGACCCTTGAGGCATCGGGCGACAACGCCCCCATCCGCTTTCTGAAAGGTGCCGTCGGCAACAGCGAATCCTTTCAGGTCTCGCCCCAGCACCGGATGCTGATATCCGGCTGGCGGGCCGAACTGCATTTCGGGACCGACGAAGTGCTGGTCGCCGCGCGGCATCTGGTCAACGGCGATACCATCCACGTCAATGCCGGCGGGCAGGTCACCTACATCCACATCATGTTCGACCGGCACGAGATCATCACCGGCGCCGGTGTGCCATCGGAAAGCTATTTCCCCGGCCACGCGGTCAAACCGGTGGGCCGGGTGGGCGCCGGCCGGGTCGTGGGCAGCGGCGCCGAAAACCGGCTGACCGACCGGTCAATGCCGTTGCTGGCCCGCCCTGCCCCGCCCGGCGCGCTGGCGGCCGCGCTAAGGCTTTGACACGGGCTTTTCCTGCCGGTCCGACCGGCCTATAGGTGCCACATGGCAGCCAAGAAAAAGAAATCCAGACGCAGCCCGATACGGTGGCTTGCGCGCACAGCCTTCCGGCTGTTCATGACGGTGATCGCCGTGACGGTGCTGCTGGTGCTGGCCGTGGCGGTGCTGAACCCGCCGCGCACCCCCTATATCTGGCTGGAACAGCGCCGGCTGGGCGAAGTGCAGTTCGACTGGGTCGACATGGCCGACATCGCCCCCGTCATGGCCCGCAGCGCCGTGGCGGCCGAAGACGCCAATTTCTGCCTGCACTGGGGCTTTGACATGGCCGCCATCCGCCAGGCCATTGCCGACGGTGCGATCCGCGGCGCATCGACCATCACTCAGCAGACCATCAAGAATGTCTATCTGTGGCATGGCCGCGACTGGGCGCGCAAAGCGGTCGAGGCGCTGATCACCCCGGGGGTCGAGGCCATCTGGCCCAAGCGCCGCATCCTCGAGGTTTATCTCAACGTGGCCGAGTTCGACGAAGGCGTCTTTGGCGTCGGCCCGGCGGCGCAACATTATTTCGGCGTCACCGCCAGCGACCTGACGGCGCAACAGGCCGCCCTGCTGGCTGCCGTGCTGCCCGACCCCAAGAACCGCTCGGCCGCCAACCCGTCGTCCGCCGTGCGCGCGCGGGCCAACGCCATTCTGGACGGCGCGGCAACGATCGAGGCCGACGAACGCTCGGCCTGTTTCCACAGTTGAATCCGGCCGGGCGAACGGGCAATCAGTCACTGTCGTTCCAGCCGGTTGCCGCGTCATGATCCGCCTCTTTCATTTCCCCCTGTCCCCCTATTGCCGCAAGGTCCGGCTGAGCCTGGCCGAAAAGAAGCTGGACGTCGAACTGATCGAGGAACGCTATTGGGAGAAGGGCAAAGAGTTTCTGCGCCGCAATCCCGCCGGCAAGGTGCCGGTTCTGCGCATGAACGGCCTGACCCTGTCGGAAAGCGCCGCCATCTGCGAATACATCGAGGAATGCCACCCCCAGCCGGCCTTGTTGCCCGCCAACGCCGAAGGCCGGTTCGAAGCCCGGCGGCTGGTGTCCTGGTTCGATGACAAGTTTCACCGCGAGGTCACGTCGAAGCTGTTGTATGAACGGGTCAACAAGAAGGTGTCCGGCGAAGGCTATCCCGACAGCACGGCGGTCAAGGCCGGAGCCCGGGCGATCAAGTTTCACATCGACTATATGGGCTGGCTGCTGGACCAGCGGCGCTGGCTGGCCGGCGACGCGATGACGCTGGCCGATTTCGCCGCCGCCGCGCATCTGTCGGCCCTGGACTATATCTCGGACGTCGACTGGAACCGCAGTCCCGCGGTCAAGGACTGGTATGCCAAGATCAAGTCGCGCCCGGCCTTCCGCTCGATCCTGGCCGACAATGTCGCGGGCTTCCCCCCGCCAAGCCACTATGCGGACCTCGACTTCTAGGCCCCGGTCATGAGCGCCGCTCTCAAGGCGGCGCTGGCCGGCCGCGCCACGGCCGAAGGCTTTGCCGCCATGGGCGTCTGCCGCCCCGATGCCATCCCCGACGCCGCCGGCCGCCTGGCCGCCTATCTTGACGACGGCCGCCACGGGCAGATGGGCTGGATGGCCGACCGCGCCCACTGGCGCGGCAACCCCGCCAGCCTGTGGCCCGAGGCGCGCTCGGTCATCATGCTGGCCGAGCTTTACACCCCCAGCCACGACCCGCTGGCCGACCTTGCCCGCCGCGACCGGGGCGCGATCAGCGTCTATGCCACCGGCAAGGACTATCACGACTTGATAAAGCCGCGGCTGAAACGGCTGGGCCGTTGGCTGATCGAACAGGCGCCCGAGACCGCGATCAAGGTGTTCGTCGATACCGCCCCGGTGATGGAGAAACCCCTGGCAGCCGCCGCCGGGCTGGGCTGGCAGGGCAAGCACACCAACCTGCTGGGTCAGGACCTGGGCAACTGGTTCTTCCTTGGCGCGATCTTCACCACGCTCGATTTGCCGCCCGACGCCGCCGCCACGCCCCGCTGCGGCTCGTGCAGCGCCTGCCTCGACATCTGCCCCACCGATGCCTTTCCCGCGCCGTTCCAGCTGGATGCCCGGCGCTGCATCTCGTACCTGACCATCGAACATCGCGGACCGGTCGACCCGGCGCTGCGCCCGGCGCTGGGCAACCGCATCTTCGGCTGCGACGACTGTCTTGCCGTCTGCCCGTGGAACAAGTTCGCCAAGGCCGGGGCCGAGCTGCGCTATCGCGGCCCCGATCACCGGCGCGCGCCGGCGCTGGCCATGCTGGCCGGGCTTGACGATGCCGACTTTCGCGACATGTTCCGCGGCTCGCCCGTGAAACGCATCGGACGCGACCGCTTCGTGCGCAATGTCTGCTATGCCATCGGCAATTCGGGCGACCCGGCGCTGGCCTCGCATGCGGCGGCCCTGGCCGACGACCCCGACCCAGCGGTCAGCGATGCCGCGCGCTGGGCCGTGGAAAGGCTGAGGCCATGAACCCGCTGCGTGGCATCGCCTTCAAACTCGGCGCCGTTCTGCTCTTTGTGGTGATGTCGAGCCTGGTCAAGGCAGCTTCGGCCTATGTGCCACCGGGGCAGACGGTGTTCTTCCGGGCCCTGTTCGCTATCCCGGTGATCCTGGGCTGGCTGGTGGCGCGCGGCGATCTGGCCACGGGTTTGCGCACCGCCAACCCGCTGGGCCACCTCTGGCGCGGACTGATCGGCACCACGGCGATGGGCCTCGGCTTTGCCGGGCTCGGGATGCTGCCCCTGTCCGAAGTGCAGGCCATTCACTATGCGGCGCCGCTGCTGGTGGTCATCTTCGCGGCGTTCTTTCTTGGCGAACGGGTTCGGCTTGTCCGGCTGTCGGCAGTGGCACTGGGCATGACCGGCGTGCTGATCGTGCTGTGGCCCCGGCTGACCACGCTGGGAAACGGCGAGATGGAAAGCCGTCAGGCACTGGGGGCGATCCTGGTGCTGATGTCGGCCATCTTCGCGGCCTTCGCGCAGGTCTTCGTGCGCAAGCTGGTGCGCACCGAAAGCACCTCGGCAGTGGTCTTCTGGTTCTCGGTGTCGGCGGCCACGCTGTCGCTGGTGACCGTGCCCTTCGGATGGGTGCTGCCGCCGGCGCAGGCGCTGGGGCTGATGGTGCTGTCGGGGCTGCTGGGCGGCGTCGGGCAGATATTCCTGACCACCGCCTACCGCCATGCCGACGCGTCGGTCATCGCGCCGTTCGACTATGCGTCGATGATCTTCGCCATCGCCATCGGCTATTTCGTCTTTGACGAGGCGCCGACCGGCACCATGCTGCTGGGGGCCCTGCTGGTCATGTCCGGCGGCGTGCTGGTGATCTGGCGCGAACGAAAACTGGGTCTGAAACGCGGCAAGGCACGGCCGGGGATGACACCACAGGGCTGAAGACTGGAAAATCCGGCCCGGAATGCTGGTGGATCGACCGAAACATTTGAATCCCGCCGCCGGGCAGGGGCTTTGATCATGAACCATTCAAATGTTTTGAATAATTGATGCATAGTGAAAATACAGGTGGCGCGAAACGTCAGATTCGATCCACCGGGATGCCAGCACGAGAGTCGACCA
>CAYYMJ010000013.1:0-59162 GCA_964472855.1 uncultured Rhodobacterales bacterium | reverse complement strand
TAGCTGTGGATCGTGGTCATGAAGCCCTTGGTGATGCCGATGGTGTCGTTCAGAACCTTGGCCACGGGGCTGAGGCAGTTGGTGGTGCAGGACGCATTGGACACCACGATATCGTCGGCGGTCAGCGTATCGTCGTTGACCCCGAACACGATGGTCTTGTCGGCGTCGGTGCCGGGGGCCGAGATCAGGACCCGGCTGGAGCCGTTTTCGAGATGAGGCTGACACTTTTCCTTCGAGGTGAAGATGCCGGTGCATTCCAGCACCACGTCGACATCGGTCCAGGGCAGGTCGGCCGGGTTGCGCATTGCGGTGACGCGGATCGGGCCGCGGCCAACGTCGATGGTTTTTTCGGTCGCGGTCACCTTGGCCGGGAAACGCCCATGCACGCTGTCATAGCGCAGAAGATGCGCGTTGGTTTCGACCGGCGCCAGGTCGTTGATGGCAACCACGTCGATATCGGTGCGGCCGGATTCGATGATGGCCCGCAAAACGTTGCGGCCGATGCGGCCGAATCCATTGATGGCAACTCTGACGGTCATGGCCGGGCTCCTGTTCTGGTTGTTCGGCCCGTTCGGGCCGGTGGCGGGGGCCGGGCGCGCGCGTATTGAGCGCCCGTTTGCCGCCGCGTTCGTTATCGCTAACAAGCAGGGATGCGCGCCAAGGTCAATGGCCAACCCGGCCGCCGGAGGCGTTTCGCGGTTCACTTGATCTGGGGGGCATCGCTTGACGCGGGGTGCATGCCGCCATGGCAGGCAGCGCAGGTTGATGGCGTTCAACGCGTACTGCCTTAGCGCCAGAATGCCATCCAGATGACCAGCTCAAGCATCTTGCGGGCCAGAAAGATCGTGACGGTCAGCCCGGAATACCAGTCGACCGCAACGGCGGCGACAATGGCAAGCCCGAGAAAAAGTGCGATCCTGTTGGTCATTCCGCGCCCCTGGCCGGAATGACCCGGCGACCCTAGTGCATCAGCCGTCCCATGACCGCGGCAACGTCGGCCATGCGGACGGAAAAGCCCCATTCGTTGTCATACCATGCCAAAACCCGAACGGTTCGGCCACCCACGACCTTGGTCTGTTCGGGCGCGAAGATGCACGACTGGGGCGTGTGGTTGAAGTCGATCGAGACCTTGGGTTCGGGGTCGTAGGCCATGACCATGCCCATGTGGCCGGCCACGGCCTCGCGCACCACGTCGTTGACGTTATCGACGCTCACGTCGCGCGCGGCCTCGAAGGTCAGGTCGACGGCGCTGACGTTGGGGGTGGGCACGCGGATGGCCGAGCCGTCCAGCCGGCCAGCAAGCTCGGGCAGAACCTCGCCCAGGGCGCGGGCGGCGCCGGTCGAGGTGGGGATCATGGCCATTGCCGCGGCGCGGGCGCGGTAAAGGTCGTTGTGGCGGCGGTCCAGCGTGGGCTGGTCGCCGGTATAGCTGTGGATCGTGGTCATCACGCCGCGTTCGATGCCGATGCCGTCGTTCAGGACCTTGGCCAGCGGTGCAAGGCAGTTGGTGGTGCAGCTGCCGTTCGACACCACGTGGTCGTCAAGGGTCAGCGACCGGTGGTTGACGCCGTAGACAACGGTTCGGTCGGCGCCCTTCGCAGGGGCCGAGACCAGCACCCGGCGCGCGCCCCGTGTCAGGTGCACCGCGGCCTTGTCACGGGCGTTGAACTGGCCGGTGCATTCCAGCACCACGTCGCAGCCGTGCCAATCCAGCGTTTCGGGGTCGTAGGACGACATCACCTCGATCGGGCCGCGGCCAAGGTCGAGCGTGTTGCCGGCAACCTCGACCGGACCGCCATAGCGGCCGTGGATGCTGTCGTATCTCAGCAGATGGGCATTGGTTTCGATGGGGCCGGTGGCGTTGATCCTGGCCACCGTGACATCGTTGCGCTGGGTTTCGAAGATATGGGCCAGCGTCGCGCGCCCGATCCTGCCGAAGCCGTTGATGCCGAGAGTAACGCTCATCCCATTGCCTTATACCGATTCCCTTGGGCGCGGTATACTGTGGCATATTTTTTGAAAAAACCCTTTACGGGTAAGGCGTTAGCGTAAACATGCGCCGTTAGCGCAAACCATGGACGCTAACATCGAGGCTGAGATTGACGCCCATATTGTGCGGGCGGCACCAGTCGGCGCCGCCCGCGAAACGGTTACAGCAGGTCGCGCACCCGCTGGGCAACGGCATCGGCGGTGATGCCGAAATGCTCGAACAGCGTGCCAGCCGGGGCCGAGGCGCCGAAGCTGTCCATGCCGACAAAGGCCGATTTGGCCGCGCGGCCGCCTTCGCCGCAAAGCCAGCGGTCCCAGCCGGTGGCGACGCCGGCCTCGACGGCAACGCGCACCGCGCCGCCCGGCAGCACCCGGCGGCGATAGCTTTCGTCCTGTTGGGCGAAAAGCTCGCAGCAGGGCATCGAGACGACGCGGGTTCCGACGCCTTCGGCCTCGAGCATGTCGCGCGCGGCAAGCGCCACCTGCACCTCGGACCCGGTGGCCATGATGATCGCGCTGCGCCGGGCCGTGGCCTCTTGCAGCACATAGGCGCCCTGGGCGGTCAGGTTGCGTTTCTTGTGCTCGGTGCGCACCGTCGGCAGGCCCTGACGGCTGAGCGCGATGACCGATGGCGTCTTGTTGCTGGTCAGCGCCAATTCCCATGCCTCGGCGGTTTCGACCGCGTCGGCGGGGCGGAAGACATTGGCGTTGGGCGTCGCGCGCATCATCGCCAGTTGTTCCACCGGCTGGTGGGTCGGGCCGTCTTCGCCCAGCCCGATGCTGTCATGGGTCATGACATAGGTCACCGGCACGCCCATCAGCGCCGAAAGCCGCATGGCCGGGCGGGCATAGTCGGCAAAGCAGAAGAACGTGCCACCATAGGGGCGGACACCGCCGTGCAGGGCCATGCCGTTCATGGCCGCGGCCATGCCATGTTCGCGCACGCCGAAATACAGATAGCGACCCTTGCGGTTGCTGGTGTCGAACGTGCCCATGTCGGGGGTCAGGGTGTTGTTCGACCCGGTCAGATCGGCCGACCCGCCAAGGGTTTCGGTCATGATCGGGTTGATGACGCCCAAGGCCATCTCGCTGGCCTTGCGGGTGGCCATTTTGGGGGCGGTTTCCGACAAGGTCTGCTTGTGGGCCGCGATGGCGCGGGCCAGCCTCTTGGGCGCCTCGCCCGCCATCGTGCGTTCCAGCGTGGCGCGCTTGCTGGCCGGCATGGCCGCAAGCCGGCCTTCCCAGGCCGCACGCTCGGCGGCGCCGCGGCTGCCGACGCCTTCCCACCATGACTTGATGTCGGCGGGAATGTCGAAGGCGGCGTGGGGCCAGCCATAGGCCGCCTTGGTGTCGGCAATCAGCTCGGGGCTGGTCAGGGCGCCATGGCCCTTTGACGTGTCCTGCGCCGCCGAACCCAGCGCGATGTGGGTCTTGCAGGCAATCATCGACGGCTTGCGGCTGGCCTTGGCGGCAGCGATCGCGGCGTCGATGGCGGCGGGGTCATGGCCGTCGACGTCCTGCACATGCCAGCCCGAGGCGGCAAAGCGGCGTTTCTGGTCGGTGCTGTCAGACAGGGAAACCGGCCCGTCGATGGTGATATTGTTGTTGTCGAAAAAGACGATCAGCTTGCCCAGTTTCAGGTGCCCGGCCAGGGCCAGCGCCTCTTGGCTGACGCCCTCCATCAGGCAACCGTCGCCGGCGATGACATAGGTGTGATGGTCGATGACGCGCGCGCCATAGCGGGCGCGCAGCGATTCCTCGGCAATCGCGAAACCCACCGAATTGGCCAGACCCTGCCCCAGCGGGCCGGTCGTGGTTTCGATGCCGGGCGCATGCCCGACCTCGGGGTGGCCGGCGGTCACAGCGCCCAGTTGGCGGAAATTCCGGATCTCGTCCAGCGTCATGCCCGGGGTGCCGGTGAGATACAGCAGCGAATAGAGCAGCATCGAGCCATGGCCGGCCGACAGGATGAAACGGTCGCGGTCGATCCAGCCGGGATTGGCGGCATCGAATTTCAGATGCCTGGAAAACAGCACCGTCGCCACATCGGCCATGCCCATCGGCATGCCGGAATGTCCGGAATTGGCGGCGGCGACGGCATCAAGCGTCAGGGTGCGAATGGCGGCGGCGCGCATCCAGTGATCGGGGTGCTGCGACTTCAGTGAGGCTATGTCCACGGCGTGGTTGTCCTTGGAAAAATACGGCTTTGGGCGCGGCGGTGATAGCAGGGTGGCGCCGAAGTTCAAGGTGGTGCGGCGCCTGTGCACCGGAAGGGGCTGAAATCGGAAATCAACGCGTTAAGATGGTCCCCGAACGAAGGCGAGTGATTCGCGGGACAGAATTGAACCACCGCCGCCCGAAAGAAGGCAGAAGGGACAAACGGCACATGGACGATATTGCCGATCTTGAAAAACGCATTGCCGGCGCGCTGGACCGCATAGGCAGCGGGCTGGAACAGATGCGCATGAACGACGTGCCGGCGCCGGCACCCGATCTGGCGCCCGCGCCCGCGCCCGACCAGGGGGCCGAGCTGGACAATCTGCGCGCCGAGCTTGAGGCCGAGCGCGAGGTGACCGCTCAGCTGGAAGAGCGTGTGCGCCAGTTGCGCAAGCGCCACGAGGCGCGCACGGCCGAGATCGAGGCCGAGCTGAACGAATTGCGCGACAAGGTGGCCCCGCTCGAAGCCGACCGCCAGCGCATGCGGCAGGTCAACGGACGCCTGCGTGAAAGCAACGACGCGCTGCGCAAGGCCAACGCGGCCGGGCTGGCCGATGCCGACCTGATCAACATCGCGATGAAGCGCGAGCTTGAGGCGCTGAAGGCAGTGCGGGCAAGCGACCGTGCCGAGCTGGATGAAATCATCGGCGATCTCGCCCCGATCCTGAAGGAGGCCGCGGATGCCTGACGTGAAAATCTCGGTGGGGGGGCGTGAGTTTGAAGTGTCCTGCCAGCCCGGGGAAGAACCGTATCTGAATGCCGCCTCTCGCCTGCTGGATATCGAGGCGACGGCGGTTCAGGGGCAATTCGGGCATCTGCCGGATGTGCGGATGCTGTTGATGGCCGGGCTGATGCTGGCCGACAAGACTGCCGGGCTGGAAGACCAGTTGCGCGACGCCGAGGCCGCCGGCGCGGCGGCGCGGTCGGATCTGGCGGCGCTGCGCGACCAGCCGGCCCCGGCGCCCGCCCGCGTCGAGGTGCCGGTGATCCCGACGGCGGTGCTGGAGCGCATGTCAGAACTGGCCGCGCAGGCCGAGGCGCTGGCGCAAACGGTCGACGACCGCACCGCGATCTAGCGCCGGCAGCCGGCGCCGCGGAACCCGAATCACCCGCCACGGCGGCGCCAGGGCGCTGAACATCAGGTCCGGCGCGCCCGGGGCACGCGATCAGCCGTTGTGTTCGCGGATCTTGTTGGCGGCGTCCTTGTCGAAGGCCACGCCCTTTTCGGCCAGCATGTCGTCAAGCTCGCCCGACAGCGTCATCTCGGTGATGATGTCGCAACCACCGACGAATTCTCCCTTGACGTAAAGCTGGGGGATCGTGGGCCAGTCGGAAAATTCCTTGATGCCCTGACGGATGCCGTCGTCGGCCAGCACGTTGACGTCGGCATAGTCGATGCCCATGAAGTTCAGCACGCCGGCGACGCGGCTGGAAAACCCGCACTGGGGCATGGTCTTGGTGCCCTTCATGAACAGCACGACATCATTTGAGGTGACGGTTTCTTTGATCTGGGTCTGAGCGTTGCTCATCTTGGTCTCCCGCGGGGTGAATTGTGGCGCCGTGGCGCTGGGGTCAGTCGGGGGCCTTGGTGGTCAGGGCCAGTGCATGCAGCTCGCCCGAGGCGCCGTCCATCTTGCCTTTCAGCGCGGAATAGACCGCGCGCTGCTGCTGCACGCGGTTCTTGCCGCGAAAGCTTTCATCAACGACCATGGCCGACATATGCACGCCGTCGCTGCCCGACACCTGGATTTTGGCATCGGGGAAGCTTTCGCGCAGAAGCGCCTCGATATCGTGGGCGTGCATGGGCATCGCGGGCTCCGTTCCTGGGACAGATCAGATTTATGGTGCCGCTCGGGCAAGCGCAAGCTGCCCCCTTGCCCTGTCTGGCAAAAACGGTTGTTTTTGCTGGGCAAGAGTGCGGAGGGAAACATGCGGCCATCGGCGGACGACATCAGCCATCCTCTGGGTGCAGGTGTGACGACGCAGCTGAAAGACATCCGCAAGACGCTGCCGCTGCGGGTTCTGAGCCGCGCCGACTGGCAGCACTGGATCACCAGGGGCTATGTGATTGTTCGCGGGGCAGTGCCGCGCGAAAACTGCGACCGGTTGGCGGCGCTGTTGTGGGAATTCGATGAAAAATCGCCCGACGATCCCGATACTTGGCACCAGCCCGAGCGGCGGCGCCATGTGCGTGCCGAACTGAACAATGCCGGTATGGTCGAGATCTATAACCACCAGTATCTGTGGGACAACCGGCAGGCGCCCCGGATTTACGACGCCTTCGTGGATATCTGGGATCGCGAGGATTTGTGGGTCACCATCGACCGCGCCAACCTGAACGTGCCGAAACAGGACAAGAACGTCGGCAAGGACGGATTTGTGCATTGGGACGTGAACACCGCGCTTAACCCGCCGCCCATCGGTGTGCAGGGCGTGCTGAGCCTGCTGCCCCAGACCGGGGAAACCGGCGGCTTTCAGTGCGTGCCCTATCTGTTCGAGCATTTCGACGAATGGGTCAAAACCCAGCCCGAAGACCGCAATCCGCTGCTGCCCGACATGACCGGGCTGGCGCGCGAGAACATCTCGCTTGAGGCGGGGGACCTGATGATCTTTAACTCGCTGCTGGCCCATGGCGTGCGCCCGAACCTGTCAGAACGCAGTTTTCGGATGGCGCAATATGTGTCGATGCAGCCCGCGGATCCGGACAATGACGCCGAGCGCGCCGGGCGTGTGCGCCTGTGGCGCGAGATCGAGCCGCCGAACCGGCCCGACTTTCCCGGTGATCCGCGCAGGTGGGAACATGCCCATAACGGCGGCCCGGCGAAACTGAGCGCGCTGGGACGCAAGCTGTTGGGCGTCGACCGCTGGTAGGCGGGTGGGCCGCGCCCGTGAACGGGGTGCAGCGATCTGGCCCCGCGATTGCGTGAGCCGGTGTCAGCCCGACGCGCCCAGACCCACCGCCTTTTCAAAACTGGTGCGAAACAGCTCGGACAGCACTTTCATCGCGGTTGACGAGGCGCCAATGGACACGTCGGCGCCGCCGAACCGGCCCACATGGGCCACGGGCACGCCGGCAGAGGCGCCGGCGACCATCAGCGCCTCGGCCGCATCGAACGAGCAGGCGACAAGATAGCGCCCCTGGTCTTCGCCGAACAGTTGCGCGATGTTGCCGTCGTCCAGCGTCAGGCCCAGCCCGGCGGCCTCGGCCATCTCGAACGCGGCAAGGGCCAGCCCGCCGTCGGAAAGATCGGTGGCGGCGGTGATCCAGCCGCGGTTGTCATGCAGAAACGCGGCGGCGGCGCGTTCCGCGGCCAGATCGACCGGCGGGGCGGTGCCGTCGTGGCGATCAAACGCCTCGGCCAGCAGCGCCGACCGGCCAAGGTGCCCGGCCGTGGCGCCGATGACCAGCGCCAGCGACCCGTTGTCGGGCAGGCCGGCGATCATCTGATCGGCATCTGCGATCAACCCGACGGCGCCGATGGTCGGGGTCGGCAGGATCGCGGCACCGTCGGTTTCGTTGTAAAGCGACACGTTGCCCGACACGATGGGCATGTCCAAGGCCGTGCATGCCTCGGCAATACCGCGGACCGCCTGCACGAACTGGCCCATGATCTCGGGCTTTTCGGGGTTGCCGAAATTCAGGTTGTCGGTGCTTGCCAGCGGCGTCGCGCCGACCGCGACAAGGTTGCGGAAAGCCTCGGCCACCGCCTGCTTGCCGCCTTCGAACGGGTCGGCGGCGACATAGCGTGGTGTCACATCCGACGTGAACGCCAGCATCTTTTCGCTGCCATGCACCCGGATCACCCCGGCGCCAAGGCCCGGCGCGCGCACGGTGTCGGCCATGACCTGGCTGTCATACTGTTCGTAAACCCATGTTTTCGCGGCATGGTTGGGCGCGGTGATCAGCGCGCGCAAGGCCTCGATCGGGTCGATGTCGGGTATATCCGTTACCGGGGCAGGCGGCTGTGGCATCACCCAGGGGCGATCATATTCGGGCGCCGAGCCCGCCAGCGCCTTCAGCGGCAGGTCGCCCCGGGTTTCGCCGTTCTGCACGATCACAAAGCGGTCTTCGGCGATGGTTTCGCCGACGATGGCAAAGTCGAGGTCCCATTTGTCGAAAACCGCCTTGGCGGCGGCCTCTTTGTCGGGGCGCAGCACCATCAGCATACGCTCCTGGCTTTCCGACAGCATCATCTCGTAGGCGGTCATGCCGGCTTCGCGGCAGGGAACCGCGTCAAGGTTCAGCCGGATGCCAAGGTTGCCCTTGTCGCCCATTTCCACCGCCGAACAGGTCAGCCCGGCCGCGCCCATGTCCTGGATCGAGATCACGGCGCCGGTCTGCATCAGTTCCAGACAGGCTTCGAGCAGGCGCTTTTCGGTGAAGGGGTCGCCAACCTGCACCGTGGGGCGCTTTTCCTCGATGGTGTCGTCGAATTCGGCCGAGGCCATGGTGGCGCCGCCAACTCCGTCGCGGCCGGTCTTGGCGCCCAGATAGACCACCGGCATGCCGACGCCCGAGGCGGCCGAGTAGAAGATGGAATCGGCCCGCGCGATGCCGGCGGCGAAGGCATTGACCAGACAATTGCCGTCATAGGCCGGGTCGAACCGGACCTCGCCGCCCACGGTCGGCACCCCGAAGGCATTGCCATAGCCGCCGACGCCTTCGACCACACCGGACACCAGATGGCTGGTCCTGGGATGGGCGGGGCTGCCAAAGCTCAGCGAATTCATGGCTGCCACCGGCCGCGCGCCCATGGTGAACACGTCGCGCAGGATGCCGCCGACGCCCGTGGCCGCGCCCTGATAGGGTTCGATATACGAGGGGTGGTTGTGGCTTTCCATCTTGAAAACCACCGCCAGCCCATCGCCGATATCGACGACGCCGGCGTTCTCGCCGGGGCCGCAAATCACCTGTTGACCGCTGGTCGGCAGGGTCCGCAGCCACTTTTTCGACGACTTGTAGGAACAATGTTCGTTCCACATGGCCGAGAAGATGCCCAGTTCCGTATAGGTCGGGGTCCGGTCCAGCAGACGCAGGATTGCGGCGTATTCATCGGGCTTCAGCCCATGTGCCGCGATCAGATCCTCGGTGATTTCAGGCTCGGCCATCGACAGTCCTCCGGATAGCGGCGGGTCTTAGGCCATGGGGCGCCCGGGTAAAAGGGGCGACGGCGGTCATGCGGCGATTGGCCAAAAAAAAGGCCGAGCACAAGGCTCGGCCAAGTCCAACAGGGAGGTTGAAGCGCCAAGAGATTTCTCAACCAGCGCTTCGATTATTGAATTAGGCTCTAAAGGTTAAGCTATCAAGAACAGAGCACCGTCGTCCGCGGCAAAGCTGCTATGCGTATGGTGCATACCCGCAGTTATCCCGGTTCGTCAGCGCGAAGCTGCCGACGCTGCGCGATGATTTCCTCGGTCACGAAATCACGAAACGCTGCGATACGCTTAGAGTGGCGCAATTCTTCGGGATACGCAAGGAAAGTTGGCACGTCGCCGGATTCGATCTCGGGCAAAACCCTAACGATTTCAGGGGTGTCGTGGATTACATAGTCTGGCAGAACACCGATGCCCAGCCCGGCGATAACGCCCTGAAGCACCCCGAAATAGTTGTTCACCGTCAAAAGTGACGGCACGTCGTTGGCCAGCAGTTGCTGAACCAGATCGGCGCCGGCCCGCACCTGCGGCGTGTTGGGGTTCTGGCAGATCAGGCGATGCTGCGACAATTCACCGATCGAACCCGGGACACCACGTTCTTTCAGATAGCCCGGCGCCGCGTACAGACGCATGCGCACGGTCATCAGCCGCCGGCGGATCAGGTCGGCCTGGCTGGGCTCTTTCATGCGAATCGCGACATCGGCCTCGCGCATGGGCAGGTCCAGCACATGCTCTTCCAGCATCAGGTCAATCTTCAGGTCGGGGTATTTCGCATAAAGCTTGGGCAGGCGCGGGCACAGCCACAACGAGCCAAAGCCGGTGGTCGTGGTGACGCGCAGCTCGCCGAAAACCTCTTGCTCGCTGTCGCGGATGCGCGCCGCCGCGGCGTCGAGCCTGCGGGCCATGGCCGAGGTGGCATCGTGCAGCAATTCACCCTGTTCCGTCAGAATCAGCCCACGGGCGTGGCGGTGAAACAGGGTGGCGTTCAGCGATTCCTCAAGCGCGCGGATCTGGCGTGACACCGCCGATTGCGACAGATGCAGCGTGTCGCCGGCATGGGTCAGGCTGCCGGCATCCGCGACCGCATGAAATATCCTCAGCTTGTCCCAATCCATTCCTCTGCCTTCACGTTACGGCGTGCCGGTTTGCCAGCCGGGTCGCCAAGTGCATATCTATTGCATAGCGTTTAGTCCAAGCGAAGGCTTTACCGATGCCCGAATTTAGGTCAATACTTGCGACCTAATAGAGGCGGCTTTGCGGTGGAAGGTGTGACATGCGGCAGGATTTTACACTTCACGACCGGTACGACCTTGAGAAAGAACAGATTCTTCTGAACGGCACGCAGGCGCTGGTGCGGCTGATGCTGATGCAGAAGGCCCGCGACGTTGCGGCCGGTTGGAACACGGCCGGGTATGTTTCCGGTTACCGTGGGTCGCCGCTGGGCGCGGTCGACATGCAGATGGGCGCGGCCGGCGGCCTTTTGGGCGCGGCAGACATCCTGTTCCAGCCCGGTCTGAACGAGGATCTGGCGGCGACCGCGCTTTGGGGGACGCAACAGGCCGAACTGCGGGGCGAAGGCCGTTTCGACGGGGTGTTCGGCCTGTGGTATGGCAAGGGGCCGGGCGTGGACCGGTCGGGCGATGTCATGCGCCATGCCAACATGGCGGGCACGGCGCCCCGCGGCGGTGTCGTGATGGCGATGGGCGACGACCATACCGGCGAAAGCTCGACCACGCTGCACCAGTCCGACTGGGCGATGGTCGATGCCTATATGCCGGTGCTGTCGCCGGCCGGGGTGCAGGAAATCCTCGACTTCGGCCTTTACGGCTGGGCCCTGTCGCGTTTCGCCGGGGTCTGGGTGGGTCTGAAGACCATGAAGGACACGATCGAGACCACGGCCGTCGCCGATGGCCGGGTCGACCGCATGTCTTTCGTGACCCCGCAGGAATTCGCGATGCCCGAGGGCGGGCTGAATATCCGGCTGGTCGATACACCGGTGGCGCAGGAAACGCGCATGATCGACTACAAGCGCTTCGCGGCCGAGGCGTTTTCCCGCGCCAACCGCATGGATCGGCGGATGTGGGGCAAGCCGGGCGCGACGATCGGGCTGGTGGCGGCGGGCAAGAACTGGCTGGACCTTGTGCATGCGCTGGACCTGCTGGGGATCGACGCGGCCAAGGCCGAGCGGCTGGGGCTGACCACCTACAAGGTCGGCCAGACATGGCCGCTGGACGTGAACAGTTTCCACGAATGGGCCGAAGGGCTGGATCTGATCGTGGTGGTCGAGGAAAAGCGCAAGCTGATCGAGGTGCAGGTCAAGGAAGCGATCTTCGACGACCGGCGCGGACGGCGGGTCTATGGCTGGCACAAGGGCGACACGTGGGAGCATGGACGCCGGGTCGAGCTGTTTCCGACCCGCCAGGCGCTTGACCCGGTGTGGATCGCCCAGAAGCTGGGCGACATCCTGATCGAGGAAGAGCGCACGTCAGACGAGATCGTCGCGCGGCTCGAGCGTGTCCGCACCGCCGCCCGTGGTGCCAACACGCCGGAACTGGCGGCGCGGCTGCCGTATTTCTGTTCGGGCTGCCCGCACAACAGCTCGACCCGGTTGCCCGCAGGCGCGCGCGCCTATGCCGGCATCGGCTGCCATTACATGGTGCAATGGATGGACCGCGACACCGTGGGTTTCACCCAGATGGGCGGCGAGGGCGCGAACTGGATCGGCGAGGCGCCGTTTTCGACCCGGCCGCATGTGTTCCAGAACCTTGGCGATGGCACCTACAACCACTCGGGCATTCAGGCGATCCGCGCGGCGCTGGCGGCGGGAACCACCGTAACCTTCAAGCTGCTTTACAACGACGCAGTGGCCATGACCGGCGGACAGACGAACGACGGCGGTCTGACAGCCGACCGCATCGCGGCCGAACTGGTAAGCATGGGGGTGCGCAACCTCGCCGTGGTCTACGACGAAAAGGAAGAGCCGCAGCGCGACGATTTTCCCAAGGGCGTGGAATGGCACGAGCGCGGCCAGCTTGACGCGGTGCAACAACGCTTCGAGGGCTACAAGGGCACGTCGGTCATCCTGTATATCCAGACCTGCGCGGCGCAAAAGCGCCGGCGCCGCAAGCGCGGAGGCTTTCCCGACCCCGACAAGCGCGTGTTCATCAACCGCGATGTCTGCGAAGGCTGCGGCGATTGCGGGGTGCAGTCGAACTGCGTGTCGATCGTGCCGGCCGAAACCGACCTTGGCCGCAAGCGCGCCATCGACCAGTCGTCCTGCAACAAGGATTTCAGCTGCCTGAACGGCTTTTGCCCGTCCTTTGTCACCGTGAACGGCGGCACGCTGCGCAAGGCGCCAACGGCCGAGATCGACACCGGCGAATTGCCGTTGCCCGAACTGCCGGTCATCGACGGGACCTGGAATATCGTGGTCACCGGCGTCGGCGGCACCGGCGTCGTGACCATCGGCGCCGTGCTGGCCGCCGCGGCCCATATCGACGGCAAGGGCGCGGGCATGATGGAAATGGCCGGGCTGGCGCAAAAGGGCGGTGCGGTGCATATCCATTGCCGCCTTAGCGAGCGCCCCGAAGACATCAGCGCCATTCGCGTGGCCACCGGCGAGGTTGACGCCCTGATCGGCGGTGACATCGTGGTCAGCGCCGGCACCAAGACGCTGGCTCTGTGCGCCGAAGACCGCACCGGCGCCGTGGTGAACAGCCACGAGATCGTGACCGGCGATTTTACCCGCGATACCGAGTTCCGGCTGCCCATGTGGCGCCTGAAACTGTCGCTCGAAGCCCGGATCCGCAAACAGCTGGCGATGTTCGACAGCAGCCTGCTGAGCAAGAACGCGCTTGGCGACACGATCTATTCCAACATGATCCTTCTGGGTGCGGCCTGGCAGGCCGGGCTGGTCCCGCTGAGCCTGGACGCGATCAGCAAGGCGATCGAGGTCAACGGCGCCAACGTGCGGCGCAACGCGCGGGCGTTCGACATTGGCCGCTGGGCCACGCTCAACCCCGCGGCGGTGGCCGAGATGACCGAAACCGCCGATGTTCCGGCCGGGCACACGCTGGACGCGGTGATTGACCGGCGCGCCGCGCATCTGACCGCCTATCAGGGCCAAGGCCTTGCCCGGCGTTATCGCCGGCTTCTGGACCGGATCGAGGATACCGAACTGCGCGAGGCGGCGGCGATTTCCTATCACAAGCTGTTGGCCTACAAGGACGAATACGAAGTGGCGCGCCTGCATCTGGATACCGCGGCTCAGGTGGCCGAAGAATTCGAGGGCGACTTTTCGCTGACCTTCCACCTTGCCCCGCCGCTGTTGGCGACCAAGGGAACCGGCGGGCGCCCGGGCAAGCGCGCCTTTGGCCCGTGGGTGATGCGTCTGTTCCGGTTGCTGGCGAAGCTGAAATTCCTGCGCGGCACGCCTGTCGACCCCTTTGGCTGGCAGGCCGACCGCAAGATGGAGCGCGCCTTGATCCGCCAGTACGAGACCGACCTTGCCGAGGTGCTGCCGGCGGCCGGAAAGGCGCACGCCGAGGTGCTGGAGCTTCTGGCGCTGCCGCGCGGTATTCGTGGCTTTGGCCCGGTCAAGCGCACGTCCGAGGCGCGGGCCGCCAAGCGGCGCGAGGCCCTTCTGGCCGCGATCCGCAGCCCTGAAGTCACGATGCATGCCGCAGAATAGGGTTTCGCGATCCTTGCCCTTGTGCAAGACCGCAGAAAGCTCACATTAAGAGGCAATCGGCTTCCGCAGCGAAAGGTTGGGGCATGTCCCAGCGCAATCAGGTTGTGCGCGATATAAGCTATGCCAAGGCGGCGCGATCACGCGGCGGCCAGACGCTGATTCGGGTTCTGGAAAACGCGACCGGGCGTTTGCGGCTGATCCGCCGGGCCGAAGGCTATGAAGACGAGGTGTCGGGCGGCCGCGATTTCTGGGAGGTGATGGTCGACCGCTACGGCCTGTCGCTGAAGGTGGTCGGCGGTTCGCTGGACTATATCCCGCGGACGGGGCCGCTGATTCTGGTATCCAACCACCCCTATGGCATCACCGACGGGCTGATGATGGGCTATCTGCTCAGCATGTTGCGCGGCGATTTCCGCATCATCGCGCACCGGGTGTTCCGCAAGGCCGAAGACCTGAACCGGGTGATCCTGCCGATCTCGTTTGACGAGAACAAGGAGGCGGCGCGCCAGAACCTGCAGACCCGCAAGGTGGCGCTGGAATATCTGGCCGAGGGCGGGTCGATCGGCATCTTTCCCGGCGGAACCGTGTCGACGGCGCCAAAACCCTTTGGCCAGCCCATCGACCCGCTGTGGCGGTCGTTTACCGCCAAGATGATCGCGCGGTCCAACGCGCAGGTTGTGCCGATATTCTTCAGCGGCTCGAACTCACGCCTGTTCCAGTTGGCCAGTCACCTGCATTACACCCTGCGCGTGGCGCTTTATATCAACGAGTTTCGGACCCGCGTGGATACGCCGGTTGAAATCGCCGTGGGCCAGCCGGTTCCCCGCGAAACGCTGGACGCTTTCGGGTCGGATTCGCGGGCGATGATGGACTTTCTGCGCGAGCAGACGTATGCGCTGTCACCAAAGCCGCTGAAGTCGACCGACTACGGCTATGAATACGAAGAAAAATACAAGTCTTGAGGGCAAGCGATGGCCGTCGGAATCTTTGACAGTGGTCTTGGGGGGCTGACGGTTCTTGACGCGGTGACGCGGCGGTTGCCGGATGTCGACTTTGTCTATTTCGGCGACAACGCCCACGCGCCCTATGGTGTGCGCGATGCCGATGATGTCTACGACCTGACGACCCGCGCCGTGTCGCGGCTGTTCGACGCCGGCTGCAATCTGGTCATCCTGGCCTGCAACACCGCCAGCGCGGCGGCGCTGCGGCGGATGCAGGAAAGCTGGGTGCCGCGCGACAAGCGGGTGCTGGGTGTGTTCGTGCCACTGATCGAGGCGCTGACCGAGCGTCGCTGGGGCGACAATTCGCCCCCGCGCGAGGTGGCGGTCAAGCATGTCGCGCTGTTCGCGACCCCCGCGACGGTGGCCAGCCGCGCCTTTCAACGCGAACTGGCCTTCCGCGCCATCGGCGTGGATATCGAGGCGCAAAGCTGCGGCGGTGTCGTCGACGCCATCGAGGAAGGCGACGAGATACTGGCCCAAGCCCTGGTGCGCAGCCATGTGGAGGCGCTGAAGCGCAAGATGCCCAACCCCGATGCCGCCATACTGGGCTGCACGCATTACCCGTTGATGGAGCAGGCGTTTCAGGATGCGCTTGGGCCGGGGGTGACCGTGTATTCGCAGGCCGGGCTGGTGGCCGAAAGCCTGGCCGACTATCTTGGCCGGCATCCCGACATGCTGGGCACCGGTGCCGCCGATTTCCTGACCACCGCCGAACCGCGCCGCGTGTCCGACAAGGCAACCCAGTTCCTGCGACGACAGATCGTTTTTCAAGCCGCCTGATCCCGCGCGCCTTGCCGTGTGCGCAAGACCCCTACATTCACGATTGTGACGGAAGACATGTCCCACAAGACCGCAATTCTGGGCGCCTCGGGTTACACCGGCGCCGAACTGGTCCGGCTGATCGCCGGGCACCCCGCGATCGACATCGCGGCCCTGTCGGCCAACGCGAAGGCCGGGCAAACGCTGGCGCAGGTCTATCCGCACCTGCGGCATCTGGACTTGCCCGGGCTGGTGACCATCGATCAGGTCGATTTCTCCGGGATCGACCTGGTGTTCTGCGCGCTGCCCCACCGCACCAGTCAAGAGGTTGTGCGCAACCTTCCCCGCGATATGGCCGTGGTCGACCTGTCGGCCGATTTTCGGCTGCGCGACCCGGCTGATTACCAGAAATGGTATGGCCAGCCGCATCTGGCGCCTGAGTTGCAGGCCGATTTCGTCTATGGCCTGACCGAGTTCTACCGCGACGACATTCGCGGCGCCCGGCGCGTCGCCGGCACCGGTTGTAACGCGGCCACGGTGCAGTTCGCGCTGAACCCGCTGATTGCCGCCGGGGTGATCGACCTTGACCATATCGTTGTCGACCTCAAGGCGGCGGTGTCCGGGGCCGGGCGCGCGGTAAAGGAAAACCTGCTGCACGCCGAGCTGAGCGAGGGGTATCACGCCTATGCCGCCGGTGGGACGCACCGGCATCTGGGAGAGTTTGATCAGGAATTTCAGCGCCTTGCGGGCAGACCGGTCGACATTCAGTTCACGCCTCACCTGATCCCGGCCAATCGCGGCATCCTTGCCTCGTGCCACCTGCGCGGCGACGCCGGCGCGGTGCATGCAGCCCTGGCGGCGGCCTATGCGGACGAGCCGTTCATCATCGTCCTGCCCATGGGCGAGCATCCGTCGACCCGGCATATCCGCGGCTCGAACTTCTGCCACATCGGCGTGGTCGCCGACCGGTGCGACGGGCGCCTGACGGTGTTTGCGGCGCTGGACAACCTGACCAAGGGGTCGTCGGGGCAGGCGCTGCAAAACGCCAACCTGATGCTGGGCGAAGATGAAACCACGGGGCTGATGGGCGCCCCGCTGTTCCCGTGAGGACGCGATGATTGGTCTGAAGAAAAAGCGCCGCATCCAGGTGATCGTTGCCGCCGCCGTGGCGCTGACCTCGGCCACGGCGCTGATCGGCTATGCCATGCGCGACGGGATCAATTTCTTCCGCAGTCCCAGCCAGGTGATGGCCGAGCCGCCGCGCCCGACCGAGACCTTTCGCATCGGTGGCCTGGTGGCGGCCGGCAGTCTGGTGCGCGGGCAGGGCGAAACGGTCAGCTTCGTGGTGACCGACGGCGCCGCCAGCGTGCCGGTGACCTTTGTCGGTATCCTTCCCGACCTGTTCGACGAGGGTCAGGGCATGGTGGGCACCGGGAAAATGGTGGCCGGCACGTTCGAGGCCAGCGAGATCCTGGCCAAGCATGACGAGAAATACATGCCCAAAGAGGTGATCGACGCGCTGAAGGAACAGGGCGTCTACAAGCCTGCGGACGGATCAGTCGCGACCAATTAACCTGCCCGGCCCAGCCTTGGCGGCGTTGACAGCGTCGAGGAGGCCCCATGCGCAGCGTCGAATCCATAGCCGACGACATACTCGCCCGCGAAGGCGGCTTCGTGAACGATCCCGACGATCCCGGCGGCCCCACCAACCACGGGGTGACGCTGGGCACGCTGGAACGGCTGGGGCTGGACGTCACCGGTGACGGGCGTGTCGATATCGCGGATGTGCGCAACCTGACCCGCGAACAGGCCCGCGACATCTTTATCCAGCACTATTACCGCCGCCCGCGCATTGACGAGTTGCCCGACGCCGTCAGCGCCAGCGTGTTCGACATGTATGTCAATGCCGGCAACAACGCGGTGAAAATCCTCCAGCGGCTGCTGGTCGACATGGGCCACGCCGTAACGGTTGACGGGGCCGTTGGCCCCCAGACCATCGGCGCCGCCGCCGTGGCGCAGGCCGCCGCTCCGCGACATCTGGCCGACGCCTACGGCATTGCCCGGCGCAATTACTACTACAGCCTGGCCGACCGGCGCCCGGCCAGCCGCAAATTTGCCCGGCGCCGTGACGGCGGCAAGGGTGGCTGGGTCCTGCGGGCCGAGCAATTCATCTCGCCCCGCTATCACCTGACCGAGGCCGAACATCGCGCGCGGGTGGCCCAATGGGACTGATCAACCGCGCCCTGAACCTGTTCTTCGGCGCTGACCGCAACGTGGTGGTCGAGACCGCACAGCTGTTTCGCGAGAATGCCGAGAATGCCGCCGTGCGCGCGGGCGAGCAGGCCAAGGGCGCGCTGGACCAGTTCGCGGCCGAGTTCGCGCATCCCCGCAAGGGGCTGTTCGACCGCGTCATCGACGGGCTGAACCGGCTGCCACGTCCGGCGCTGGCGCTGGGCACGCTGGCGCTGTTCGGCGCCGCCATGGTCGACCCGATCTGGTTTTCCCAGCGCATGGCCGGGATCGCCCTGGTCCCCGAACCGCTGTGGTGGCTGATGGGCGCCATCGTGTCCTTTTATTTCGGCGCGCGCCATCAGGTCAAAGGGCAAGAGTTCCAGCGCTCGATCGCGTCGGCGCTGGCCGCCGCACCGCTGGTCACCGAAAACATTCGTGGTCTGCAGGCGCTGGCCGACGGCGCCGACGCCATGGACGCGGCCGATGCCGAGAACCCCGCCGGCGAAGCGGCAGGCGCCAACCCGGCGCTTGACGACTGGCGGGCCGGCGCATGATCGACCTGGCCCTGAAACTGGCGGCCGAGCATGGGCCGTGGGTGCTGTTGGTGTTCTACCTGCTTTACCGCGACGCCCAGAAAGACGCGGTGACGCGCGCCGCGCTGGACAAGAACACCGCCATCTTGATCGAGATGACCACGCTGCTGCGCGAGCGCATGCGCCTTGAGGTGCGGCAATGACCCTGATCCTGCGCATCTGGAACGCGGTTTCTGGCCGTGGATTGCGCCGGTGCGCGGCGCGCAACGACGCCGCCGCCGACCGGCTGGATGCGGCACTGCGGGAGATATTGCGCCCATGAAACAGGCTGCGACCCTTTTCACGCTTATACTTCTTGGCCTGTTTGCGCTGCATTTCACCTTTGGTTTCCGGCTGGCGGCCGAGGTTGCCTATGGCGCGCTGGCCCTGCTGGGGGCCGCGATCTCGGTCACGTTCCTGTGGCTGTGGCGCGAGCGCGCGACGCCGCTGGCGCTGGGCATGGCCTTTTCATGGGGCGGCACGGCGACGGCTGCGGGCTGGTGGTGGTTTGCGCGCGGGCTTGACGATCCGGCGTGGTTGCGCGCGCACCCGGCGCTGTTTGCCTGCCTGGCCTTGTTCCTGACCGGCGCGATCCTGCATTTCGCGGTTATCGGGCGGTCGTTGCAGGGCGCGTGGCGGACCCCGATGCTGGTTGGGGCGGCGCTGGCAATTGTGGTTGGCGTCTTGGTGTCCGTCATCTGAAGCGTTTCGCGTCGATCGTGCTGGACAGCGCCAACACGGTCAATTGATCGCAGACAGGCCGCGCAGGCTCGCGCGGCCTTTTGCCTGCGCAATCGGGGCGCTAGAGTGGCGCCCATGATTGCCGAGTTTGGACATTTCGCGCTGATTCTGGCGCTGGCGGTGGCAACGGTTCAGGCCGTTGTGCCGATGATTGGCGCGCATTTCGGGTGGCGTGGCTGGATGGATGCGGCCGGGCCGGCGGCCAATGCGCAGGTGGGGTTGCTGGCGCTGTCTTTCGGCGCGCTGACCTATGGATTCGTCACCTCTGATTTCTCGCTGCGGCTGGTGGTGCTGAATTCGCACACGCTGAAGCCGATGCTTTACAAGGTGTCGGGCGTGTGGGGAAACCACGAGGGCTCGCTCTTGCTGTGGGTGCTGATCCTGGCGCTGTTCGGGGCCTGTGCCAACTGGTTCGGCGGTGGCCTGCCCGAGCGGTTGCGCGCGCGGGTGCTGGCGGTGCAGGGGCTGATCGGCGTGGCCTTTCTGGCCTTTCTGCTGTTCACCTCGAACCCGTTTCTGCGCCTTCAGGTGCCGCCCTTTAACGGACAGGACCTGAACCCGCTGCTGCAGGACCCGGGCCTGGCCTTTCACCCGCCGTTTCTGTACCTCGGCTATGTCGGGCTTTCGATGTCTTTCAGTTTTGCCGTGGCCGCCCTGATCGAAGGCCGGGTCGACGCTGCCTGGGGCCGCTGGGTCCGGCCCTGGACGCTGGCGGCGTGGCTGTTTCTGACCATCGGCATCGCGCTGGGGTCGTGGTGGGCTTATTACGAGCTTGGCTGGGGCGGCTTCTGGTTCTGGGACCCGGTCGAGAACGCGTCTTTCATGCCGTGGCTTATCTCGGCGGCGCTGTTGCATTCGGCGATCGTGGTCGAAAAGCGCGAGGCCTTGAAAAGCTGGACCGTGTTGCTGGCCATTCTTGCCTTTGGCTTTTCGCTGATCGGCACCTTCATCGTGCGGTCGGGCGTGCTGACCAGCGTGCATGCCTTTGCCAGCGACCCGTCGCGCGGGGTCTGGATACTGGCGATCCTGGTCGCGTTCATCGGCGGGGCACTGACCCTTTACGCCGCCCGGGCCGGGGCCTTTCAGGCACGCGGCGTCTTTGCGCTGGTCAGCCGCGAAAGCGCGCTGGTGGTCAACAATATCCTGCTGGCGGTGGCGGCCTTCGTGGTCTTCGTCGGCACCATCTGGCCGCTGGTGGCCGAGCTGTTCTGGGACCGCAAGCTGAGCGTCGGCGCCCCGTTTTTCGAGGCCGCCTTTACCCCCTTCATGGTGGCGCTGGCCATTGTGCTGCCCTTGGGCGCGATCCTGCCGTGGAAACGCGCGCGGCTGAAACGGGCCCTGCGCCAGATGTGGGGGGCGCTGGTGCTGAGCCTGGCCCTGGGCGCGCTGGTGTGGACCGTGCAGACCGGCCGGTCGGTGCTGGCGCCGTTCGGGGCGGTGCTGGCGCTCTGGCTGGTGTGCGGTGCGGCGGCCGACCTGTGGCTGCGGTCGGGCCGGGGGGCCTGGGCGGCAAAGCTGGGCCGTTTGCGCCGCCTGCCACGGGCCGACTGGGGCCGTGTGGTGGCGCATTCGGGGTTCGGCATCACGATCTTCGGCATCACCGCCATGACCGCCTGGCAGATCGAAGACATCCGCGTGACCGATACCGGCCAGCCGTTCATGGTTGGCAAATACGAGGTCACGCTGGACGGCGTGCGCGAGGAACGCGGCCCGAACTATTTCACCACCATGGCCGACATGACCGTGCGGCGCGGCGACCGCGTCGTGGCCCGGCTGACCCCGGAAAAGCGCCTTTACCCCGTGGCCGGCATGCCGACGACCGAGGCCGCCATCGACAACGGCATTTTCCGCGATCTCTATCTGGTCATAGGTGACCCGCAGGACGGCGGCGGCTGGGCGGTGCGCAGCTATGTCAAACCCTTCGCCAACTGGATCTGGGCCGGGGCGATCATCATGGCGTTTGGCGGCGGGCTGAGCCTGAGCGACCGGCGCTTCCGGGTCGCAGCCTCGGCCCGGCGGGCGCAGCGGCGGCAGGCGGTGCCGGCGGAATGAGGCGGCTGCTGTTTCTGCTGCTGGTGCTGGCGGCGCCGGTCTGGGCGGTCGAGCCTGGCGAGATGCTGGACGACCCGGCGCTGGAAACCCGTGCCCGCGCGCTTAGTCAGGGTCTGCGCTGCCTGGTCTGCCGCAACGAGAATATCGACGAATCCAACGCCGATCTGGCCCGCGACCTGCGTATCCTGGTGCGCGAACGTCTGGTGGTCGGCGACAGCGACGCCGAGGTCATCGCCTTTCTGACCGACCGTTACGGCGAATATGTGCTGCTGCGCCCGCGCTTTGCCGGCAGCACCCGCATTCTATGGGTCGCCGGGCCGGCGATGCTGGTAATCGCCGGCGGTATCGCGCTGGTGTCGCTGCGCCGGCGCAGGCGGCCGGAAAGCGACCGGCTGAGCCCCGAGGAAGAGACGCGGCTGGCCGAGCTGATGAAAGACTGACCCCGCGTCGGCCCATTAGCCCCTTTCCGAAGCCGCTTGCGGGCACTAGTTGAGCGCAACAAAGCGGAGCGGACCACCATGGATTATGAAACGATCACCCTGGCCATTGACGACGGAATCGCGGTTGTCACGCTGAACCGCCCCGAATTGATGAATGCGCTGAACACGGCGATGCGGGCCGAGATTACCCATGCCGTGACCGACGCCGGTAAACGTGCGCGGGTCGTGGTGCTGACAGGTGCCGGGCGGGCCTTTTGTTCGGGGCAGGACCTGGGCGACGGCAAGAATGCCGCCAGCCTGGATATGGAGCGCACGCTGCGCGACGAATATGTGCCGATGCTGCGGGCGATCTTCGATTGTCCGGTGCCGACGATCTCGGCGGTCAACGGGCCGGCGGCCGGCGCCGGCGCCAACCTGGCGCTGGCCGCCGACGTGGTGATCGGCGCCGAAAGCGCGATGTTCCTGCAGGCCTTTACCCGCATCGGGCTGATCCCCGACGCGGGCGGCACCTATTGGCTGCCGCGTCAGGTCGGGTTTGCCCGCGCCATGGGCGCGTCGCTGTTCGCCGAGCCTGTGCCAGCCCGGCAGGCGGCAGAGTGGGGGATGATCTGGGAATGGGTCGCTGACGATGCCTTTGCCGACCACTGGCAGGCGCGGGCGCACAAACTGGCCCACGGACCGACGGCGGCCTATCACAACGTCAAGCGCGCCTTGCGCGCAAGCCTCGGCAACGATCTTGAGGAACAGTTGATGCTGGAAGCACGGTTGCAGGGCGAATGCGGCGCCACCCGAGACTTTCGCGAAGGCGTGGTTGCCTTCCTGGAAAAGCGGCCCGCCGTTTACGAAGGGCGCTAGCGGCGGCCGGCCCGCGCGTGGGCCACCCAAACCGCCAGCAGGCCCGGCCGAATGACCGGACCGCAAGGCCCCGGACGGTCAGGTATCAGCGGTCTTCGACTTCGACATAATCCCGCCGGGCCGGGCCGCAATACAGTTGGCGCGGGCGGCCGATCTTCAGTTGCGGGTCGCTGATCTGTTCCTTCCACTGGCTGATCCAGCCGACCGTGCGCGCCAAGGCGAATATCGGCGTGAACATCGAGGTCGGAAAGCCCATCGCGTCAAGGATGATGCCCGAGTAGAAGTCGACATTGGGATAAAGCTTTTTCTCAATGAAATAGGGATCTTCCAGCGCGATCCTCTCAAGCTCTTTCGCGACCTGCAGCGTCGGGTTGTCGTCAATACCCAGCAGTTCCAGCACCTCGTCGGCGGATTTCTTCATGACCGTCGCGCGGGGGTCGAAATTCTTGTAAACCCGGTGGCCAAACCCCATCAGGCGGAACGGGTCGTCCTTGTCCTTGGCGCGGGCGATGTAGTCCGGGATGCGGTCGACCGAGCCGATTTCGCGCAGCATTTCCAGACAGGCCTGATTGGCGCCACCATGCGCCGGGCCCCACAGACAGGCGATGCCGGCGGCGATGCACGCAAAGGGGTTGGCACCCGAGGACGAGGCCAGCCGCACTGTCGATGTCGAGGCATTCTGTTCATGGTCGGCATGCAGCGTGAAGATGCGATCCATTGCCCGCGCGAGGATGGGGTTGACCTCGTAATCCTCGGCCGGGACGGCAAAGCACATGCGCAGGAAGTTCGAGGCATAGTCCTCGTCGTTGCGCGGGTAAACGAACGGCTGGCCGACGGTGTATTTGAAGGCCATGGCGGCGATGGTCGGCATCTTGGCAATCAGCCGGACCGAGGCGACCTCGCGCTGCCACGGGTCGTTGATGTCCGTCGAATCGTGGTAAAAGGCCGACATGGCCCCGACCACGCCGACCATGATGGCCATTGGATGAGCATCGCGGCGGAACCCACGGAAAAAGTTGGTCATTTGCTCGTGAACCATCGTGTGGCGGGTCACGCGGTTCTCGAAATCTTCCAGCTCGGTCGCGCTGGGAAGCTCGCCGTAGAGCAGAAGGAAACACACCTCGAGAAAGTGCGACTTTTCGGCCAGCTGGTCGATGGGATAGCCCCGGTGCAGCAGCTCGCCCATGTCACCGTCGATAAAGGTGATCTGGCTGTCGCAACTGGCGGTCGAGGTAAAGCCGGGGTCATATGTGAACACATGCGCCTGGCTGTAAAGCTTGCGAATATCGACAACATCCGGGCCCGCGGTCGGTGAATAGATCGGCAGGTCGAAGGCGTTTCCGTCGATCGAAAGCTTCGCGGTCTTTTGTGTCTGGTCGTTGGCCATCAAGCGTCCCTTTTTCAATGTCCGCCGGGCCCCGGCGCGGGGGCTGCGGGCTTTGTTGCGGTGACGGGCGCGGTGGGCGCCCGACGGTCAGGTTGCTGCGTCTTGCAGCCGTGCGAGCGTTTCGTCACGGCCGAGCACCAGCATCATGTCGAATACGCTCGGGGTGGCGGTGCGTCCGGCCAGCGCTGCGCGCAGAGGGGCGGCGACCTTGCCAAGGCCGACACCGTTTTCTTCCGCAAAACTGGCCGCGACCGCTTCGAGCGCGTCTCGCGACCAGCTAGCATTTTGCAGGTGCGGCGTCAAATCTCGCAGTATACGACGGGATACAGTATCGAGCGCGCGGGCCGCTTTTTCATCCGGCTCGATTGGCCGGCTTGTCGTGATAAACCGCGCTTTATCAAGCAGTTCGGGAAAGGTCTTGGCGCGCTCCTTCAAGAAGGGGGCTGCGGCCAGAAGTTGTGCTTGTGTCGCAGCCGTGAAGGGGTCGTGTCCTGCTGCTGCGCAGAAACTTTCCAGTTCTGCAAGCAGTGCAGCATTATCCATCGCGCCGATATAGCGCCCCGAGACATGCCCGAGTTTCTTGAAATCCAGACGGGCCGGCGACTTGCCGATTCCGTCGAGGTCGAACCACTGGCGGGCCTGCGCGTCGCTGAAGACCTCGTCGTCGCCGTGGCTCCAGCCGAGACGGGCCAGATAGTTGCGCATGGCAGCCGCCGGGTATCCCATGTCGCGATATTCGGTGACGGCGGTCGCCCCGTGGCGTTTGCTCAGCTTCTTGCCGTCCGGCCCGTGGATCAGCGGGATGTGGGCAAAAATCGGAACCGGCCAGTTCATCGCGTCGTAGACCTGCCTTTGCCGGGCGGCGTTGTTGAGATGGTCGTCGCCGCGGATCACATGGGTGACGCCCATGTCGTGATCGTCGACAACCACGGCCAGCATGTAGGTCGGCGTGCCGTCGGCACGCAGCAGGACCATGTCGTCCAACGTGTCATTGCGCACACGCACCCGGCCCTGCACGGCATCTTCGGTCACGGTTTCGCCGGTGCGGGGGGCGCGCAGGCGAATCGTGAAGGGGGCGTCTGGATGATCGGCGGGGGCGGCGTCACGCCAGGGCGACCGGAACAGGGTTGACGTGCCCTCGGCCCGGGCACGGTCGCGGAAGGACTGGATTTCTTCCTGCGTCGCAAAGCACTTGTAGGCCGATCCTGATGTCAGCATGTCCTGCGCAACCTCGGCGTGGCGCCCGGCGCTGGCGGCCTGGCTGACAGGGGCGCCGTCCCAGTCCAGACCCAGCCATGTCAGGCCGTCAAGAATGGCCTTGGTCGCCGCGGGGGTCGAGCGCGCGCGATCGGTATCCTCGATGCGCAGCAGGAATTTTCCACCGCGTCCGCGCGCGAAAAGCCAGTTGAACAGCGCCGTGCGTGCCCCGCCGATATGCAGATAGCCCGTGGGCGACGGGGCAAAACGGGTCACGACGTCTGACATGTCGGGGTTAACCTTCTGGCAAGCATGATCGGGCAGGGTCGGCAGGGTCTAGCCAATCATCGTGGGGGTGACAAGATGCGCGCCGTGCTGGCACGAATGCTTGCCCTCGATGGTCAGCGGGGCATGCTGTTTTGCTGGACGCCAGTGTGCCTGGCCCTGGGCATCGGCGGCTATTTCGCGCTGCCGGCCGAACCGTCGCGGCCCGGGTGGACGGCGCTGGCCGTCGCGCTGGCGGCACTGCTGGCGCTGGCGGTCAGGCGTGGCCGGCAGTTTCCCTGGCTGGTTGGCCTTGCACTGGTGATGGCCGGTTTCAGCCTGGCGGGCCTGCGCAGCCATTCGGTGGCCGAACCCATGTTGGGGTTTCGCTACTACGGCCCGATCGAGGGTCGCATCGTCAAGGTCGACCGGTCGCGCAGCGGCGCGCTGAGGTTGACGCTGGACCGGGTGCGGCTGGACCGCGTGACCCACCCGCCGGCCCGCGTGCGCCTGTCGCTGCACGGCGACCAGCGCTGGCTCGATCCGGTGCCGGGCGCCATGGTGGCGATGACGGGGCATCTGGCGCCGCCCTCGGGCCCGACCGAGCCCGGCGGTTTCGACTTTCGCCGTCTTGCCTGGTTCGACAGGTTGGGCGCGGTCGGCTATACGCGCAGCCCGGTTCTGCCGATGTCGGTCGACCCGCCCGACTGGCGCGCGGTCTGGCTTGGCCGTCAGCGGCTGAGAATTGCCACGGCGGTCCGGCAGGCGATGCCGGGCGAGGCCGGCGCGTTTGTCGCCGCCATAACCACCGGCGACCGGTCGGGCATTGCCCCGGCGACGCTGGAGGATCTGCGCGCCTCGAACCTTGCGCATCTTCTGGCGATCTCGGGCCTGCACATGGGCCTGCTGGCGGGGTTTGTGTTCGCGGCGGCGCGGCTGGGGCTGGCGCTGGTGCCCGGGCTGGCGGTTGCGCGCCCCATCAAGGCCTGGGCCGCCGCCGTCGCGCTGGTCGCGGCGGCGGGCTATCTGGCGATGTCGGGGGGCAACGTGGCGACCCAGCGCGCCTTTGTCATGGTGGCCGTCATGCTGGGCGCGGTCATCGCCGGACGCCGGGCGCTGACGTTGCGCGCGGTGGCGCTGGCCGCGACCGTCCTGCTGGTTGCGGCGCCGGAAAGCCTGACCGAAGCCGGGTTCCAGATGTCCTTTGCCGCGACCACCGCGCTGGTGGCGGTGTTCCGCCTGATGCGGCAGTTCGCACCGCAGCAGGGCAACAAGATCCTAGGGTGGGTCGCCGCGCTGGTCATCAGTTCCGCGGTTGCCGGCACGGCAACGGCCCCCTTTGCCGCCGCGCATTTTCACCGCGTGGTCTATTTCGGCTTGATTGCCAACATGCTGACCGTGCCGCTGATGGGGGCCCTTGTCATGCCGCTGGCGGTGCTCAGCGCTTGCCTGGCGCCCTTTGGTCTGGCCGGGCTGGGGCTGGCCCTGATGCAGCCGGCGGTGGAATGGATACTTGGCGTCGCCCATTGGGTGGCCACGCTGCCGGGCGGCCTGGGCCATGTGCCGGCCGCCGCCCACTGGGCGCTGCCGCTGCTGAGTCTTGGCGCCATATGGGTGATTCTGTGGCAGGGGTTGTTTCGCTGGGGCGGGCTGGCGGTGGTGGCGGTTGCCTTGCTTGGCTGGGCGTCGCCGGACCGCCCGGCGCTGCTGGTGTCCGAAAGTGGTGGGCTTTTGGGGTTGGCGACGCCACAGGGCAGGGCGCTTTCCAAACCGCGTGGCGATGGTTTCGCGGCCGAGACCTGGCTGGAAGCCGACGGTGACGCCGCCGATCAGGCCGCCGCCGCGGCGAGATCCGGGTTTACCCATGACGGGATGGAGATTGTCACCGAAGTTGGCGGGCTGACGGTGGCGCATCTGCGTGGCAAGGCGGCTGCCGACAAGGTAGGGGCGGCTTGTGCACGCGCCGATCTGGTGATCGTGCTTGCCGATGCGCTGCCCGCGCAGGGCGACTGCCGGGTCATCGACCGCGGCGCGCTGCGCCGGCTGGGCGCGCTGGCGATTTCACCCGACGCCGACGGCGCGGGGCTGCGCGTGATCGGGGCGCGGCAGGTGGCGGGGCGGCGGCCCTGGGCTCAGTAAGTGCGGATCAGGCCCACCAGCCGGCCCTGCACGCGCACCTGGTCGTCACGGTACATTCGGGTTTCATAGGCGGGGTTGGCGGCTTCCAGCGCGATGGTGTCGCCCCGGCGCCGATACCGTTTCAGCGTTGCCTCTTGCCCGTCGACCAGTGCCACGACGATTTCACCGTTGTTGGCGGTGTCGCCTTCGCGGATCACCACGACATCGCCGTCGTTGATGCCGGCGTCGATCATCGAGTCGCCGCGCACTTCCAGCGCATAGTGGCGGCCGCTGGCCGACAGCATCTGCTGGGGCACGGCCACGTGATGCGACACGCGGCTGATGGCCTCGATCGGCACGCCGGCGGCGATGCGGCCCATCACCGGCACGTCAAGCGCGGCCGCAACCGTCACGTCGGACGCGCCGTGCGGGCGGGCGGCGAGCGCGTCGGGCACGTCGCCGCTGATGACCCGGGGAACAAAGCCCGCCGCGGCCGCGGCGCCGCCCAGGGCATCGGGCATCTTGACGATTTCCAGCGCCCGGGCGCGATGCGCGAGACGGCGGATAAAGCCGCGTTCCTCCAGCGCCGTGATCAGCCGGTGGATGCCCGACTTCGAGCGCAGGTCCAGCGCGTCCTTCATTTCGTCGAACGACGGCGGAACCCCGTCGCGCTGAATGCGCTTGTTGATGAAATCCAGCAGTTCCAGCTGCTTGCGGGTCAGCATCGCGACACCTCCGTCAAGGGGCCGGTGCGGCCCGTTCACGCCATGTTCTACAGGTGTTCACTTTTTGTGTCAATCGCTCAAACGGCGATCCACGCGACGCTGGCGCCGTCTTGCAGGGGCGGCGTGTCCGGCGGGCGCACCAGCAGCGCGTTGGCCTGGCTCAGAACGCTCAACAAGGCGCTGTCCTGGCTGGCAAAAGCGGTCAGGATGCCGTCGTCGACCCGGGCGCGCATGTAGTGTTCGCGCGGGCCGTTGGCCGGCAACGCGCCGCGCAGCCGCGCTGTCTGGCGCGGCGCCGGTTCGGCCGCCAGCCCCTGCATGGCGCGCAGGGCCGGCACCAGAAAGACGTGGCCGCACACCATGGCCGATACCGGGTTTCCCGGCAGCCCCAGCATCGCGGCGCGGCCCATGTGCCCGGCCATCAGCGGTTTGCCGGGCCGCATGGCGACCTTGTAGAAGGATCGCCGCAGCCCGTCCTGTGCGGCGGCCTCGGCCACCAGGTCATGGTCGCCGACCGAGGCGCCGCCGATGGTTACGATCAGGTCGGCCCCGGCGGCCAGCGCGAAGACGCCGCGCAGGGCGTCGAGATTGTCGCGCGCCACGGGCAGGATGCGGGCCGTACCTCCATTGGCGGCCACAAGGGCCTGCAATCCAAAGATATTCGACGCGACGATCTGGTCGGGTCCCGGGGTTTCACCAGGCAGGACCAGTTCGTCGCCGGTTGCGATCAGGGCAACATCGGGCCGGCGCGCAACCGTGACGCTGGCCTGGTTCATCGCCGCCAGCAGCGCCAGATCCGACGGGCCAAGCGGACGCGCCGGGCGAAAGATGTCGCCGGCGGCAAAGTCGCCGGCGGCGGGGCGGATGTTGGCGCCGGGGGCCACATCGGTATCCAGCCGGATCCGGGCGCCGGCGCGCTGCACATTCTCTTGAATCACCACCCGGTCGGCGCCGTCGGGCAGCGGCGCGCCTGTAAAGATGCGCAGCGCCTGACCGGCCCCCAGTTTCCCGGAATATCCATGCCCGGCGGCGGCCTCGCCGACCACTGGCAGGCTTGTGCCGCTGGTCGCCGGATCGCCGGCCAGCGCATAGCCATCCATGGCCGACGCGGCAAAGGGCGGCTGGTCGCGCCGGGCCTCGGCCGGCCCGGCCATGACCCGGCCCGCGGCCCGGGCCAAGGGCACGACCTCGGTGCCCACAGGGCGGACGAGGGCGAAGACCGCGTCCAGCGCTTGGGCGACCGAAATCACGGCGCGGCCTCGTAAAGACCTGATTTTCCGCCGTCTTTCAACAGAAGGCGGATGCCGCCGATCTCCATAGATTTTTCGACCGCCTTCAGCATGTCATAGACCGTCAGGCTGGCGGTGGCGACGGCGGTCAGCGCCTCCATCTCGACCCCGGTCTTGCCGCCGGTCTTGACCGTCGCGGTGATTCGGATGCCCGGCAGAGCGGGGTCGGCCGTGAACGCGACCGCCACCTTGGCCAGCGGCAGGGGATGGCACAGCGGGATCAGCTCGGCGGTGCGTTTGGCCCCCATGATCCCGGCCAGCCGGGCCACGCCGATGACATCGCCCTTTTTCGCCCCGCCGTCGGTGGCCAGCGCCAGCGTGTCGCGGCGCATGCGGACGAAGCCGGTGGCAACGGCGACGCGGTCGGTGTCGGATTTGCCCGAGACATCGACCATATGGGCGGCGCCCTTGGCGTCGAAATGGGTCAGCCCGCTCATGCCGGCACCGGGTCGGCCAGAAGGTTGCGCGTGGCGGTGGCGACATCGGTCTGGCGCATCAGGCTTTCGCCGATCAGGAAGCTGCGCGCGCCATATCCGGCCAGATCGCCGAGATCGCCCGGTGTGAAGAGCCCGCTTTCGGCGATGACCAGCCGGTCAGGCGGCACCAGCGGCGCGAGATGGCGGCTGGTGTCGAGGCTGGTCTCGAACGTGTGCAGGTTGCGGTTGTTGATGCCGATCAGCGGCGAGGAAAGTCTGAGCGCGCGTTCCAGTTCGGGCGCGTCGTGCACCTCGATCAGCGCCGCCATGCCCCAGCCGTGGGCGGCGGCCTCGAGCTCGGCCGCCTGGGCGTCGGACAGGCTGGCCATGATGATGAGGATGGCGTCGGCGCCCAGCGCGCGCGCCTCGGCCACCTGGTAGGGGTCGTACAGAAAGTCCTTGCGCAGCGCGGGCAACGTCACCGCCTGCCGGGCCGCGGTGAGATAGGCATCGGCGCCCTGGAAGCTGGGGGTGTCGGTCAGCACGCTGAGACAGGTGGCGCCGCCGGCTGCGTAGGCGCGGGCCAGCGCGGGCGGGTCGAAATCGGCCCGGATCAGGCCTTTGGACGGGCTGGCCTTCTTGATCTCGGCGATCAGGCCATAGCCGGTCGCGCCCGCGCGGCGCAGGGCGGCGGTAAAGTCGCGGGGGGCCGGCGCGGCGCGGGCCGCGGCCTCGGTCGCGGCAAGGGGGCGGGCGGCCTTGCGGGACGCGATCTCGTCCAGCTTGTAGGCCTTGATCTTGTCGAGCACGGTGGCCATCCGGCGGCCTCCTTCGGTTGCGGCGGACCCCGGGGGCCAGCCCCCGGACCCCCGGGATATTTCTAGACAGAAGTAGAGGCGGTTTCGGCCAGCGTGACGAGGGCGTGACGTTTCTTTCCGGCGCTGAGCTTGACGAGGCCGGCAAGGGCGGCGCTGTCGAGGATCAGGCCGGGGTCGGTCAGCGGCTGGTCGTTCAGCCGCGCACCGTTGTCGGCGATCAGGCGTTTGGCTTCCTTGCCCGAGCGGGCAAGCCCGGTGCGCACGATGAGCTGGATCACCGAGATGCCGTCGCCGATTTCGGCCGTGGTCAGGGCAAGGGTGGGCAGGTCGTCGCCAACCCCGCCCTTTTCGAACACTTCGCGGGCCGTGGCTTCGGCCGTGGCGGCGGCGTCGGCGCCGTGGCAGAGCGTGGTGACGCAATTGGCGAGGATGATCTTGGCGGCGTTGATCTCGGACCCGTCCAGCGCGCCGAGCCGGTTGCATTCGTCGACCGGAAGCTCGGTATAAAGCCTGGCGAAGCGGCCGACATCGGCGTCGGTCGTGTTGCGCCAGAATTGCCAGAATTCGTAGGGGCTGAGCATGTCGGCATTCAGCCAGATGGCCCCGCCCTGGGACTTGCCCATCTTGCGCCCGTCCGAGGTGGTCAAAAGCGGCGTGGTCAGCCCGTAGATTTCGTGGTCGAGCACCCGGCGCGTCAGGTCGATCCCGTTGACGATATTGCCCCACTGGTCAGATCCGCCCATTTGCAGAAGGCAGCCATGGCGGCGGTTCAGTTCGAGAAAGTCATAGGCCTGCAGGATCATGTAGTTGAATTCGAGAAAGCTGAGCGATTGCTCGCGGTCCAGCCGCGATTTCACGCTTTCGAAGCTGAGCATGCGGTTGACCGAGAAATGCCGGCCGATGTCGCGCAGGAAGTCGAGATAGTTCAGGTCGTCCAGCCATTCGGCATTGTTCAGCATGGCGGCGCCGTTGCAGCTGTCGCTGTCGCCGTAATCGAGATATTTCGCGAACACGCCCTTCAGGCCGGTGATATTGGCGTCGATGGCGTCGGGCGTGAGCAGCGGGCGTTCGTCGGACCGGAACGACGGGTCGCCGACCTTGGTGGTGCCGCCGCCCATCAGGGTGATCGGTTTGTGCCCGGTCTTCTGGAACCACCGCAGGAGCATGATGTTGAGAAGGTGGCCGACGTGCAGCGACGCCGCGGTAGCGTCGTAGCCGATATAAGCTGGGACGATGCCGTCGATCAGCGCCTCGTCCAGCCCCTGCAGGTCGGTACAGTCGGCGAGAAAGCCGCGTTCGGTGATGACCTGCAGGAATTCCGATTTCGGGTGGTAGGCCATGCGTATCCGGTCCATCTTTGCCAGTGCCGCCATCTATACTGGGTGGCAATTGGGAGGGAAAGCCATGAAGGCCGGCGCGTTGTCGGGGTGGCTGGAGCGGGGGCCGGTCTGGGCCCTGGGCGCCATGTCCGGCACATCGCTGGACGGGGTCGACGCGGCCATGGTGCTGACCGACGGGGCGCGGATATTCGAGTTTGGGCCCACCGCTTATCGCCCGTATTCGGCAGAGGAACAGGCCGGGCTGGCGGCGGCGCTGGGGCAATGGTCGGGGCCGGCGGTAGCGCGCGCGGCCGAGATTGTCGAGCTGGCCCATGCCGAGTTGCTGGCCGGCTTTTCCGGGGCGGCGCTGGTGGGGTTTCACGGCCAGACCCTGGCCCATGATCCGCATGGCAGGGGCACCTTGCAGGTTGGCGACGGGCATGTGCTGGCCCGGGGGCTGGGGGTGCCGGTGGTATGGGATTTCCGGTCGGCGGATGTCGAGATGGGGGGCGAGGGCGCGCCGCTGGCGCCGTTCTTTCACCATGCCTGCGCGCGGCGGATCGGCGAAGAGGCGCCGGTGGCCTTTCTCAACCTTGGCGGCGTGGGCAACCTGTCGTGGGTGGACCCGCGCCTTGACCGGCCCGACGCGCCGGGTGCCTGTCTGGCGTTTGACACCGGGCCGGCCAATGCGCCGCTGAACGACCTTGTTCGCGCGCGGCGGGGACTGGCCTTTGACGCCGGGGGACGGTTGGCCGAAAGCGGCCGCATCGACGATGCGGTGATCGCGGCGCTGCTGGCGGACGACTATTTTGCCCGGCTGCCGCCCAAGTCGCTGGACCGCGATCAATTCGGCTGGCTGTCCGGGCGGGTGGCCGGCATGGCCGATGCCGACGCGGCGGCGACGCTGACGGCCGCGGTGGCCGCGGCCGTGGTCGAGGGGCTGCGCCATGTGCCGGCCCGCCCCGAGGCGATCTGGGTGGCGGGCGGCGGGCGGCTGAACGACACGATGATGGCGATGCTGGAGGGTGGTTTCGGCGGCCCGGTTGCCGCGGTCGAGGCGGTGGGGCTGAACGGCGACATGCTTGAGGCGCAGGCATTTGCCTATCTGGCGGTGCGCGCGGTGCGGGGCTGGCCGACCACGGCGCCGGGCACGACCGGGGTCAAAGCGGCGACCGGCGGCGCGCGCCTGTCGATGCCCGATCGGGCGAGTGGGTAGTCGGCGCGGCGGGCCAAGGGCCGTTGCAGGATGGGTTTCGCCGAGCCGGCGGAACAGGCTGGCGACAGGGGGCAGGGCTGTGGGACGCGCCCTGCCAGCGCCGGTTGGCCGCGGCGATGCGGGTGGAGCGGGCGCGCTTTGACGCATGACGCATGACGGATGGGTAACCAGTTGATGCCGCCGCGCGGGCGGTTTCGCGTGGCGCTGCCTGTCTGCGGCCGGCGCGGCGCCGCTGCCGCCGGTTCAGCCGTTGCCGCGACCCTTGAAACGGCCGGCCTCTTCGGCGGCCCGGACCAAGGCGCGCGATTTGTTGACCGTTTCCTGATACTCGGCCTCGGGGTCGCTGTCCCAGACCACGCCACCGCCGGCCTGGATATAAAGCGTTTCGTCCTTCAGGACGGCGGTGCGCAGCGCGATGCACATGTCCATGTCGCCGTTGGCGCTGAAATAACCCACGCCGCCGCCGTAGACGCCGCGCTTTTCGGGCTCGAGCTCGTCAATGATCTCCATCGCCCGCACCTTGGGGGCGCCCGAAACGGTGCCCGCCGGCAGACCGGCCAGCAGGGCCGACAGCGCGTCCTGATCGTCGGACAGCTCGCCCACCACGTTCGACACGATGTGCATGACGTGGGAATAGCGTTCTATCACGAATTCCTCGGTGGGGCGCACGCTGCCGATCCGGGCCACGCGCCCAACGTCATTGCGACCCAGATCCAGCAGCATCAGATGCTCGGCCAGTTCCTTCTTGTCGCCCAGAAGGTCGGCCTCCATCGCCCGGTCTTCGTCGGGGGTGGCGCCGCGCGGGCGGGTGCCGGCAATGGGGCGAATGGTGACCTCGCCGCCGAAGACCCGGACCAGAATTTCCGGGCTGGCACCGATCACCTGGAAGCCGCCGAAATTGAAATAGAACATGAAGGGCGACGGGTTGGTGCGCCGCAGCGAGCGGTAGAGCGAAAACGGCGGCAGCGGAAACGGCTGGCTCCAGCGCTGGGCCGGCACCACCTGAAAGATGTCGCCGGCGCGGATATAGTCGCGCGCCTTTTCGACCGCCGCGTGATAGCCTTGGCGGGTAAAGTTCGACTGCATCTCGGACGGGCGGGAAACGTCGCCGATGTCGCGGCTTTCGCCGGGCACGCTGCGGTCAAGGTCGCGCACGGCGTCCATCACGCGCTCGGCCGCCTGGGCAAAGGCCGCCCTGGCCGTCACGCCGTCTTGCACCCACGCCGGCGACACGACGATCACGTCACCCTTGACCCCATCGAGAACCGCAACCACCGATGGGCGGATCAACACCGCGTCCGGCAGCCCCAGCGGGTCGGGGTTGACGTTGGGAAGATGCTCGACCAGCCGGATCATGTCGTAGCCAAGGAAACCGTACAGCCCCGCCGCCGCCGCCGGCAGATCGTCGGGCATCTCGATCCGGCTTTCGGCGATCACGGCGCGCAGCGTGTCCAGCGGTGCGCCGTCCAGCCGCTGGAACGTGTCGCGATCATAACGGGCCTGACGGTTGATGCGGCTGGTTTCGCCCCGGCATTCCCAGATCAGGTCGGGCTTCATCCCGACGATGGAATAGCGGCCGCGCACCTCGCCACCGGTGACCGATTCCAGCATGAACGTGTCGGTTCGCGCGTCGCCAAGTTTCAGCATCAGCGACACCGGCGTGTCGAGATCGGCGGCCAGCCGAGCATAGACCACCTGGTTTTCGCCCCGGCGATAGCCGGCCTCGAAGGCACTGAATTGCGTCGCCAGCATCAGGGAATCTGCGCGTGCACGGCGTTGATCGCAGCCTGCTCCAGGCTCAGCCCGGCGCGGTTCTGCACCGCCACAGTGAAAAGGTCGAGAAGGTCCTGCGCATAGGTCTGCGCGGCGTTGGCGGCAAAGCCGTCCTTGGCAGCGCGGGCCTCGTCATCCAGCACCGCCGCATGCACGGCATCCAGACGCAGAATGGCGGCCCCGCTGGCGGTTTCGATCACGTCCCAGGTGTCGGGGTCCAGCGCGAACGCGCGGGCCACCAGTGCGGCGGGCGCGCCGTCAAGAAAACTGTCGCGGCGAATCCCGCTTTCGGCGATCAGGGTCAGGCCGGCGACCGAGGGCTCGACCCCGGCCGCAAAGTCTGCGCGCAGGCTTTCGGCATGGGCCAGCGCGGCGGCGCGGGTTTCAGCAAGAATCCATGCCGCGGCCACCTTGTCGCGCGCCGCGTCAAATTCCTCGACCCGGGCCGGCACGATTTCGTCCAGCCTGATGGCGGCAAGCCCGCCGTCGGCCAGATCGAAAACCTCGGGGAAATCTTCGGCGGTCACGGCGGCGGCGGTGGCGCGAAACGCCTCATACCCGGCGATACCGCTTGCAACATCGGCCGACCACAGAATCGTGCCAAGCTCCAGATCGGAGTCGGCGGCAAGTTCTTCCAGCGTCGCGCCCGACGCCAGCAGATCCTGCAGCGCCTCGCCTTCGTCGGCAATCTGGCGGCGCGCGGCGTCGCGGGCAGCCTCGGCACGCAATCCGTCCTTTGCCTCGTCGAAGGTGGTTTCCTGCGCGGCGAGGATGGCGTTCATGCGGTAAAGCGCAGGGCCAAGGTTGCTGGGCGCAGGTCCGACAACGCCCGGGGCAATCAGCGCGAATACCGCGTCGCCGGCGGCATCCAGCTGCTGGCGGGTCACATCGCCAAGATCGACGTCGGCCAGCTCCAGCCCGCGGTCGGCGACCAGCGCGTCAAAGGTCTTTTCGCCAGCGGCAATCGCGTCCATGGCGGCCTGCGCCGCTGCGTCGTCGCCGAACACCAGCCGCTCGACCAGGCGGCGTTCAGGCACCACAAAGCGCTCGATGCGCTCATCGTAAAGCTTGCGCAGCGCCTCGTCGGTGACGGTCACGCCATCAAGCCGCATTTCCGGCGTGGTCCACACATAGGTAATGCGCCGGCCCTCGGGCAGCATGAACTGATCTTCGTTGTCGCCATGAAAAGCGCGCAGCTCGGCGTCGGTCGGCGCGGCAATCGGGGTCGGCAGCGCGTCAGCGCCGATCGCGGCCCACGTCAGGTCGCGCTCTTCGCGCGCAAAGGCAAACAGGGTATCGGTCAGGATGCCGGGCGTATCCACCCCCCCCAGAACCGCCGCCTGCAGCAACGCGCGCGCCGCCTCGACCCGCACGGTATCTTCGTATTCGGCCGACTTCAGCCCGATGCCGTCCAGCGCGAATTCATAAGCCGTGCGGTCGAACTGACCATCCAGCCCCTGGAAGGACGGAACCCGAACCAGCTGGTCGCGCACCGCCGTGTCGCCCACCGAAATGCCCAGCGCGGCCGCCTCGTTCTCCAGCGCGGTCAGGCCGATGACCTGCGCCAGAACGATCTGGTCCAGCCCGAACTGCCGGGCCTGCACCAGGGTCATGCGCTGGCCGGTCTGCTGCTCGAACTGGCGCAACTGCCGGGTCAGCGCATTGGCATAGCGGGTGACGCTGATGTCAGTGTTGCCGACCTTGCCGATGGATTCGACATGGCCGCCAAAGTTCCGGGCGCCGAAACCGGCCAGGCCGACGATCAGCATCAGAAGAATGATCCAGACGAACAGCTTTGAAAAGTTGGTCTTGCCAGACTTGGCCATGTCGCTCAGCCCCTTTGCGGTCGGGGCTTGTTAAGTCAGCCCGGCGCAGGGGGCAAGTCATCGCCGCTGCATGTGACTTCATCGTTCTTCAAATACTTGAAGAAAGGCGCGGGCACGCGCCGCAGGGGGCCGGGCGTGCATTGCAAAATGCGCGCCCGGCCCCCCCCTCGCGGCGCGCATGGCGCGGCGCAAACCGGCTCAGGCGCGAAAACCGGCCAGCCGCCGGAAAAGCTCGGCAATCCCGCCGGTGTCGATATTGGCGAAGGCGATGCGCAGTTCGCGCCGCCCGCCGGGGTCGCCGTCGGGCGTGAACATGGTGCCCGGCAACAGCAGAACCCCGGCCTCGGCCACCAAACGCTGCGCCAACTGGTCCGAGGGCAACCCGAACGGGTGGCGGGCATAGGCGAAATAGGCGCCACAACCCAAAAGCTCCCAGCCCGCGAAACCGGCAAAGCCGGCCGCGATCGCGGCGCGGCGGGCCAGGATCTCGGCACGCTCGCCGGCCAGCCACTGCGCCAGATTGCGCATGCCCCACAAGGCCGCGTGCTGGCCGGGCTGGGGCGGGCAGATGGTGACGCTGTCCAGAAATTTCTCGACCTCGGCCAGCCGCGCCGGGCTGGCGATCATGGCGCCGACCCGATGCCCGGTCAGACGGTAGGCCTTGGAAAAGGAATACAGCTGGATCAGCGTGTCGTCCCAATCGCCGGTAAACAACTGGTGCGGCGGCCCCGATTGCGCGTGAAAATCGCGATAGGTCTCGTCGACGATCAGGGCCAGCCCGAATTCGCGGGCCAGCGCCATGAAGTCGGCCAGCGTCGCGGCCGGGTATTCCACGCCGCCGGGATTGTTGGGAGTAACCAGCACGATGGCCCGCGTGCGGTCGGTGATGGCGGCGCGGGCGTCACTGGCTTGCGGCACCAGCCCGGGGCCGGGCGGCAGCGGCACCGCGCGGATGCCCGACATGTCCAGCCACATCTTGTGATTGAAATACCACGGCGTCGGCAGGATGACCTCGTCCCCCGCCCCGGCCAGCGTGGCTACGGCGGCGGCAAAGGCCTGGTTGCAGCCGGCGGTGATTGCGACCTGCCCGGGCAGAATGGCGCCGCCATAGGCAAGGCTCCACGCGGCCGCCACCTCTTCGCGCAGTGCCGGCAGGCCCAGCACCGGGCCGTAAAGATGCACCCCCGGCTCGTCGGTGATGGCGCGGGCCAGCGCCTCGCGCAGCGGGCGCGGTGGCGGGTCGACCGGCGCGGCCTGGCTGACGTTCAGCACCGGGCGCCCCGCCACCGGCGGCGCGTTATCGAGCCAGCGGCGCGCTTCCATCACCGGTGGCGCAAGGGTCGCCGCCATCGCGGGGTTGACAGGGTGGGTCATGGCGCGGGTTCCTCGAAAGTCCCGCGCACCCTAGCCGCCGCCCGGTGGGGGCGAAAGTCCGGGCATCAGGGAATGATGCGGGTGTATTTCGTGCCCTCGATCGTGGCCCCCGCGATCAGTCCGGCCTGGCCAAAGACCACCGCGATGACCGGTGACAGCAGATTGGTGGTTTCCGTCGAGACATTGGCGCCCTGGTTGTTCAGGGCATATTCGATATCGGCGCCGGCGGCCCATCCGGGCGAGTTGCGGAAGTCGAACAAGGCGTCGCCGGTCATGAAGAACAGCACGTGAGCATATTGCTGGGCGCCGATCTGCAGCCCGAACGACGCTTGTGCGGCCGAGTAATAGTCAACCGTGCTCCCGTCGACGACCAGCGCCCCGCGCCCAAAGCTGCCGCCCAGGCCCAGCCCGACCTCGGTCACCAGCGGCATCACCAGCATGCCGGCGGCCGACTGGCTGAGCTCGAAGGCCCCCGGCTCGGTATTGTAGAGATAGTCCAGCGTGGTCTCGACCCGGCGGTCGATGCTGGAGCCGCCGCTTGACGATACGCCGTTGTTGCAGGCGGCCGTGGCCGAGACGCAGGCAAGCCCTGCGATGAACCTGCGGCGGTTCTGAAGGATCATGGGATCGCCCCTTTTCTTGTTTCTTGCCGATGCCTCTGGCCGGCCTTTTACCGGCCGGTTCCGCGCCAGACTATACCGGCAGGGCAGCGTGCTGTCACGCACTGGCTGGCCGGCCGGGCGCCCGGGGGGCGGGCTTTCGCCGGTCAGGCCGACAGCGCGCGGGCGACGTCGGGGGCGAAATAGGTGAGAATGCCGTCGCAGCCGGCGCGCTTGAAGGCCAGCAGGCTTTCGACCATGGCCTTGTCACCGTCGATCCAGCCGTTTTGCGCCGCCGCCCGGATCATCGCGTATTCGCCCGACACCTGATAGGCGAAGGTGGGCACGCCGAAGCTGTCCTTCACGCGCCGGCAGATGTCGAGATAGGGCATCCCCGGCTTGACCATCACCATATCCGCGCCCTCTGACAGGTCACGCTCGACCAGCCGCAGCGCCTCGTCGCTGTTGCCCGGCTGCATCTGATAGGTCTTCTTGTCGCCCTTCAGCGCCGCCGAGGCACCCACCGCGTCGCGGAAGGGCCCGTAAAAGGCCGAGGCATATTTTGCGGTATACGACATGATGGTCACGTCCTTGTGGCCGGCGGATTCCAGCGCCTGCCGCATGGCGCCGATGCGTCCGTCCATCATGTCTGAAGGCCCGATGATGTCGGCGCCCGCCTCGGCCTGGGCAAGGGTCATCCTGACCAGTGCCGCGACCGTTTCGTCATTCAGGATGATCCCGTCCCGCACCAGCCCGTCATGGCCATTGGCGTTATAGGGGTCGAGCGCCACATCCGTCATCACCGCGATGTCCGGCACTGCCGCCTTGATGGCGCGGATGGCGCGGTTCGACAGGTTGTCGGGGTTCCAGGCTTCGGCGCAGTCCTCGGTTTTCAGGGCCGGGTCGGTATAGGGAAAGATGCAGATCGCCGGAATGCCCAGCCCGGCGGCCATGTCCGCCGCGCCGGTCAGCCGGTCGATGCTGAGCCGGTTGACCCCCGGCATCGATGCCACGGGTTCGCTGACATTCTCGCCGTCGCGCACAAAGACCGGCCAGATCAGGTCATCTGCCGACAGCCGCGTCTCGGCCGTCAGCCGGCGCAGCGCGTCGCTTTGCCTGAGACGCCGGAAACGTCCGGCCGGATAGGGGGCGATTGTCATGGCGCGTGTGTCCTTATGGCCCGTATTCCGCGGTCGCACGATATCTCGGACGCGACAAGGCTAGTCAATCCGTCCCGGCAGGGCTAGGGTCCGCCAAAATCGGTAAATACAGGCCCTTCGCGTGAATTGGTACGACGCAGTTTTCGAGTTGATCGACATGCGGTCCTTCTCGAACCTCTGGTATTGGATCGCCCTTGCAACTGTCTGGTCGACGGCCAGCCACTGGGTGCTGGGCGTGCCATTTGACATGGTGACCCGGGCCCGGCGCAACGGCGGGCAGGCCGAAATCGATCTGCAGGACATGGTGCGGGTCAACGTCAACCGGCTGCTTTATATCTCGGGGGTGGCGGGCTTGTGGCTGATCGGGTTTGTCAGCGCCGTGCTGACGGCGCTGGCGGTGCTGGGTTTCTGGTACCGGGTCGAGTTTGCGCAGGCCGTGTTCCTGATCGCCTTTCCCATGACGCTGGTGGGCCTGCTGTCGGTGTCGACGGCCCGGCTGATCCTTGCCGAAGACCCCACGGACGAGCAGCTTTTCAAACGCATGAACCGCCACCGCCACATCACCCAGGTGATCGGCATGCTGGCGATTTTCGTCACCGCGATGTGGGGCATGTACAAGAACATGGATACAGGCGCCTTCGGCATCTGACAGTGCCGGCGCGCCGGGCCCGCGTTGACAAGGTCAGGTTGCCGGGTCACAGGGGGCCGCCATGTCATTGACGACCAGAATAACCGTTGGCGGCGCCCCCGAGGGGTTTGACGCACAGCTTTTGCTGGACGAACTGAATCGTGCCGACGGGCCGATCCTGCATGTCGCGCTGGACGACAAGCGCATGGCGGCGCTGCAGGCGGCGCTGGCCTTTTTCGCGCCCGGCCTTCCGGTGTTCACTTTCCCCGGCTGGGACTGTCTGCCCTATGACCGGGTGTCGCCCAACGCGGCGATATCGGCGGCGCGCATGGCCACGCTGGCGGCGCTGGTTCACGGGATGCCGCGCCGTTTTGTGCTGTTGACCACGCTGAACGCCGCGACCCAGCGGCTGCCGGCCCGGTCGGTGCTGGCCGATGCCGCCTTTACCGCCGAAATCGACGCCCGGGTCGACGAGACCGCCCTGCGCGATTTCCTTGTGCGCATGGGTTTCGTGCAGGCGCCGTCGGTGATGGAGGCCGGCGATTACGCCATTCGCGGCGGCATCGTCGATGTGTGGCCGCCGGGGGAAAGCGCGCCGGTGCGGCTCGACTTCTTCGGCGACGTGCTGGACGGGTTGCGCCGCTTTGACCCGGCTACCCAGCGCACCACGGAAAAGCTGACAAGGATCGAGCTGGCGCCGGTCAGCGAGGTTATCCTCGACGATGCGGCCATCGCCCGGTTCCGCCAGAATTACCGGATCGAGTTTGGCGCCGCCGGCACCGACGACCCGCTTTACGAAGCCGTCAGCGCCGGGCGCAAACATGGCGGGATCGAACATTGGCTGGGATTCTTTCAGGACCGGCTTGAGACGCTGTTCGACTATCTGCCCGGCGTGCCGGTGTCGCTGGATGACCGGGCCGACGCGGCGCGCCAACTGCGGTGGGAGGCGATTGCCGACGCCTATGACAACCGGCGCGAGGCGCTGTCGCAGCGGTCGCGGATAGACACTGTCTACAAACCGGCGCCGCCCGGGTTGCTGTATCTGGACGACACGGGCTGGCAGGCGGCGCTGGGCGACCGGCGGGTGCGGCAGTTTCATCCGTTGCCTCAGGCATCGGGGCCCGGTGTGGTGGACGCCGGCGGCAGGATCGGGCGCAACTTTGCGCCCGAGCGCCAGATGGAAAAGCTGTCGCTGTTCGGGGCGCTGGCCGATCATGTCGGCGCGCGCCGGGCCGATGGGCAAGTGATCGTGGCCTCCTATTCCGAGGGCGCCCGCGAGCGGCTGGCCGGGCTTTTGGCTGACGAGGGTCTGTCCGGCGCCACGCCGGTGCGCGACTGGTCGGACGTGCCCGAGGGCCGGGGCGGCGTGTTTCTGGCGGTGTGGCCGCTGGAAACCGGCTTCGAGGCGCCGGGCCTGACGGTGGTTTCGGAGCAGGATGTGCTGGGCGACCGCCTGATCCGCGCCCCGAAAAAGCGCCGCCGGGCCGACAATTTCCTGACCGAGGCGCAGTCGCTGTCGCCGGGTGATCTGGTGGTGCATGTGGACCACGGGGTCGGGCGCTATCACGGGCTGGAGGTCATCACGGCGCTGGGCGCCGCGCATGAATGCATCCGGCTGGAATATGCCGGCGGCGACAGGCTGTATCTGCCGGTCGAGAATATCGAGCTTCTCAGCCGATTTGGCCATGATCAGGGACTGCTGGACAAGCTGGGCGGCGGCGCGTGGCAGGCCAAGAAGGCCCGCCTGAAAGAGCGCCTGCGTGCGATTGCCGACCGGCTGATCCGGGTGGCGGCCGAGCGGCTGTTGCGCCGCGCGCCGGTGATGCAGGCCCCTGCCCACGCGTGGGAAGAATTTTCGGCCCGCTTCCCCTATGAGGAAACCGACGACCAGCTTGCCGCGATCGAGGCGGTGCTGGACGACCTGGGCCTGGGCCGGCCCATGGACCGGCTGATCTGCGGCGATGTCGGCTTTGGCAAGACCGAGGTCGCGATGCGCGCCGCATTCGTGGCCGCCATGTCCGGTGTGCAGGTCGCCGTGATCGCACCCACGACCCTGCTGGCCCGGCAGCATTTCAAGGGGTTCGCGGAACGGTTCCGCGGCTTTCCCATCGAGGTGCGCCAGCTCAGCCGGTTCGTGTCGCCCCGCGACGCGACGCTGACCCGCGAGCGGCTGGCGCAGGGCACCTGCGACATTGTCATCGGCACGCATGCGCTGTTGGCCAAGAACACGCGTTTCGCCAATCTCGGGCTGCTGGTGATCGACGAAGAGCAGCATTTCGGGGTGTCTCACAAGGAGCGGCTGAAAAATATGCGGTCGGACGTGCATGTTCTGACCCTGACCGCCACGCCTATACCGCGCACGCTGCAGATGTCGCTGACGGGCGTGCGCGACCTGTCGATCATCGGCACGCCGCCGGTCGACCGGCTGGCGATCCGCACCTATGTCAGCGAATTCGACGGCATCACCATTCGCGACGCGCTGCTGCGCGAACATTTCCGCGGCGGCCAGTCGTTTTTCGTGGTGCCCCGCATCGCCGACCTGCCCGAGATGGAGGCATTTCTGCGCGATCAGGTGCCCGAGGTCAGCGTGGTCACCGCCCACGGCCAGATGCCGCCGGGCGAGCTGGATGACCGGATGAACGCCTTTTACGATGGCAGGTATGACGTGCTGCTGGCCACGACCATCGTGGAAAGCGGGCTCGACATTCCCACGGCCAACACCATGATCGTGCATCGCGCCGACATGTTCGGACTGGCCCAGCTTTACCAGATTCGCGGGCGGGTCGGGCGGTCGAAGGTGCGGGCCTATGCCTATCTGACCACCAAGCCGCGCGCCCGCCTGACCCCGGCGGCGGAAAAGCGGCTGCGGGTGCTGGGATCGCTGGATTCGTTGGGGGCGGGGTTCGCGCTGGCCAGCCAGGATCTCGACATTCGCGGGGCCGGCAACCTGATTGGCGAGGAACAGTCGGGCCAGATCCGCGAAGTGGGTTACGAGCTTTACCAGTCGATGCTGGAGGAGGCGGTCGCCAGGATCAAGGCGGGCGAGCTGGAGGGGTTGAGCGAAGCCGACGAACATTGGGCGCCGCAGATCAACCTGGGCGTCGCGGTGCTGATTCCCGAAGCCTATGTTCCCGACCTCGACACGCGGCTGGGGCTGTACCGCCGGCTGTCGGCGCTGGCCAGCAAGGTCGAACTGGAGGGGTTCGCGGCCGAGCTGATCGACCGTTTCGGCAAGCTCCCGCGCGAGGTGAACACGCTGCTGTTGGTGGTGCGGATCAAGGCCGAGTGCAAGAAGGCGGGTATCGCCAAGCTGGATGCCGGGCCCAGGGGGGCGACCATCCAGTTCCACAATGACAAGTTTGCCAATCCCGCCGGGCTGGTGGCCTTTGTCAACGACCAGAAGGGGCTGGCGCGGGTGCGGGACAACAAGATCGTCGTGCGTCGCGACTGGGCGCGCGACAGCGACAAGATCAAGGGCGCTTTCGCCATAGCCCGCGACCTGGCCGGGCACGCACGCGCCGGCTGAGCGGGGCGATTTTTCTGCGAAAAATCGGATGTCCGGCCGAGGCAGGGGCGCTGCCCCTCTGCGCGGTGCCCGCGCATTCACCCCGGGATATTTGCGCCAGGATGATGTGGGCCGTGGCGGCCTATTCGGCGGCGTCGGGTTCGGGGATGTCGCGGGCCCGGGTCATCAAGGCCCAGGCGCCGGCAGAAAACACGAAGGCGCCGGCCATCAAGGGCCGGGGCGTGCCGTCGAACAGCGTCGACACCGGCACGGCCAGCAGCGCGCCGCAGATGGTGGAAATGGCGCTGATCATCGACGATGCCATGCCGGCCCGGGCGCCCATGGGTTGCAGGGCCAGGGCGTTGAGATTGCCAAGGGTCATCCCGATCATGAAGAAGATGCCCACGTTCCACAGGAAATAGACCGGAAACAGCGCGCCTTGGGGCAGGGCGCCGGACAAAAAGAGCGCGAGGACGCCGAGCGACAGGAAGGTCTGGGCAATATAGGCACTCGTTGCCATGCGCCGCATGCCCACCCGCACCACGAAGGCCGCGTTCAGCGCCGTCGAGACGCCCGACACCAGCGCGGTGATCAGGAACCACATGGGAAACTCGGCGGCCTTGTCGAAATAGACGTCATAGATTTGCTGGATCGAGGTGATCATGGCGTAGAGGATCGCGAAGGCCAGGGTCAGCACGCCGGTATAGAGCAGGACGTGCCGGTCGCTCAGCACCAGCCGGGCGCTTTCGATCAGCGGTGCCGGCCGGAAGGGGATGCGGCGGTCGGGCGGCAGGGTTTCGCCGATGCGCAGGAACAGCCACAGGGCCGCGACGCCTGCGAACACCGCGTTGGCGGTGAAGACCGCCCGCCAGTTCCACAGGTCGATCACCAGCGCGCCCACATATGGCGCCGCGGCCGGCACCAGCACGAAGACCATCATGATGATCGACACGATCTGCGCCATCTGGCGGCCGGCAAAGAGATCGCGCACCAGCGCCATGCCGGCGATGCGTGGGCCGGCGACACCGATGCCCTGCACGAAGCGTGCCGCCAACAGCAGCTCGATCGTCGGGGCATTGGCGGCCGCGACCGCGCCGGCGATATAGATCAGCGCGCCGCCGACGATGGCCCCCTTGCGCCCGATCGCGTCAGAGATCGCGCCGGAAAACACCGTTCCCAGACCCATGCCCAGCACGAAGACCGTGACCACAAGCGGTGCGCGGTTCGGGGCGTCGGGGGTCATGGTCGAGGTGATCTGCGGGATGGCGGGCAGCATGGCGTCGACCGCGAAGGCGATGGTCGCAAACAGCGCCGCGAGGATGATGACAAACTCGATGCGCGAAATCTTCTGGCTGCTCATGAACCGGCCTCCTGCGCGGCGACCTGCGTGGCCACGTCGTCGATGACTTTCTGCCAGACCTCGGTGGGCTGGGCGCCATGCAACAGGTGGGCGTTGGCGATCACGAAGGTCGGCACGCCCGAGACGCCCTTGGTCCGCGCGTCGGCATCGCGGGCAGCCAGATCGTCGCGGTCGCTGTCGCTGTCCAGAAGCCGGGCCGCCATGGCGTGATCAAGCCCTGCCTCGGCCGCGATGTCTGTCAGTACGCCGGCATCGCCGATATCGCGGCCTTCGATGAAATAGGCCCGGAACAGGCGGTCGACCACGGCGTTCTGCCGCCGCTCGATCCCGGCCCAGTGGATCAGCCGGTGCGCGTCCAGGGTGTTGGGCGTGCGCGGGATGGCGCTCCAGTCGATTTCGAGCCCGGCCTGGCGCGCGGCCTGATCGATGCGGCCATAGACCTGCGCCGCCGCGTCCTTGCCGCCGAACTTCTGTTCGAGATAGTCGCGCCGGTCCATGCCGGGACGCGGCATGTCGGGGTTCAGCTGGAACGGGTGCCAGGCGACGCGGAACGGGTGGTCGGGTCGGGTCGCCAGCGCCCGGTCGAGATAGGTCTTGCCGATCCAGCACCAGGGGCAGATCGGGTCGGACAGGATGTCGAGCGGGATCATTCGATCTCCAGTTCACGATTGCGCAGTTGCTTGCGAAGGATCTTGCCGTTCGCGCTGCGGGGCAGGGACGCGATCCTGCGGAAGATGCGCGGGCATTTGTAGCGGGCCAACCGTTCGGCGCAGAATGGCCCAAGGTCGGTTTCGGTCAGGTCGGCATCGGCGGTGTAAAACGCCGCGATGACCGATGTATCGGCGGACAGGCGGTAGTCGATGGCGGCAACTTCTCCGATCCGCGGGTGTTCGGCAAGGGCACGTTCAACCTCGATCGGCGAAACGCGGAAGCCACCGGCGTTCAGCATGTCGTCGTTGCGTCCCTGATAGGCAATGGCGCCGTCATCGCCCATCACGCCGGTGTCGCCGGTCAGGAACCAGCCGTCGCGGGTCTTGGCGGCGCTGGCGTCGGGGTCGTCGTGATAGCCCAGCATGAGGCCGGGGTCGGCCAGGGACACGGCGATTTCGCCGGTCTGGCCGCGGGGAACCGGGCCGGCGGGGCCGAGGATTGCCACCTTGCGGCCGGCCTGCGGATAGCCCAGCGTGGCGAGCGGCGCGGCGCGCGCGGGGCTGCCGGAGATGAAGGTCGAGCATTCGGTCATGCCATAGGCCTCGTGTATCTCGGTTCCGGTGGCGGCCCACCAGCCTGTGCGGGTGGTTTCGGGCAGTTTCTCGCCCGCCGACAGGGCGTGACGCAGCGTGGGCAGGGTCAGTTCCGCGGGCCGCCGCAGCAGCTTGCGAAACACGCCCGGCGCGGCGGCGAAGATGGTGGCGTCGTGGCGTTTGAGCAGCAGGGGCAGCGCGTCGTGGGTGGTGCCCTCGGCCGGGATCAGGGCGGTGGCGCCAACGCTCCACGGGTCGAGCAGGCCGGTGCCGAGCGTGAAGCTCCAGTTGAAGGCGCCGGCGTGCATCAGCCGGTCGTCGGCGTGCAGGCCATACCAGCCGTCATGCATCATGCGCCGCGCCCAGATGGCCCGGTGGGCATGCACCACGGCCTGCAGCCGCCCGGAGCTGCCCGAGGTGAAGACGATATATGCGGGGCGGTCAGGGGCGCCCTGCCGGTAGGCGGCGGGCGGCAGGGCGCGCATGGCGCGCAGGCTGTCGAGGTCGATGACCCGCGCGCCGGGCGTGTCGGGCAGCGCGACGCCCGGCGCGGCAAGGATGGCACGCGGCGCGATCAGCGCGGCGGCGCGCCCGGCCTCGGCCGCGGTCCACTGTGCCGAGGTCGGCACCGGGATCACGCCGCAGGCAATGGCGCCAAGATAGGCCACCGGAAAGTCGACGCTGCTGCCAAGGCGCATCATCAGCCGGTCGCCCGGCGCCAGCCCGGCGCGGCGCAGTCCGGTGGCGGTGCCCAGAACCGCGGCCTCGAGGCGGGCGAAGCTCCAGCGTTCGGCGCGGGCGGGGCCCAGAACCGCCAGCGCGATCTTGTCGGGCGTGGCGCGTCCGGCGGCCAGGACATGGGCGGCAAGGTTGAAAGCCGCGGGCGCCGGCGGCGGGGGGGCGGTATCTTCGACTGAGAGCATACCGGTGGCTAGGCAAGACACGCGGCCATTGCAAGGCTGGCAGCAGGCGCATTATATCGCGACCATGACCAGCGAGCGGCCAAGCATCATCCAGATCGCGCGCCAAAGCGGTGAACAGGCGCCGGCCCGCCCGCTGGACCTGGGGCAGCGGGTGCGCGAATTGCGCACGGCGCGGCAATGGACACTGGACCGGGCTGCGCGTTCGGCCGGAATGGCGCGGTCAACCCTGTCGAAGATCGAGAACGGGCAGATGTCGCCCACCTATGACTTGCTGAAAAAGCTCGCCACGGGGCTGGAGATCTCGGTGCCGCAGCTTTTCACGCCGGCCGGGGCACCGGCGGCCACGGGTCGGCTGGGGGTGACGCTGGCCGGCGAGGGGGCGCATCATCCGACGGCGACCTACGAGCATGAGATGCTGGCCACGAGCCTGACGCGCAAGCGCATGCTGCCCTATCGCGCCACCGTGCGGGCCCGCAGGCTTGACGAGTTCGACGGCTGGGTCCGCCACGAGGGCGAGGAGTTTCTGTTCGTGCTGACGGGGATCGTGCGGCTTTACACCGAGTTTTACGAACCCATCGAGATGCGCCGCGGCGACAGTGCGTATTATGACGCCACCATGGGGCATAACGTGGTTTCGGTCAGTGACGACGACGCCGCGATATTGTGGGTGACGTCAATAGACTAGCGTGCAGCGACAGCCCGGTGCCGGCGGCGTAAAAGTTTTCGGCCCGCTCGAAGACCAGCGCGAACAGCAGCGTGCGCGCGCGCACCGGGGTTGCCATGCCATGGCGCACCAGTGTCCGGGCCGGCACGATGGCCTGCGGGTGGATACTGGTTTCGGGATTGATGTCGCCGGTCAGGTGCACGCCCGTCCCCAACCCGACAAGGATGCGGCTGGCCGGCAGATCGCGCCCCAGCGCGCCCGGCGCGATGGCGGCCCTGTCGGGACCACATGCCACCGGCTGCACGCCGAGAAGTTCGCAATATCCGCTGCGGGTGACGATGCGGTCGCCGGGGCCAAGCAATTCAACGGGAATTTCGCCGTCGTCGGTCATGATCGGCACACCGGGGCCCACGCCGGCGACATGCAGATCCTGCAGGTGCCGGGGCGCATCATGGCGCTGTTCAAGGGTTTGGTGCATCGCAATCTCCCGCGGTCGCAGGCTGGTGCGGCATGATGGTGGAACGGGGGCCGAATTCGGTGAAGTTTGAGGCAAATTTTGCGCTCGATTCCCCCTTGGCGCTTTGCTAGAGAGGCCCGAGTTTGTCGGGCGGGCGCTGTCGAGCGGGCCGCCCTTAATAGGTGCGCGGGTGTGGCGGAACTGGTAGACGCACCAGATTTAGGTTCTGGCGCCGCAAGGCGTGGGGGTTCGAGTCCCTTCACCCGCACCATGGATGATGACGGAAGGAAGATGACCAGATGCAGGTGATCGAGACCCTGAACGAAGGTTTGAAACGCGGCTACAGGATCACGCTGTCCGCGGCAGAGCTTGAGACCAAGGTTGCGGAAAAGCTGACCGAGGCGCAGCCCGAGGTTGAAATGAAGGGCTTTCGCAAGGGAAAGGTCCCGCTGCCGCTGCTGCGCAAGCAGTTCGGGTCGCGCCTGATGGGCGAGGCGATGCAGGAATCGGTCGACGGCGCGATGTCCAGGCATTTCGAGGATTCGGGCGATCGCCCGGCGCTGCAGCCCGATGTGAAGATGCTGGCGGATGACTGGAAGGAAGGCGACGACGTCGAGGTCGAAATGACCTACGAGGCGCTGCCCGAGATCCCCGAACTGGACGCCAAGGCGATTTCGTTGTCGAAAATGGTGGTTGAACCCGAAGACAGCGCGGTTACCGAGGCTCTGGAAAGCCTTGCCAAGGCCTCGACCGACTTCGAGGACAAGGCCGAGGGCGCCGCGGCGGCCGATGGCGACCAGATCGTCATTGACTTTACCGGCACCATCGACGGCGAGGCCTTCGACGGCGGCACGGCCGAAGATTACCCGCTGGTTCTGGGGTCGGGATCGTTCATCCCGGGCTTTGAAGAGCAGCTGACCGGCGTCAAGTCGGGCGACGAGAAGGACGTGGAAGTGTCCTTTCCCGATGACTATGGCGCGGAAAACCTGGCCGGCAAGGCCGCGGTGTTCGCGACCACGGTCAAGGCGGTCAAGCAACCCAAGCCGTCGGTGATCGACGACGAGCTGGCCAAGAAATACGGCGCCGACGATCTGGACGCCCTGAAGACCCAGATCCGCGAACGGCTGACCGACGAATATGGCACCGCTGCCCGGTCGGTCATGAAGCGCGCGCTGCTTGACAGTCTGGACGAGCTGGTTGCCTTTGAACTGCCGCCCAGCCTGGTCACTGCCGAGGCCGACCAGATTGCCCACCAGCTGTGGCACGAGGACAACCCCGATGGCGAAGGTCACGATCACGAAAAGGTCGAGGCGACGGACGAGCACAAGACGCTGGCCGAGCGCCGGGTGCGTCTGGGCCTGCTTCTGGCCGAGATCGGTCGCAAGAACGAGATCACGGTCAGCGACGCCGAAATGACCCAGGCGGTCATGAACCAGGCGCGCCAGTATCCCGGGCAAGAGCGCCAGTATTTCGAGTTCGTGCAGCAGAACCCGCAGATGCGCCAGCAACTGCAGGCGCCGATCTTTGAAGACAAGGTGGTCGACTTCTTGTTCGAACTGGCCGAGGTGACCGAGAACAAGGTGACGCAGGACGCGCTGCGCGCCGCGGTCGAGGCGCTTGAGGAAGACGGCGAAAGCGACTGACGATAAGCAGTTTTCCACGAAAGGGGCCGCTCCGACGAGGGTGGCCCCTTTTTTGTGCCGACCGGGCGCCAAGCTGCGGTGGCGGCCCGAGATTACCCGACGTCTGCCACGGCAACTGTTGTGCGAATCCGGCCTGCTGTTAGACTTTCCTCCATTGAATCAATGACAAGGAAATATGGTGATGAAGCTGAAGAGCGCATTTCTTGGGGTTGCGATGGCGATCGGCGGGGCGGGCGCCGTTGCTGCCTGCCCGAACTATTCGCTGTCCGGTGAAACCTACTATCTTACGGGCTACGATCTTTGGAACGTCCAAAGTGTCGGCGTCACCGCCGGTGGCGAATACAGCATTCAGGGCTGCGGCATTCGGCCCCGAACCGATCAGGGGCGCGGTTATGTCACCGCTGCACCCGATTTCACGATCAGCCTGAGCCAGATGAACCAGTTTTCGCTGGTAGTTTCGGTGGTCAGCGAATGCGACAGCGTTCTGCTGATCAACACGGGCGCCGCAAACTGGTACTATGACGACGATGACAACGGCAACCTTGACGCGCGGATTTCCCTGAACCGGCCTTCGAACGGCTGGATGGATATCTGGGTGGGCACCAACGACGGTGCCTATTGCAACGCGACACTCAATCTGGAAACCTTCGAGCGCTGAGGGTTCATTTCGGGCGGATACGGGCGATAAGCCCGTCCGCCCGATCCAGCAGGGCCAGCAGGCTGCCATCGGGGGCGATTTCCAGATCGCGGACGCGCCCCAGCGGTGCCAGCAGACGCTGTTCACCGACAACCCGCCCGTCGCGCAGGCGCAGGCGCACGATGCCGCCGGGATTGAGCGACGAGATCAGGATGTCGCCGGTCCAACGCCGGAACAGCCCGCCGTCATAGCGCAGCATCCCCGCCGGTGCGATGACCGGATCCCAGTAATAGATCGGCTGTTCCATGCCGTCGCGCGCGGTTTCGGCGCCGCCGATGGCGCGGCCGCTGTAGTCTTCGCCATAGGTGATCACCGGCCAGCCATAGTTTCGCCCGGCGCGAATGCGGTTCAATTCGTCGCCGCCTTGTGGGCCGTGTTCGATGGTCCAAAGCGCGCCGTCGTCAACGAAGGCGCCCTGTATGTTGCGGTGCCCAAGGCTCCAGATTTCGGGACGCGCGGCGGTGAGGTCGGCAAAGGGGTTGCCGGCCGGAATGCCGCCGTCGAGCGATATGCGCACGACCTTGCCGAAGGTGGTGGTCAGGTCCTGGGCCAGAACACGTTCGCGGGCGCTGCTGTGTTCGCCGGTGGTGACAAAGGCGTGGCCGTCGCCGTCAAAGACGATGCGGCTGCCGTAATGCGCCGGCGTGGCGGACAGCGGGGTCTGCACGAAGATGTCGGTGGCCCCGGTGATGGCGGTCAGGTCCGCGGACAGGCGGCCGCGCGCGGCGGCGGTGGCGAACCGGCCCGACACCGGCTTGGCATAGGTCCAGTATATCAGGCGGTCGCGGGCGAAATCCGGGCCGATGGCGACGTCGAGCAAGCCGCCCTGCCCCTCGGCGGCCACGGGCGGCAGCCCGACCAGCGGCGGGCCGACCACGCCACGTGCCGACACATGGCGCATGCGGCCCGGGCGTTCGGTCACCAGAAACCCCTGACCACCCGGCAGCGTGGCGATGCCCCATGGGTGGGACAGGCCGCGGGCAAAGACCTCGGCCACAAGGTCGTGGGCCTGCGGCATGGCCGGGGCGCGGGTCTGTTCGGCGAAAGCGGGGCTGAATTCCGGCACGTTCGCGGGGCCCTGCCGCACCGGGTTGGCCGATTGCGACCAGCCCGCAGATGCCGAACTGGTCAGCAAGGCTATGACAAATATGACACTGCGCATGTGGCTTCCCATGGTTTTCCCGCTCTCGCCGGCCCAATTCGCGCCCGGTTGCCCGCGAAAGTTTGATCGGGGCCGCGCGGGATGGTAGGTTTTCTGAAAGGCGCGGCACAAGACTGCGCATTCCAGAGCAGGCAGTTTCGTGGGACTGAACATATCCGAATCCAGTGGCAACAGCTATGCCACGTCCGGCGGCGTCGACGGCTGGGTGTTTGATGTCGACCTGACCGACCCGACGGTCGTGATTGTCAGCGGCAATTTCGAAATGACAGACGTCAACGGTGCGTATATCGGCGACCATGTCGACGGCTACAGCTTTTCCAGCCTGTCGACCAGCGCCTATGGCACGCTGACCTATGCCGACACCACGACCGGCGAGTTCATCTTCACCATCGACACGGCGGCGGTTTTTGCCTCGGGCGCCGATCAGAGCGTCACATTCACGGTGACAGGCGGCACCGATATCGGCCCCGACAGCGACAGCGTGACCATCAACCTGATGATCTGCGTGGCGCGCGGCACGCTGATCCGCACCCGGGCCGGGCAGGTTCCGGTTGAACGGCTGCGGCCCGGCGACATGGTCTGGACCGTTGACGAGGGGCACCAGCCCTTGCGCTGGATCGGGTCGCGCCGGCTAGCGGCCGATGATCTGGTGCAGTCGCCGGCGCTGAGGCCGGTGCGGATCGCCCGGCACGCCCTGGGCCGCGGCATGCCGGCGCGCGATCTCGTGGTATCGGCGCAGCACCGCCTGCTGATCCGCGACTGGCGCGCGCCGGTCTTTTTTGGCGAAGACGAGGTTCTGGCCCCGGCCAAGGGCCTTGCCGACGGGCGCACAGTGTCGGTCGAGCCCGGTCTGGAGGGCATCGAGTATTTCCACCTGATGTTCGACCGCCATCAGATAATTTCGACCAACGGCGCGCTGACCGAAAGCTTTCAGCCCGGGCCGACGGCGATGCAGGAAGTGGACCGGCCGGCGCGGCGGGAAATTCTGTCGCTGTTTCCGGGTCTGGCCACCGATGCCGGCGGCTATGGTCCGGCCGCGCGGCGGGCGCTGAGCGTGGCTGAAACCCGTGTCCTGACGACCGAGCCCGAACATGCCGCAGCCTGAGGCGCCGCAGAAGGGCCCGGATTTTCCGGATGACAAACAGCTGCAGGCCTGGGGCGACATCCTGTTTCTGGCCATGCGCAGCGAACGCCATCGCGACTGGGCCGCCTGGCAGTTGCGCGAGGCGTTCGAGCCGGCGGTGACCACCGGGCAATACAAGATTTTCCGGTTCGACGGCGTGCCGCGTGGGCTGATCACCTATGGGCTGCTGAGCTATGACGCCGAACAGCGCTATGTGGCTGGCGGGGTGCTGGCGCCGGACGACTGGCGTTCGGGTCGGCAGTTGTGGGTGACCGAGATCATGGCGCCCTACAAGGGCCTGACCCACGCAATTTCGCGCTGGCTGATGAAACCGGGCAACCTGACCGAGCGTGAATTCTACTTTCGCCGCCTCACCAAAAGCGGCGAAACGCGCAAGGTTCTGCACGTGGATTTTCAGGGCGATCGGCTGGGCAGCGTGTTGAACCTGGCCGAATTTGGCCTGAAGAAATGACAGGGGCCGCACGCGGCGGCCCCTGACGCATTCGGGTTGGAGGCGCGATCAGGCGTCCTGGTCGTCCTGATCCAGCGGGGCGCCGTCTTCGTCTTCGGCGGCACTGCCGATTTCGTCGAACAGTTCCTGGATGTCGAATTCGGCGGCGGCCTCTTCTTCGGCGGCCAGATCCTGGATCGACTTGCCCTGCGCCTGCAGCTCGGCCTCTTCGGTGGACCGGGCGACATTCATGTCGATCTGGGCGTCGACTTCGGGGTGAAGCGCGACATTGACCGCGTGAATGCCCAGTTCCTTGATCGGGTTGATCAGCACGACCTGGCGCTTGTCCAGCGAGAAACCGTCGGCGGTGGCCGCGTCGGCAATATCGCGCGGGGTCACCGAACCATACAGCGACCCGCCGTCCGAAGCCGACCGAATGACAACGAACTGCTGTCCGTTCAGACGCTCGGCCATGGCCTCGGCCTCGTTGCGGGATTCGAGGTTGCGCACTTCAAGCTGCGCCTTTTGCGCCTGGAAGGCGGTCACGTTGGCTTCCGATGCGCGCAGGGCCTTTTTCTGCGGCAACAGGAAATTGCGGGCATAGCCCTGGCGGACCGAGACGATATCGCCCATCTGGCCAAGCTTGGCCACGCGTTCGAGGAGAATGACTTGCATGGGTCCTGCTCCTTACTTCACGGCATAGGGAAGCAGCGCAAGGAACCGGGCGCGCTTGATCGCGCGCGACAGTTCACGCTGTTTCTTTGAGGATACGGCGGTGATGCGCGAGGGCACGATCTTGCCGCGTTCAGAGATGTAACGCTGAAGAAGGCGCGTGTCCTTGTAGTCGATCTTGGGTGCATTGTCGCCCGAGAAGGGACAGACCTTGCGGCGGCGGAAAAACGGTTTCGAAGCCATTTCGGGTCTCCCTCTCAGCGACGGCGGTCGTCGCGGTCGCGACGGTCACGCTCTTCGCGCTTCTGCATCTGGATCGACGGGCCTTCGGCATGTTCGTCGACGCGGATGGTCAGAACCCGCATCACGTCTTCATGCAGACGCATCAGCCGCTCCATCTCCTGAACCGCCGGCGCGGGGGCGTCGGTCTTCAGAAAGGCATAGTGGCCCTTGCGATTCTTGTTGATCTTGTAGGCCATGGTCTTCACGCCCCAGTATTCGCTGTTGACGACCTTGCCGCCGTTATCTGCGAGTACGGTTGAGAAATGTTCGACCAGCCCTTCGGCCTGCGCGCCGGAAAGGTCCTGGCGCGATATCATGACATGCTCGTAAAGCGGCATGCGATCTCCTGTCTGTCGGGCGCATTTCATAGAACGGGCACTGCCTTCCGCTCCCGTTCACGAGAGGCTGCGCCGATCATCGATTCCGCGGAAGGATGCGGCGTTATACACGGTCGCGGGTTTGATGCAAGCCAGTCCAATTTTCGCCACGAAGGCGAATTAACCCTTGGGAAATTCGACGGGACAACAGGGACTCTACCATGGCTGAAAGCAAGGACATTCAGACCGAACAAAAGATCGCCGGACCGCGTGGCGCCGGCCTGTTCGAAACGCGCACGGGCTATTCGCTGCGAAGCGCGCCCCCCAACAAGCATTACGCGAGCCTTTACGAGCTTATCATGTCGGCGACCGGGATCACGGTGGCGATCGTCGTGGTGGCGCGGGTGCTGGTGCCCAGCCTTCAGGGTGCCGGGCCGATCGAGCCGATGATGCTGGCCCAGACCATCGCGTTGCTGTCGCTGGCCGGGCTGTTGCTGCGCAACGCCGCCCGTGGCCTGGTGCGCGAGACGCAGGTTGATTTCGAGCTGCGGCAGGTTCGCATCGTGTGCCGCAATTCGCAGAACAGTGCCCGGGTCGAGGGGGTCTATCCCTTCGACGCCATCCGCAGCATCTTTGTGCGCCGCAGCAAGCACAGCAGCAAGGCGGCGCTGTGCATGCGGGTCAAGGGCGACGAGATGCCGGTGCGGCTGGTTGGCGGGACCGAGGACAGCCTGTCGGCGATCCATCGGCGCATCGTTCAGGATGTCAACGCGCTGGAGCAGCCCGGGCCGGTTGCGAGGCCGCGCAAGGTTTCGGTGCAACTGGGCGGCGCGGCGGTCGCAGCCGAATAGCCGAGGCAACAGCCCGGACCAAACGGGAACACGTGGAACGAGGGACAGCAGGGCCGGCATTGCCGGCCCTGTTTGCGTCTGTGTGATTGCGCCGAATTTCGCCGCGGGGTATTGCGGGCCCGAACAACAGCGGGGACCGAAAATGTCGCGAGCCTTCATTTTTCCGGGGCAGGGCGCCCAGACCATCGGGATGGGCAAAGAGCTTGCCGACAGCTACCCGGCGGCCCGCGCGGTGTTTGACGAGGTTGACGACGCCTTGGGTGAAAAGCTGTCGGCGCTGATCTGGGACGGCGACGCCGATGAACTGACACTGACCCGCAACGCGCAGCCGGCGCTGATGGCCACATCGATGGCGGTGATCAAGGCGCTCGGGGCCGAGGGTGTGGGCGTCGATGCGGCGGCCTTTGTCGCCGGTCATTCGCTGGGCGAGTATTCGGCGCTGGCGGCGGCGGGGGCGCTGGGGCTGGCCGATACCGCGCGCCTGCTGCGGTTGCGCGGCGAAGCGATGCAGGCGGCGGTGCCGGTGGGCACGGGCGCCATGGCGGCGCTGCTGGGCATGGATTTCGCCACCGCCACGGACGTGACCGCCGAGGCCGCCGAGGGCGAGGTTTGCCAGGCCGCCAACGACAACGATCCGACGCAGGTGGTGATTTCGGGTCACCGCGGCGCGGTCGAGCGTGCGGTGAACATCGCCAAGGAACGCGGCGCCAAGCGGGCGGTGATGCTGCCGGTGTCGGCTCCGTTCCATTGCGCCCTGATGGCCCCGGCTGCCGAGCGCATGGCCGAGGCGCTGGCCGATGTTGCCATCGCGGCACCGCTGCGGCCGCTGATTGCCAACGTCACCGCAGGCCCGGTTACGGACCCTGACGAGATAAGGCGGCTTCTGGTGGCGCAGGTCACGGGCTCGGTCCGGTGGCGTGAAAGCGTCGCGGCCATGCTGGCCGCCGGTGTCGGCGAATTCTGGGAAATCGGCGCGGGCAAGGCGCTGTCGGGCATGGTGCGCCGGGTTGACCGCGCGGCGGCGACCCGCGCTGTGGGCATGCCGGCCGACGTGGCCGCCGCCGCCGCGGCGGCAGGAACTGAATTTGGGAGTGGGTGACAGGATGTTTGATCTGACGGGCAAGCGCGCCCTTGTAACAGGTGCCACGGGCGGAATTGGCGCGGCCATCGCACGGGCGCTGCACGGGGCCGGCGCCGAGGTGGCGATCAGCGGCACGCGGGTTGAGGCGCTGGAGACATTGCGCGGCGACCTGGGCGAGCGGGTGCATGTGCTGCCGTGCAACCTGTCGGACATGGAGGCCGTCGACGCGCTGCCAAAGGCGGCCGCGGCGGCCATGGGCGGGCTGGACATTCTGGTCAACAATGCCGGGATCACTCGCGACAACCTGATGCTGCGCATGTCCGACGACGACTGGAACGCGGTGCTTGCGGTCAACCTGACGGCGGTGATGAAGCTGTCGCGCGGGGTGTTGCGCGGCATGATGAAGGCCCGGCACGGGCGGATCGTCAATATCTCGTCGGCTTCTGGTGCCATGGGCAACCCCGGACAATCCAACTATGCCGCCGCCAAGGCCGGGGTGATCGCCATGTCGAAATCGCTGGCCAAGGAAGTGGCCAGCCGCGGCATTACCGTCAACGCCGTGGCGCCGGGGTTTGTTGCCACGGCGATGACCGAAAAGCTGGGCGAGAGCTATCGCGCCGAGATCGACAAGATGATCCCGGTGGGGCGCATGGGTTCGCCCGAAGAAATCGCGGCCTCGGTGCTGTACCTGGCCAGCGACGAAGCGGCCTATGTGACCGGCGCGGTGCTGCATGTGAACGGTGGCCTGTTGATGCCGTAGGCGGGTTTCCTCTGCCGGGGCGAAAGCGTTTGCCTTGCAGAAGCGATGTGCTATAGGCGGCCCACAGTTTTTGGGGCACGCGCTGCGGCCTCTTCCCCTGTCACCACAGTGCAGGAACGAGCGGCCCCGGCGGGGCCTGAATACCAACGGGTTCGGACCCAAAAGCCGAAGAGGAAAGAGAATGAGCGATATCGCCGATCGGGTACGTAAAATCGTCGTGGAACACCTGGGTGTCGAAGAAGAGAAGGTGACTGAGAACGCCTCGTTCATCGATGACCTTGGCGCCGACAGCCTGGATACGGTCGAACTGGTCATGGCCTTCGAAGAGGAATTCGAGATCGAGATTCCGGACGACGCGGCCGAGACCATTCAGACCTTTGGCGATGCGGTCAAATTCATCACCGAGGCCAGCTGACCGGTTCACACCGACCCATTGCTGGCAGGAATTCGCGGCGCGCCCATGGTTGGTGCGCCGTTTTCCGTTGATGGGGTGAACTGGGCGGATGCGTGCCGCCGGCTCTTTTCCCGGCCGGGCGGGCAGTGTATCACGCGAGCAAGAGCAAGGCGGAGATTTGCGGATGCGGCGAGTGGTAGTGACCGGGCTGGGGATGGTGAGTCCGCTGGCCTCGGGCGTCGAGGAAACGTGGCAACGGCTGTTGGCGGGGGAATCCGGCGCCGACACGATCAAGGGGTTCGACCCCAGTGGCCTGACCACGACCTATGCGTGCGAAGTGCCGCGCGAGGGCGCGGATGCCTTCAACCCCGACGACTGGCTGGCGCCGAAGGATCAGCGCAAGGTCGACGATTTCATCATCTTTGGCATCGCCGCGGCCGATCAGGCCGTGCATGACGCCGGCTGGCTGCCCGAGGACGAGGAAAGCCGCCAGCGCACCGGCGTGATGATCGGGTCGGGCATCGGCGGGCTGAAATCGATCGCCGACACGTCGATCATTCTGAAAGAGCGCGGTCCGCGCCGGGTGTCGCCGTTTTTCATTCCCGGCGCCCTGATCAACCTGGTCAGCGGGCAGGTTTCGATCCGTTTCGGGTTCAAAGGCCCGAACCACGCGGTGGTGACGGCCTGTTCGACCGGCGCCCATGCCATTGGCGACGCGGCGCGGCTGATCATGCTGGACGATGCCGATGTCATGGTGGCCGGCGG
>CAYYMJ010000012.1:47979-62886 GCA_964472855.1 uncultured Rhodobacterales bacterium | reverse complement strand
ATTACAGCGTCGTCCCAAAGTACCCGATATTTGCAGTATATCCCAACGCGCGCTTTCTTTCGCCAAAGGTGGTCGATTTCTTGAAACTGGTTCGAGCGTCGCACCCATGATTCGGGTCCCCCGAGCGATCGACGCCTTCCGGCGGCGGGTTGCAAAGGCGCGGCGCGGCGCGGGCCGGCGGGAAAGACCTTCTGATTTGGCGGCAAATGCTTATAGATTTCCCTGACGGGAGATCCTCATGGCCGAACGATCGTTCAAGAAAGAAGTCCAGCAACTGAAAATCCCGGCGGGCGCGGTCTTTCGGGGCGAGGGGATCCTGGCGATCACCAAGGCGCTGCTGGAAAACGGTGTCGGCTATGTCGGCGGCTATCAGGGCGCGCCGATCTCGCATCTGATGGACGTGCTGTCGGATGGCGAAGACATTTTGGCCGAGCTTGGGGTGCGGTTCGAGGCCAACGCGTCCGAAGCCGCGGCCACGGCGATGCTGGCGGCCTCGATCAACTATCCGATCCGCGGCGCCGTGACCTTCAAATCGGTCGTGGGCACCAATGTCGCCTCGGACGCGCTGGCCAACCTCGCCTCGGCCGGGGTCAAGGGCGGGGCGCTGCTGATCGTGGGTGAAGATTACGGCGAAGGCAGTTCGATCCTGCAAGAGCGCAGCCATGCCTTCGCGATGAAAAGCCAGGTCTGGCTGCTGGACCCGCGCCCCAACCTCCCGTCGATGGTCAAGGCGGTGGGCGACGGCTTCGCGCTGAGCGAGGCGTCCAACACCCCGGTGATGCTGGAACTGCGCATCCGCGCCTGCCACCTGCATGGCGCCTTCACCGCCCGCGAAAACCGGCGCCCAAAGGTCACGGTGTCCGACGCACTGGCCAACCCGGTGCGTGATACCGAGCGGATCGTGCTGCCGCCGGCGCTGTTCCAGCACGAGCAGGAAAAGGTGAAACAACGCTGGCCGGCGGCGGTAGACTTCATCACGTCGCAGGGTCTGAACGAGTTTTTTGGCCCCGGCACGGCCGATGTCGGCATCGTCACTCAAGGGGGCATGTACAACAGCGTTGTGCGGGCCCTGCAGCGGCTGGGCCTGTCGGACATTTTCGGCAACAGCCAGGTGCCGATTTACGTGCTCAACGTCACCTATCCCCTGATCGACGACGAATTCCTTGGTTTCTGCGCGGCCAAGTCGGCGGTTCTGGTGGTGGAAGAGGGCCAGCCCAACTATATCGAGCAGGCCTTTGCAGCGATGCTGTATCGGGCCGGGGGCACCACGCGGCTGTCTGGCAAGGACGTGCTGCCGCCGGCCGGCGAATATACCGGCGGCGTGGTCCAGGGCGGCATCGCGCAGTTCTTGCGCGACAATGCCCCTGGCCTGTTGGCCGACGCCGACCGCGCCCCAAACGAGGATGGCCCCGACGAGGTTGCGGCCGAAATCGCCCGGCACTTGCCGCCCCGCCCGCCGGGCTTTTGCACCGGTTGCCCCGAACGCCCGATTTTCGCGGCGATGAAGCTGGTGCAGGACGAGCTTGGGCCGCACCAGATCGCCGGCGACATCGGCTGCCACCTGTTTTCGACCCAGCCGCCGTTTGAAATCGGCGGTTCGACCATGGGTTTCGGGCTGGGTCCGGCCTCGAACGCGGCCTTCGACGGCGGCGGCAAGACGCGCCCGATCGCGGTTCTGGGCGACGGCGGCTTCTGGCACAACGGGCTGACCAGTTCGATCGGCAACGCGGTGTTCAACCAGTCTGACGGCGTGACCGTGATCGTCGACAATTACTACTCGGCGGCCACCGGCGGGCAGGACATCCTGTCAAGCCGGGCCGACAACCCCAGGCGCACCACCAACAATTCGATCGCGGGCGCGGTGCGGGGGGTGGGCGTGGAATGGGTGCGCGAGATCGACCGCACCTATGACGTGCCAAAGCTGCGCGACACCCTGCGCGAGGCGCTGACCACCGACCGCAAGGGCCCCAAGGTGATCATCGCCTCGTCGGAATGCATGCTGAACCGCCAGCGCCGCGAACGCCCGGCCCGCAACGCCGCAATCCGCGACGGCGCGCGGGTGGCGGTGCCCAGGTTCGGCGTCGATGAAGATGTGTGCACCGGCGATCATGCCTGCATGCGGCTGTCGGGCTGTCCGTCACTGGGGCTGAAGACGCTCGACGATCCGTTGCGCGACGATCCCGTGGCCCATATCGACCAGTCCTGTGTCGGTTGCGGCAATTGCGGCGAGGTGGCCGATGCCGCCATCCTGTGCCCGTCTTTCTATCAGGCCGACCGGGTGCATAACCCGGGCCGGTCCGAAAGGGCGCTGCACCGGTTGCGGCGCGCGGTGATCGGTGCCCTGCAGCGGCGCCGCGCGGCGCGGCGGCTGCACCCGGCGGACATGCCGGCGTGAGTGCGCGGCGCCAGACCCCGGCCACGCCGCCCGACAGCCCCGACATGTCGGGCGCGTCGGGGCTGATCAAGCTCGCCATTCTCGCCGTCGGCGGGCAGGGCGGGGGGGTGCTGACCAACTGGATCCGCGACCTGGCCGAGCGTGGCGGATACCGGGTGCAGACAACCTCGGTCCCCGGGGTGGCACAGCGGACGGGGGCCACCATCTATTACGTGGAAATGCTGCCGCAGGCAGACGCCGAACCGGTGCTGGCGCTGATGCCCACGCCCGGCGATGTTGATATCGTGATCGCTGCCGAGTTGATGGAGGCCGGGCGCGCCGTGACCCGTGGGCTGGTGACGTCCGAGCGCACGACCCTGATCGCCTCGACCCACCGGATGTATGCGGTGTCGGAAAAGATCGTGCCTGGCGACGGTGCCGCCGACAGTGGCGCGGTGCTGGGCGGCATCGGCAAATCCGCCAGGCGTCTGATCAGCGGCGATTTTCATGCCGTGGCCGCGCGCAGCGACGCCCACATTTCGGCCAGCCTGTTCGGCGCCCTCGCGGGGGCCGCCGTGTTGCCCTTTGACCGGGCCGCCTTTGAAGAAACGATCCGCGCCTCGGGCCGCGGCGTCACGGCAAGTCTGGAAGCCTTCGCCGCGGCGCTCGATCTGGCGGCGGGGAACACGCCCGCGCCGGCAGCGGCCGCGCCCGGACCGCCGCCGGCGCCGCAACCGCGCCCGCCCGCCACGCCCAAGGCACGCCGCGCGTGGGAAAGGCTGCTGCCACCGCTTGCCGCCATGCCGGCCACGGTCAGGCCGATGGCGCGGGCCGGGCTGGCCAAGGTCGTGGATTTCCAGGATGCCGCCTATGGCCAGGAATACCTCGGTCTGTTGCAAACCGCGCTGAGCGCCGACCGTGCCCATGGCGGTGAGGCCCGCAAATTTGCCTTCTCGGTCGCCATGGCCAAGCATCTGGCCAACGCGATGGCCTATGACGACGTGATCCGGGTGGCCGACCTCAAGACCCGCGGCAGCCGGGCCGAACGGGTGCGCGCCGACATCGGCGCTGAGGCCGACGATGTGCTGCAGGTCACCGAGTATCTGCACCCCCGCGCCGAAGAGATCATCGGCCTGCTGCCGGCCGGGCTGGGTCGGTTTGTCGAGACGCGCGCCGGCCTGCGCCGCCTTGTCCAGCGGGGCTTTGCCAAGGGCCGCCGCATCCGCAGCGACCGTCTGGGCGGGTTCCTGACGCTTTACGTGCTGGGGGGCATGCGCTGGCGGCGCCGGTCCACCCTGCGCCACCGGGTCGAGGTGGCGCACCGCGATGCCTGGCTGGCCCGCGCCATGGCCGCGCTGCCCGGCAATTACGATCTGGCGGTCGAAACCGTGAACGCGCGCCGGCTGATCAAGGGCTATGGCGACACCCACGGGCGCGGCCTGTCCCGGTTTGACAAGGTGCTGGATGCCATGGCGCTGGTGGCGCAGCGCGACGACGCTGGCGACTGGGCGCGACGCCTGATCACCGCCGCGCTGGCCGACGTGACGGGCGACGATCTGGACGGCGTGATCCGGACCATCCGCAGTTTTGCGTGACCGCGGTCCGATCGCCGACCTGGCGGCTTGGGGTGTGGCCCCAGGTGGTCGCCGGGCCGAACTGACGGACACGGGGTCGGCCAGCGGCGCACCCGCTCGCCGGTGCGTGCTGGTCGCAGGAAACCGGGCAGCGCGATCACCGGCAGCGTTTCGCCTTGATCCCGGCCGGCATTACCCGGCGCGTTGAAACCCATGGTTTCGGGCCGCGCCGGGTGATCCGGGTTTTACGCGCAGCGCGTCAGTGAACCGCGCCGAGCCCCGGGGCTGCGCCCTTGGGGCATTTGCCGGCGATGATCATGCCAAGAACCTCGTCCTTGGTGACATCGCCGATGGATGCCGTGCCCACGACCTGCCCGTTCTTCATCACACACACACGGTCGCAAAGCTCGAACACATGGTGAATGTCATGCTCGATCAGGAAGATGCCGATGCCGTCTTTCTTGAGCTCGACAATCAGTTCGCCCACCTGCGCCGTTTCCTGCGGCCCCAGCGCGGCGGTGGGTTCGTCCATGATCAGGATGCGGGCGTTGAACAGGATGGCGCGCGCGATGGCGACCGACTGGCGCTGACCGCCCGAGAGCGATTTGACCGGCTCCTTGAAGCGGCGGAAGTTGGGGTTGAGCCGCCCCATGACCTTGCGGGCCTCGGCCTCCATCGCCACATCGTCGAGCGTGCCCCAGCGGGTGCGCAATTCGCGCCCCAGATACAGGTTGGCGGCGGCATCGACATTGTCGGCCAGGGCGAGCGTCTGATAGATCGTCTCGATCCCGTAATCCTTGGCGTCGCGGGGATTGTCGATCGACGCCATCTCCCCGTTGATCCGGATCTCGCCATTGTCACGCCGGTAGGCGCCCGACAGGATCTTGATAAGGGTCGACTTGCCGGCGCCGTTGTGGCCCAGCAGGCCCACAACTTCGCCCGGGTTCAGGTCAAGCGACGCGCGATCGACGGCCTTGATGCCGCCAAAGGCGATGGACATGTCGCGCATTTCAACAAGCGGTGCGGTCATGATGGTTTCCTCACTTCACGCGGCGGCGATAGATCTGGTCGACCCAGACCGCAAAGACAAGAACCGTGCCCACGACGATATTCTGGTAGGCGGCCGGCAGGTTCAAAAGCGCCATGCCTGACTGGATGGACTGCATCATCAGCGCGCCGATCATGGCGCCATAGATGGTGCCGACACCCCCGGCCAGCGACGTGCCGCCGATCACCGCCGCGGCGATGACGTAAAGCTCGCTCAGCTGCCCAAGCGCGTTGGTCGCCGCGTCAAGCCGGGCCGAGGCGATCATGGCCGAGATTCCGACCAGCAGCCCCATCAGCGCAAACACCTTGACGGTCAGAAATCTGGTGTTGATCCCGGCAAGCTCGGCCGCTTCGGGGTTGCCGCCAACGGCATAGACATAGCGGCCGAACCGCGTGCGGGTGGCGATGAAGGTCATGACGATGCCCACCACGACCGCGATGATCACCGGCAGGGCATAGCCGGTATGCTGGATCATGCCGTCCATGCAGCGGACGATCTTGTCGCCGGCGGTGCAGATGGCGTCGCCGGCCCGGTTTTCGACCCCTTCGGGCGGGGTGATGCCATTTTCCAGCGCATAGCGGCGGATCAGCCCGAACGGCCAGGGATAGGAATTCAGCACCGCCGTGGCGCCCAGCACCACCGCGCTGCCCACCGCGGCCAGGGTGTATTCGGCCCACATGGGACGCAGGGGGAAATGAAAGCGCTTGCGCTGGCGGCGTCCGCTGACAAGGGCCAGAACGATGACCAAACAGGCCACCCCGGCCAGAACCCAGCTCCACATCGGGCCGAACCAGCCGGCGGGGGTGTTGCCGCCGATGATCTTGAAGGTCTTGTCCAGCGGCGCCACCGTCACGCCCTTGGCCACCAGAAACGCGGTGCCGCTGAAGGCGATCAGCCCGCCGAGGGTGACGATGAACGCCGGGATCTTGGCATAGGCGATCAGAAAGCCGTTGAACGCCCCGATGGCCGCCCCCAGCAGCGCGGCGGTCAGCGCGCCGATGATCCAGATCGCCGGATGGCCGACGCCCAGCGACGGCCCGAGAATGAACACCTGCACCACCGCCGACACCACGGCCACAAGGCTCAGCATCGAGCCGACCGACAGGTCGATGTGGCGCATGACGATGACCAGAACCATGCCAGTGGCCATGACCGCGATCGACGAGGTCTGCACCAGCAGGGTCCACAGGTTCCGGGGGGTCAGAAAGGCGCCGCCGAACAGGCCTTCGTTGGGGCGCAGGATACCGCTCCAGATATCGAAGACACACCAGACAAAAACCAGGGCCGCGACCATGCCCAGCATGCGGGTGTCCAGCTCGGTCGCGTCGAGAAATCGTTTTAACGGGTTGGCGGGCTTGTCGTCGGGGGCGGTGCTGCCCGCGGGTCCGGCGGTTTTGTCTTGTGTGGCCATGGGACTCTTCCATTTATCCGGCATTGACCCACCATAGTCGGATCTTGCGCCGTTGCCCAACAACCGGGCCAGAATTCAGTGATAAAGGGGATGCGCGCGTCGCGGTGACGCGAAACCGGGCGGGATGCCCGGGCCATGGTGGCCCGGGCAAGGCGTTTGTCAGTCGCAGGCAGCGACGCTGCCAGCGGCAACACCGGCACAGGCCTGTGCCTTGCTGATGTGACCGGCGTCGATGGCCACGTCGATGTTGGCCCGGGTGATCGGGGTCGGCGCCAGCAGGATCGAGTTCATCTCGACGCCATTCTTGCCGCCCGAGAATTTGGCGACGCCGTCAATCGACTCCATCGACGCGCCGTTTGCCATGGCAACGGCGGCGTTGGCGGCAACGGTGCCCAGATCGATCGCGTTCTTCCAGACCGACACGGTTTGCGTGCCAAGAGCAACGCGGTTGATCGCGGCAAGGTCGCCGTCCTGACCGCCGACCGGGATACCGGCCATGCCCTGGGCTTCAAGCGCGGCAACCACGCCCGAGGCCATGCCGTCGTTTTCCGACAGGACCGCGTCGACATTGTTGTCGGTCGAGGTCAGGCACTGCTCCATGTTCTTCTGGGCATTGTCGGGCTTCCAGCCGTCGGTGAAGGTTTCACAGACGTTGACGATGGTGCCAGCCGCAAGGTCGTCGGCCAGAACTTCCATCATGCCCTGGAACAGGAAGGTCGCGTTCGGGTCGCCCTTGTCGCCCTTGATGAAGGCAAAATTGCCGCTGGGCTGCGCCGCCCTGACTTCTTGCGCGATGATGCGGCCAACGCCGACATTGTCGAAGGTGATATACAGCGCGTTGGGGTCTTCGAACTGCACGTCATAGGCGATCGACTTGATGCCTGCGTCGCTGATCTTGGCAATCGACGGCAAAATCGCGTCCGAGTCGAAGGCCACAACCAGAATCACGTCCGGGTTCTGGGCGATCAGGCCCTCGATGTCGGCGGCCTGCTTCTGAGCCGAGCCCTGAGCGTCGGTCGAGATATAGCTGTCACCCGCGGCCTCGACCACGGCCTTGATCGCCGCTTCGTCGGTCTTCCAGCGCTCTTCCTGGAAGGTCTTCCAGGAAACGGCAATGGTGTTGCCTTCGGCAAATGCGTGGCCCGCAAATGACGTGGCAACCGCCGCGCCAATAATCGTGGCAGAAAGTTTGTTCATGATGTCCTCCCGGTGCCGTTCCCGGCACAAGTTTCGAAATCACCGCCGCGGCGGCCTGAGCGCCGATTTTTTTCGACGCTCGAAAAAAATATTGCGAAATACCGGCGGTGTGTCAATAATCAATTTGCAACCACGGCCGCGCCACACGAAATATTGTTGCCGAGCAGGCCGCGAGCGCCTTGGAAGGAACGCAAATGAACTCCGCGACGGCCCGGCCCGATGACGTGCGACGGCAGAACCGCAAGGCGATTCTGCTGGCGATTCGCACCGGCGGGGCCATGTCGCGAACCGATATCTGCGCTGCCTCGGGGCTGAGCCAGGCGACGGTTTCCGCCATTTCCACCGACCTGATCGCCGCCGGGATCCTGCGCGGCGCCGAACCCGAAAGCGGCCCGCGGCAGGGGCGCGGGCGCCCGCAGGTGCTGCTGCAGCACAACCCAACCGCCGGGCTGGTCTGTTCGCTGGCGCTGACAGCGGGCGGGCTGGCCATCGCGCTTGTCGACTATGCCGGCAAGACGCTGGGCAGCCGCTTTGCCCGGCTCGATACGCTGGGAACCAGCGCTGCCGGCCTGCTGGACGCAATCGCGGCCGAGTTGCGCCAGATGATCGACCGGCACGGTGCGGCTGACACACCCCTGCGCCACATCACCATCGGCATTCAGGGCGCGACGGATTCCAAGCTTGGCCGCATTTTGTGGTCACCGATCATCCGCGAACGCAATGTCGATTTCCGCGACGCGCTGTCGGCGGCCTTCGCGGTTCCCGTCACCATCGACAATGACTGCAACCTGATCGCCGAGGCGCTGCACTGGTCCTCGGACTTTCCGTTTCAGGACGATTTTGCCGCCCTGTTGCTGGGCGAAGGCATCGGCATGGGCCTGTATCTGCACGGTGCCCGGTTTCACGGCGCCCAGTCGTCGGCGGTCGAATTCGGCCACATGCTGTTCCAGCCGCGCGGGCAGGAATGCCGCTGTGGCGCGCTGGGCTGTATCGAGGCCTATGCCGGCGAATATGCGATCATCGGCGCTGCCCGACCCGAATGGCGCGAGGCCGCGCTGCGTGGCAACCCGCCACGCGAAGCCTTTGCCGGGGTGACCCGCGCCGCGCGCGGTGGCGACGCGGCCGCGGTCGACGCCTTTCGCGTGGCTGGCGAGGCGCTGGGCAGCGGGCTGGCCAGCCTGTTTTCGATCACCGATCCCCTGCCCGTGGCCGTGGTCGGTGACGGGGCCGCGGCACTGGACCTGATCGAGCCGGCCATCCACGCCCTGCTGGCAACGGCGGCGGTGCGCAACTTCGCCGGTGACATTGACATCCGCGCGTTCCGCGACGAACGCCAACTGGTGCTTTACGGATGCTCGATGACCTCGTTGCGGTTCCTTGACGGGGACCTTTTCGCGCGTTCGGGCAGGCCCGACGTGATATTGGAGAATGTCGAATGAAGCGAATTGGGCGGCTGTCATGGCTGTTTCTGGTGGCCGCGCTGGCCGGCGGCACGTCGGCCGTGGCCGGGCCTTTCGATGAACGGGCGGTGCCACAGCCGCCCGACCTGCCCCTGTCGGGCGCGCTGAGCCGGGCCGAGCTTGACCGACTGGTCGCCTACGGCGGCGTGCTGTTCGGCGCCCGCTTTACCGCCGATGACGGGGTTGGCCGGCCGATGGCGACGCAGGCGATCATCCCGACCAAGCGCCGGCAGCCGCCCGAACAGACGTTTTTCCGCACCGCCGGGCCCGAGGCCGGCAGTTGCGTCGCCTGTCACGGCAGCCCGCGTGCCGGCGGGGCCGGTGACTTTGTGACCAACGTCTTTGTCTCGGAAGGCTTCGAAAGCGCGCATTTCGACAATCTCGACCCGCAGTTTTCGAACGAGCGCGGCACCAACCACGTGTTCGGGTCCGGGCTGGTCGAGCTGCTGGCCCGCGAGATGACGGCCGAGCTTCAGGGCCAGCGCCGCGCGGCGCTGCAACAGGCGCGGGCCGGCGGTGCGCCGGTCACCGCCGCGCTGTCGGCCAAGGGCATCGGCTTTGGCAGAATCGTGGCCCAGCCCGATGGCATTGTCGACCTGTCGGGCATCGACGGCGTCGATACCGACCTTGTCATACGCCCCTTCAGCCAGAAAGGCGTGATGACCTCGCTGCGCCAGTTCACGGTCAATGCGCTGAACCATCACCACGGCATGCAGGCCAGCGAACGCTTTGGTGTCCGCTGGACCGGCGAGGCCGACTTTGACGAAGACGGCCACCCAGACGAGATGACGCCGGTGCAACTGTCGGCGCTGACCGCCTGGCAGGCGACCCTTGCGCCGCCCACCCGGCTTGTCCCCGACGATACGGCATGGCGGGCGGCTGCGGCGCGCGGCGGTGCGTTGTTCGACAGCATCGGCTGCAACCAGTGCCATGTGAGCGCGCTGCCGCTGAACAGCCTGCGCTTTGCCGACCCGGGGCCGTTCGACACCGCGGGCACGCTGCGCGACACCGAGGTTGCCGACCCCGCGATTTATGATCTTGGTCTTTACGACTGGGCGGCCGCGCTGCCGCGCAATGCTGACGGATCGGTCATGGTGCCGCTGTTCGGCGATCTCAAACGCCATGTCATCGCCGACCATCAGGTGGCCCAGTTCGGGAACGAGCTGTTGCCGCAGCGTTTTGTTGACCGCAACGTGTTCCAGACGACCGAGCTTTGGGGGCTGGCGTCGACCGGGGGCTATGGCCACCGCAACGACCTGACCACAATCGACGCGGCCATCCGCGCCCATGGCGGTGACGCACGCCCCATGCGCGACGGCTATGTCGCACTGGACGACGACGACCGCACGGCCATCGTGGCCTTTCTCAAGACACTGGTGATCGAATGACGCGGCTTTGCATTTTCCCGGCGCTTGCGCTGCTGATTTCCGCAGCCGGCCCGGCGGCACTGGCCCAGACCCAGCCCGCGCCGCAGCTTTTGTCCGATGTCCCGGTCATGGTCGAACAGGCACAGGCCGCCGGGATCGACCACAGCTATGTCGGCCCGTGGGAGTTTTTCGTCGGCGGCGGCGCGGCCAGCTTCGACTGCAACGGCGACCGCCTGCCCGACCTGTTCCTGGCCGGCGGCAAAGGCGCGGCCGCGCTTTACGTCAACCGCTCGCAGACCGGGGGCGCGCTGGTCTTCGAGGCGCAGGAAACCGGTCTGGGCGCGCGCGATCTGGCCAATGTCACCGGCGCCTACCCGATGGATGTCGACAATGACGGGCGCAAGGACATCGTGGTTCTGCGCGTCGGTGAAAACCTGGTGCTGAAAGGGCTGGGCGATTGCCGGTTCCGCAAGGCCAACCGCGAGCTTGCCTTCGACGGCGGGCGGGCCTGGACGACGGCCTTTTCGGCCACGTTCGAGGCCGGGTCCGACTGGCCCACGCTTGCCTTCGGCAACTATGTCGACCGTTCGGCCCCCGGCTCGCCCTGGGGGACTTGCCACGACAACCGCCTGATCCGCGTGCGCGACGGCGCGGGCGGCGCGCCGGACCTTGGCGACAACCAGCGGCTGAAACCCGGCTATTGCGCGCTGTCGATGCTGTTCACCGACTGGAACAAGTCGGGCGAACCGGCCCTGCGCATCACCAACGACCGCCAGTATTACCGCGACGGGGAAGAGCAGCTTTGGCAGGTCTCGCCCGGCCGCACGCCACGGCTTTACGGGCGCAGCGAGGGCTGGCAGCGGGTGGTGATATGGGGGATGGGCATTGCCGAGGGCGATATCAACGGCGATGGCTATCCCGAATACGCCCTGACCTCGATGGGGGACACGCGGCTGCAGGTGCTGGACGACGAGTTCGAAAGCGACCGCCCCATCTATCGCGATATTTCCTATCCCAGCGGCACCACCGCGCACCGGCCCTATACCGGCGAGGATCTGAAGCCCTCGACCGGCTGGCATGCCGAGTTTGCCGATTTCAACAATGACAGCCTGCTCGATCTGTTCATCGCCAAGGGCAACGTCGAACAGATGCCCGATTTCGCCAACTTCGACCCCGACAACCTGTTGCTGGGGCAATGGGACGGCGTGTTTGCCGAAGCCGGCGACAAGGCAGGTATTGCCTTGCCGACCAAGGGGCGCGGCGCCATCGTCGACGATTTCAACATGGACGGATCGCTGGATCTTCTGGTGGTGAACCGGGGCGGCCCGGCCAGCCTGTTGCGCAATACCGGCGCCCGGACACAGGCGGGCACCATGCCCATGGGCAACTGGCTGGCCATCGAGATCGCGCAGGACGGCCCCAACCGCGATGCCATCGGGGCGACCGTGAATATCAAGATCGGCAACCGCACGCTGATCCGCAAGCAGACCGTGGGCGGCGGCCATGCGTCGGGGCATCTTGGCTTTGTCCATGCCGGGCTGGGCACGGCCGAGCGCGCCGAGATTCGCATCCAGTGGCCTGACGGCGAATGGAGCCCGCCTTACCGGGTGTTTGCCAACAACCACGTCGTCATTCACCGGGGCGCGCAGGATGCCGCATACTGGTATCCCGCCGACTAGCCGCCCCGGCGGATGAAACAGGCCTTGGCCCGGCCGCCGACCGCCGGTCGGTGGCGGCTGTTGCCGAGCGGTTCAATCGGCGCGGTCCGGTCCTGATCGAGAAGGCCGGGTTTGCCGGGTTTGCCGGGTTGTTGCCCCTGTCGCGGCTGTGCCCAGCGAAGGCACCACCGTCACAAGGACGGCGGCGATGGCGATCGAGATACTTTCCCGCACCCGCCAAAGCCACGGCCTGCCCGCCGCTGCAGACGCACTTGGCCTGATCCAACAGGCCTCAGCCGACGCGTTGAAATCCATGATTTCAGGCAGCGTTGGCTGGACCAGCTTTGACCCGAGGCGTCTTACCGGTCGTCGGGAAAGGCGACAGGTCCGCCGTTTTCGGCCCAGGTCGAAAAGCCTTCCCTGATGTGCGCGGCCGCGAAACCCATGTCCTGCAGCAGCGCCACCGACAGCGCCGAACGCCAGCCCGACGCGCAATGAAAGACGAATTTCCTGTCCTCGGCAAAGATGTCCTTGAAATACGGGCTTTGCGGATCGACCCAAAATTCGAGCATTCCGCGCGGGCAATGAAAGCTGCCAGGGATGAACCCGAGTTTCTGCCGTTCGCGCACGTCGCGCAGATCGACGATCACCACTCCGGGGTCATCGACCATGGCAATCGCGTCGGCCGTTTCGACCTCGTCAATGCGGGCGCGCGCGGCGGCGACCATTTCCTTCACGCTGGTTTTCAGTTGCTGCATGTCACCTTGTCCTGCCGGTTCCTTCGCTGCGTATGTTGCGCTGCCGGGCTGGTGCCGCAAGGCGCGGGCGCGCCGGTTGGCGTGTTTTACCGGGCCTGCTCCGCAAGCGAGTTGGGTCGAACTCAAGCCAAGCGGCCCCGCGCAGACGCTCGAACGCGCGTCTTGGTACACTTTTGAGGTTCATGAAACGCGACACGCGCTAGCAGGCGGCCCGCAACAGCTCCAGATAATCAGCGGACGTGGCAGGGCGCGGGTTGGTGGCCGACAGATGGTCGGTCGCGGCCTTGTCGGCCATGTCCGGCAGCAGGTCCTGCGTCACGCCCAGTTGCCCCAGCCGCGCTGGCAGGCCGATGTCGGCCACCAGTCTGGCCACCGCGTCATGCAGCGTGACGCCTGCGGGCAAACCCATCGCCGCGCGCAAATCGTCAAACGCGGCGTCGGCATGGCCATTGTTGAAGCGCAGCACATGCGGCAGCAGCACCCCGATCAGCGTGCCGTGATGCAGCCCCAGCGCGCCCAGCGGGTTGGCCATGGCATGGGCCGCCCCCAGCGCCTTTTGCAGGCACATGCCGCCCATCAGGGCCGCCATCATCATCTGATAGCGCGCGTTGCGGTTGGCGCCGTCGGCCACCGCGACCGGCAACCAGCGCGCAGCAAGGCGCACCGCGTCGCGGGCAATGGCGGCGGCGGGCGGGTTTTCCCACGGGCTGCACAGCGCCTCGACCCCGTGGCTCAGCGCGTCGATCCCGGTGGCGGCGGTCAGGTGCGCCGGCAGCGTCAGGGTCAGTTCGGGGTCGCAGATCACCGTGTCGGCCACCATGTTCAGGCTGACCGGCACGCATCTGGCGCCGCTGTCCAACAGCATGACGCAGGCGCGCCCGACCTCGGCCCCGGTGCCGGCGGCGGTGGGAATGGCGATCTGCGGTGACACTTTGCCGATGCGGTCGGCGCCGCCGGCCTTGACGTCATAATCGGCCAGCCGCCCGCCGTGGCTGGTGATCAGCGCCACCGCCTTGCCCAGATCGATGGCCGATCCGCCGCCCAGCGCGATCACGCCGTCGCAGCCATGTTCGCGCCAGATGGCAAGGCACTGGTTCAGCGCGGCCTCGGTCGGGTTTTCAGGGGTGGCATCGAACAGCACCGGGCGCAGCGGCCGGGCCGCGTCAAGCGTTCGCTGCACAATGCCGGCCCCGGCGATGCCCTTGTCGGTGACCAGCAGCGGGCGGCGCAGGCCCAGCCGCGCGGCCTCGTCGCGCAAATGCGCCAGCGCGCCGAAATCGAAGCGGATGCGCGACAGATACTGGATCAGCGGCATCGCGGGCCCCGGTGCTGCGGGGCGCTCATGCGCCAATGGCCCGGTCAAGAATGGCGCCGGCGTCCGCCGGTTCATCGCCGGCAACCCACGCGACGAACTGGTCGGGCCGCACCAGCAGGGCCGGGCAGTCATAGGCGCCGTCCAGCGCCTCGGCCGCCAGATCCAGCACCGTCAGCGGGATCGAGCGCGCCGCCGCCGCCGCGGTGAAGGCCGCCATGCGGTCGCGGTCGCCGGTCAGGTCCATCAGGGTATATCCCGCCCCCAGCGCCTGCCACAGCGAGCCTTTGGACAGCGCCTGCGGGGCCAGATGCTGCCCGGGCCGCGCCGCAAAGCCGTGCACGCCCCGCGCCCCCGGATGCGCCCCGGGGCCCGAACCGGTCACAATGGGCGAGCCGGCATAGTGCGGCAGGAACCCGGTGACATCGGCATTGCCGCCGCTGGCCCGCCGCGCCCATGCGGCGCGAAAGGCCCCGGCGTCGCGGTCCGGCGCGTAGCGGGCGGTGAAATCGCGGAAATCGGCAATCATGCGGGCGATGAAATCGCGGTTGACCGACTGGAACACCGGGTGCCGTTCGGCGCCATAGCTGTCCAGCAGGCCGGGCCCGGCCCAGCCGTGCATGTGGGCGGCCAGTTTCCAACCCAGATTGCGCGCGTCCTCCAACCCGGTGTTGACCCCGTATCCGCCATAGGGCGGATGGCTGTGGCAGGCGTCCCCGGCAATGAAGATGCGGCCCCGGCGATAGCT
>CAYYMJ010000012.1:38768-47879 GCA_964472855.1 uncultured Rhodobacterales bacterium | reverse complement strand
GTCGGCGGCCAGCGTCCTGTCAGTGCCGTCGGGGCCGGTGAATTGCACGCCGACGCCGCCGGCGTCTTGCGTGACCGCCGTGACCATGGCCCCGGTGATCAGCCGCACGCCCGGCAGGCTGGCGACGCGGTCGCGCAGCACACGCTCCAACGCATATTGCGGCAGCCGCTCGTTCTCGGCGAAGTAATAGGCGCCGACCTTTGACCGCTGGAACCAGTCATGGCTGTGCGCGCCCAGCAGCGTGCCGTAGCACACCACCCCGGCATTGCCAAAGCTGGGCGGGATCGGGCTGGCGGCGCGGACGGCATCCGACACGCCCCAGCTGCGGAAATGTTCGCCGCTGCGCTGGGTCAGGTTCTGGCCCTTGGGGATATGGTGCAGGTCCTGCGACCGCTCCAGCACCGTGCAGGCCACGCCGCGCAGCCCCAGTTCGATCGCCAGCCCCAGCCCGACCGGGCCGCCGCCGACGATGGCAACGTGGCCCCTGCCGGCCGGTTGCCCCGGCCCGCCCTGATCCGGATCGCGGTTTGCCATTGACGCCAGCCTAGCGCGGCGGCGCCGCGCGCTCAACAATGCCGAGGCCGGGGCCAGGGCGCCGGGACGGGACGGACAGTCAGAGTTGCGAATTTCGTCGCAACGGGTTTGGGTGGCAAGACAGGCAATCGGTGGCAAGGGAAGGGCGCGGCACATGGCTGAAATCGACACGGACGTTCTGATCATCGGCACCGGCCCGGCGGGCGCGGCCACCGCGGCCTTGTTGTCGAGCCTGGGGGTCGAAAACATGGTGGTCAACCGCTATCGCTGGCTGGCCAACACGCCGCGCGCCCATATCACCAACCAGCGCACGATGGAGGTGCTGCGCGACCTTGGCCCCGAGGTCGAGGCCGAGGCCTACATGCACGCCACGCAGCAGGACCTGATGGGCGAGAATGTCTTTTGCGAAAGCCTGGCCGGCGAAGAGATCGGGCGCATGAAAAGCTGGGGCAAGCACCCGCTGTCGCGGGCCGAGCATCACCTTGCCAGCCCCTGCCACATGAACGACCTGCCCCAGACCTTCATGGAGCCGCTGTTGTTCAAGACCGCCTGCGCACGCGGAACGCAGGCGCGCATGTCGACCGAATACGTTTCCCACGTGCAGGATGGCGCGGGCGTGACAACCACGCTGCACGACCGGCTTGCCGGGCGCGAGTATCAGGTGCGGTCGCGCTATCTGGTGGGGGCCGACGGCGGCAACAGTCTGGTCGCCGACCACTGCGGCCTGCCGTTCGAGGGGCAGATGGGTGTGGGCGGGTCGATGAACATCCTGTTCCGGGCCGACCTGTCGCGCTTTGTCGCCCACCGGCCCAGCGTGCTGTACTGGATCATGCAGCCCGGCGCCGATGTTGGCGGCATCGGCATGGGGCTGGTGCGGATGGTGCGGCCGTGGAACGAATGGCTGATCGTCTGGGGCTATGACATCAACGCGCCCGCGCCCGAGGTTGACGCGGGCATGGCCACCCAGGTCGCGCGGCAACTGGTCGGGGACCCCGCGCTTGAGATCGAGCTTTTGTCGGCCAGCACCTGGACGGTGAACAACATGTTCGCCACCCACATGCAGAAGGACCGGGTGTTCATCATGGGCGACGCAGCGCACCGGCATCCGCCGTCGAACGGGCTGGGCTCGAACACGTCAATCCAGGATGCGTTCAACCTGTCGTGGAAGCTGGCCGCGGTGCTGACGGGGCAGGCGGGTCCGGCGCTGCTGGACAGCTATTCCGACGAACGCGCGCCCATCGCCCGGCAGATCGTGACCCGCGCCAACCAGTCGATTGCCGAGTTCGGGCCCATATTCGAGGCGCTGGGCATGACCGGCGGCACCGATGTCGAAAAGATCCGTGCCGGCATGGCCGCCCGCGCCGATGCCACGCCCGAAGGCGAAGCCCAGCGTGCCGCCATTCGCGCCGCCATCGCGTTCAAACAGTATGAATTCAACGCTCATGGTGTCGAGATGAACCAGCGCTATCGCTCGGACGCGATTGCCGCCGACGGCCAGCCCGAGCCCGCCTTTGCCCGCGATGCCGAACTGCACTATCAGCCCACCACTTGGCCTGGCGCGCGCCTGCCGCATGTCTGGCTGTTCGACGGCGGCAGCGGCGCGCAGGTGTCGACGCTGGATATCGCGGGCAGGGGCCGCTTCACCCTGCTGACCGGGATCGGCGGCGAAGGCTGGGTGGCTGCGGCGGATAAACTGGCGGCGGAAACCGGGATCGCGATCGCGGCCCATGTAATCGGGCCGCGCCGGGCGCTGGTCGACCATACCGGCGACTGGGCCCGAGCCCGCGAAATTTCCGACAGCGGCTGCCTGCTGGTGCGCCCCGACCAGCATGTCGCCTGGCGCCACGATGCCGCCGCCCCCGACCCCGAGGCCGAATTGAGACGCGCTCTGAACAGCATACTGGCCCGGCCGGCGGACTGAGGCGTCCGGCGGCAAATGCGAGAAACCGAGAAGGAGACGACCTTGACCAACCCCTGCATCATCTGTGTCGCCATCACCGGCTCGGTCGCGCAGAAATCCGACAACCCGGCGGTGCCGATCACGACCAGCGAACAGGTGGAATCGACCCACGAGGCGTTCGAGGCCGGGGCGTCGATCGTGCATGCGCATGTGCGCAACGACGACGGGTCGACCACGTCCGACCCCGAACGGTTCGCCCGGCTCAAGGAAGGGCTGGAACGGCATTGCCCGGGCATGGTGATTCAGTTTTCCACCGGCGGGCGGTCGGGCGCCGGGGCCGAGCGCGGGGGCATGCTGCCGCTGCGCCCCGACATGGCCAGCCTGACCGTGGGGTCCAACAATTTCCCGACCCGGGTGTACGAGAACCCGCCCGACCTGGTGGACTGGCTGGCGGCCGAGATGCGGGCCAACGACGTCAAGCCCGAGATCGAGGCCTTCGATCTGTCGCATATCTTTCAGGCCGCCAAGATGGCCGGCGACGGGCGGCTGACCGCGCCGCTGTATGTTCAGTTCGTGATGGGCGTGAAGAACGCGATGCCGGCCGACAAGCCCAGTTTCGATTTCTACGTCGCGGCGCTGAACCGGCTGGTGCCGGGGTCGGCCTGGTGCGCAGCCGGGGTCGGCGCCAACCAGATCGTTCTGAACGAATGGTGCATTGCCGCCGGCGGCCACACCCGCACGGGGCTGGAGGACAATGTGCGGCTGGACCGCGACCGGCTGGCGCCGTCGAACGCGGCGCTGGTGCGGCGCACGGCCGCGTTGTGCGCGCGCCATGGCCGCCCGGTCGCCACCCCGGCCGAGGCGCGGTCCATCCTGGGCCTGCGCGCGGCCTGAGGGGGCGGTGCGCCTTGCCGGCAGGTGGCGCGCTGCGTGGCTGCGATTGCGCGGCAAGTATTTATAGAACGATGAAGCTGCGGGCAGCGCGCCCCCGGCTCAGTGGCCGAAATAGGCCTCGAACAGGCGCTTGTCGCGGCTGAGGTCGTCTGCCGTGCCCTCGATCTTCTTGACGCCGCTTTCCAGAACGCAGACCCGGTCGGCCAGCGTCAGGGCGAAGTTGGTATTCTGTTCGGTGATCAGCACCGTGGCCCCAAGCGCGTCGCGCATGCGTTTCAATGCGGTGCCGATCTCGTCGCAGACCCGCGGGGCCAGGCCGATCGTGGGTTCGTCGACCAGCAGCAGGCTGGGCGCCGTCATCAGGGCCCGGCCCAGCGACACCATCTGGCGTTCGCCCCCAGACTGGGTCGAGGTTTCCTGGTCCTGGCGTTCGCGCAGGCGCGGAAACAGGGTGAAGACCTTTTCCAGATTGTCGGCGATGCCCTCGCGGCGGGTGTAAGCGCCGACCAGCAGATTGTCTTTTACGCTCATGAAGGGGAACAGGTTGAAGCGTTCGGGCGCGTAGCCGATGCCGCGGCGCACCATGTCGGCGGGGCGGGCGCCGGTGGCGGGTGTGCCGTCGACGCGGATATCTCCGGTCCAGCGGGTCAGGCCCATGATGCTGTCGAGCAGGGTCGATTTGCCGGCGCCGTTGGCCCCCACCACCGCGATGATCTCGCCCCGGGCGACGTTCAGCGACACGTCGTGCAGGGCCTGGGCGCGGCCGTAGAAGGCCGACAGCCCGTCGATGGCAAGCGCGGTCATCCCTGGCCTCCAAGGTAGGAGGCGCGCACATCCGGATCGTCCAGCACCTCGCGATAGCTGCCCTCGGCGATCTTGCGACCCTGGTCGATGGCGATGACCCGGTCGACCAGCGGCTCCAGCGCCTTGAGATCGTGGCTGACCATCAGAAAGGTCATGCCGTCGCGGCGCAGCCCGAGGATCAGGTCCGACACCACCTGGATTTCGCCCACGGTCAGGCCGGCGAAGACCTCGTCCAGCAGCATCACCCTGGCGCCGGTGGCCAGCGTGCGGGCGAATTCCAGCTTGCGCAGGTCGCCCATCGACAATTCGGTCGGCGCGCGGTCGAAGTCGGTTTCCCGCAGCCCGACCCCAAGCGCGATTTCGGCTTCGCGGGCATGGTCGGGCCGGCGTGTGACCAGTTGCCAGATGCTGTTGGGGGCCAGCCCCACGCGGATGTTTTCCGCCACCGTCAGGTCGTGAAACGGGCGCGGCACCTGATAGGTGCGGCACACGCCACGCCGGATGCGGCCGGGGGTGCTGAGCCCGGAGATTTCGTTGCCGAACAGCGTGATCGTGCCGGCGCTTTGCCGCAATTCGCCCATCACCTGGCTGAAGATGGTGGTCTTGCCGGCGCCGTTGGGCCCGATCAGCCCCACGGACTGGCCCGGAGCAATGTCAAAGCTGACATCGTTGGTGGCCGTGAGGCCGCCAAAGCGCTTGACCAGGTTGCGGACCGCCAGCGCCGTCATGCCCGCGCCCCCGGCTTGCGCCGGGCCATGCGGGCGCGCAGGCGGCTCCAGCCGGCCATGATGATCGCGTAGAAACCCTTGGGCTGATACATGTACAGCAGCAGCGCCACCCCGCCGTAGATGAAATAGCGTTCGGCCCCCGGCAGCCATGGGCGCAGGTATTCCAGCAGGAAGGTCAGGAAGAAGGCGCCGATGATCGGGCCGACGATGGTCGAGGCGCCGCCGATCAGGGCCGCGACGATGATCGTGAAGACAAAGTTGATGTCAAACAGTGCCCGTGGCGCCAGCGAGCCCAGGTAATGCACGTAAAAGGCGCCGCCCACCCCGGCGACGAAGGCGCTGACCAGGAAGGCGGCGGTTTTCAGCTTGACCGTGTTCAGCCCGCTGCCGGCCACCGAATCCTCGTCCATCGAGATCGCCGACAGGGCGGTGCCGAACTGGGTGCGCATCAACAGCCAGGTGCCGACGCTGAGCACCGCCAGCAGCGTGAAGGACATGTAGAACCCGTTTTCGGCGCCGCGGGTCAGGGTCTGGATGCCCGACATGCCGCGGGTGCCGCCGGTCAGGTCGGGGCGGATGACCTGCACCAGCTGATACATCAGCTCCATGAAGGCCAGCGTCACCAGCGCGAAATAGCTGCCGCGAATGCGCAGGGCCGGGATCAGCACGATCAGCCCGCCGGCCATGGTGGCCAGCACCGCCAGCGGGATCGACAGCTCGACCGGCACGCCGAAGCGCTTGGTCAGGATGGCGGTGGTATAGGCGCCGATGCCGATCAGGAACGGGTGGCCGAAGCTGACATAGCCGGTGCGCCCCGAGATCACGTCCCAGCTGATGGCGAAGACGGCCAGGAAATTGGCGAAGATGATGGTGCGCAGGGTGCCGCGCGACACGAATTCGGGCAGCAGATACATGAACAGGATGAACCCGCCCCACAGCGCGAAATGATACCAGCGCAGACCCATGTCAAAGCTCCTCCCGGCCGAACAGGCCGCGCGGGCGCAGGATCAGCACGCCGATGATCAGCCCCATGGTGAACACGCCGCGCAATTCGGGCGCGATGACGGCGATCACGATCACCTCCATGAAGCCGACGATATGCGCCACGATCAGCGTTCCGATGATCGAGCCGATGCCGCCCACGATCACCACGGCGACCGAGATGATCAGCGGCCCCACCCACATTGACGGGGACAACTGCGTGTAGCTGGCAAAGAACACTCCGGCGACCGCGCCCAGCAGGCCGGATATGCCCCAGGTGATCATGTTGATGACATCGGGGTCGACACCGCTGATGGCCGCGCCCTTGCGGTCCATCGACACGGCGCGCATTGCCCGGCCGATATGGGTGCGCTGCACAAAGAGATACAGCGCGATCAGGATGGCCCAGCTGGCCAGCGTTGCGACGACAAGGTTATAGGTGACCGAGGTGCCCGCCACCCGGATCACGCCGGGCACGATGGGCAGCAGGATTTTCGAGCTGTCGCCATAGATCAGCACGATGCCCGACTGCACCACAACGGCCAGGATCAGGGTCGAGATTTCCACGGCAACCGGGTTGTCGCCCAGCGGCCGCGCGATCAGGCGGTATTTCAACAGCCCCGCCGCACAGCCCAGAACGGCGGCGCACAGCACGCCCACCACCGCCGGCGCTCCCAGTTGCTGTGAGATGAAGAAGAACACGTAGCCGCCCAGCATCAGATAGGCGCCATAGGCCAGGTTCAGCACCCGCCCGACGCTGAAGATCAGGGTGAAGCCAACGGCGATCAGGGCGTAAAGCCCGCTCAAGAGCGTTCCCTGGATCAGGATCTGAAGCAGCATGTGAGGGAGCCTTCAGGATGCCCGGGCGGCGCGCGCGAATTGCCGCGCCGCCCAAGGCGTTGACCGGATTATTCGACCCAGCTTGGCAGGGTGATCTCCATGTTCGCGTATTCCGGCGGATAGACAACGCCGACGGCGCCGTCCTCTTGCCACTGGATCACCACCATCGAGGGTTGCGCGTCGTCGAACGGCGCTTCGAGGTCGAACTTGACGTTATGCGGATAGGTGCGGCCGGTCACCGGCTCGACCTCGCCCTGATCCCAGAAGCCGTAGTTCAGCCACATCTTGCCGTCTTTTTCCAGCACCAGGTCCTGGTTGACCATGGCGGCCGACCATGCGGCGACGTCATCGAAACCGCCGGCCTGTTCGGCCGCTGCCATGGCCTGCTGCAGGCCGTAATAGGCGTTGAAGCCGTTGAAATGCGGGTAGAAGGGCCGTGAATCATAGCGGGCCTGGTAGGTGTCGACAAAGGCCTGGCTGCGGTCGTCCAGCGCGAATCCCACGGCGGGAACCGGCGACAGGGTCGAGATGCCGCCACCGGCGCCGCCGGTGTCACCCCAGTATTCCATGCCCAGCGCCGCCACGTTGACGCCGGTCATCATCATCGGCACCTGCAGCTTCACATATTGCGACGAGATCACCTGCGCATTGACCGACGAGATCTGGTAGATGAAATCGGCGCCCGAATTCTGTGCCTTCGAGAAGATCGGCGCGAAATCGTTGGTGTTGATGTCATAGACGATGATGTCCTTGACCTCGATGCCCGCGACCGGGGCCAGCGCTTCGGTGACAAGCCCGGTGATGGCGCCGCCAAAGGCGGTATCTTCGGCCAGGATCACCACGCTGTCATAGCCGAACTGGCCTTTCAGCACGTCGGCGCCGAAATTGATGTAAAGCGTGGCCAGCGCCTCGTCCGAGGCGACATTCATGAAATAGGGGGCCATCAGCTCGGGGTCTTCGACCACCATGTCGATGATGCCGATATAGCTGGTCCAGGTGTCAAGCGTCGGGATCTGGAATTCCTGCATCCGCGGCAGCCAGCCCAGCGAAACGTCGTCGATCGAACCCGAGATGATGAAGTCGACCTCGGCGGTTTCGGCCAGATACTCGTAGGCCTTGACGCCCTCGGTCGGGTCTTCCTGCGTATCGGCGGTCACCAGTGTGACCTGCTGTCCCAGGACGCCGCCGGCGGCGTTGATTTCGTCAATCGCGATCTGAGCGCCGCGCAGGGTCGACAGCCCGGTGTCGGACGAGGTTGAGCCGATAAAGCCGACCGTGATGTCGGCGGATGCCGCCCCGGCGATCAGGGCCAGCGCCGAAGTAGCGGCAAGCAGGCTTGTGACGCGTTTCATGAAACACTCCCATTGTTGCGGGCCGTTGCGCCGGCCCTCCTCTGTATTCTGTATACAGTACACAGAAAGGCCGCCTGATCAATTAAAACATCCTCACATGTCAGCAATGGGTGCGGAATCGATCGACCATGATGTCCAGCACATCACCCGGGTCGCGGCGCCACCAGTCGCGGGCCGAGAAGACCTCGACCTCGCAAGCGCCGTCAAAGCCGGTTGCCTCGACCGCGGCGCGCAGGGCGGGGATGTCGGCAACGCCGTCGCCCATCATGCCGCGGTCAAGCAGCATGTCCCGCGTATCCTCGAGCCAGTCGCACAAGTGAAAGCCCAGCACCCGGCCCCGGGCAAGGCGCAGGCTGTCGGCCAGCGTCGTGTCCCACCAGACGTGATAGACGTCGATGGCCAGCCCGACGTTGGCGGCGCCGGTCATGTCGCAGACCTCCAGCGCGTCGCGGGCTGTCATCACCACCGTGCGGTTGCCCCCGAACATCGGGTTCAGCGGCTCGACCGCCAGCGACACCTGACGGTCGGCGGCATAGCCGGCAACGGCGGCGATCCGGTCGGCCAGGATCTTGCGGCTTTCGCGCAGGCCCTTGTGACCGGGCGCCGTGCCGCCGCTGACGATGGTCAGAACCCCGGTGCCCAGCGCGGCGGCCATGTCGATGGCGGCGCGGATGTCGTCGCCCGACCCGGCCTCGCGCCCGACGATATAAGGCGTGCGGCACAACCCGGTCACCTGCATCCCCGCCGCGCGCACCCGATCGCCGATCTCGACGGCGCGATTGCCGATCTCGCGCCGCCAGAACACGACGCCCGCCAACCCGCGCGCCGCGCAGGCGTCGATCACACGCTCGGGCGGCCAGCCGGCGCCGTGGCCGGCAAGATTATGCCCCAGCGTGGCGGTGTTCAGCGCCAGGGCGCGCGGAGGGCCAGAGATGTCACGCAAGGCCATACATCGCCAGCAACCACCGCATCCGCACCACCGCCCGGTCGGGGTCGGCCAACAGCCCCGCCGAGTCGGCCAGCCGATTGCCGATCTCGCGCCGCCAGAACACGACGCCCGCCAACCCGCGCGCCGCGC
>CAYYMJ010000012.1:6019-38668 GCA_964472855.1 uncultured Rhodobacterales bacterium | reverse complement strand
CATCCGCACCACCGCCCGGTCGGGGTCGGCCAACAGCCCCGCCGCGTCGGCCAGCCGGAAACAGTCGCAGAAATAGGGCAGCGACCGCATCGCCTGCGCGCCGTCGGGCATGATGAAATGCTCCTGATGCCCGTTCAGCCAGGCCAGGAAAACCACGCCGGTCTTGTAAAACCGTGTGGGCGCGCGAAAGATGTGCCGCGCCAACGGCACGGTGGGGGCCAGCGCGGCGCGAAAGCCGGCGGTGTCTCCGGCGTCGAGCCGCGCCAGCGCCCCGCCCACGGCAGGCGCCAGCGGGTCGAAGATGCCCAGCAGCGCGTCGGAATGGCCCTGCGGGTCGCCGGCCATCAATTCGGGATAGTTGAAATCGTCGCCGGTATACATGCGCACGCCCGGCGGCAGGCGGCGGCGCAGGGCGATCTCTTTGCCCTTGTCGAGCAGCGAAATCTTTATCCCGTCCACCCGGGCGCGGTTGTCGGCGATGATTGCCAACACGGTTTCCAAGGCATCCTCGAACCGCGCCGCCCCCCAATAGCCGGCAAGCGCGGGGTCGAACATCGGGCCCAGCCAGTGCAGGATGACCGGCCGGTCGGCGGCGGCCAGCACCGCGCCATAGACACTGGCATAATCGTCAGGCGACGCGGCCACGCGGGCCAGCGCCCGGCTGGCCATGACGATCAGGCGCCCGCCGACCTGCTGGATCGCCGCCGCCTGATGCAGATAGGCGGCCCGCACATCGTCGATGCCGCGGGCGTCGCCGGGTTCAAGCTGGTCGGTGCCGCAGCCGTTGAAGACCAGCGCCTGCGGCAGTTCGGCCCGGGTGCGGCGGATCAGTGCCAGTGCGCCGCTCCAGTCAAGCCCCATGCCGCGCTGGGCGGTGTCCATCGCCTCGGCAATCCCCAACCCCAGCCCGGCAAGGTGACGGCGAAAGGCCATGGTGGCGTCCCAGTCCAGCGCCGGCGACCCCGAGGGGTCGGCATCGGCAAAGGGGTCGGCCACCACATGGGCGGCTGCAAAAACCACACGGCTTGCGTCCGCGGCCACCGGCAGCGCGGCGACCGGGTTGGCGTGCAGCCGGTAGGGGCTGGTCCGGCCTTGGTTGTCGGGCAGGGCGATCTTCATCTCAGAACCTCGGCACCAGAAGCCCGCCGTCGGCTGAAATCACCTGCCCGGTGGTATAGGGCAGGGCGCCGCTGGCCAGCGTGGCCACGATGCGCCCGATCTCGTCGGGCTGGCCGACGCGGGGAAACAGGGTCAGCCCCTGTGCGGCCCGGGCCTTGTAATCGTCGATCACCGGGGCGGTCAGGTCGGTTTCGATCAGCCCCGGCTGAATGTCGTAGACAGCGATGCCGTCGGCCCCCAGCCGAGCCGCCCACGTCCGGGAATTCATCGCCGCCGCCGCTTTCGAGGCGGCGTATTCGGCCCGGGTCACCGCGACCGCCACCGCGTTGGACGAGGTGATGTTGACGATGGCGCGAAACCCCGATGCGCTGTGCCCGACCATGCGCCGCGCCACCGCCTGGGTCAGGAAAAAGCTGCCCCTGGCGTTGACGGCATGGCAACGGTCCCAGCTTTGGGGCGAGACATCCAGCGGGTCGCCGCGGCTGAGCACGCCGACGCCGGCATTGTTGACCAGTGTCGTCAGGGGCCCCAGCGCGGCCTCGGCCCGCTCCAGCGCCGGGGCGTGGGCGGCAATGTCGGCAACGTCGAAGGGCAGGGGCACACAGCGCGCGCCGGCAGCGGTTGCCGCATCGCACACGGCGGCCAGATCGGCCTTGTCGTCTGCCAGCCCGTTGACCGCAACGTCAAACCCGGCCCGCGCCAGCGCCAGCGCCGACGCCCGCCCGATCCCTCGGCCCGCGCCGGTGACCAGCGCCACCCCGGTCATTTGTTCCCCCGCACCATGTCGCTGGCCTTTTCGGCCATCATGATCGTGGGCGCGTTGGTGTTCGAGCCGATCAGGCTGGGCATGGCCGCGCTGTCGCACACCCGCAACCCGTCGATGCCGCGCACCCGCATCTGCGGATCGGTCACCGCCAGGTCATCGCCGCCCATGCGGCAGGTGCCGGTGGGGTGGTACGAGGTCCGGCCATAGCGCCGCGCATAGGTTTCGAACTCGGCCCTTGTCCGCACGTCGGCGTCGGGAAAGCGCATTGCCCGGATGTATTTCCGCAGCGACGGCTGGTTGAACACCTCGACCGACAGGCGCACACCCTCGACCGAGCGCGCCAGATCGTCGGGGTGACCCAGGAAATTCGGATCGACGCGCGGACGCTCGGCAGGGTCGTCCGAAGCCAGCCGCACCGTGCCCCGGGCCCGGGGCCGCATGTTGTAGCTGTTCATCGTGATCCCGCATTCGCCCCTGGGCACCGTCGGCACACCCGCCTCGGCCCCGGCGGCGGCAAGAAAGTGGAACTGCAGGTCGGGCTTGTCCAGCCCGTCGCCGCTGAACCAGAAACCGCCGCCCTCTACGACGTTCGACGCCACGCGCCCGGTCCTGAACAACTGATACTGCAGGCCCGACCACAGCTTGCCCCACGGGTTGTTGTATCGGTCCAGCGAATGCGGCCCGTTCAGCTCGGCCACGATGTCGACGCCGAAATGGTCCTGCAGGTTTTCGCCGACACCGGGCAGATCCAGCGTCACCGGGATGCCGACCTCGGCCAGGTGCCGGGCCGGGCCGATCCCCGACAGCAACAGCAGCTTGGGCGAGCCGATGGCCCCCGATGTCACCAGCACCTCACAGTTCGCCCGGGCGGTAACGGGCCGGCGGCCGCGCAGATACTCGACCCCGGTCGCCCGGCCGCCGTCGACGCAGATGCGCCGCACAAGGCAGCCGGTTTCCAGCGTCAGGTTGGGGCGGTGCAGCACCGGGTGCAGATAGGCCACCGCGGCCGAACATCGCCGCCCGCCGCGCACCGTCACCTGATAGGCGCCGGCGCCGTGCTGACGCGGGCCGTTGAAATCGGGGTTATAGGGGATGCCTGCTTCCTGGCAGGCGCGCACGAAGGCGCGGGTCATGGTTTGCCAGTCCTTCAGGTTCGACACGCCCAGCGGGCCCTCGGTTCCGTGCCAGTCGCCCGAGAATACCTCGTTGCCCTCGGAGCGCAGGAAATAGGGCTGAACATCGGCAAAAGACCAGCCCGGGCAGCCCTCGGCCCCGGCCCAGCGGTCATAGTCCGCGGGGTGGCCGCGGGTGAAGATCTCGGCGTTGATGGACGAACCGCCGCCCAGAACCCGCGCCTGAACATAGGGGATCTCGCGGTTCAGGGCGTGGCGTTGCGGCGTGGTCGTCATGCCCCATGTGTAGGGCCCGGCCGTCATGGCGGCAAAGCCGGCCGGCATGTGGATCAGCGGATGGCGGTCGCGGCCCCCGGCCTCGATCAGCAGCACCCGCGCCGCCGGGTTCTCGCTGAGCCGGCTGGCCATGACGCAGCCGGCCGAACCGCCGCCAACGATGATGTAATCATACCCTTCGGCCAAAGCCGCACCCGCCGAACCTGCCGCGCTCCATGCTTAACGCACCGTCTAGTTACTTTTGGTTTTGCAATCCTGTCAAGGGGCCTGTAGGGGTTGCCGGGGGCCGCGCCGGGGTGCCGGGCGCGGCGGTTGGAACGGGTCAGACAGGGGAATGCCAGACGTGCCACCGTCGGCCACATCAGCGCGCACGCGCGACGCCGGCGCCACCCGGGCGCGCATCCTCGCCGCCGCCAAATCCGAGTTTGCCCGCCTTGGGCTGGGCGGCGCGCGCGTCGACGAGATCGCCGCCAGAGCCGGCGCAAACAAGCGCATGATCTATCACTATTTCGGCAGCAAGGACGCGCTGTTCCGCGCCGTGCTGAATGCCGCATGGCTCGACATTCGCGAGGCCGAGAAACGCCTGCAACTGGACCAGCTGCCCCCCATACAGGCGCTGGAACGGCTGGTGCGCTTTACCTGGGACTATTACCTCGACAACCCCGAATTCATCACGCTGGTCAACAGCGCCAACCTGCACAAGGGCCGGCATATCGCCGGGTCCGACCCGCTGCGCGCCGCCAGCAGCGGGCTGGTCGACATGGTTCAGGCCATTCTGGACCGAGGCGTGGCCAGCGGCGAATTCCGCGACCGGGTCGACGCGGTGCAGTTGAACGTGACCATCGCCGCCATCGGATATTACTATCTGACCAACCGCTTTACCGGCACGATCCTGTTCGACCGTGATTTCATGGACCCCGCTGCGCTGGCCGCGCGGGCCGATTTCAACGTCGACACGATCCTCAGGCTGGTGTCACGCCAAGGCGTTTCCCGCCAGCCCTGAACCCCCCGGACGCTGCCCGAAATCGTGGATTTCAACTAGGTATACGCGCAACGCTGCGGGCGGCACCTGCCCGCCTGCGCTCACCGCGCGTTCAGCTGTTTTGAAATCGGCATAAACTGTTTCGAATTGAATGAAGCCGCCGACTGCCCTAGCCTGAGCCAAATTGTTCCGGCCCACGGGCCGTGTGGCAATTGATCGGCAAGGGAGGAACGAATGTCGAAAATCACCAAAACACTGGCCGGGGTTGCAACCGGCGCAGCGCTGTCAGCGACCGCAGCTTACGCGGATTGCGGCGAGGTCTCGATGACCGAGATGAACTGGCCGTCGTCGCAGATCATCACCCATACCGCGAAATTCCTGATGGAGCAGGGCTATGGCTGCACCGTCGAAATGGTGCCCTCGGCGACCGTGACCAGCGTTGCCTCGCTGGCGGAAAACGGCGAGCCGGACATCGTGACCGAGCTTTGGCAGAACTCGGCCGGCGAGGCTTATAAGAAGCTGGAAGCCGAGGGCAAGGTCATGAAACTGACCGAGGTCTTCAACCCCGGCGGTCTGGAAGGCTGGTGGATCCCGTCCTATCTGGCCGAGGCCCACCCCGAACTGAAGACCGTTCAGGATGTTTTGGCGAACGCCGATGTCGTTGGTGGCCGTTTCAACAACTGCCCGGTCGGCTGGGGCTGCCGGATTGCCAACGACAACCTGATCAACGCGCTGGGCATGCGCGACAAGATGGAAATCTTCGATCACGGCTCGGGCGAGACGCTGGCGACCTCGATCGCGGCGGCCTATTCCGACAACGAGCCGTGGTTCGGCTATTACTGGGCACCCACCGCGGTGCTGGGCAAATACCCGATGACCAAGATCGAAATCGGGCCGATCGACCCGGCGATCCACGCCGCCAACCAGGAAGCGGACAATCCGAACCCGGGTATCTCTGACTTCCCGCCGGCGCCGGTCATCACCGTGGCCACCACCGCGCTGGCCGATCGCGAGCCTGCTGTTGCCGAGCTGATGTCGAACCTGGTGTTCGACGTGGACATGATGAACTCGGTCCTGGCCTGGGCCGACGACAATGGCGCATCGACCGAAGAAGCGGCGGTGTATTTCATCACCAACAACTCCGACATCTGGTCGGCATGGATCAACGATGAAGCCCGCGCCAAGCTGGCTGCGCTGATCAAGTAAGCCTGCGAACCCCGCCCCTCGAACGAGGCGGGGCGCACCAACAATACCGCGCGGACAGGGTCAGCCTCTGTCCGCGCATCCATCCGGGGAGGGACGGACCACATGGCAACCTATGATTTCGTGTTCGACAGCGTTGGCCTGCGACACTGGTGTGACGCCGGGCAGAGCGGCGAGGCCACGGTCTCGATGGCCGACCTGCTGGCGCAAACCGGAAACGAAGAGGCGCAGACGATCTGGACGCTGCCGTTCCCGTCGCTTGACCAACTGAACGAAGCCTGCGGCGCGATGCTGGAAAGCCGCGACGTGACCAAAGGCGTCGAGGCCGGGTTTCTGGCCACAAAGGACGCGCTGCGCTTTGTGCTTGACCCGCTTACCCAGCCGCTGAGCTGGATACTCGAATTTGCCATCGCCGCCTTTGGGGCCATCCCGTGGTGGTTGATGCTGCCGGCGCTGATGGCGGTTGTCTTCTTCGCCTCGAAATCGGTGCGGCTGATGTTCTTCGTCGTTGCCTGCCTGGTCTTCCTGGCCTTCATCGACCATTACGACCCGGCCATGCAGACGCTGGCCATCATATTCGTCTGCGCCTTCCTGTGCGTGTTGTTCGGGGTGCCAATCGGCATCGCCATGTCGCGCAGCGACCGGTTGCAGCGCATCTCGATACCCATTCTGGACATGCTGCAGACGCTGCCACCGTTCGTCTACCTGATCCCGCTGATCTTTCTCTTCTCGGTGACCGAGCCCAAGCTTTATGGCATCGCCATCATCCTTTACGCCATCGTCCCGGTGATCCGCCTGACCGACCTGGGCATTCGCCTTGTCGACAAGGACGTGATCGAGGCCGCCGACAGCTTTGGCATGACCGACCGGCAAAAGCTGTTCGGCGTGCAGATACCGCTGGCGCTGCCCAACATCATGGCCGGCGTGAACCAGACCATCATGATGAGCCTGGCGATGGTCGTCATCGCGTCGCTGGTGTCGGCGCCGGGCCTTGGCGTTCTGGTGCTGCGCGGCATCCGCAACCTTGAACTGGGCGTCGGCCTGATCTCGGGCCTGGGCATCGTGCTGCTGGCGATCATCCTTGACCGGGTGACCAAGGCCGCGCTGAACCGCGTGAACGCGTCGCAGAAAAGCTAGGGGGGCAGACCGTGTCCGATAATATCAAGATTTCGATCCGCAGCCTCTACAAGATCTTCGGGGCCGACCCGCAGGCGGCGCTAGAGCAGGTGCTGGCCGGCACCGGCAAGACCGAGCTGTTGAAGGAACACCGCCATGTCCTTGGCCTGAAGGACATCAATGTCGACATGCGCGAGGGCGAGATCACCGTCATCATGGGGCTTTCGGGTTCGGGCAAGTCGACCCTTATCCGCCACCTCAACCGGCTGATCGAGCCAACCTCGGGCGAAGTCATCGTCGATGGCGAGGATGTGCTGGCCTATGGCGAGGACCAGCTTCGCCAGTTGCGGCGCGAAATGATGTCGATGGTGTTCCAGAAATTCGCGCTGCTGCCGCACCGGACCGTGGCCGACAATGCCGGCACCACGCTGAATGTGCGCGGCATGTCACGGCGTGACTATCTGCCCGAGGCCACGAAATGGCTCGACCGGGTGGGGCTGAACGGTTTCGGTGACCATTACCCGCACCAGTTGTCGGGCGGGATGCAGCAAAGGGTGGGCATCGCCCGGGCGCTGACGTCGAACTCGCCGATCATGCTGATGGACGAAGCCTTTTCGGCGCTGGACCCGCTGATCCGCACCGACATGCAGGACCTTCTGCTGGAATTGCAGACCGAACTGCACAAGACCATCGTGTTCATCACCCATGACCTTGACGAGGCCCTGAAGCTGGCTGACCATCTGGTGATCCTGAAGGACGGCTATGTCGTGCAGCAGGGCGAGCCGCAGGATATTCTGCTGAACCCCTGTGATCCCTACATCGAAGACTTTGTCAGCGACATCAACCGCGCCCGCGTGCTGCGCGTGCGCTCTGTCATGACGCCCATTGGCGATGGCGGCGCGCCCGCGGATTCGCAGGGCAACGTCGATGTGAATGACACGCTGGAAAGCCTGATCTCGCGGTCGGGCGGCGACACCACGCACTCGTTCGTGGTCACCCGCGATGGCGACGCGGTGGGAACGCTGGAAATGGGGACGCTGGTCAAGGCGCTGGTGCCCCGCGCCGCGTCGGAGGCCGGAGCGCGCAAATACTGACCCTTTGGCGCCGGCCGGCGCTGGCAACGGGGCGGGCCTGCCGATCGAAACGGCGGGCCCGTGGCGTTTGGCGCTCGACCAGATCGCATGAGGCTGCACTTGCCGCGTTGAAATACAGGTTTCAGGCAGCGTCTGGTGATCCGGGGCCAGCGCGAAGCTAGCCGCGCGGACTGACCCGGTTGATGTGCCCCATCTTGCGCCCCGGGCGGGTTTGGGCCTTGCCATAAAGATGCAGCGCAGCACCGGGCTGGCTGGCGCGGTCGCGGGCGCTGGCCACGTCATCGCCGATCAGGTTTTCCATCACCACGTCGGCATGGCGGCGCCCGTCGCCCAGCGGCCAGCCGGCAATGGCGCGGATATGCTGCTCGAACTGGTCGACGGCACAGCCGTTCTGGGTCCAGTGGCCGGAATTATGCACCCGCGGCGCGAATTCGTTGACCACCAGCCCGCCGGACGTGACGAACAGCTCGACCCCGATCACGCCGACATAGCCGAGCGCGTTCAGCAGGCGCCCGGTCAGCAAAACGGCGTCGGTGGCCACCGACTGCCTGACCCGGGCCGGCACCGTGGTGCTGGCCAGAATACCGCCGCGATGCAGGTTCTCGCCGGGGTCGAAACAGGCAACCTGACCGTCGATCCCACGCGCGCCGATCACCGAAATCTCGGCTGTGAAATCGACAAGACCTTCAAGGATCGCCGGCGCGCCGGCCATGGCCGCGAAGGCCGCAGCGGCGTCGGCCCGGTCGGCGATGCGGGCCTGCCCCTTGCCATCATAGCCCAGCCGCCGGGTCTTGAGGATGGCCGGCGCGCCGATGGTTTCCAGCGCCGCGGTCAGGGCCGCAGCATCGGGGATATCGGCATAGGGCGCCGTTGCCAGCCCCAGCGAGGCCAGGAAATCCTTTTCCACCAGCCGGTCCTGACTGGTGCGCAGGGCCGCGCGCCCCGGGCGCAGGGGGGCCGCGGCCTCGACCGCGTCAAGGCTTTCGGCCGGGACGTTTTCAAACTCGTAGGTCACGACATCGACGCTGGCCGCAAAGGCGGCAAGGCTGTCGGTGTCGTCCCAGTCGGCCGTGGTCACCCGCCATGCTACCTGCGCCGCCGGCGGGTCTGGCGCCGGGTCGTAGATGTGGCAGCGCAAGCCCAGCCGCGCCGCCGCCACCGACAGCATGCGGCCCAGTTGGCCGCCACCAAGGATGCCGACAACGGCACCCGGCTGCAGCGCGCCTGTGGTCATTGGGTGGGCGTCTCGGGGACCGAGGCCGAAAGCGCGGCTTTCCACGCCGCCAGCCGGCTGGCCAGTTCCGGGTTGGCGGTGGCAAGGATCTGCGCCGCCATCAGGCCCGCGTTGGCCGCCCCTGCCGCCCCGATCGCCATGGTGGCCACCGGATAGCCGCGCGGCATCTGAACGATGGAATACAGGCTGTCGAGCCCGCCAAGCGCCGGCGTCTGAACCGGCACCCCGATCACCGGCAGCAGCGTTTTCGAGGCCAGCATCCCGGGCAAATGCGCCGCGCCCCCGGCGCCGGCGATGATGACCTTCAGCCCACGGCCAGCGGCCTCGGTGGCGTAGGTCCACAGCCGGTCGGGCGTGCGGTGGGCCGACACGATGCGCACCTCGCTGGCCAGCCCCAGTTCGTCAAGAATTGACGCCGCTTGCTTCATGGTCGGCCAGTCCGACTGGCTGCCCATCACGATGCCGATTTCGGTGGTCATTCCCTGCCCCCTGCGCGCGTGGCGGCATCATAGGGTTCCGCGCCGGGGCCGCAATGCGACCTCAGGCAATTATGTCGGGGGTCAGACGGTCGCGCAGGGTTTCGATTTCATCCTTCAGCGCCAGCTTGCGCTTTTTCAGCCGCTTCAGGGTCAGCTGGTCGGCCGCCGGTGCCTCGTGCAGGGCGCCGATGGCCGCGTCCAGGTCGCGATGCTCGGCCACCAGCCCCGCCAACCTGACGCGCTGGACCTCATCCGTCTGCATCCGAGATGCGTCGATCATCCCGTCCTCCATTCCCGGTCACCTGTTACATGGGCATTCTACACGGATTTGACCAGATCTTGCAGCCTCGGGAAATGACCCCATATTCATTGCAGGCTGCGCCGCCGGACACGGGGCGCGGGACGGCATCGTCGCTTGCGGACAAAGGGCGTGTAACATGACGAAAATGGCGTTGGGGTCGCACCCGTTTCTTCTGGGGTTCGAACAGCTTGAGCGGCTGGTCGAGCGGACCGCCAAGTCCGACGCGGGCGGCTATCCGCCGTATAATATCGAACAGACCTCTGCCCAGGGTTTCCGCATCACGCTGGCAGTGGCCGGCTTTGCCGAAGACAATCTCGAGATCACGCTGGAAGACCGGCAACTGCTGATTCGCGGCCGCCAGGATGACAGCGCCGACGGCCGGGTCTTTTTGCATCGTGGGATCGCGGCGCGCCAGTTCCAGCGGTCGTTCGTTCTGGCCGAAGGGGTCGAGGTCAGCGGCGCCCGCATCGAAAACGGCCTGCTGCATATCGACCTTGAACAGGCCGTGCCGGAAAAGACCGTTCGCAAGATCGACATCCGCACCAGTTGAGAAGGGGGCCAAGGCCATGAACGAACCGTTTGACATCCCCGCCATCAAGGGCCGCGAGATCGTCTATGTGCGCACCGTGGCGGTGTCGGAACTGCCGCAGGACATGCGCGAACAGGCCGGCGATGCCCAGCGTGTCTATGCGCTGCACAACGAAAACGGCGACCGGCTGGCACTGGTCGGCAACCGTGACCTTGCCTTCGCGGTCGCCCGCCAGAACGATCTGGCCCCGGTTTCGGTGCACTGACAGGCCCCTTGCCGACACCGCCCGCCACCGCCCCCACGATTTGCCCCCGAAATCCGGCCATGGCCGCCAATGCGGCCAGCCTGCCCCGCGTGGCACGGGCAGGCAACGACAGCAGGAGACCACCACCGTGAAAGCCATGATCTACCAACGCTACGGCCCGCCGGATGTGCTGGAAATGGCCGACCTGCCAACGCCCATACCGGCGCCGGACGAGCTGTTGGTCGCTGTGCATGCCGCCACGGTCACCACCGCCGACATGCGCCTGCGTGGCGCCGATTTTCCCGGTGGTCTGGGGCTGGTGGGCCGGCTGATGACCGGCCTGACCCGACCCCGCAAGCCGGTTCTGGGTGGCGAGTTTTCCGGCGTGGTGCAGGCGCTTGGCACACAGGCAACCGGCTTTTCACCCGGGCAGGCGGTGTTCGGGTTTGCCGGTTTCGGCGCCCATGCCGGGTTTCTGACCATCAAGGCCGCCGGCCCGGTGCTGCCGCGCCCCGGTGGGCTGAGCCACGCCCAGGCGGCTGCGCTGCCCTTCGGCAGCCTGTGCGCGCTGGTGTTCCTGCGTGACTATGCGCGGCTAAAGGCGGGCGACAACGTGGCGGTTCTGGGCGCATCGGGCGGGGTCGGCTGCTATGGCGTGCAAATCGCCGTGGCCATGGGCGCCCGGGTAACCGGCGTCGCCAGCGCCGGCAACGCCGAGCTTGTGCGCAGCCTTGGCGCGGCCGAGGCCGTCGATTACCGGGCCGAGGATATTACCGACCGCCTGGGCCAATTCGACGTGATCTTCGACTGCGTTGGCGCCACCCGCTTTGCGCAGGCGCGCCGCGCGCTGAAACCTGGCGGGGTTTATCTGCCGCTCGAATTCGGCCTGGCCGACCTGTGGCCAGCCCTCGTCAGCCGCCTGCGCGGCGGGCCGCGCATGTTGCTGGGCGTGAACGGCGACAAGAAACAGGATTTGGCCGAGATTTCGGCCATGGTCGACAGCGGCCAGTTGCGACCGGTGATCGACCGCAGCTATCCGCTGGACTGCGCCGCCGACGCCCATGCCTATGTCATGGGCCGTCATCGCAAGGGCAGCGTCGTCCTTTCGGTGCGCGATACCGGCGACGCGGCAGCGGGCGAATAGGGCAGCAGCCGCGCGCGCGCACGCTTGCGCGCCCCGATAAGCGCCTTTTCCGCCCCGGCGCGGCGCTGCAGATGGTCGGTCTTCAGCCAGTTCCCCGTCAGGATCCGGTCCATGGCCACGGCGTGCATGCGCTGTCCCTCGTCTTTTGCGTCGTCGTCACCGGCATGGCGCAGCAATCCGCCAATTCTGCGCGCGAATTCGGGAAATTCGGTGTTGCCGGCCCGAAACGGCAAAGGGCGGACGCAACCGCGCCCGCCCCCCGGCATTTCAGCCTTTTTCGTGCCTCAGGCGGCAATCAGCCCCATCGATTCCAGCTTCAGCAACACCTGCTGCGCACAATAATCGACATCGGTGCCTTCGGTCTCCAGCCGCAGTTCGGGGTTCTGCGGCACGTCATAGGGGTCTGAAATGCCGGTGAATTCTGCAATCTTGCCGGCCCGCGCCAGCTTGTACAGCCCCTTGCGGTCACGCTTTTCACACTCTTCGATCGAGGTCGCCACATGCACCTCGACAAAGGCGCCATAGGCCTCGATATCCTCGCGCACCGCCCGGCGGGTGGTGGCATAAGGCGCGATGGGCGCACAGATGGCGATGCCGCCGTTCTTGGTGATCTCGGACGCGACATAGCCGATGCGGCGGATGTTCAGGTCACGATGCTCCTTGGAAAAGCCCAGCTCGCTCGACAGGTTCTTGCGCACGATATCGCCATCCAACAGCGTCACCGGCCGCCCGCCCATCTCCATCAGCTTGACCATCATCGCGTTGGCGATGGTGGATTTGCCCGAACCGGAAAAACCGGTGAAGAAAACGGTAAAGCCCTGATTGGACCGTGGCGGCCGGGTGCGGCGCAGTTCGGTCACCACTTCGGGGAAGGAAAACCACTCGGGAATCTCCAGCCCCTCGGCCAGACGGCGGCGCAGCTCGGTGCCCGAGATGTTCAGGATGGTGACATTGTCGCGGTCGGCGATCTCGTCGTTGGGCTCGTACTGGGCGCGCTCCTGCACATAGACCATGTGCTTGAAGTCGACCATTTCGATGCCGATCTCGTCCTGATGCTCGCGGAACAGGTCCTGCGCGTCATAGGGGCCGTAGAAATCCTCGCCGGCGCTGTTCTTGCCGGGGCCGGCATGGTCACGCCCCACGATCATGTGGGTGCAGCCATGGTTGCGGCGGATCATGCCGTGCCAAACCGCCTCGCGCGGGCCGGCCATGCGCATGGCCAGGTTCAGCAGGCTCATGGTGGTGGTGGCGGCCGGATACTTGTCCAGCACCGCCTCGTAACAGCGCACGCGCGTGAAATGATCGACATCGCCGGGCTTGGTCATGCCCACCACGGGGTGGATCAGCAGGTTGGCCTGCGCCTCCTTGGCGGCGCGGAACGTCAGCTCCTGATGCGCGCGGTGCAGCGGGTTCCGGGTCTGGAAGGCGACGATCTTGCGCCAGCCCAGCTTGCGGAAATAGGCCCGCAGTTCGTTCGGCGTGTCGCGCCGGGCGCGGAAGTCATAGTGAATCGGCTGCTGGATGCCGGTCACCGGCCCGCCAAGATACACGCTTCCCGCCGTGTTGTGCAGATAGTTGACCGCCGGGTGCGCGCTGTCGTCGGCACCAAAGACCATCTCGGCCTCGCGCGCCTTGTTGGGCACCCACTTGTCGGTAACGGTCATGGTGGCCAGGATCACGCCCTCCTGATCGCGCAGGGCAATGTCCTGCCCGGGCTCGATGCCCGCGGCAAAAACCTCGTTGACGTCCAGCGTGATCGGCATCGGCCACAACCCGCCGTCGGCCAGGCGCATGTTCTCGACGACACCGCTGTAATCGGCTTCCGACATGAAACCCTTCAGCGGGTTGAAACCGCCGTTCATCAACAGCTCAAGATCGCATATCTGGCGCGGCGACAGGTCCCAGCTGGTCAGCTCGGCCGCATCGGCCTTCAGCTTCTGGGCACTTTCATGCGACACATAAAGTTCGGAAATGGGGGCAAGATTGTTCTGCACGAATTTGGTCCTGTGCTTGAGGTGGGAAAGTCCGCTGCCCGTGCCGGTCAACTCGGCATGCAGCTTGTCATATTCGGCCAGTTTCGCGGCCAGGAAGTCGTCGGTCAGGCGAAGCTTTTCAGCGGCACCCCGGGTGGTCAGCCCGTAACCCACGCGCTGGCGCCGGTCGGGGCCATCCTTCGCGGTCACCTTGACCAGCCCGCGCGCGGTGGCATCCCGCAACAGCGCGTTCAGCCGGCCCAGCGACAGCCCAAGCGCCGCCGCGGTGGCGCGCTGCGGCACGTCCGGCGCCCGGTCCAGCTGCCTGAGCAGCCGAAACAGATCGCCGTCGTCGGGTCCCGAAATCGCGCGGTCGGCAGGCATGAAGCGACTCACTATTACGTTCACGCGTGAACGCATCGCACAGAAGTTCTGTTCACGAAAGAACTAACTTCACGCAACAGGCACAATCTACCGAAAAAATCGCCAAACCGCCCATCATCTTGGCGCAAATATCCCCGCCGGAGGCCCGCGGTCCCGCCAGGGACCGCCACCAAAAGGGGCGCGCCGCAAGGCGCACGATGTTGCTATCCCGCGGCGGCAGGGGCCTCGTCTTGCGCGGCAAGGAACTTCTCGGCCTCCAGCGCCGCCATACAGCCCATGCCGGCGCTGGTCACCGCCTGGCGATAGACATGGTCGGTCAGGTCGCCGGCTGCGAAAACCCCGGGCACCGACGTGGCGGTCGAATCCGGCCGGGTCACGACATAGCCGCCCATGTGGGTCTCCAGCTGATCCGCCACCAGCTCTGACGCCGGGGCGTGGCCGATGGCCACGAACACACCCTTGCAGGCCAGCTCGGTGATCGCGCCGGTCTTGACGTTGCGCGCCCGCAGCCCCTCGACCCCCAGCGGCATTTCGTCTCCGGTGATCTCGTCCAGCGTATGGTCCCACAGTATTTCGACCTTGGGATTGGCGAACAGGCGCTTTTGCAGGATCTTCTCGGACCGCAGCGCGTCGCGCCGGTGGATCAGCGTCACCTTCGACGCGAAATTGGTGAGAAACAGCGCCTCTTCCACCGCCGTGTTGCCGCCGCCGATCACCGCGACCTCTTGCCCGCGATAGAAGAACCCGTCGCAGGTGGCGCAGGCCGACACGCCAAATCCCTTGAATTTCTCTTCCGACGGCAGGCCCAGCCAGCGCGCCTGAGCGCCGGTGGCCAGAATCACCGCCCCGGCTTCGAAAACCGTGCCACTGTCGGCGGTGGCGACGAACGGGCGGCGCGACAGGTCAATCGACGTGATGGTGTCGGCGACAATCTCGGTGCCCACGGCCCGGGCATGGGCCTCCATCCGCACCATCAGGTCCGGTCCCTGCACTTCGCTGTCGCCGGGCCAGTTTTCCACCTCGGTGGTGATGGTCAGTTGCCCGCCGGGCTGCAGCCCCTGCACCAGCACCGGCTCCAGCATCGCCCGCGACGCATAGACCGCCGCCGTATACCCGGCCGGACCCGACCCGATGATCAGAACCTTGACCTTGCGCCTGTCGCTCATGACATCCCCCGAATGTATTTGTCGGCGCTTACATAGCCCTGCCGCCGGAGGATCGGAAGGGGACGCACGGCAGCGTGACCGCCAACCTTCGCAATGATCTTGCGTAACCGCGAAATATTATTGCGCATTGCCGGCCCCACGCGTACAGAATTGCAAAACGCCGGAGACAGGCCATGGCCGTGCACAAACTTGACCCAATCGACCGCATGATCCTGGCCGAGCTTCAGGGCGACGGCCGCATGACCAATGTCGAACTGGCCCGTCGGGTCGGCATCTCGGCCCCGCCCTGCCTGCGCCGGGTGCGCACATTGGAAGAGGCCGGCCTGATCCGTGGCTATCATGCCGATGTCAATGCGCGCGCGCTGGGGTTCGAGGTGCAGGTATTCGCCATGGTCGGCCTGCAAAGCCAGGCCGAGGCCGACCTGAGCGCGTTCGAGGCCCGCTGCCGCGACTGGCCGCTGGTCCGGGAATGCCACATGCTGAACGGCGAAGTCGATTTCGTGCTGAAATGCGTGGCCCCCGACCTGTCGACCTTCCAGAGCTTTCTGACCGAACAGCTGACGGCGGCCGACAATGTGGTCAGCGTCAAGACCTCGCTGGTGATCCGCGGCGCCAAGGATGACCCCGGCGTGCCCTTCGACGTGCTCGAAGCGCGGCTGGAACGCGACGCCTGATCGGCTCAGGCGGCGCGCACCTGCTCCAGTTCGTCATCGGCCAGCCGCGGCATGGCCAGCCGGCCAAAGCCCGACAGGTCCTCGACATGGGGAAACAGCGACAGGAACAGGTCCAGCGCATTGCGCCCCAACCGGCCGATATTCAGGCTGCCGGGGTGAAAGCTGTCCACTTCCACGCCGTTGGCGCGGATGATGCGGTGGCCGTGAAAGCCCAGGTGAAACACGCGCACAGCGCTGGCCGGTGATACCTCGATCACGCTGAAGCCGTCGACAAAGGCCCGCGCCGGCGCCAGCGCGACCATGCCGTCACCGCCCGCGCGCATGTTCGGGGCGCGGCTGACGATGCGCGCCGAGGGTCCCAGCATCAGGTCGGGCATGGGCCGGTCCAGACCGAAAGCGTCGGCGGTGACGCGGAACAGGCGCATCGGCTCGGTCCCCGTGGCATCGGGGATCAGGGTCATCGCCCCGATCCAGGCCAGCGTATCGCTGCCGCGCTTGGTAATCACCTCGGTCCCCGGCAGCAGGTCCTCGATCGCCACAGGCCCGCCGACCGTTTGAATCAGCGTGCCGCGCGCAAAGGCGGAAAAGGCCTCTTCGAACAAGGGCGCGGCCGGGGCAACGCGGGCAAAGCTGTCAAGCCTGCCCTCGGCGTCGATCCAGGTCACGTCATAGCGGCGCGGGCGCCCCATGGGCACCGGTTCGTCCCGCAGGTTGGGGTTGGCGGTCCAGGGGCGGGGCGTGATCGTGCCTGTGGCACGATCCGCGCGCGGGCCGTTGGTTGGCATTGTCGAGCGATCCTTTCGGTTCACCCAGCTGCATCGGCCCCCACCGAGAATTGCAGAAGGACAGCGACATGATGCCCCATCGCCACCGGGGCTGTCAAAATTCCCGGCCCATTGTCGCCGGGTCGGCGCCGATGCGGGGGCGGCGGCCGGCACTGTCGTTGGTCACGCGACATTCCGGGCAAGACGTGATTCGCGGCAATCACGACAACTGTAAGTAAAACAAGAAAAAAGCGCCCAAAGCGGGCGCCGTTTCCGTGCAAGTCCTTTGTCAGTCTTCAGGCCGAGGGGCGGGCCTTTTGCAGGCTGCGCGCCGCCAGAATGACCGGATCGACCCGTGCCGCCGTGCGCGACCAGGGCAGGACCACGTCCGACTTTTTCGCTTCGTTGATTGCGGACTTCAGCCAGCGGCGCTTGGTCATGGTATTCCCTTTCGGTCCTGACCGCCCGGTGCGGCCTTGGTTAACGATCAGTTATCCGGGGCATTGTGGCCAGTATTGGGCCGGGGCGGGGAAATACGCAGACGCCCCGAGGCCGCAGGCGCGGCACGTGGCTGTCACAAGCGGATCACGGCCATCATCCGGCCATAATCGGCCTCTTTCAGATGGGTGGCGCGGCGATAGCTGAAGAAACGCTCGGGCTCGGCATAGGTGCAGTGGCGCGTCCATTCCGCCAGCCCGACGCCGGCGGCCCGCAACCGTTCCAGCCCATAGGCCGGCAGGTCGAACTGCATGCGGTCGCCCGCGCCCTGGGCAAAGAACCGGGCATGGGCCGGCTCGTCCAGCGTGAAGTCGTCGAAAAACTCGGGGCCCACCTCGTAATGGCGCTGCGAAATCGTCGGGCCGATGACGGCGGCGATGCGGTTGCGGCGCGCGCCCAGCGCCTCCATGGCGGCAACCGTGGTCTCAAGCACCCCGGCCAGCGCCCCCTTCCAGCCGGCATGCGCGGCGCCGATGACCCCGGCTTCGGCATCGGCAAACAGCACCGGCTGGCAGTCGGCGGTCAGGATCGCCAACGCAAGGCCGGGCGTGCGCGTGACCATGGCGTCGGCACGGGGCGGCGGGCCCGCCGGCGCCGCGTCGACGGCGGCGACATCGGCGGAATGCACCTGATGAACGGTGACCAGCCCGGCGGGCGCGACCGCCATCGCCTCGGCCACGCGGCCACGGTTGATCTCGACCACTTCTGTCTGGTCCGACGACCCCAGCCCGCAGTTCAGCCCGGAAAACACCCCTGACGAGGCGCCGCCACGCCGGGTAAAGAAGCCGTGGCGCAAAGGCGCGAGCGCGTCGGCGGTGAGGATTTCAAGCGTCATGTGAACCCCGGAGGCGGTGCGGCTGAACCGGCATGAATGGCCAGTCCCTGAAAAAGCTGTCCCATTTCCTGCGGGTGGGTCAACCGCCGATGCGCGGCAACATGCGCCGAAAGCGCCGGCTCAGCCAGCCCGGCTGCCAGTTGCCGGGCCCGGGCGACGATGCCCAGACGCTCCAGAAACGTGCCCTGCGCCACCAGTGGCCCATGCGCGGCGCCCGCCGCGGCGGCGGCACGGGCCAGGGCGCCAAAGGCCACATGCGCCGTCAGGTCGGCCTGCCCGGGCATGGCCAGCGGCCCGGTCTTTTCGTGGGCACTGACCGACTGCAACGTGTCACCGTCCGAATGCCAGCCGCCATAGTCCACGATGATCGCCGCCCCGCCATCGGCGGCCAGCCGGGCCCCGATGTCGCCGGCCAGCGCCTCGGCCGGGGCGCAGGTTTCCAGAATGCCCGAGACCGGCGCCACGTCGGGTGGCGCGGGCAACGGGGCCGGAGGCGCCAGCGCAAAGGCCAGCCCGCCATCGTCCACCGTCAACATGCGTTCGCGCCAGCCGGCACCGTCGGCCACGAACTGGCGCACGGGCAGGGCGTCGAAAAACTCGTTGGCCAGCAAAAACAGCGGCCCGTCCGGAAGGTCGGCCAGATTGTCGAACCAAGCGGGGCGAAACCGGTCCAGCCGCCGCGCTTGCTCGGCCCGCAGAACCGGCGAGGCTTCGACAAGGCTCAGGCGCATGGCATCGTGAAACCCCGGCACGGCACGCGTGGCCCGCAAGACATCGGCCATCAGGCTGCCGCGCCCCGGCCCAAGCTCGGCCAGCAGAAACGGCGCCGGCGCGCCCTGATCCAGCCACGCCTGCGCCAGGGACAGGCCCAGAAGCTCGCCGAACATCTGGCTGATCTCGGGCGCGGTCGTGAAATCGCCGGCCGCCCCCAGCGGGTCGCGCCCGGTGTAATAGCCAAGGTCGGGGTCCAGCAGGCAGGCCCGCATATAGTCGGCCACCGTCATCGGCCCGGTCGCACGGATTTGGCGGCCGAGCTTTTCCGCCAGCGGCGTCACGGCCGCCGCACTGCCACCAGCACCAGGGCCAGCCCGGCCAACAGCATCGGCAGCGACAGGATTTGCCCCATGGTCAGCCCGGCGCCGCCCCCAAGCTGAATGACATGCCCCCACGGGTTGCCGGCCGAGACAAATTGCGCGTCGGCCTGCCGGAACAGCTCGACAATCATCCGCGCCAGCCCATAGCCGGCAAGAAACACGCCCAGCGTCAGGCCTGGGCGGCGCAGGCTGCCCCGGAAAAAGGCCAGCCAGACCAGCAACAGGCCCAGAACCAGCCCCTCCAGCCCGGCCTCGTACAGCTGCGACGGGTGGCGCGCGCAGGGCGCCGCCGCCGTGGCGCAGGCCTGCGCGGCCGCGCCCGGGAAGATCACCGCCCACGGCAGGTCGGACGGCCGGCCCCATAGCTCTGCGTTGATGAAATTGGCGACGCGTCCCAGCATCAGCCCGGCCGGCGCGGACAGCGCCATCAGGTCGGCCAGCCCCAGCAAAGCCGGCCGGTGCCGGCGCCAGAACCACAAGCCCCCCACCATGACCCCGAGAAACCCGCCGTGAAACGACATGCCGCCCTGCCAGACCTTCAGGATGTCGACGGGATGGGCCAGGTAATAGGCCGGCTGATAGAACAGCACGAAACCCAGCCGCCCGCCCAGGACCACCCCCAGCACGACCGCGGTCATCAGGTCCTCGATCCCCGCCGCGTCGGCCGGCGGCCGGTCGCCATGCCACAGCCCCGGGCGCGCCACCGCCGCCAGCATCAGCCGCCACGCCAGCAGCAGCCCGACGATATAGGCCAGCGCATACCAGCGCAGCGAAAAGGCGAACTGGCCCAGCGCGACCGTGAAAATCTCGGGCGAAATGTCGGGAAAGGGGATCGCGGCAACCATGCGCCGAAGGGTCGCCCGATCGCCCGGGATGTCAAGCTTGAGAATGCCGTGAACCCTGCCCATATATGGGCCATCACCAAGGAGCACGGGCATGCAGAAGCAAGGCAAGATTTTCGACGACATCTCTCAGCTGATGACCAACGCAATGGGCGTGGCCCAGGGCGCGCGAGAAGAGGCAGAGAACGCGATGAAGGGCTGGGTTGACCGCTGGCTTGCCGACCGCGATTTCGTCACCCGCGAGGAATTCGACGCCGTGCGCGCCATGGCCCAGAAGGCGCGGGAAGAAAACGAGGCCCTGAAAGCGCGGCTCGAAGCGCTGGAAGCCAAGGCTCCCTAGCGGCCAAAGGGTCACGCGATATCTTGACCGCACCCCCACAAAATGTGGATGATTGGGCGATTCGGCGGCATAAGTTGTGGAAATCCTCGCGGATCGCCGAATTACTGCTTTACTCGCGACTCATTTGCCCCCACCATATTTCGTGGGGGCTACAGGCATAATAACTGCTCCTAGAAAAACACCCGGCGCTTAGTTGTTTCTCGCGACTCTGCGTCAACATAAGGGGCAGCAGATGGCGAGTACCGGGCACTACCTGCTTACCGAAGACCTGCATCCGATCGACATCGTCGAACATATCGCCGAGCATCACGCGTGGGACTTTGACAGGGTCGCCGACGACCAGATCGCCATGGCCATCGCCGGACAGTGGCGGACCTATTCCATCACGCTGGCCTGGTCGCCGGCGGATTCGACCCTGCGCCTGATCTGCACCTTCGAAATGGAGCCGCCCGAGGACAAGCTTGGCAAGGTCTGGGAAATGCTGAACGCCGCGAACGACCAGATCTGGTCGGGGGCCTTCAGCTATTGGAACGAACAAAAGCTGATGGTGTTCCGCTACGGCCTGATCCTGGGCAGGGACCAGATCGCCGAAAGCGAACAGATCGACCGCATGATCAAGGCGGCGGTCGTGTCGGCGGAACGCTATTACCCCGCCTTCCAGCTTGCCGCCTGGTCTGACCGGACGGCTGCCGATTCCATCAAGGTGGCGATTGGCGAGGCATACGGGCGCGCCTGAACGTCCGCAAAAAGAACGAGCGCGAAACGCGCCGTCAGGTTTCATGCAGGGCAAAACCCGCCACCGGTTCCCATCGCCGGTGGCGGTTCGCATTTGGGGCCTTGCCCGCCGGCGGTGGGCGGCTAGTGTCGCTGCGTTGACGCCACGGATGGGGAAAATGGCACTATCGGAAATCAACGACACCGGCCTGGTGCTGGTGGGCTGCGGCAAGATGGGCTCGGCCCTGCTTCAGGGCTGGCTGGCCAACGGCCTGGCGCCCGCCTCGGTCTGGGTTCTTGACCCGGCGCCGTCAGACTGGCTGCGCGGGCTGGCCGGGGTTCACCTCAACGAAGCCCTGCCGCCGGCGCCCAAGGTGGCGGTGATCGCGGTCAAGCCGCAGATGATGGGTCAGGCGCTGCCCGGCCTGCGGGCCCTGCCGGGCGCAACCCTGATCCTGTCCATCGCCGCCGGCACGCCGGTTTCGGCCTTCGACACGGCACTGGGCGCGGGGCGGCCGATCGTGCGCGCCATGCCCAACACCCCGGCAGCCATCGGTCAGGGGATTTCGGCGCTTGTCGGCAACCCGGCGGCCCAGCCGCAGCTTGACCTCGCGCAGGCGCTGATGGCGGCCGTGGGCGCCACCGTGCGGCTGGACAGCGAAGACCAGATGGACGCGGTCACCGCCGTCTCGGGCTCGGGGCCGGCCTATGTCTTTCATCTCATCGAAACTCTGGCCGCCGCCGGCACCGCCCAAGGGCTGCCCGCCGATCTGGCGCTGCAACTGGCCCGCGCCACCGTGGCCGGCGCCGGCGCGCTGGCCGCCGCCGATGCCACCGACCCGGCACAACTGCGCGTCAACGTCACCAGCCCGGGCGGCACCACCCAGGCCGCGCTCGGGGTGCTGATGGACCCCGCCACCGGCTTCCGGCCGCTGCTGGGCCGCGCGGTCGCCGCCGCGGCCCAGCGTTCAAGAGAGCTGCGCGCATGACCGCGATCACCTTCGACGACTTCCTCAAGGTCGACATCCGCGTCGGACAGATCGTCGACGCCCAGCCCTTCCCCGAGGCGCGCAAACCCGCCTACCGGCTTTGGGTCGATTTCGGCGCCGACCTCGGCGTCCGGAAATCCTCGGCCCAGATCACCCGCCACTACACGCCGGAAACCCTGATCGGGCGGCAGGTGATGGCGGTGGTCAACTTCCCCCCGCGCCAGATCGGCCCGGTGAAATCCGAGGTTCTGGTGCTTGGCGCTCCCGATGCCGAGGGCGAGGTCGTGTTGCTGGCCCCCGACCAGCCCCTGACCCCCGGTGCCCGCATGTTCTGACCCGCCCCTGATACCAACGGCCATGAATATTGACCGTTCGTCTTCTGCTCCGCCGGTCCGCCCGCATGCCTCTGTGACGATGAGTTACCGCCAGGGGCCGTTGGCATGAAACCTTCTTTGGCTGGTCAAATACCTCGGGGGTGAATGCGCGGCCCCCGCGCAGAGGGGGCAGAGCCCCCTCCCCGCCACGCCACGCGCCCCGCGCGGCGTAACCGGGCCCGGCCTCACCACGCCCGCAGTCGCGGGCCGGCTATTGCGGGGAACTGTCGCCCATGGCCTCGCGCCAATGGCGGCGGCACAGCGACACATAGGTCTCGTTGCCGCCGATCTGGACCTGATCGCCGCCGGTCTGGACCCGGCCATCGCTGTCCTTGCGCACCACCATGGTGGCCTTCTTGCCACAATGGCAGATGGTGCGCACTTCGCGCATCTCGTCGGCCAGCGCCAGAAGCGTCGCCGAACCGGGGAACAGGTTGCCCAGAAAATCGACCCGCAGCCCATAGCACATGACGGGCACCCCAAGGTCGTCGACCGCGCGGGCCAGTTGCCAGACCTGAGCGGGCTCCAGAAACTGCGCCTCGTCAAGAAAGGCGCAGGCAACCTCGCCCGCCGCCTGCCGCCGCACCAGCTTGGCGAACAGATCCTCGGCCGGGGCGAAAGTGTCGGCATCGGCGCCAATGCCGATGCGGCTGCCGATACGCCCGTGCCCGGCGCGACCGTCGAATTGCGCGGTCATGCGAAAGGTCGCCATGCCGCGCTCTTCATAGTTATGCGCCGCCTGCAGCAGGGCGGTCGATTTACCGGCATTCATGGTGGAATAGTGAAAATACAGCTTGGCCATGGCTCTGGCCTAGCTTCTGCGCCGGTCAGGGGCAAGAACCCGCCCCTGGCCATCTCCTATTGCAGAGATCGCACGTCCAGCCTGCCGTCGCCGCGGGCCTTCATGGCCTGCGCGGCGGCATGGCTGGCCGCCAGCGTGGTGTAATAGGGGATCCGGCCCATCAGCGTGACCGCCCGCATGGACCGGCTGTCGTCGACGGCCTGCGCGCCTTCGGTCGTGTTCATCACCAGCGTGACGTCGCCGTCTTTCATGCGGTCGACGATATGCGGGCGCCCTTCATAGACCTTGTTGACGATCTCGGCCGTGATACCGGCCGCCTTCAGGAAGGCCGCCGTGCCGCGCGTGGCCAGGATCGACAGGCCCAGACCGGTGAGGATTTGCGCGGTCTCCACCAGGTCCGGCGTCTTGTCGGCCTCTTTGATCGACAGGAACACCGTGCCGTGGGTGGGCAGGTCGACACCGGCGCCCAGTTGCGCCTTCAGGAATGCCTGGGCAAAGGTGCGGTCCCAGCCCATCACTTCCCCGGTCGAGCGCATTTCCGGGCCCAAAAGCGTGTCGACGCCCGGAAAACGCGCAAAGGGCAGCACCGCCTCCTTGACCGAGAACCACGGCGTGACCGGATCGGCCAGCGTCAGCGGGTCGGCCATGGGCAGGGGCGTGTCCGGTCCGGCGTCGGCCGGATACGGCGGGCGGACCGGAAAGGCCGACAGTTTCTCGCCAGCCATCAGGCGTGACGCGATGGCGGCAATGGCGCTGTCGGTGGCCTTGGCGACGAAGGGCACCGTGCGCGAGGCGCGCGGGTTCACTTCCAGCACGAACACCGCCCCGTCCTTGACCGCGAACTGCACGTTCATCAGCCCGACCACGCCCAGCTTCAGCGCCATGGCCACGGCCTGACGCCCCATCTCGGCCACGGTTTCGGCGGGCAGGGTGTGGGGTGGCAGGCAGCAGGCGCTGTCGCCCGAATGCACGCCGGCCTCTTCGATATGCTGCATGATGCCGGCGATATGCACCGCCTCGCCGTCGCACAGACAGTCGACATCCACTTCGACCGCCCCGGACAGATAGCTGTCCAGCAGCACCGGAGTGTCGCCCGACACGGTGACCGCGTCGCGGATATAGCGGGCCAACTGGGCCTCGTCCCGGACGATCTCCATCGCCCGGCCGCCCAGCACATAGGATGGGCGGATCACCAGCGGAAAGCCGACCCTGGCCGCGATCTGCATCGCTTCCTCGCCCGACCGGGCGATGCCGTTGATGGGCTGGCGCAGGTCCAGCGCGTGCAGCATCTGTTGAAAACGTTCCCGGTCTTCGGCCAGATCGATGGCGTCGGGCGAGGTGCCAAGAATGGGAATGCCGGCATCGTGCAAGGCATCGGCCAGTTTCAGCGGCGTTTGCCCGCCAAATTGTACGATAACGCCATGCAGAGTTCCGGCCTGCTGTTCGGTCCGCAGGATCTCCATGACATGTTCATAGGTCAGCGGTTCGAAATACAGCCGGTCCGACGTGTCATAGTCGGTCGACACCGTTTCGGGGTTGCAGTTGACCATGATGGTTTCAAAGCCCGCGTCCGACAGCGCAAAGCAGGCGTGGCAGCAGCAATAGTCGAACTCGATCCCCTGGCCGATGCGGTTGGGCCCGCCGCCAAGTATGACCACCTTCTTGCGCCCCGACGGCCGCGCCTCGTCCTCGACCTCGCCCATGACCGGGTGCTCGTAGGTCGAATACATATAGGGCGTTTGCGCCTCGAACTCGGCGGCGCAGGTGTCGATGCGTTTGAACACCGCCGTCACGCCGGCCCCGTGCCGGGCGCGGCGCACCTCGGTTTCCGTCCGGCCGGTCAGCCCGGCCAGACGCGCGTCGGTAAAGCCCAGCATCTTCAGCGAACGCAGCGCGCCCGCGCCCGCCGGCAGGCCCGTGGCGTGCACGCTTTCCTCAACCTCGACGATCTCGCGGATGCGGGTCAGGAACCATGGGTCAAAGGCGGTGGCGGCCTGAATCTCGTCATCGCTCAGCCCGTGGCGCATGGCCTGGGCAATCACCCGCAGCCGGTCGGGCGTCTGCTGGTTCAGCGCCTTGACGATTGCCTCGTGATCCGGCGCGCCGTCGATGGCGATCTCGTCGAACCCGGTCAGGCCGGTTTCCATCGAGGCCAGCGCCTTTTGCACCGATTCGTGGAAGCTGCGGCCAATGGCCATCACCTCGCCGACCGATTTCATGGCCGTCGTCAGCTCGGGGCGGGCGCCGGGGAATTTCTCGAACGCGAAACGCGGGATCTTGGTGACCACATAGTCGATTGTCGGCTCGAACGAGGCCGGGGTGACGCGGGTGATATCATTGTCAAGCTCGTCCAGCGTATAGCCCACCGCCAGCTTGGCCGCGACCTTGGCGATGGGAAAGCCCGTGGCCTTTGACGCCAGCGCCGACGACCGTGACACGCGGGGGTTCATCTCGATCACCACCATGCGCCCGTCGTCAGGGTTCACCGCCCACTGCACGTTGGACCCGCCGGTTTCGACCCCGATCTCGCGCAGCACCGCAATCGAGGCGGCGCGCATCTGCTGGTATTCCTTGTCGGTCAGGGTCAGGGCCGGGGCGACGGTGATCGAATCGCCGGTATGCACCCCCATCGGGTCGACGTTTTCGATCGAGCAGATGATGATGGCATTGTCCGCCCGGTCGCGGACCACCTCCATTTCGAATTCCTTCCAGCCCAGCAGCGATTCGTCGATCAGGATCTGGCGGGCCGGCGACGCCTCGAGCCCCGAGCGCACGATCGCCTCGTAATCCTCGCGGTTATAGGCCACGCCGCCGCCGGTGCCGCCAAGGGTAAAGGCCGGGCGGATGATGGCGGGCAGGCCGACCTCGTCCAGCGCGTCCATGGCCATGGCCACGCCGGCGGCCACGTCCCAGCCGTTTTCGGTTTTCGGCGCGGAAACGATGGTGGCGCGCGGGTTTTCCAGCCCGATCCTGTCCATCGCCTCGCGAAACAGCTTGCGATCCTCGGCCATTTCGATGGCCGGGCGCTTGGCGCCAATCATCTCGACCCCGAATGCCGCCAGAACGCCCGATTCTTCCAGCGCCAGCGCCGTGTTCAGCCCGGTCTGGCCGCCCATGGTGGGCAGCAGGGCATCGGGGCGTTCCTTTTCGATGATGCGGGCCACCACGTCGGGGGTGATGGGTTCTATATAGGTGGCGTCGGCAAGCTCGGGGTCGGTCATGATGGTGGCCGGGTTCGAGTTGACGAGGATGACGCGATAGCCCTCTTCCCGCAGCGCCTTGCAGGCCTGAGCGCCGGAATAGTCGAACTCGCAGGCCTGCCCGATCACGATGGGCCCCGCGCCGATGATCATGATCGACGAGATGTCGGTGCGTTTCGGCATTGGCTGTTCCCCGGGGCGGCGCAAATTGTCGTGGGTTATAGGCGGCGGCGTCGCGGGCGCAAGGGCAAGGCCCGGGTTAATCGTGGGGCAGCGCCACGCCTCCCCCGGCCCGAATGCGTTGTGCGGGCCGGGCGAACCGGGTCACGGGGCCGCCGCGCATCGCCGGGCGCGGATACACTGTTCTGTGCAGAGCGCGCCCGCGCGCGGCCCGCGTTACGCTCGCCCGGCTATTCCGCCGCGTGCGAGAATTGCTCGGCCTTGTCATCGGTTGCCCGATACAGATAGTCGCGCGTCAGCGGCACCGCGTCGATGCGGTGGCTCAGCTGCACCTGAAACACGACCTGTCTGGAATGGCGAAAGGTCATTTCGCAGGCCAGCAGATAATAGCGCCACATGCGGCAGAACTTTTCGTCATACAGCGCCCGGGCCTTGTCGATGTTGGCGACGAAACGGTCGTGCCAGTGGCGCAGCGTCTCGGCATAATGCAGGCGCAGGATTTCCATGTCGGCGGCGAACAGGTCTTCCTTTTCGACCGCCGCCATCATTTCCGACATCGCCGGAACATAGCCGCCTGGAAAGATATACTTGGTGAGCCACGGGCTGGTATGCCCCGGAGGCGAGGCCCGCCCGATGGTGTGAATCAGCGCCACGCCGTCACGGGCAAGCCTGTCATGCACATGCCGGAAATATTCGCGGTAATGGGGCACGCCCACATGCTCGAACATGCCGACCGACACGATACGGTCGAAGGTCTCGGCCACGTTGCGATAGTCGGCCAGGCGAATATCGACCTGGCCTTCCAGCCCGGCCTGGTGCACGCGCCGGGTGGCAACCTTGTGCTGTTCCTCGCTCAGCGTCACACCGACGACCTGCGCGCCATAGTCGCGCGCCAGCGTCATCGCCATGCCGCCCCAGCCGCAGCCGATATCCAGCACCCGCATGCCCGGCCGGATCAGCAGCTTGTCGGCGATATGAGCCTTTTTCTGAGCCTGTGCCTGTTCAAGCGTGTCGTCGGGGCTGCGGAAATAGCCGCAGGAATACTGCTTGTCGGAATCGAGGAACAGGTCATAAAGCTCGCCCGACAGGTCGTAATGATGCGCCACATTCGACTGCGCCTTTCCGACCGGGTTCCACTGCGTCAACACCCGCGTCACCTGCCGCAACTGGTTCAGCACCGCCAGCCATGTCGTCTGGCCGTTGTTGCCGCCATTGGTCACCACCAGCGACAGGAACCCCGCAAGATCGTCGTCAGCTATGGTCAGCGTGCCCTCGGTATAGCCCTCGCCAACCCCGATATCCGGGTTCAGAACGATCCGGCGGGGCAGATCGGGGTCGTGCAACGTCACCGCAACCGGCTTGCCGGTTCCGTCGCCAAAGCGCCGGACGTCGCCGTCCGGCATGGTGATTTCCAAGCTGCCGGTGCGGATGATTGCCGCGACCGCGCGTTCAAAGAGACCTGCCCACATATCCACCTCCTGTCGCGCGACAGTGCGCTGCATCGGGTTCGCTACGCGGTCCGAATGGACCCTGACTTTATCATCACAAAAATGCCAAAAATTCTCGCGGTCGTCAAATAATCCGTTGAATTCGGTCGCTTGGGGACGTTGCGGCAGTCGCCCGGACGCCACAAACCGGCTGGTTGTGGCCGTATCAGCACCCTGTGAATAGACATTTTTCCCGCGCGGGGAAAGACTGAGCGCATGGCAGAAACGGTCGGCGCACTGGCGATTCTCGGGCCCGCAAAGGCGCTTGCGGAGGCCGTGGGCGACCAGTTTCACGATGACTGCCTTCAAAGGGCCGGCATCGAAACCCTGCCGCCAGCCGACGCTGTCGTTCCGGTCGCGAAGGCCACAAGGCTGCATGTCTGTATCTGCGAACTGGCCGATGACGGCGTGGCCATACTGCGGGCCGGGGGCGGACATTCGGCGGCGATATTCGTGTCGCTGCATTTTTCGCCGCTGACCCGCGCCAGCGCCCGCCTGCTGCCGCGCGCGCTGGCGCTGCGGCTGATCGGGCGCCGCATGTGCCAGCGGGCGAGCGCCTTTGCCGGCAGCGCCGAGGTGCGGATGAGCCTGTTCGATCCGATCGTCTATGAAATCGTCGATGGCCCGTTCTCGCGCGGCGACCAGGTCGGGCGGCTTTGCCACTGGCAGGCCGGGTTTCTGGAGGGCGTCTACCGGCAACTGTTGCACGGAGGCTATTCCTGCGACGAAACCGCCTGTTGCGCCGAGGGCGCCAAAGCCTGCCGGTTCATGCTGAGCCGCGATATCCCGTCAGGCGCGGGCAGCCGGGCGGCTTGACTTCCGGCGCCCGTTGCGCCTTACCGTCGCGGCCCGAGTTACCCCGTTCGAGGACCGCAAGATGCACAGCTATCGCAGCCATACCTGCGCCGCGTTGACCGCAGCCAACGTTGGCGAAACCGTCCGGCTTTCCGGCTGGGTTCACCGCATCCGCGACCATGGCGGCGTGCTGTTCATCGACCTGCGCGACCATTATGGCGTGACCCAGCTTCTGTGCGATTCGGACAGCCCGGTGTTTGACCAGGTCGAAGCGGTGCGCAGCGAATGGTGCATTCGCATCGACGGCACCGTGAAGGCGCGCGACGCCAGCCTCGTGAACCCGAAACTTGCCACCGGCGAGGTCGAGGTTTTCGTGCGCGATATCGAGGTTCTGGGCAGCGCCGGCGAGTTGCCGCTGATGGTGTTCGGCGATCAGGAATACCCCGAGGAAACCCGCCTGCGTTACCGTTTCCTCGACCTGCGGCGCGAGGCGATGCAGGCCAACATGACCCTGCGCTCGGACGTGGTCGCCTCGATCCGCCGCCGTATGTGGGATCAGGACTTTCGCGAATACCAGACGCCGATCATCACCGCCTCGTCACCCGAGGGCGCGCGCGACTTCCTTGTGCCGTCGCGCCTGCACCCGGGAAAATTCTACGCGCTGCCGCAGGCGCCGCAGCAGTTCAAACAGCTGATCATGGTGTCGGGCTTCGACAAATACTTCCAGATCGCGCCCTGTTTCCGTGACGAAGACCCGCGCGCCGACCGCTCGCCCACCGATTTCTACCAGCTCGATCTCGAGATGAGCTTTGTCACCCAGCAGGACGTGTTCGACACCATCCAGCCGGTGATTCAGGGCGTCTTTGAAGAGTTTGGCGCCGGGCGCAACGTTGACAGCGAGTGGCCGCAGATTTCCTACCGCGACGCGGCGCTGTGGTATGGCACCGACAAGCCCGACCTGCGCAACCCGATCAGGATGCAGCGGGTCAGCGACCATTTCCGCGGCTCGGGCTTTGCCATCTTCGCCAAGCTGCTTGAGCAGGACGGCACCGAGATCCGCGCCATCCCGGCACCGGGCGGCGGCAGCCGGAAATTCTGCGACCGCATGAACGCCTTCGCCCAGAAAGAGGGGCTGCCCGGCATGGGCTATATCTTCTGGCGCGACGGCGCCGACGGGGTCGAGGCCGCCGGACCGCTGGCCAAGAATATCGGCCCCGAACGCACCGAGGCCATTCGCCTGCAACTGGGCCTTGGCAAAGGCGACGCCGCCTTCTTCCTTGGCGGCAAACCCGCCGCCTTCGAACGCGTGGCCGGGCTGGCGCGCAACGTCATCGGCGACGATCTTGGCCTGACCGACAAGGACCGTTTCGCCTTTGCCTGGATCGTCGATTTCCCGATCTACGAACGTGACGAGGAAACCGGCAAGATCGATTTCGAACACAACCCCTTCTCGATGCCCCAGGGCGGGATCACGGCGCTGCAGGGCGACCCGCTGGACGTGCGCGGCTTTCAGTATGATCTGGCCTGCAACGGCTATGAACTGGTGTCCGGCGCCATCCGCAACCACCGCCCGGACATCATGCTGAAGGCGTTCGAAATCGCCGGCTATGGCGAGGACGAGGTGCGCGCCCGTTTCGGCGGCCTGTTTACCGCCTTCCAGTATGGCGCGCCGCCCCACGGCGGTTGCGCGGCCGGCATCGACCGCATCGTCATGCTGCTGGCCGACGAAGACAATATTCGCGAAGTCATCATGTTCCCGATGAACCAGCGGGCCGAAGACCTGATGAACGACGCGCCGTCCGCGCCCAGCAACGAACAGCTGCGCGACCTGCGCCTCAGGGTCCTGCCGCCGCAAGACTGATCGCCACCGCCAGCCGCTGCCAGCTGCCGCCAGCCGGGCGCAAGCGCCGGGCAAACGCAACCGGCCACCAAGCGGGGTCGCCAGATGTTGCCCGGCGTCGCCGGCTTGCCCGCCACCACATCGCCGGCAGCGGGCGCCTTGGCGCCGCAAACCCGGCGCGCCACGCGCACCTGCTGCCCCGCCCCGCGACCCGGTGATTGCCTCGGTGCGCCGCGGCGCTAGGATCGGCATCCGACAAAGGGGGCGCCGCCAATGCCGCGCAGGCTGGCCGAACAGGGCTTTGACATCCACACCACCAACCACGCCGGGGCCATCCTTGGCGTCGATTTCCCCGGTCCGCTGTCCGAACTCGAAACCGCGCTGACCGGCTTTCGGCTGTCGCTGTCGGAACTGATCGGCGGCGGCGGGGGCGAGGCTCCGTCGACCCAGCGGCTGCGCCACACGCTGGCCGGGTCGGGCTGGCGCAAGCATAAATTCACCGTCCAGACCATCGTCGACGCCCGCCCGCGCGAGGCAATCAGCCACGAGGTCGACCATGTCCGCTTTACCCCCGCCGGCACCCTGGCGCTCGAAATCGAATGGAACAACAAGGACCCGTTCTTCGACCGCGATCTCGAGAATTTCCAGCGCCTGCACGCGCTGTCGGCCATCTCGGCCGGCATCATCGTCACCCGGGGCGCGCGGCTTCAGGACACGTTCCTGCCCCGCGTCACCGCCTGGCTGCGCGACAACGGCCTGGCCGGCGAAGACGACCTCGACCGTCTCGGCATCGCCGCGCGAACCGAGGCTCAGCGCCGCAATGTCGCGGCCCAGGTGGCGCGCGGCACCCCCTTCCCCGAGGCCTTCGCCCGGAAATTTGTCGCCGACAAATTTGGCCCCGCCACCACGCATTGGACCAAGCTTGAAGACCGGGTCAGCCGCGGCGTCGGCAATCCCTGCCCGCTGCTTCTGATCGGTCTGCCTGACACCATCCTCACCGACAACCCGCCAGACCCGGGTCCGCCGGGCCTGTTTCCCGACACCTGACACCGGCGCCGTCGCGGGCCGGGTCAAGGATCGCCGCAGGCGACGGGCGTCAGCCCGCGTGTCCTTGACGCGGCCTGCGACGGCCCCATCCTCGAACGGGCGCGTTCAGGGCACACCTGCCCCTGAACCGCTTCCATGCAGGAAACCCCAGCCTCGCCATTGCCGCCGTCCGCGGGGCTGGCGCGTCAGCCGGCAATTATCGGGATCGGGCGTGCGCGCAAGCGCACCTTTTTACAACCCGCGGTCACTCGGCGGCGACGCCCGAGTTATAGGCATAGGTGCGCCAGCCGGGTTTGTAATCGGCGTCGGCCTGATTGCCCCAGACGGTCCAGCCATCGCGCACCCCGCGCCCGAACAGTTCCAGGTAGGGCCCCCACGAACAGCCCTCGATCAGCTCATACTGTTCGTCGGGTTTGCGCGAATGTTCGCGCTTGCGCGACTGGATCATGTTGACCTGCCGGCGGCCCAGGGCCTCGGTGCGGGCGTTGCGGCCCCGGGTGCCAAACAGCAATATCTCGGTCACGTTGCGAAAATAGAACCCCACCCCGCGCCCGTCTGATCCGCCGTCCTTGCGGATCTTGTGCCAGACGATGTTCGACTTGTAGGTGAACCCCCAGGCCGACAGCACCCGCAATCCGTCAGGCAACAGCGCATTCGGGACCCACAAATAGCAATGGGCGCGTTCGTCCAGCGCATCGGCCACGGGCAAGTCGCAAATCTGGTCAAGCGTCATGGTCGGATAACGCGCCAGACGCTTGTGTTCCGGTGCGACCTTGCCGGTGCGGTTGGTGAATCGCCACGGCGGATCGGCCATGACACAGCCGAATCGGTCGGAACCCAGAAAATTCCGCAGGTCTTGTGCCGGATTGTCCGCCATAAGCGACATCTTGGTTGAACCCGCCTCGGTCATCAAGTGAACGTTAGGTGAACATTGCTAATGCCCGGCAAAGGCCCGGTCAATGCAAGATATCGGCCCCGGCGCGGCGCCGCCGGCGGCGGATCACGACGCCTTTTCCCGCGACATCGCGGCC
>CAYYMJ010000012.1:3304-5919 GCA_964472855.1 uncultured Rhodobacterales bacterium | reverse complement strand
CGGCGCGGCGCCGCCGGCGGCGGATCACGACGCCTTTTCCCGCGACATCGCGGCCGGATCGGCGCTAGACTGGCGGCGGACAGCCAGGCAGGTCCCACCCATGTACACCGCGGAAATCGCCGCCATCCGTTTTGGTTATGGCCTGTCGCCACGCCGACAGCCGGCGAATGCGCATGACATCCTTGCCGCGCTGCTCGCCGGCGACCGCACCGCGCGCCGATACCCCATGCTGGACCCCGACGCAGGCGCGGCGTTGGCCCAAAGCTATATCCAGACCCGGCGGCAGGCAAACCGGTCGGGCAGTGCATCGGATATCGACGCGCATGAGGCGGCCAAGCAGGCGGTGGCGCAATCCGGGCCCGACGCCTTTCGCATCGCCCTTGCCCGGGCGCTGGACAGCCACGCCCCTTTCCTTGAACGGCTCACGGCGTTCTGGGCCGACCATTTCACCGCCCGGCCCAAGTCGAACGTGGCGGTGGCCTATGTGCAGGGCTATCTTGACCAGGTCATTCGCGGCCATGCGACGGGCCGCTTTGCTGACCTGCTGAAGGCGGTGGCCACCTATCCGCTGATGTTGCTTTATCTCGACCAGCTGGCGTCAGTGGGGCCGAATTCGCGGGCTGGCCGGGCCCAGGGCCGGGGGCTGAACGAAAACCTGGCCCGCGAGATGCTGGAACTGCACACGCTGGGGGTCGGCGCACGCTACGGGCAAGAGGATGTGCGCGAACTGGCCGAGCTGCTGACCGGGATCACCTATTCCCCGTCGCGCGGCCTGGTCTTTCGCCGCGACATGGCCGAGCCGGGGGCCGAGCATGTTCTGGGCCGGCGCTATGGCGGCGGCGACCCGTCGCTGGACGATATCTACCGCTTTTTCGAGGATGTCTCGGTTCATCCCGATACGGCCCGGCATCTTGCCCGCAAACTGGCCACGCATTTCGTGTCGGACCAGCCCGACGCCGGGCTGGTTGCAACGCTCGAGGCGACCTGGCTGTCCAGCGGCGGCGACCTGGCGCTGGTGTGCGCCGCGCTTCTGCAGCATCCCGCCGCGTGGGATCCGCAGTTGCACAAGGTCAAGCAGCCGTTCGATTTTCTGGCGTCGGCGCTGAACGCGCTGGGGGTGACCGGGCAGGCCGTGGCCGGCTATTCGCGCAGCCGGATGCGGCAGGTGCTGGGGCTGGCGATGCTGACCATGGGCCAGCGGTTCATGTCGCCCCCGGGTCCCGATGGCTGGCCGGAAGAGGGCGCGGCCTGGATCACGCCGCAGGGGCTGGCGACCCGCATCCGCTGGGCCGCGACCGCGCCGGGCAAACTGGTCGACCCGATGCCCGACCCGCGTGACTTTGTTGTCACCGCCCTTGGCGGGCTTGCGCCGTCGCGGCTGAGCTTTGCCGCCACCGCCGCCGAAACCCGGGCCGAGGGGGTGGCGCTGGTGCTGGCCTCGCCCAGCTTCAACCGCCGATGAGGGCGCCGATGATCCGTCTCACACGCCGGCGCGTCCTCAGGGGGCTTGGCGCCGTGGCCTGCAGCGCCGCCGCCCATCCGCTGACCACGACCGTGACCTTTGCCGATGCCCCGGGCGACGCACGGCTTGTGGTCATCATTCTGCGCGGTGCCATGGACGGGCTGGACGTGCTGCGCCCGGTGGGCGACCCGGATCATGCGGCGCTGCGCCGCCATATCGGGGCCGAGGCCGGGCCGGCGCTGGACGGGTTTTTCCAACTGCATCCGGCGCTGGCCGGGCTGCATCCGCTGTGGCAGTCGGGGGAACTGGCCTTTGCGCATGCGGTGTCGACCCCCTATCGCGACAAGCGCAGCCATTTCGACGGGCAGGACCTGCTCGAAGCGGGAACCGGCATGGATGTCGCCCCCGGCACCGCGCGCGACGGCTGGCTGAACCGGCTGTTGCAGGTGATTCCCGGCAGTGGTGGCGAAACGGCCTATGCGATCGGCACCGACCCGATGAAAATACTCGACGGGCCGGCGCTGCATTCGATCTGGTCGCAGGATGCCGCCCTGTCGATCAGCACGCAGAAGCAGCTGTTGCTGGAGTATCTGTATGAAGAGGATCCGCTGTTTCACGCCGCGGCGGCCGAGGCCATCGAACTGGCGGCGCTGGAGCCCGGCATGGCCGGCGACAGCGCCATGGCAAGCCCGATGCGCAACCGCCGGCGCGGCCGGGCCGCCGAAACGCTGGCCGCATTCGCGGCCGGTCGCCTTGCAGCGTCGTCGCGCATCGCCGCCTTTTCGATCACCGGCTGGGATACCCACAAGGACCAGTCGCGCGCGCTGGGCCGGCCGCTGTCGGAACTGGCGGTGGCTGTTGAAACCCTGCGCGACGGTCTTGGCCCGGCCTGGGGGCAGACCATGGTCATGGCGATGACCGAGTTTGGCCGGACGGTGCGGGAAAACGGCTCGAAAGGCACCGATCACGGCACCGGTGGGGCGATGCTGCTGGCCGGTGGCGCGCTGAACGGCGGCCGGGTGTTCGGGCGCTGGCCCGGTCTGGACGAGGCCAGCCTGTACCAGCGGCGCGACCTGATGCCGACCGCCGATGTGCGCGCCTATGCCGCGTGGGCGTTGGCCGGGCTGTTCGGGGTCGGGCGCGCAACGCTGGA
>CAYYMJ010000012.1:0-3204 GCA_964472855.1 uncultured Rhodobacterales bacterium | reverse complement strand
GCGCTGGCCTAGAGTGACAGGGTTCCGGCGAGCGCCAGTGTCAGCGACAGAACGCCGACGGCCAGGACCATGCGGCCGGGCAGGGGCGATTGATAGTCCGGCAGGCCGGCGTTTTCGATCAATTTTTGTAGCATGTCCTCGTCCGTCACAGGGCTTGCGCAGCTGCGCCACGCGAGAACCCTGACGGCGGATTGAGACCAAAGTGCGGAACGAAGTCGCAATTTGGGCGGCAATTGTCTGGCCCTGGTCAGAGCCGCGCGCGGCGGGGTGACGGTTGCGCCAGCTTGCCGGCCAGCGCGCCAAGGTTGGCTGCGGCGTCGCGGACACTGCGGCCGGCCGCCAGCGCGCCGGTCAGCCGCTCGCCCGCCGCGACCAGGGCGGGGGCGCCGATGCAGCGGCCCAGCGCCGACGCGAAGTCGCCGGCATAGGCAAGGCTGCGCGGGCTGGGGGTGCCGGCGAGGAGATCGGCGATAAGGTTTGCGTCGTTGGCCAGCGCGCCGGGGTCGGTCGGGCCGGGGTCGGCCGTGCCGGGGCTGTCTTTCACCAGGCGCAGGCCGGCGGGCCGGTCGGGCAATGGCAGGTGGGCCAGCAGTGTCTGTTGAAACCCGCCCAGTGACGGGAGCGGCCGCGGCAGGGCAAGGTCGGCCTGCCCGGCATCGGGGCGTTTGCCGGCGAGGCGGCAGATCAGGGGAATGCGCGGCCGGGCCGCGGCCTGTTGCGCGACAAAGTCCCGGCCGCTGCCGTCGGGCAGGCAGCAATCGACGATGGCGATGGACGGGCGGTAGGTTACCAGGTGGCGCGTGGCGCTTGCCAGGCAATCGGCGCGGCGAAAACGGGCGCCGCTTTTCAGGCTGAGGTCGTGCAGTGCCGCCGCCACCACGTGACTGGCTGTCACGGCCAGCACCGTTTGCCCCAGAAGCGGCCGTTCCGGGGTTGGTTTGAGGAAATAGAGAAATTCGCTGGTGATGTCTGACATGGTCGGCCCCCTCCGCTGGCTGATGTCGGACCGATTGTTATGGCCCGGCCCCTAAGGCGCGGTTAAGCACACCGCATTGGCCTGCGGCGCCCTGACGGCTTGCGCCGTGCGCCGCGTCGGGGCACAGAGGCCAAAATTCGGAGTGAGCCCATGATCGGACGCCTGAACCACGTTGCCATCGCCGTGCCCGACCTGAAGGCCGCGTCGCGTCAGTATGGCGAAACGCTGGGCGCCACGGTGCGCGCCCCGCAGGACGAGCCCGACCATGGCGTTACCGTGGTGTTCATCGATCTGCCCAACACCAGGATCGAGCTGCTGCATCCGCTTGGCGAAGGCTCGCCCATTGCCGGGTTTCTGGCCAGGAACCCGGCCGGGGGCATTCATCACATCTGTTACGAGGTCGATGACATTGCCGCCGCAGCCGGGCGGCTGGCCGGCGACGGCGCACGTGTGCTGGGCGACGGCAAGCCGAAGATCGGCGCCCATGGCAAGCCGGTGCTGTTTTTGCATCCCAAGGATTTCAACGGCTGCCTGATCGAACTTGAGGAGGCCTGAAACATGGCAATAACGTCCGCCATCGTCCTGTTCGCCGTGATCTGGTTCATGCTGCTGTTCATTGCGCTGCCCATCGGGTTGCGCACCCAGGGTGACGAGAATGACGTGGTGCCGGGCACGCCGGAAAGCTCGCCCGCGAACTTGAATCTCAAGCGGAAACTCTCGCGGGTTACCGCCATCGCCATTGTCTTGTGGGTCATCGCCTACACGGTGATCGTGTCTGGCGTGATCAGTGTGCGCGACCTTGATCTGCTGGGGATTTTGGACTGACGCGGGTGACGAGGTGGGTGAAGGTTGCGGCCCCCAACACCGGAACCAACAGGTTGACCAGCGGAATGGTCAGCGGCAACGCCATCAGGATGCCCGCCGCCCAGATTTCACCGCTATGGGCGCGCCGCAGGCTGCGGGCCTGATCCGGCGACATGCGCCGCAAGGCCGCCAACTGCACATATTCCCGGCCCAGAAGCCAGCCGTTCAGCCCCAGAAAGATCAGCGGCGCGGCCGGTGGCATCAGCAGATAAAGGATCAGGGCCGCAAGGTTGGCGCCGATCAGCGCCCCGAGAAATGTCAGGCTGTCGCCAAGCCCGCTCCAAAATCCCTGACGGCGTGCCGGGGGCAGGTGCGGATAGTGCCGGGCCTCGACCGCGTCGGCCACCTCGTCGAGGTAAAGCGACGTGAAGGCCGAGGCGACGGGCACCATCAGAAACACCGAGACCAGCAGGAACAGGATCAGCGAAAAGCCCGAGGCAAGATTGTCGAGCCAGGTGATCTCGCCCACGAAGGGCAGGCTCAGGCTGTCGGGCACCAGCACGTTCAGGCCCCAGAGCAGCAGCAGATATGCGCCGACCAGCAGCGCCAGCGTCAGCCCGATCCCGCGCAGCAGCACCCGGCGAAACGCCGGGTCGCCGATTTGTCCGATGGCCTTCAGCGCGTCGGTCAGGATCACGCGGTCACCCAACTGGTGATGGCGTCGATATCGGGGCGCGGGCGTTCGGGCGGGGCCGAGGTTTCGGTGCCCAGAAAGATATAGCCGGCCAGGCTTTCATCGTCGGCCAGCGCCAGTTGGTCGCGCAGGAAGTCGCGGTCATGGCTGGTCCAGCCGCTCAGCCAGTTCGCGCCCCAGCCGGCCGCAAGTGCGGCATTCAACAGCTGAAGGCACGCTGCCCCGGCGCTGAGCGTCTGCTCGATGGCCGGGATCTTTTCCGATGGCTTGGGGCTGATCACCACGGCGACGGCCAACTGGCCGTCGGCATATTGACTTTGCTGTTTGGCGATTTCGGCGTCGTCCTTGCCCAGGCGGGCGCCGACCGGTGCCACGGCCGCAGCCATGCGCTGCAGCGCCGCGCGCTCGAGCACGATAAAGCGCCAGGGTTCCAGTTTGCCATGATCGGGGCTGCGGCCCGCCGCGGTGAGAAGCGTGGTCAGCGCGTCGCGGTCAGGGGCGGGGCCGGTCAGGGTTTTGGCCGGGCGTGACCGCCGGCTGAGCAGAAAATCCAGGGCGGCGTCATTTCTCGGGGGCATGCGGTCTCCATGGCTGTCGGGCACCATGTCGTGCTTTGCCGCTGCCGGGTCAAGGCGGGGTGGGGCGATCGGCGCGGGTTTGGCCAGAGATGCCGGCGGCTGCCACCCGATTGATTCGGGCGGGATCAGCCTAGCAGGTCGTCGCTGCTGTC
>CAYYMJ010000011.1:52633-70453 GCA_964472855.1 uncultured Rhodobacterales bacterium | reverse complement strand
CGATGTTGGATTTCAGCCGCATCAGCTCGGCCAGCATCTCGGCCCGGCGCACCACCGGCAGACCGCGCGCGCGCGCGCCGTCAAGCTCGGGGTTGCCGGGCTTGATGGCCGACGAGATGACAACGACCTCGGCACCGTCAAGGTTGTCGGTGCCCTGCCCCACGAATATGCGCGCGCCCAGACGCTGCAACCGGCGGGTGATCGTGCCTGACTTCAAGTCCGACCCCTGAACCGTGTAGCCGTGGTTCAACAGCACCTCGGCGATGCCCGACATGCCAATGCCGCCGATGCCCACGAAATGGATCGGCCCCATGTCGGTGGGCAGCTTGGTGGTGGCGGCGGCGTTCATGTCGGTGTCATATCCGTTTTGGTCAGGTCGCCCACCAGCGCCACCAGCCGGTCGGTGGCATCGGGCCGTCCGACCGACAGGGCCGCGGCGGCCATCTGGGCGGCGCGTTCGGGCGAGGACAAGATCGCCTCTATCTGCTCTGCCAGCGCCGCGGGCTCAAGCCCCTTTTCCGGGGCCAGCACCGCGCCACCGGCCCGCACCATGGACTGGGCGTTACGGGTCTGGTGATCGCCGGTCGCAGCGCCATAGGGCACCAGAACAGCCGGCCGGCCGATGACGGTAAGATCGGCGATCGACGATGCGCCCGCGCGGCTGATCACCAGGTGCGCCGCGGCAAAACGGTCGGGGATATCGTTGAAAAAGCCCTGCACCTCGGCCGCGATCCCGGCGTCGCGGTAGGCAGCCGCGACCCGCGCGGCATCTTCGGGCCGGGCCTGATGGGCAACCTGCAAACGGGCGCGCATCTGTTCTGGCAAGGCGGCCAGCGCCGCCGGCACGACATCAGACAGCACCCGCGCGCCCTGACTGCCGCCGACCACCACGACACGCTGTGTCCCCGGCGCAGCAGCATAGGGCGCCGCCGCCCGCGCCAGCACCGTGTCGCGCACCGGGTTGCCCACATGCACCCAGTTGCCGCCGCCAGCATCGCCGGTCAGCGGCGTGCCACAGGCCAGCCGGTCGACGCGCCGCGCAAACAGCCGGTTCACCCGGCCCGGCACTGCATTCTGTTCATGGATCATCCGCGGCACCCGCAGCAGCCACGCCGCGCCCAGCGCCGGGATCGACGGGTAACCACCAAAGCCAATGACCACGCGCGGCCGGTCGGCAAGCTGGGAAATCCCGGCCGCGCCAACCCCGGCCAGAATGCGCAACGGCACGACAAGCCGCGCCAACAGGCCGCCGCGGGCAAAGGTGGCGCTGGAGATCTGGCGCACCGCAACGGCGTCGGGAAAGCCACCGGCATATCGCGCGCCGCGCGCATCGGTGGAAAGCGTCACCCGCCACCGGCGCTGGATCAGTGCCTCGGCCAGCGCCTGCGCCGGAAACATGTGCCCGCCGGTGCCCCCGGCGGCAATGACGGCAAGCGGCGCCCGGGCCACCTAGCGCCCCGACCGGATGAGAAGATCGCCGATCTCGCCCTGAGCCCGGCTGCGGGTAAACGCCAGCAACATGCCCATCAGGATGCCGCTGGCAATCAGCGACGACCCGCCATAGCTGACAAACGGCAATGTCATGCCCTTGGCCGGCAACAGGCGCACCGCAACCCCCAGATTGATGATCGCCTGAACCCCGAACAGCGCCGTCAGCCCGGTTCCGGCCAGCCGGATGAAGGGGTCGCGTTCGCGCATCAGCCGCACGAATGACCGCACCACGACGACCGAGAACAGCCCGATGATCGCCAGCACCATCACAAGGCCGTATTCCTCGGCCGCGACGGCGATGATGAAATCGGTATGGGCATCGGGCAGTGACCATTTCACCTGCCCCTCGCCCACGCCGACCCCGAAAAAACGCCCCTCCTGAATGGCGTTGGCGGCATAGCCAAGCTGGGTGTTCGGGTCGACATCGGCGCTGAGAAAGCCGTCGATGCGCCGGGCAAAATGCTCGGACCCGTTATAGGCAAACACGCCGGCGCCGGCGACAGATGCAGCAAGGACCACCAGCAACAGCATCGGCGCGCCGCCGACGAAATACATCACCCCCCAGCCGAACAGCAGCAGGCTGGCCTGCCCATAGTCGGGCTGCATGGTCAGAAACCCCACGATCACCAGCGCCAGGATCAGCGACCAGGTTTTGCCCGGCGGCCCCCCGGGTTCGGCACCGGCGGCGATAAGCCAGGCCGACACCACCATGAACCCGGGCTTGAGAAACTCCGACGGCTGCACCCCGGTAAACCCCAGCGACAGCCAGCGCACGGCGCCCTTGCCATAGTCGGTTCCGATGAACGGCAGCGCCACCAGGGCGGCAAAGGCACACAGAAACCCCAATGCCGCCAGCCGCCGCACAAGCTTTGGCGACATCATCGTGGTCGCAATCATCACCAGCAGCGCCAGTCCGCCGAACTGGGCCTGCCGCACCACGTAAAAGAACGGCTCCAGCCCGTTGCGGGCCGCCAGTGGCGGTGACGAGGCCAGCCCCAGCACCAACCCGATGCCCAACAGCACCAGAACGCACCCCAGCGAAATCTTGTCCAGCGTACGCCACCACCGCGGCAGCACCGGATCGCCCCGCTCTACCGGAATCGCGCCATAGACCATTTCAGTCATGGAAAACCGCCTTGCCTGCCTCGTGTCGTCCGGTTGTCCGGATCTCGCGGCCAGCATAACCGGCTGCCCGGGATCTGGCCAGTGATTTGCGGCCACGGCGTTGACGCGCGGGGCCGGCCATGGTCAGACCGCCGCCGTGACAACGCGCGTGACAACCCTGATCCTCGGCGCCGGCGCCGCCGGCATGATGTGCGCGGCCCACGCGGGGCCGGACACGCTGGTCATCGACCATGCGCGCGCGCCGGGCGAAAAGATCCGCATCTCGGGCGGCGGGCGCTGCAACTTCACCAACCTCGGCTGCGCGCCCGACCGCTTTATCTCGGGCAACCCGCATTTCGCCAAGTCGGCGCTGGCCCGCTATTCCCAGTGGGATTTCCTCGACCTTGTCGGCCGCCACGGGATCGCGTGGCACGAAAAGACGCTGGGCCAGTTGTTCTGCGACGGCAAATCCACCCAGATCGTGCGCCTGCTGCGCGACGAGATGGCGGCCGCCGGCGCGCAACTGTGGCTGGGCGCGACGCTGGGGTCGGTCACCGCCGCCGACGGCCTCTTTGCCGCCAGCGTCACGCAAGACGGCAAGACCCGGCAGGTGCTGGCCCGCAATCTCGTCATCGCCACGGGCGGCAAGTCGATCCCCAAAATGGGCGCCACCGGGCTTGGCTACCGGCTGGCCGCGCAGTTCGGCCTGGCGGTAACGCCGGTCCGCCCGGGGCTGGTGCCGTTCACCTTCCCACCCGAGGCCGGCCTTGCCACGCTGGCCGGCACGGCCACGCCGGCCCGCCTGAGCGTCGGCGACCGGGCCTTCGACGAAGCCCTGCTGTTCACCCATCGCGGCCTGTCCGGCCCCGCGGTGCTGCAATTGTCGTCCTACTGGCGCGAGGGGCAGCAAATCTCTGTCAACCTGCACCCCTCCGGCCCGCTGGCGGCGCATCTCGGCGCCCAGCGCGCCGCCCACCCCCGCCGCCTGCTGGGCGCGGCGCTGGCCGCCTGTCTGCCGCGCCGCCTTGCCGCCTTCATGGCCCGCCCACTCGGCCCCGACCGCGACCTTGGCAACCTGTCGGACAAGGACATCGACCGCGTGGCCGCCACCCTTCACGACTGGCGGCTGACCCCGACCGGCACCGAAGGCTACCGCACCGCCGAGGTCACACTCGGCGGCATCGACACCGCCGGGCTGGACAGCCGCGACATGCAGGCCCGCCATGTGCCGGGCCTCTATTGCATCGGAGAGGCCGTGGACGTCACCGGCTGGCTGGGCGGCTATAACTTCCAGTGGGCATGGTCATCGGGCTGGGCGGCGGGTCAGTCCATCGCCGCCCGCCGCGGCAAGGGCTGACCCGGTTACGCCGTTTCGCGTTTGAACTGAAGCGGAAGGCATCACCCAGGCGCGGTGAAATCCATGATTTCAGGCAGCGTCGCGCGGCTCAGGTCTCACGCGAAACATGATCGCCGTCCAGCGCCGCAACCGCCGCGATGAAGGCGTCGCCGCGCTGCTCGAAATCGGCGAACTGGTCGAACGAGGCCGCCGCCGGCGCCAGCAGCACGGTATCGCCGGGTTGCGCCTCGGCTGCGGCGGCGGCCACCGCCTGCTCCATCGTCCCGCACAGCGCGTGCGGCGTGTCCCCCAACTGCAGCGCGAATTCCCGCGCCGCGTGGCCGATCAGATAGGCCTTGCTCACCCGCCCGAAATGCGGCGCCAGCGCCGCGATACCGCCGTCCTTGCCCAGCCCGCCAGCAATCCAGCGGATATTGTCGAACGCCTGCAGCGATTGGGCCGCACTGTCGGCGTTGGTGGCCTTGCTGTCGTTGACGAACCGCACGCCGGCCCGCTCGCATACCAGCTGGCTGCGGTGGGGCAGGCCGCCGAAACTGCGCAGGCCAGCCTCGATCACCCGCGGCGCCAGCCCCAGCGCCCGCGCCGCGGCATAGGCGCAGCAGGCGTTCTGATGGTTATGCACACCCGGCAACCCGGGAATGTCGCGCAGATCGATCGCCGCAACCTGCCGCCCCTTGCGGGTTTCCGACAAGAACCCCTTGCGCGCCGCCACGTTCCAGCCCGGCCCGGTCAGCTTGCGCGTCACCGACACCCGGACCAGCCGGTCATCGGCCGGCCCCTCGGCCATCTGCCCGGCCAGGAACTGGCCCTCGGGCTCGTCGACCCCGATGATGGCCCGGTCAGGCCCGCCTTCGGCAAACAGCCGCCGCTTGGCCGCGAAATACCCCCCCCGGCCGCCGTGGCGGTCCAGATGATCCGGAGACAGATTGGTAAACACAGCGATATCCGGCGTCAGCGCCCGCGCCAGTTCGCTCTGATAGCTCGACAGCTCCAGCACCACCACGTCGCCGTCGCCGGGCGGCACGATATCCAGAACCCCGCGCCCGATATTGCCGGCCAGCTGCGCCCCGCGCCCGGCCGCCAACAGCACATGACAAAGCAGCGCCGAGGTCGTCGACTTGCCGTTCGACCCCGTCACCGCCACCACCCGAGGCGCCACGTCGAACCGGTCCCAGTCCGGCCGTGCCAGCGACCGAAAAAACAGCCCGATGTCATTGTCCAGCGGCACCCCGGCGGCCAGGGCGGCGGCCACATGCGGGTTGGGCTGCGGATAAAGATGCGCGATACCCGGGCTGACGATCAGCGCCGCCACCCCGTCAAATCCATCCCGCCGCCCGGGATCGGCCAGCGTCAGGCCCGCGTCCCCGGCCGCCGCCCGCGCCTCGGAACTGTCGTCCCAGCACAACACGCGGGCCCCGCCGGCCGTCAGTGCCCGCGCCGCGGCCAACCCAGACCGGCCCAGCCCCAGAACCATGACCCTTTGCCCGGCCAGACACGACACCACGATCATGCCCGCGCACCCGCATTCCGCGCGCACCCGCCGCGCAGACCATCATCATGGCGAAAATATCCCGGGGGAGAGCCGCTGCCCCGCAGCGGGTCGGGGGCAGCGCCCCCACCGCCGCGCCGCGGCCAGCGGCGCATCCTAGCGCACCTTCAGTGTCGCCAGACCCACCAGCGCCAGGATCAGCGACACGATCCAGAAGCGGATCACGATCTGCGGCTCGGCCCAGCCGCGTTTCTCGAAATGGTGGTGGATCGGTGCCATCAGGAACACCCGCTTGCCGGTCTGCTTGAAATACAGCACCTGGATGATGACGCTCAGCGCCTCGACCACGAACAGCCCACCGACGATCGCCAGCACGATCTCGTGCTTGATCGCCACCGCCACCGCCCCCAGCGCCCCGCCCAGCGCCAGCGACCCGGTATCGCCCATGAACACCGCCGCCGGCGGCGCGTTATACCACAAGAACCCCAGCCCGCCGCCGATCAGCCCGGCCGAGAATACCAGGATCTCGCCCGTTCCCGGCACGTAATGCACTTCGAGATATTCCGAAAAATCGACCCGGCCAACTGCATAGGCGATGATCCCCAGCGCCGCCGCCGCGATCATCACCGGCATGATCGCCAGCCCGTCCAGCCCGTCGGTCAGATTGACCGCGTTGGCGGCCCCGGCGATCACCAGCATCGCAAAGGGAACGAAAAGATAGCCCATGTACAAAAGGCTTTCCTTGAAGACCGGAAAGGCCAGCGTCCAGCCCAGCGCGTCAGGGTGCGCCGCCGCCGCCCAGGCCCCCGAGATACCCGCGATCACGAAACCCGTCAGCAGCCGCAGGCGCCCGGAAATCCCGGCGTGGCTGTTGCGCGACACCTTGGCATTGTCATCGGCAAATCCCAGCAGGCCGAAGGAAATCGTCACGAACAGGATGTTCCAGATATGCGGATTGTCGAGCCGCGCCCAAAGCAGCGTCGACACCAGCAAAGCGCCCAGGATCAGCACCCCGCCCATGGTCGGCGTGCCCACCTTGGTCTCAAGGTGGCTGGCCGGCCCGTCCTCGCGGATGGGCTGGCCGTTGCGCTGACGCCGGCGCAGCAGGTTGATCAGCGGGCGCCCGAACAGAAATCCAAACAGCAGCGCGGTGAAAAAGGCCCCACCGGCGCGAAAGGTGATATAGCGAAACAGGTTGAAAAAGTCCCCGCCGTCGGACAGGGCCGTCAGATTATACAGCATTCAGGGCTTTCCTCGTCGCTTGCGCCGGGCGATGACCCAAATCCTTCAGGGCGTCAACCACCTCGCTGACACGGCTGCCCTTTGACCCCTTGACCAGCAGGACATCGCCGTCGCGCACCAACGCGTCCGCCACCGCGGCGATCTCGGCCGCCGTCGATGCCCGCAGCCCGCGCCGGTGCGCCGGCAGGGCTGCATGCAGCGCGCCCATGCGCGGACCCACGCAATGCACCACCGCCACGCTGGCCATGGCCGGGTCACGGTCCAGCGCGACATGCAGCGCCTCTTCGTCGGCGCCCAGCTCCAGCATGTCGCCCAGCACCGCCACGCGCCGGCCGCCGGGCCCGGGCGTCACCGCGCCCAGCATCGCCAGCCCCGCCGCCATCGAGGCCGGGTTGGCGTTGAAGGCGTCGTCGATCAGGGTAAAGCGGCGCTCGCCAATCTGCAGCGCCTCGGTCCGGCCGCGCCCGTCGGGCGGCACCCAACCGGCCAGCGCGGCCCGCGCCCGGCCCGCGTCGGCGCCCAGCGCGCTGACCGCGCCCAGCGCCGCCAGCGCATTCATGGCAAAATGCCGCCCCGGCGTGACCAGCCGCAGAGGGCCGGCAAGGCCCGCCCCCGGCGCCGCGACGCTGGCGCGCAGACCGTCGGCATCCGCCTGCAGCCCCACCAGGCGCACAGCGTTGGCCGCGCCCTCGCCAAAGTCCAGCACCGCGCCGGCCCGGGCCAGCGCCGCCTGCCGCAGGATCGGCGTTTGCGGCAAATCACCGTTGATCACGGCCGTTCCGCCGGGCTCGAGCCCATCGAAGATGGCGGCCTTTTCCCGGGCGATGGCGGCAACATCGGCAAAGGCTTCCAGATGCGCCGGTGCCACGGTGGTGACGACGGCCACATGTGGCCGGGCCAAGGCAGCCAGCGGCCCGATCTCGCCGGGGTGGTTCATGCCGATCTCGATCACCGCGAAATCGGCGCCCTGCGGCAGACGCGCCAGCGTCAGCGGCACCCCCCAGTGATTGTTGAAGCTTTTCTCGGCGGCGTGGGTCTCGCCCTGCGCCGACAAGACATGGCGCAGCATGTCCTTGGTCGAGGTCTTGCCGGCCGATCCGGTGACCGCAACCACCCGCGCCCGGCTGCGGGCCCGCGCGGCGGTGGCCAGTGCCGCCAGCCCGCGCAACACGTCGTCGACCACCAGCAAAGGCGCGTCGGCGGCAACACCGTCGGGGATGCGTGACACCATCGCCGCCGCGGCACCGCCCGCCAGCGCGCCGGCCACGAAATCATGCCCGTCGCGCGCGTCCGTCAGGGCCACGAACAGATCGCCGGCCACAAGGCTGCGGCTGTCGATCGACACGCCGTTCGCCGCCCAGTCGCCGCTGGCCCGCCCCCCTGTGGCGGCCGCTGCCTCGGCCGAGGTCCAAAGCGTCATGCCACCCGCCCGTCCAGCGCCGCCACGGCCAGGCTGGCTTGTTCGACATCGTCGAAGGGAAAAACCGTGTCGCCCACGGTCTGCCCGGTTTCGTGCCCCTTGCCGGCAATCAGCAGCGCATCGCCGCTGTCCAGCATGTCGACGGCGCGCAAGATGGCCTCGGCCCGGTCGCCGATCTCGCGGGCCGCGTCGTCGGCGCCCAGGATCGACCGGCGAATGGCGGCCGGGTCCTCGCTGCGCGGGTTGTCATCGGTCACGATGCGCACATCCGCGCCATCGCGGGCCGCCTGCCCCATCAACACACGCTTGGTGCGGTCGCGGTCGCCGCCGGCGCCGAACACCACGATCAGCCGCCCCATCACATGCGGGCGCAGCGCCGCCAGCGCGGTTTTCAACGCATCGGGCGTGTGGGCATAATCGACGAAAACCGGCGCGCCATTGTCGCGGGTGGCCGCGCGCTGCATGCGCCCCCGGACCGTGACGAGTTCGGGCAGCACCGCGAACACCCGCGACGGGTTGCAGCCGGTGGCAATGGCCAGCCCCGCCGCCGTCAGCGCGTTTTCGGCCTGAAAGCCGCCCACCAGGTCCAGCCGCACCTGCCCCGGAGTCCCGTTCCAGGAATAGCGCAGATGCTGGCCCGCCGCGTCAAAGCGTTGCGCCAGAATCCGCAGCATTGCATTTTCCGAGCGGCCCACGCGCATCACATCCTGCCCACGAACCTCGGCCACCGCGGCCATTTCGGCGCCGCGCAGGCCGTCGCAGTTGATCACCGCCACCCCGTCCTCGGGCAGCACCCGGTCGAAAAGCCCGGCCTTGGCGGAAAAATAGTCATCAAGATCAGGGTGATAGTCCAGATGGTCCTGACTGAGGTTGGTGAAGGCCGCCGCCTCGATCCGCACGCCGTCAAGACGGCGCTGCGCCAGCCCGTGCGACGATGCCTCCATCGCCGCATGGCCGATGCCGGCATCGACAACCTCGGCCAGAACCCGGTGCAGCGTGACCGGTTCGGGCGTGGTGTGGGCCAGCGGCATCGACAGCGCGCCCTCGACACCGGTGGTGCCGACATTGACGGACGGCAGGCCCAGCGCGCTCCAGATTTGGCGCACGAAGCTGGCGACCGAGGTCTTGCCGTTGGTGCCGGTGACGGCAACCATCACCTCGGGCTGGCGCCCGAACCACAGCGCGGCGGTATAGGCCAGCGTCTGGCGCGGATCCTCGGCCAGGATCACCGGCACCGGGTTGGCGCGCAGAATGTCCCGCGCCAGCGCCGCGCCGGCGCGGTCGGTCAGAATGGCATTGGCGCCGTTACCAAGCGCGCTGGCAATAAAGCGGGCGCCGTGAACCTCGGTGCCGGGCAACGCCGCAAACAGGTGGCCGTCGCGCACGTCGCGGCTGTCGGTCGACAGGCCCGTGACCGGCACGTCGCCGGTAGGCGAGGTCAGGCCCAGTTGGGCAAGGGTTCGAGGCTGAACCGCCGTGCCTGTCATGCCGCTGGTTCCGATCCTAATGGTTCGAGGTGAGTGTTACTCCGGTTGCCTGCCCAAGTTCAACTTGTGGGCGCAGCCCCAACAGCGGCGCTGTGCGGCGGATGATCTCGGCCGCGACCGGAACCGATGTCCAGCCGGCGGTGCGGCGCGGCGCGGACCCCGCGGTTTCCACCGGCTCGTCCATGGTCACCACCAGCACATAGCGCGGGTCGTTCGACGGGAACACGCTGGCAAAGGTCGCAACAACGCGGTCGTCGTAATAGCCGCCGCCGGGCTTGGGCTTGTCCGCCGTCCCGGTCTTGCCGCCAACCGAATAGCCCGCAACCTCGCCAAAGCTGGCGGTCCCGCGCTCGACCACCGCGCGCAGCATGGTGGCGGCGCTTTGACTGACATGTTCGCTGACCAGCCGCGGGCCCTCGGCCGGCGCATCGCGGCGCATCAGGGTCGGCGCTACCCGCGTGCCGCCGTTCAGCAAACTGGCATAGGCGGCGGCCAGATGCAGGGGCGACGCGGCAATGCCGTGGCCGTAAGAGGCGGTTATGGTCACGATGTCCGACCAGCGCGCGGGCCGCAGCGGGCGCACATGCGGCGCCTCGGCCAACTCGACCGGCAGGGGGTCGAACAGCCCCAGCGCACGAAAGAATTCCTGCTGACGTTCGCCGCCGATCTGCAGCGCCAGCCGGGCGGTGCCGACGTTGGACGATTTGACGATCACATCGGTCACCGACAACAGCGGGCCATAGTTCTTGCGCCGGAATTCGTTGATCGTGAAGCGGCCCCAGGTCATGGGCGCGTTGGCGTCGACCATGGTGCCCGGGTTGACAAGCCCCAGTTCCATCGCCTGCGCCACCGTGAAAATCTTGTAGGTCGAGCCCAGCTCGTACACGCCCTGCACCGCGCGGTTGAACAGCGGGCTGTCGGCCTGATCGCCCTGCGTCAGCAGCGCCGGCCGTTCGTTGGGGTCGAAATCGGGCAGGCTGGCCATGGCCACCAGTTCACCGGTGTGCACATCCATCAGCACCGCCGCCGCGCCCTTGGCGTTCAACAGCTTCATGCCGCCTTCCAGCACGTCCTCGACCGCCGACTGTATGGTCAGGTCGATGGACAGAACCAGTGGCGCGCCGTTGTTGGCCGGGTCGCGCAAGGCGTTGTCGAACGCCAGTTCGACCCCGGCCACGCCCTTGACCTCGGCCGAATTCACCGCCTGTTCGCCAAAGCGCGCGCCGCCCAGAACATGCGCCGCCAGCGCCCCGTTGGGATAAAGCCGCATCTCGCGCGGGCCGAACATCAGCCCCGGTTCGCCGATGTCATGCACGGCCTGCATCTGTTCGGGGCTGAGCCGGGTCTTGATCCACATGAAGGCGTTCGGCCGGCTGAAGCGCGCCGCCAGCGCGTCGGCGTCGAGGTCGGGAAAGATGCGGGCGACCTCGTGCGCGGCGCGCTCGGGCTCGATCATGTCGCGGGTCTGGGCATACAGCGAATAGGTGTCGAGGTTGGTGGCCAGGATACGCCCGTTGCGGTCCAGAATGTCGGCCCGGTCCGACACGATATGGCTTTGCATCCCGACGGCGCGCGGCTCGACCGGGCTGGACCCCGCCAGCACCGCCATGCGGGTGCCGATGATGCCAAAGCCGCAGACGAAAAGCACCACCATGACCAGCAGCCGGCCTTCGGCGCGGTGGCGCTGGTTGTCGCGCATCTCTTCCAGCCGCTGGCGCAGGTTCTCGCGTTCGATCGCGTCCGGATTCTCGCCCTGCGCCCGCGCCTTCAGCACGCGGGCCAGCGGGCGCAGCGGGCGCCGGATCACTGGCCGCCTCCGCCGTCGTCGCCAAGGCCGACCGTGTGCAATGCGGTCGTCGCGGGAAAGGCGATCTGGTCGACGCGGGCGAAATGCCCCGGCGTCAGCGGCATCAGGCCCAGCCGGTTGAAATTCATCAGCGCAAGGTCGCGCAACCTTTCTGGCCGGTTCTGATAGGCCCATTCGGCCCGCAGAACGGCGATGCTGTCGCGGGTGCGCCCGATTTCGCGGTTGGTGTGCTCGAGCTCGGACAGCGCGGCCTGCGTGCGATAGTTTTCCTGGTAGGCCCAATAGGCCAGCCCCATGACCGCCAGCGCCGTGACAAGGTAGAAAAGCGGTTTCATCGTCTTGCCCCCCGGGAAATTTGCGGAAGCCCCAGCGTCGACCGGTCGACCGGGCCGGCCGGGGCATCGGTGCGCCAGCCCATGCGCAGCCGGGCCGAGCGGGCGCGCGGGTTGGCGCGCTGTTCGTCCTCTGACGCGGCGATTCCCTTGGACATGCGCGCAAACCGGGCCGGCAACGGCGCGGTTTCGGGGGCATAACGATTGCCGGCCCGCGCCGGACCCCGCGCCTGGAAAAAGCGTTTGACCACCCGGTCTTCGAGGCTGTGAAAGCTGACCACCGCCAGCAACCCGCCCGGCAGCAACAGCCGTTCCGCCGCTTCGAGCCCGGCGACAAGCTGTTCGAATTCGTCGTTCACGGCGATGCGCAGGGCCTGGAAACTGCGGGTGGCCGGATGGCTTTGGCCGGGCTTCGGGCGCGGCAGGCAGCCGGCGACGATGCTGGCCAGTTGCGCGGTGGTGACGACGGGCGCTTCGGCACGGGCCCGCACGATGGCCCGGGCGATGCGGCGCGACGCGCGCTCTTCCCCGTAAGTATACAGTATGTCGGCCAGGTCGGCCTCGGGCGTTTCGGCGACCAGATGCGCGGCACTGGGCCCGTCCTGCGACATGCGCATGTCAAGCGGCCCGTCCTTGGCGAAGGAAAATCCGCGCTCGGGGCGGTCAAGCTGCATCGACGACACGCCAAGATCCAGCACCACGCCGTTGGCCGGCGCGCCGGCCAGTTGGTCGAGATTGCTGAAGGTGCCCATTTCCAGCCGCAGGCGGTCGCCATGGGCGGCGGCCCAACCTTGGGCCAGTTCGAACGCCAGCGGATCGCGGTCGATCCCGACAACCCGGTCGGCGCCCGCGTCCAGCAGCGCGCGCGCATAGCCGCCGGCCCCGAAGGTGCCGTCGACCCAAAGGCCGGTAACCGGGGCGGCATGCGCAACGATCGGCTGAAGCAGAACGGGAACATGGGCTGGCTCGGTGGCCATCGCCCTAGTCCTCCTCTCCTGGAAGATAGATCGCCGGGTCGACGGCGGGGTCGTAGCCGTCGTCGCCATCCGCAAGGTCGCTGACCTCGTATGTGGCGTAATTCCAGATCTCGAAGGTATCGCCGTTGCCGATGAAAAACGCGCTGTCGGTGATGGCCACCTTGTCGCGCAGCTTTTTCGGCAGCACCAGCCGGCCGGTTTCGTCGACCGTCGCCGGGTGCGCCTGCCCGGAATAGAGCCGTTGCAGCGATTTACGTTGCAGCGAGGCGCGCGGCAGGCGCGAGATCTTGACGTCGACACGCTCGATCGCCTCGACCGTGAAACATTCAAGGTAATCGCGGCGCTCGTCGCCGTAGACAATCACCAGTTCGGGGTTTTCTCCGGGGGACCAGCCGGGATCGCCGGCCTCGACGACACGGCGAAACAGGGCCGGGATCGACACCCTGCCCTTGTTGTCCACCTTGTGGTGGCTTTCGCCTCTGAAGGTGCGACCCATGCCGCTCCCCTGTCTGTCCCTTCCCCCCACGCCTTGTCACTGTCTGAAAATGAAAACGGCGGATCGGACTGCTGCCACTGCCCGATCCGCCGCCGCTCTCCCGTTTCCGGGGCGTCCGACTGCACGCGCCACCTGGGGGGATGTCTGCTCGCCCGCGCGCCGGATCTCACTTTCGAATGTTGGGGTGCCTGTTGAAACCTGCCTCGATTTCTTGTCCGTCGCGGTCTTTGTGCCGCTGAAACTCTGCCCCGTCATTCGGTGGATTAGGGATGCCACGGGATTTCACGGGAAGCAACGGCAAATTCTGGCCGATAGCGCGGGAAATATCACTTTTCCAACCTGCTATGGCTGGGATCGCGCGCCAGCACCCAAGATACTGACAGCCGGGTTGCCGCTATTTGGCGATCCGACACAGGCACCCCACCATATATGGTGCTATTTATGGTTTCCCATGATTTCCCGAAGGTTTCGCGCGCCCAGCCCGGCGTTGCAGATTCGCAACTGTCAACATGAATGCGCCGCCGGACCGGGAAAATTTACGCGCTTTGGCCCAGATCTGCGTGGCCGCGACGGGCAGCAGCCGGCCAGGACACATGCAAATGCTGCATAGCGGCATTGCCGATTGTTGGGATTGTCGCGGCCTTTCAGATGGCTAAATACAGCCTCGAAACGAAAATGCTGCACCTGCACAATACCTGAGGCAAGAACCATGGCCTATGCAATCGACACTCACACCGGGCCTGCGAGCCTGATTTCGCGCCTGACCGTCCGTCTGCGCGACGCGGGCCGGCGCGCCCGGCAATATCAAGCGTATCGCACCACCTTTGACGAGCTGAACGCCCTGACCGACCGCGAACTGACCGATCTTGGCCTGAACCGCGACGCCATCGGCTCGGCCGCGCGCGACGCCGCGCACCAGGTCGCGCTCGGCTGACCGAATACCGCGCCGGACTGTCTCCTCCCTCGGTCCGGGCGCGGCTGGCAGCAGCACGAAATCCTCCCTTCGTGCTGCTGCCCAAATCCTTCGGCTCTGGACGCCCTCCTCCCGGCGTTCATGGCTGTCGCCTGTGACCGTCTCCTCCCGACGGGCCACGGCGAAACAAGACGGCGGCGTCCGCGCAATGCGGACGCCGCCGTTTTTCGTTGCTGCCAATTGGGTGCCGGTCAGACGCCCCGGTGGAACGAATCTGACGTTTCGCGCCACCGGTATTTTCACTATGCATCAACTTATCAAAACATTTGACTGGCTTATGATCAAAGCCTGCGCCCGGAGGCGGGATTCAAATGTTTCGGTCGATCCACTAGAACGGAACTTCGTCGGCGCGCGAGGCTTCGCTCACGAAACGCGACACCACCTTCTTGGCGCCCGCCTTGTCAAAGGCGATATCCAGCTTGTCACCCTCGATCGCCGTCACCGCGCCATAGCCGAACTTGCTGTGGAACACCCGGTCGCCAACGGCAAAGGATGACACCGCCTCAGCATCGATCACCATGTTCCGGCTTTCCTTGGGCTGGCTCATCGGCCGGTTCTGACTGCGCGATTGCAACCGCCGCCAGCCGGGCGAATTATACACGTCTGCCCGCGCCGCCCGGTCGTTCAGGTTGGAATCAGGCGCCCCCCGCACCGCGCCGGCCGACCCGTAGCCGCCGCCATACAGCCCCGGCGGGGTCAGCACCTCGACATGGGTTTCGGGCAATTCGTCGATGAAGCGCGACGGCAGCGCCGACTGCCACTGGCCATAGACCCGCCGGTTGGCGGCGAAGGACACGGTGCACAGCCGCTCGGCCCGGGTGATGCCGACATAGGCCAGGCGCCTTTCTTCCTCGAGCCCGCTTAGCCCCTGTTCGTCCATCGCGCGCTGCGACGGAAACAGGCCATCCTCCCACCCCGGCAGAAAGATCACGGGAAACTCCAGCCCCTTGGCCGCGTGCAGGGTCATGATCGACACCTTGGCGCCGGCCTCTTCGGATTCGTTGTCCATGATCAAGGCCACATGTTCGAGAAACCCCTGCAGATTCTCGAATTGCTCCAGCGCCTTGACCAGTTCCTTGAGGTTTTCCAGCCGCCCCGGCGCCTCGGGCGTCTTTTCGGTCTGCCAGAAGGCGGTATAGCCCGACTCTTCCAGTATCTGCTCGGCCAGTTCGATATGGCTGTGGCCGTCGCGCCGGGCAGAATCGTGCCAGCGGGCAATATTGTCGACCAGCAGGCGCAATTCGGCGGCACCGCGCCCGCCCAGATCCTTGGCCGCCAACAAGATGCGGGCGCCGTCGACCAGCGTCGCCCCGTTGGTGCGGGCCGCGATCTGAATTTTCTGCTGCGCCTTGTCGCCAAGGCCGCGCCGGGGCGTGTTGACCACACGTTCGAACGCCAGATCGTCGTCAGGGCTGACCGCCAGGCGGAAATAGGCCATGGCGTCGCGAATTTCGAGCCGCTCGTAAAAGCGCGGGCCCCCGATCACCCGGTAGGGCAGGCCGATGGTCAGGAACCGGTCTTCAAAGGCGCGCATCTGGTGGCTGGCGCGCACAAGGATGGCCATGTCGTCGTGGCTGAAGGGCGCCATGGCCCGGCCGCGGGCCAGATCCTCGACGTTTTCGCCGATCCAGCGTGCCTCTTCCTCGCCATCCCAATGGCCGATCAGCCGAACCTTTTCGCCCTGATCCACCGCCGTCCACAACGTCTTGCCCAGCCGCCCCTTGTTGGCGTCGATCACGCCCGAGGCCGCGGCAAGGATATGCGGGGTCGAGCGGTAATTCTGCTCCAGCCGCACCACCTTGGCACCGGGAAAATCCTTTTCGAACCGCAGGATGTTGCCCACCTCGGCCCCGCGCCAGCCATAGATCGACTGGTCGTCGTCGCCCACGCAGCAGATGTTGCGATGGGTCCGGGCCAGAAGCCGCAGCCACAGATACTGGGCGACGTTGGTGTCCTGATACTCGTCGACAAGGATATACCGGAACCAGCGTTGATACTGGGCCAGCACGTCATCGTGGGCCTGAAAGATGGTCAGGACATGCAGCAGCAGGTCGCCGAAATCGACCGCGTTCAGCGCCTTCAGCCGTTGCTGGTAATAGTCGTAAATCTCGGTGCCGCGGTGATTGAAGGCCCCGGCCTCGGCCGCCGGCACCTTGTCGGGCGTCCAGGCGCGGTTTTTCCAGCCATCGATGATGCCGGCCAGTTGCCGGGCCGGCCAGCGCTTTTCGTCGATATTCTCGGCCACGATCAGCTGCTTCATCAGCCGCACCTGATCGTCGGTGTCCAGAATGGTGAAGTTCGATTTCAGCCCCACCAGTTCCGCGTGCCGCCGCAGAAGCTTGACGCAGATGGCGTGGAAGGTGCCCATCCACGGCATGCCTTCAACCGTTTGCCCCAGCAGGCGGCCCACGCGGTTGCGCATCTCGCGCGCCGCCTTGTTGGTGAAGGTCACGGCCAGAATTTCGTTCGGTCGCGCGTTGCCGGTGTTCAGAAGGTGGGCAATGCGCGTGGTCAGCGCCTTGGTCTTGCCGGTGCCCGCGCCCGCCAGCATCAGGACCGGGCCGTCCAGCGCCTCGACCGCCTGGCGCTGGGCCGGGTTCAGATCCTCGAGATAGGGCGCAGGCCGGGCCGCCATGGCCCGGGCCGCCAGCCCCATCGAGGCCGCCGCCTCAAGCGCGTCATCCTCATCAAAACTGCTCATGCCCGGACCCTAGCGCCAAATGGCCGCCTGTTAAAGATATGTTCTGGGATTGTTCACCCGCCGTGCCGCGGCAATCGCCGCTTGTGCGCGCGGTGCTGCGCATTATTAGTCACCCCGATGACGCTCGACCACCGATATCCCGCCATTGCCGACCTGAAACGCCGGGCGCGGCGGCGGTTGCCGCATTTCGTGTGGGAGTTTCTGGCAAGCGGCACCGGCGACGGATCCGCGACCAGCAACAGCCGCGCCGCGATCGAGGCCATTCATCTCTGCCCCGCCGTTCTGCGAGGCCACCCCGAGCCGCAACTGGAAACCACCTTTCTGGGCCAGCAATATGACATGCCTGTCGGCATTGCGCCGGTCGGCATGTCGGGCCTGATCTGGGCCGGGGCCGAGCCGCGGCTGGCCGCTGCCGCGCGGCGCCACAACATTCCCTATGGCCTGTCGACGGTGGCGGCGGCGGCGCCCGAAACCGTGGGGCCCCATGCCGGCGGCAACGGCTGGTTCCAGCTATACCCGCCCGGCGACCCCGACATCCTGCACGACCTGCTGGAACGCGCCCGCAATTCGGGCTTTTCCACCCTGATCCTGACCGTGGACGTGCCCGCCGCCAGCCGCCGCGAACGTCAGCAACGCTCGGGCCTGCTGCATCCGCCGCGCCTGACCCCGCGCATCGCTCTGCAATGCGCCCGGTGTCCCGCTTGGTCGCTGGCGACGCTGGCCCATGGCCGGCCACGGCTGGTCACGCTGGACCCCTACGCCGACACCAGCAGATCGCTGCCGGGCACGGCCCATGTGGGCTATCTGCTCAGAACCGCGCCCGACTGGGAATATCTGGACCGGGTGCGCGAGATGTGGGCCGGCAAGCTGCTGGTCAAGGGCGTGCTTGACGCCGAGGCGGCGGTCACGATCCGCGATGCCGGCGCCGATGCCGTGTGGGTGTC
>CAYYMJ010000011.1:21246-52533 GCA_964472855.1 uncultured Rhodobacterales bacterium | reverse complement strand
GCCACCCGTTTGGCCCGCAGCGACCGTGGCGGCGGCGTTGGCATTCTGCCCCACCGCTTCATTGTTCCCAAAATACTTCGGGGGGGGGCGGCGCGGCACGCGCCGTCGGGGGCAGCGCCCCCCCCCTTTTTTCGCACAGCGCAGTCAGATCGCGAACAGCACAATGGCCGGAAACAGGATCAGCACGGCCACGCGCACCAGGTCGGCGCCGACAAAGAACATCACGGCCTTGTAGGTCTCGGTCATCGGGGTGGTCCGGTCCATGGCGTTGATAATGAACAGGTTCATGCCCACCGGCGGCGTGATCAGGCCAACTTCGACCACGATCAGAACCAGAATGCCGAACCAGATCGCGGTATGTTCCACCGCCGCGCGGTTGGCCATGCCCCGGGTCACGTTGATGCCGATCGCGGTCATCTGCTCGCGCGTCAGCGCCAAGCCGTCGGCAATGGCCTGGTTGACCGCGCCCAGCATGTCCGGCGCCACCTGCAGCGCCGGGTCGGCCAGCGCCCGGGCCGCGGCGGTGGCCTGCATGCCTTCCAAACTGACCAGCCCGAAATCGAGGCCCGACACCACCGGGAAAAAGATCGGCACACTCAGCAGGATCATTGACAGGCTGTCCATGAAACAGCCCATGACCAGATAGAAGATCAGGATCAGCACCAGAATCGTGTAGGCGCTGAACCCCTGCCCCACGACCCAGGCTGACAGGTCCTGCGGCACCTGTGTCAGCCCGAGAAACCCGTTGTAAAAGGCCGCGCCGAACACGATCAGGAAGATCATCGCCGACGACCGCGCAGTGGCGAAAAAGCTGTCCAGCAGCGTCGCCAGCGTCAGCCCGCGGTTGGCCAGCGCAATGATCCCGGTGCCCAGCGCCCCCACGGCGGCGCCCTCGGTCGGAGTGAACCATCCGGCATAGATGCCACCCACCACCAGCCCGAACACCAGCAACACCGGCCAGACCCGGGCCAGCGCCCGAAACCGCTCACCCATAGGCAGGCGCGGCCCAGCCCCGGCCCGGTCGGGGTAAAGGCGCGCATAAAGCGAGATCGCGACCATATAGCTCGCCGCCGCCAGCGCGCCGGGCACAAAGGCGGCAAGGAACAGCTTGGCGATATTCTGTTCGGTGATGATGGCATAGATCACCAGCACCACCGACGGCGGGATCAGGATGCCCAGCGTGCCGCCGGCGGCCAGCGTCGCGGTGGAAAAGCCGCCGGAATAGCCGTGGCGTTTCAGTTCCGGCAGGGCGACGCGGCTCATCGTGGCCGCGGTGGCCAGCGACGAGCCGCAGATGGCCCCGAACCCGGCGCAGGCGCCGATCGCCGCCATGGCCACGCCACCACGGCGATGGCCCAGAAACCCCTCGGCCGCCTTGAAAAGCGCCTGGCTCATGCCGCCAAGGGTCGAGAAATAGCCCATCAGCAGGAACATAGGCACGATCGAAAGGGAATAGCTGCCAAAGGTCGAAAAGGTCTCGTTCTTCAGCCGCGCCAGCCCGATGTGGGCCGAGCCGGTGACCATCCACAGCCCGACAAAGCCAACCACGAACATGGCCAGCCCGATGGGCACACGCAGGAAGATCAGGATCAGCAGGGCGGGAAAGCTGAGGGCGCCGATGCCGAAATCGCTCACCCGTCGCCGCCTTCGGCCGCGGGCACAAGGTCGGTCCCGGTCAACGCCTCGGCCAGCCGCAGCCCGGCCATGTAAACCCCGACCAGCGCCGCGACCACGGCCGCCGACAGGGCAAGGGCATAGGCCCACCACACCGGGAACTGGATCAGGTAGGTGGTCTCGTTATAGCGCATCTTGGCCTGCATGCCGTCGAACAGCCTGGCCGCGAAGACCAGCAGCACCAGCGCAAAGACCGCCTCGGTCAGCGCCCGCATCCAGCGCAGCAGCGGGTCGGGCAGGCGTTGGGTAAACACGTCGACGGTCGCATGAGCCGCGTGCATCTGGGCCAGCGGCAGAAACGCAAATATCGCAAAGGCCATGCCGTTTTCGATCAACTCGAAATCACCGGTGATCGGGGCCACGCCAAGGCCCAGCATGAAGCCGGCAAGACCGGGCGCGGCGGTTTGCATCAGGTCCGCGTTGAAAAAGGAATTCAGCTCGCGCCCGGTGACCGACACGCAGGTCATCAGGATCAGGAACACCAGCACCAGCGACCCAAGCACCGCCATGGTCTGTGCCAGCCGTGTCATTGCGCGATGCATCTTGCGCTTCCCGGTTGTTGTGGCGCGCGCCGGACCGGCCGCCGCGCGCCGCGCCGTGTTATTGCATTGCCGAATATTTGGCGATCAGGTCGCGCGCGTCCTGCACCAGCGTGGCGCCGTCGATGCCCTGACCGTCCATGTCGGCAATCCAGGCGCCTTCGACCCCCGAGGCGGCATCTTTCCACACCTGCACCTGTTGCGGCGTCAGTGTGATGATGTTGTTGCCCAGTTCCGCGGCCGCGGCCCGGGCCGGCGCATCGTCGCGCTGCATCTGCGCGCCGCCGAACTCAGACAGCGTGGCGCCGGAATGTTCCATGATGATCGCCTGCAGATCGGCGGGGATCGCGTCCCAGACGTCGCGGTTCAGCGCCAGCACGAAGGTGGTGGTGTAAAGCACGTCGTCGCCGAACTCGGTGTGGTTGGTCACAAGCTCGGGCACCTTCAGGGCGCCGGTCACCTCCCACGGGATGACGGTGGCGTCGATCACGCCCTTCGACAGCGCCTCGGGCACCGCCGGAACCGGCATGCCCACGGTGGTTGCGCCCAGCGTGGTGAACATCTGGTTGATGATCCGGGTCGGCGCGCGCAGCTTGACACCGTTCAGGTCTGACGGCGTCGAGATCGGGTCGGACGAATGGATCAGGCCGGGCCCGTGCACCCAGACTGCAAGGATCTTGTAGTCCCTGAAGTCGGTGTCGAACATATGCGCCTGGGCATAGTCCCAATAGGCGCGGCTGGTGGGGCCGGCGTCGGTCATCATGAAGGGCAGTTCGAACGCCTCGGACCGCGGGAAACGCCCGGGCGTATAGCCGGTGACGGTCAGGGTCATGTCGGTCACGCCGTCAAGCACCTGATCCATCAGTTCGGGCGGCCGGCCGCCAAGGGCCATGCCATAGAAACGCTCGATCTCGATACGCCCGCCCGAGGCTGCCTGAACCTCTTCCGCCCAGGGTTCAAGGATATGCGCGGCCAGGTTGGCCTGGATCGGCAGGAAATGGTGCAGCTTCAGCGACACGTCCTGTGCGGCGGCGCTGCCTGCGGTGCCGGCCAGCGCCGACAGCGCCAGCATGCCGGTGGCGAAGATGTTGCGGCCAAGAGTGTTCATTGGTTTCCCCCAAAAGAATTGATCCGCCGGTCGCGCCGCGCCCGGCCTTCAGGTCGGTTTTCGTGCATCGCCCGAATTTCCCGGCCCGGTCAAGGCTGAAATCGGCCCGTTCACGGGCGCGCGTCATTCCTGCGAACCAGCGGGCAGCAGCACGCCCGCGAAAAACCCGGCCAGCCCGGCACCGTCGTCCAGCGGCAGGATATGCGCGACATGCTGGTCGGGGCGCAGCACCACCATGCAGCCCGACGCGCGGGCGATCCCGCGCATGTCGAATATGTCGCGTCCGCCGCGCCGGTCGGCGCAAAACACCTTTTCATAGTCGCACAGACCGAACCGCCCCTTGTGCGGGCGCAACAGGGCCGGCATCTGCGCATGCTCGATCTCGCGAAATCCGGGCTGGAACACCGCGCGCAGGTCGATCACCGCGTCGATATCCTCGGACCCGCGGGTGTGGCGCCGGATGGGCGAGGCCGGGTCGGCGCCCAGAAAGCGGCAAAGCCGGGCGATTGCGCCATCGTCGGCGCCGGTGTCGCCGGCCGGGGCAAAGGCCAGCAGGCGCCAGCGCTGGTCGGCTTCGACCACGTGACCCAGTTGCATCGGGCGCGCGTCGGCCAGCCGGATCACCGGCGCGGAATGAAACCGCATGCCGATGGGCAGGCCACGCGCCAGCGCCTGGTGCCGGTCGCTGCCGATGATCGCCGAGGCGCCATAACGCACCGTCAGCCCGGCGGTGAAGGGAAGGTTGGCCACGAATTCCTGCTGAAAGCGGGGCGGCACGTCGCCGCGCAGTTCGGCCTCGGTCGGTGCCGCACCCACGGTGCGTGACCATTTGTGATCGGTCTCGACCAGCACGCGCGCCGCCTCGCGACGCTCGGCCGAATAGCTGTGCAACAGCGCCGGGTCCGACCGCCCGGACAGCACCGCCACCAGTTTCCAGCCCAGGTTGAACGTGTCGCCCATCGACACGTTCATGCCCTGCCCGGCCTTGGGGCTGTGGGTGTGGCAGGCGTCGCCGGCGGTAAAGACGCACGGGGCGCGGGTGGCGATTTCGGCCTCGGGAACATCGTCGAACTTGTCGGTCAGCCGATGGCCGATTTCATAGATCGACCACCAGACCACGTCTTTCACGTCCAGCGAAAACGGGTGCAGGATCCGCCCCGCCCTGGCGATGATGTCCGCGACCCCAAGGCCGCGTTCGGCAACCCGTTCGTCGGGCCCCAGACTGTCCAGCGCCACATACAGCCGCACCAGATAGCCCCCCTCTCGCGGCAGGATCAGCAGGCTGCCTTCGCTGCCGCTTTGCACGATCGACTTCATCCGCCAGTCGGGAAAGTCGGTGACGGCCAGAATGTCCATCACGCCCCACGCCTGGTGGGCGGCATCGCCGTGTAGCTGCCCGCCGATCGCGCGGCGCACCCGGCTGCGCGCGCCCTCGCACCCCACGACATAGCGGGCGCGCACGGTTTCCGGCCTGCCGCCGGGCCCTTCCAGCGTGACGGTGCAGGGATAGTCGGCGCCAGGCGTGATCTGCACGTCGATCAGGCGGGTGTCATAGTCGGGGGTCAGCCGCGTGGGCGCATTGTGCATGACATCCAGGAAAAACCGGTGCACCCGCGCCTGGTTGATCAGCACATGCGGCATTTCCGACTGGTCGTCTTCGACATCCTGCACGCGGCCCGACCGCCGGATCGCGCCGGGCGCCGCCGGGTCCGGGGTCCAGAAGGTGGTTTCGTTGATCCAGACCGATTCGCGCTGGACCTGCTCGCCAAAACCGAAGGCCTGGAACATCTCCATCGACCGCACGCTGATGCCATCGGCCTGCCCGCGCTGCATGGGGCCGGGCTTTTGCTCGACGATGCGGGTGGAAATCTCGGGGTAACGGGCCAGTTGCGCCGCCAGGCACAGGCCCGCCGGGCCGCAACCGGCGACGAGGACATCGACCTTGCCGCTGTCGACCTGCCGCCCGGTGGCCGAATGCACCGCCGGGTCACCGGGATGAAAGCCGTCAAGGTGATACTGCATCGCCAACCCCCCTTTGCGGCGCGGGCGCGTTGCCCGGCCGGTCTGGAAAGAAGGATTACAAAGATGCGGCGCGCCTGCATAGGCCGCTTGGGTCCGCCCGCGCGGCCCGCCAGAACCCCGTCCGCCAGCCGCCGCGCAACGCGACCGTCAGCGCCGGGCCAAGTGCCGTCAATTCATGTGGAAGACCCTGTTGGAGCGGGCGATGAGATTCGAACTCACGACCCTTACCTTGGCAAGGTAATGCTCTACCCCTGAGCTACGCCCGCGTCCATTGGGTGAGACGGCACCTACAAAGAAGACCGTTGGCCTGCAAGCGGAAAATGTGGGGGATTTGCCGATTTGTCGGCCCCCGCCGCATCGGTTTTCGGGTATGAACGGCGGGCGCCGTGCGGGGCGCCCGCCGTCACCTTAGCGCAGGATGGATGCGGGTAGCGGGGATGTCACTGCGCTGCCTGGGGATAGTGATGCTCGGCCTCGCTGCCGGTCTTGCCGTCGCCTGTGGACAGAAAGACCGTAAGCTCGGCGGCGTGGGGTTTCAGCGTGGGATCGGCAATCAGCCCCACCCGCATGGCCAGCGCCGCCAGTTCGGCCCGGTTCAGAACCCCGGTCTTGGCCTGAACGGCGGCAAGCCGCTGGCGCACGGCGGAAAAGGAAATGCCCAGTTCATGGGCGATTTCCTTGTCCAGAAGGCCGCGGCCCACCAGCCTGACCAGCTCTTGCTGTTTTACGGTCAGGTGATTGCGCTCGACAAATTCTGCCTTGAAAAGCTCGGAATACCGGGTGTGGGCCGACAGGGCGGCGGCGTGCATGGTCCAGCCATGTTCGGCCAGGATCGGGTCGAACTCGGCCCGGCTTTGCGGCCCGCCCATGACCAATATCGCGGCCTGCCCGGGCTCGTTCATGCGCAGGGGCACGGCAAACCCGGCGTTCAGACCCATTTTCGAGGTCACACGCATGATCTCCAGCCGGTCGGCGCGCACATTGGCCATCTCGTCGACATAGGCCAGCCCAACCGTGATGGGCGTCAGATATTGCACCGCATGGGTGCGGAAATACGATAATTTCCGAATGCTCGGGTCGGCGCGCGCCTTTCTGATCCAGTCCGAGTGAAAGGTCGTGCGGATAAACTGGGCCTTTTCCCAGCGCCGATAGTCGGTCGCACAGACATAATCGACGATCGGCAGATTTATGCCGGTGCAAAGGTCGACCAGAAGGTTCCAGATTTCTTCGCTGGTATCCGTCGCTTCCAGGGCAATAAGGAAATCGCGCAGGCGCAAGGGGATAAAGCATTCATTTCCGACAACTTTTCTGACGTAAACCGTTTGCATTTGCCCTGACCGATTGGATGTCTGCAACTAGAATTGCAGGTTAATGACCCCGCAACATGGCAATAATGACAGTATCACGAACGCGTCATCACACGTGATCGGGCGTGACCGCGATTCCTTGCGGCAATCGGGCCCGGACTGCCCCGCAAACACGGGCGCACCGGGAAGGGCGCTGGTTCAGAATTCCAGCTCGACCAGCAGATCCTTGGCATCGATCTGGACGCCGGGCGACACGTGAACCGCGACGACCCGCGCCGCGCGCTCGGCATGGATGCCGGTTTCCATCTTCATGGCCTCGATCGTGACCAGCAGGTCGCCGGCCTTGATCTTCTGGCCGGCCGTGACGGCCACCTGCGCCACGGCGCCGGGCATTGGCGCGCCGATGTGGCCCGGGTTGCCGGTGTCGGCCTTGGGCCGCGCCTGCCCGGCGACCGAGGCGCTGCGGTCCGCCACGCGCATCACCCGGGGCTGGCCATTCAGCTCGAAGAACACCCGCACCTCGCCTTCGTCGTTGGTTTCACCGATGGCGAGACAGCGGATTTCAAGCGTCTTGCCGGGGTCGATCTCGGCCGAGATCTCTTCACCGGGCTGCATGCCGTAGAAAAACGTCTTGGTCGGCAGGGTCCGGACCGGGCCGTTGACGGTGTGATGCTGCATGTAATCCGCGAAAACCTTGGGATACATGAGATAGCCGTTCAGGTCCTCGTCATCGACCTCTTGGCCGAACCGCTCCTGAAGATCGCGGCGCGCGGCTTCCAGATCGGTCGGTTCCAGCAGCGACCCGGGCCGCACGGTGATTGGCTTTTCGTCTTTCAGCACCTTTCTGACGATATCGTCCGGAAAGCCGCCCGGTGCCTGCCCGACCTGACCGCGCATCAGCGTGATGACGCTGTCGGGAAAGCTGAATTCGGTCTCGGGTTTCAGAAGCTCTTCACAGCTGATCCCCTGCCCGACCAGCATCAGGGCCAGGTCGCCCACGGTCTTGGCGATCGGGGTCACCTTGATGACATCGCCGAACATCCGGTTCACGTCGGCATAGGCGGCGGCAACTTCGTGCCAGCGGTCTTCCAGCCCCATCGAACGCGCCTGCGCCTTGAGGTTGGTGAACTGCCCGCCCGGCATCTCGTGCAGGTAAACCTCGGAACTGGGCGACTGCATGCCGGATTCAAAGGCGGCATACTGGTCGCGCACCGCCTCCCAGTAATTCGAGATCTGGCGGATCGCGCCAACGTCCAGCCCGGTGTCGCGCGGGGTATGGCGCAGAGCCGCGACAACGGTGCCCAGCGTCGCCTGGCTGGTGTTGCCCGACAGCGCGTCCATGGCGCAGTCGACCGCGTCGACCCCGGCCTCGGCCGCGGCCAGGATCGACCCGCTGGCGATGCCGGCGGTGTCGTGGGTGTGAAAGTGAATCGGCAGCCCGGTTTCTTCTTTCAGCGCCTTGACCAGAACGCTTGCGGCATTGGGCTTGACCAGCCCGCCCATGTCCTTGATGGCCAGAATATGGGTGCCGGCGCGAGCCAGTTCGCGGCCCATCTCGACATAGTATTTCAGGTCGTATTTCGACCGGTCGGGATCGAACAGATCACCGGTATAGCAGATGGCGCCTTCCAGGATCTTGCCGGTCTCCAGCACCGCGTCCATGCTGACGCGCATGTTCTCGACCCAGTTCAGCGGGTCGAACACGCGGAACAGGTCGATGCCGGTTTCGGCGGCCTGCTTCACAAAGGACCGCACGACATTGTCGGGATAGTTGGTATATCCGACCCCGTTCGAGCCGCGCAAAAGCATCTGGGTCAGCAGGTTCGGCATGGCCGCGCGCAGGTCGCGCAGGCGCTGCCACGGGCATTCGTTGAGAAAGCGGTAGGACACGTCAAAGGTGGCCCCGCCCCAGCATTCCAGCGAAAACATCTGCGACAGGTCGCGCGCATAGTTCGGCGCGATCCGCACCATGTCGACCGACCGCATGCGCGTGGCCAACAGCGACTGGTGGCTGTCGCGCATGGTGGTGTCGGTGATCAACAGCTTCTTCTGCGCCAGCATCCAGGCGGCTACGGCCTCGGGGCCCTGTTCCTCCAGCAGCTGCCGCACGCCCGGCGCCGGGTCGGCATGGCCGGGTTTCGGGGCGGTCGGAATGCGCAGGTTCGCCGGCGGGCGCGGACGGCCATCAACCTCGGGGTGGCCGTTGACGGTGATGTCGGCGACATAGGTCAACAACCGGGTCGCGCGGTCGCGGCGCACGGCAAAGTCGAACAGCTCGGGCGTCTCGTCGATGAATTTGGTGTGGTATTCATGGTTCAGGAAGGTCGGGTGCTTCAGCAGGTTCTCGACAAAGGCGATGTTGGTCGACACGCCACGGATCCGAAATTCGCGCAGGGCCCGGTCCATGCGCGCAATGGCCGCTTCGGGGGTCGGCGCCCAGGCGGTGACCTTTTCCAGAAGCGAATCGTAATAGCGCGTGATCACGGCACCGGAATAGGCGGTGCCGCCGTCCAGCCGGATACCCATGCCCGTGGCCCCGCGATAGGCGCTGATGCGGCCATAGTCGGGGATGAAATTGTTCGACGGATCTTCGGTAGTGATCCGGCACTGGATCGCGTGGCCGTCAAGGCGCACGTCATACTGGCTGGCGGTGCCGGTGGCCTCGACCAGGCTCTTGCCTTCCGAGATCAGGATCTGGGCGCGCACGATGTCGATGCCGGTGACCTCTTCGGTCACGGTATGTTCGACCTGGATGCGGGGGTTGACCTCGATGAAAAAGAACCGCCCCGAGGTCATGTCCATCAGAAACTCGATGGTTCCGGCGCACTGATAATCGACCTGCTCGGCGATCTTCTTGCCAAGGTTGCACAGCTCTTCGCGCTGGGCCGGCGACAGATAGGGGGCCGGCGCGCGTTCGACCACCTTCTGGTTGCGGCGCTGGACGGAACAGTCACGCTCCCACAGGTGGTAGATGTTGCCATTGTGGTCGCCGAGGATCTGAACCTCGACATGCCGGGCCTTCAGGATCATCTTTTCCAGATAGCCTTCGCCGTTGCCGAATGCGGCCTCGGCCTCGCGGCGGCCTTCGCGGATCTTGTCTTCCAGCTCGTCGGGTCCGCTGATCGGGCGCATGCCGCGACCGCCGCCGCCCCAGGACGCCTTGAGCATCAGGGGATAGCCGACGTCACCGGCCTGCACGGCAATTGCCGCCATGTCGTCGCCCAGAACCTCGGTGGCCGGGATCACCGGCACGCCAGCGGCGATGGCCACCTTGCGGGCCGAGGCCTTGTCGCCCAGCGCCCGCATGGTGTCGGCCTTCGGGCCGATGAAAGTGATGCCATTGGCGGTGCAGGCATCGACGAAATCCGGGTTCTCGGACAACAGGCCATAGCCGGGGTGGATCGCGTCGGCCCCGCAGTCCCGCGCGACGCGGATCATCTCGTCAATCGACAGATAGGCCGCGACCGGGCCCAGATGTTCGCCGATCCGATAGGCCTCGTCCGCCTTGAAACGGTGCAGCGAAAGCTTGTCTTCCTCGGCATAGACCGCAACGGTGCGCTTGCCCAGTTCGTTGGCCGCGCGCATGACACGAATGGCAATCTCGCCCCGGTTGGCGATGAGGATTTTCTTGATCTCAGGCATCGGTTTCCCTCGCGGCCGTTGGCGCGAGTGATATGGTCTGGCCGAAGGGGTTACAAGGCGATGCGGCGGCGCGGGCCCAGAGGCCGGGCCAGCGCCGGCCAGACCCGACCGACGCCCGCGCCCGCACATGGGTCAGCCAGATCGCCCTGTGGGCCTGAGGCGGCAACACCGTCCGCGCTTGCCCGTTCGCCCCGCAGCTCCGGCGGTTTTCCGCGCTCAGGGCCAGTAAAGCCGCATCGGGTTTTCGACCAGAAGCTTCTGGCGCAGCGCAGCCGTGCGGGCGATGCGCGGAATGAAATCAACCAGCGCGCCATCGTCGGGCATGTGGCTTTTCATGTTGGGATGCGGCCAGTCGGTGCCCCACAGCACCCGGTCGGGAAAGGCTTCGATCACGGCGCGGGGAAAGGGCACGACATCGTCATAGGGCGGACCGGCCCGCGTCAGCCGCTCGGGGCAGGTGACCTTGGACCAGATGTTGTCGCAGTCAGCCATCAGTTGCAGAAAGCGCTGAAATTCGGGATGCTCCACCCCCTTGGCGACATCGGGGCGGCCCATGTGATCGACCACCAGCGTCGCCGGCAGCGACTTGAGAAACGGTGTCAGGCCCACAAGATCGGCGGCTTCGAAATAAACCACGATATGCCAGCCCAACCGCCCGATACGATCCGCGATGCCCATGAATACCTCGGGCGGCGTGGCGTCGACCAGCCGGCGCACGAAATTGAAGCGCACACCGCGCACACCGGCGGCGTCCATCTCTGCCAGATCCGCGTCGGTGACATCGGCGCCGACACTGGCAACGCCGCGCGCCCGCCCGCCCGCGGCGCGGCAGGCATCGACCATGGCGCTGTTGTCCTTGCCGTGGCAGGTCGCCTGCACGATCACGTTGCGCGCAAAGCCAAGATGGTCGCGCAAACCGAACAACTGCGCCTTGCCGGCGTCGCAAGGGGTGTATTTCCGCTCGGGCGCGAACGGAAACGCGGCGGCCGGCCCGAAGACATGGCAATGGGCGTCAACCGCGCCTGCCGGCAAGGCAAAGTCGGGCTTTTTCGGATCGGGGTGAAACACCCGCCAATCCGGGTCCATGGTCTGGATATCGGTCACGGGAAAACCCTTCCGTCCATGAGTTTGCGCGCCGTGCGCAAGATCGCGGCCTCGGCGACGGCACCACCGCCGTCAAGCGTGGCCAGCACCGTCATCTCGCCGGTCGGATGCTCGACCGACAGGCTGCGCCGCGCCCCCTCGCCCCGGCTGGCCAGCGCATGGGCCGTGCTGCCGGGGGTCAGGCAGGCGGTCGCCACGCTGACCGCGCCCAGCACGCCGATGGCCTTGTGGCAGCGATGGGGAATGAAGGTCCGCGTCGCAATCGCCCCGCCCGCGCGCGCCGGCGACACCATCGTCATCTTGGGCACGGTCCTGGCCGAGACGTCCCCCAGCGCCATCATCGGGCCGGCGGCGGTGCGAATGCCTTCCAGCCGCGCGCGCAAGGCCTTGTCGGCCTCCAGAACCTCCGGCGCCTCGTCGCCGGCAACCCCAAGATCGGACGCCCGCATGACCACGCAAGGCATGCCATTGTCGATCAGCGTCACCGCGACCCCGTCGATCACGTCCGCCGCGTTGCCGGTGGGCAAAAGCGCCCCACAAGACGACCCGGCCGTATCGCGAAAGCTGATCGGAACCGGTGCCGCGCTGCCGGCAACCCCGTCAATCCGCGCCGACCCGTCATAGCGCACGGCCCGCCCGGGCGTCTCAACCCGGGCCACCGCCACTTGCCCGGTATTTTCCATGAATATCGTCACCGGCGTCACACCGTTCCTTGCGGCAACCAGCCCGCGCTCAATGGCAAACGGCCCGACCCCGGCAAGGATGTTGCCGCAATTCTGGCCATCGCTCACGATCGCCCGATCGACGAACACCTGCAGGAACAGATAATCCACATCCACGCCCGGCCGGTCCGAGGCCCGCACCACAGCCACCTTCGACGTCAGCGGATCGCCGCCCCCCATACCGTCGATCTGCCGCGGATCGGGCGAGCCCATGATCCGCAACAGGGCCGCGTCACGCCCGGGCGGCAGGTCCCCGGCCAGGAAATACCCCCCTTTCGAGGTTCCCCCCCGCATCCACATGCACCGAATGCCCTCGCCCACGCCATCACCTTTCATCGTTCTTCAAATACTTCGGGGGGACCGGGGGGCTGGCCCCCCGGCGGATCGGATCGCCGCAGGCGGTCCGATCCCGCTCAGATGTATTTCAGCCCCTTGTCGGCCAACTGCTGGCGAAACCCGTACATGTCCAGCCCCAGGACCCCGCTGGCCAGCGTCGCACGCTTTGCCTCTTCGTTGGCCACCCGCGCCCGCGCTTTTTCCAGCACCGGTGCAACCTCGTCGCGGCGCACCACCACCACGCCATCGTCATCGGCCAGAACCACGTCGCCCGGCATCACCGACTGGCCGGCACAGACAATGGGCACGTTGACCGAGCCCAGCGTCGCCTTGATCGTGCCCTGCGCGCCGATGGCCCGGGTCCACACCGGGAAACCCATCTTCGTCAGGTCGGCCACGTCGCGGGTGCCGGCGTCGATCACCAGCCCCAATGCCCCCTGCGCCCGGGCCGAGGTGGCCAGCAGGTCGCCGAAGTAGCCCGCGTCCGAAGCCGAGGTCACGCCGGCCACGATGATATCGCCGGGCCGGACCTGTTCCATGGCCACATGCAGCATCCAGTTGTCCGCCGGCGGCATCAGCACCGTCACCGCCGAACCGCCGATACGCGCGCCGCCAAAGATCGGACGCATGTAGCTGGCCAACAGTCCCTTGCGGCCCTGCGCCTCGTGCACGGTCGCCACGCCCATCGCCGCCAGCGCGTCAATAGCCCCCTGGTCGGCGCGGGCGATATCCTGCACGACCACGCCCAGCGTTCCCGGCGCGACGCTCATGCCAACGCGTCCACGGTCCGGGGAAAGACGGCCTGGAACCCCTCGGCATAGCGGGCCGGGCGCCCGCCCGCCTGCCCGCCCGAGTTGCGGCGGAAATGGTTGCCGCGGTTCTCGGCCACGTTGGTGTAATAGTCCCACAGATGCTCTTGGCCGGCCATGCACTCGATGGCCGCGCGCTTGCGGTCCCAGACCGGCGTGATGTCAAGAAAGACGTTGGGGGTCCACTGCATCTGCTCGGTCTGGTGCGGCTCGAACAGGTAAAGCTGCGGCGCGCCCAGCACCGTTTCGCCCGGGTTGTGGCCCCAGGCCTGGGCCATCATGCGGGTTTCCAGCGCGAATTGCGTCGTGTTCATGTGGTCGGTGTTATAGGGGTCCCATTTCGAGTGACTCATCATCCACGCCGGCTGAACGGCGCGGATCACGTCGACCATCCGGTCCTTGGTCTCGCGGCCCAGGTCCAGCGGGTAATCGCCGACATCGAAGAACTGGATGTCATGCACGCCCAGCGCGGCGGCGGCATTCTCGGCCTCGGCCCGGCGCGCGGCCTTGACCTTGTCCAGCGTCATGCCGTCCTGCTTCCACAGTTTGGCGCTTTCGCCGCGCTCGCCATAGCTCAGGCAGACCACCGTCACCGCATAACCGCGCATCTCGTGCAGGGCGATGGCGCCGCCGGCGCGCCAGACGAAATCGGCGGAATGGGCGCTGATGACCAGCGCCGTCTTGCGGTCGGACATGTCGACTTTCCTTCGAAAACCTGCGCGCACGATCTCACAACGCCCCGGCGCTGACCATTTCGAATGCAGACGCCGGCATAACCAAATGCTATAGACGCCAAATGCAGCCCCCCGAAACAGAGGCGGATTTTCCCAACATCCGGCACATGGCCATCGTCTGCGCGGCCATCGACATGCGCTCGGTCAGCCGGGCGGCGGCGGCGCTGAACATCACGCAGCCGGCGGCCAGCCAGGGGATCGCCAATCTCGAACGGTCGCTGTCGGCGCCGCTGATCCTGCGCCAGACCTCGGGCATCGCCCCAACCGCGGCCGGCACGCTGTTTGCCAACCGCGCCGGGCGCGCGCTGGAAACCTTGCACGACGCCGCGCGGCTGGCCCAGCGGGCGGCGGGCGCGGGGCGCGACCGCGACGACCGGCTGTCGACCAAGTTTTCGGCCGCGCAGTTGCGCGCCCTGATCGCCGTGGGCAATACCGGCAGCTTCACGCTTGCCGCGCACGAGCTTGGGCTGCGCCAGCCCACCGTTCACCGCGCCGCGCGCCAGTTCGAGGCGCTTTGCGCCTTTGCCGTGTTCCGTTCGACCCGCGGCAAGGTCGAGCTCACCCCGGCCGGGCATATCCTGTTGCAGGCCGCCAAGCTGGCCCGCGGCGAACTGCGCCAGGCCCGCGAAGAGCTGGCCGCGCTGCGTGGCGACGGCAAGTCGACCTTCGTTCTGGGCTCGATGCCGCTGGCCCGCAGCGAGATCATCCCCCGCGCCATCGACAGCATCCTGGCCCTTGACGACGGCATCCAGGTTCAGGTCATCGACGGACGCTATGCCGAACTGCTGCGCGGGCTGCGCGAGGGCGACATCGACTGCCTGATCGGCGCCCTGCGCCAGCCCGCCCCGGCCAATGACGTCACCGAGGCGCCGCTGTTCGATGACGAGCTTGCGGTGGTCTGCCGGCCCGGGCATCCGCTGACCGCGCTGGCGCGGCCCGGCTGGGACGATACCCGCGCCTTTCCCTGGATCGCGCCGCCAATCGCCACCCCGGCGGGCCGGTTTCTTGCCGACATGTTCGGGCTGGACGGGCTGAAACCTTCGCCGGTGCGGGTCGTTTCATCGTCGCTGGTCCTGGTGCGCGGGCTTCTGACCCACGGCGATTACCTGACGGTGATCTCGCGCCACCAGATCGAGGGCGAGGTCGGCTCGGGCGTGTTCGTGCAGCTTCCCATCCGGCTGAAAGGGCATATCCGCGCCATCGGCCTGACCACGCGGCGCAGTTGGCGTCCCACCGCCGCGCAGGCCGCCTTTACCCGCTGCCTGCGCGCCGCCGCGCCCGCCCCGGCTGACGCCGGCACAAGCCTGACCTTATGAGGCAACCCGATTTCAATTGTCCCGCATCGCGGCCAGGATGTTAGCGAATGCCAGGTGCCGGGGCCCGACCGCGCCGCAACCGAGGAGGAAGATCATGGTGAAGAAGGACTATGAAGACATACCCGGAACCTTTGTCTTCGACGCCGACCGGGCGCGCATCGGCTATCACCTGAACCAGTTCTGCATCTCGCTTGGCAAGGCGGCGGGCCGCGATGCCTTTGCCGCCGATCCCGAAGGCTATCTGGCCCGCTATCCGATGTCGGACGACCAGAAACAGGCGGTGCGCGACCGCGACTGGAACCGCATGCTCGAACTGTGCGGCAACATCTATTACACGTCCAAGCTTGCCGCCTTCGACGGGATCAACTTTCAGGACCTTGCCGGACTGATGACCGGGATGGGGCGCGATGCCTATCGCCAGATGATGGTCGACGGCGGCCGCCCGATCGAGGGCAACCGTTACACGCATGAATGGAAGGACGGCGAGTAATGGCCCGGATCACAGCAGGCGTCGGCTGCAGCCACGTTCCCGCCATCGGCATCGCCATGGACCAGGGCATCACCGACCAACCCTATTGGCAGCCGGTCTTTGCCGGGTTCCAGAGGTCGCGGGACTGGATCGCGCGGGCGAAACCCGATGTCGTGATCCTGGTCTATAACGACCACTGCACCGCCTTTGACAGCACCATCATCCCGACCTTCGCGCTGGGCGCCGCGGCCGAGTTTCAGCCGGCCGACGAAGGCTGGGGCCCGCGCCCGGTGCCGGTGGTCAGGAACCATCCGGTCATGGCCAGCCATATCGCGCAGTCGCTGATACTGGACGAATTCGACATCACCATCATGAACGAGATGGATGTCGACCACGGCCTGACGGTGCCGATGTCGGTGATGTTCGGCCAACCCGAGGAATGGCCGGTTCGGGTGATCCCGCTGGCGGTCAACGTGGTGATGTATCCCGCGCCCACGGGCAACCGCTGCTTCAACCTTGGGCGCGCGATCCGCCGGGCGGTGGACAGCTTTGACGAGGATCTGAACGTGGTGATCTTCGGCACCGGCGGCATGAGCCACCAGCTGCAATACAAGCGCGCCGGCCTGATCAACCCGGCTTTCGACAAGGATTTTCTGGACCGGCTGACCAGCGACCCGGTGGGACTGGCGCAGATGCCCCATGTTCAGTATCTGCGCGAGGCGGGCTCGGAAGGGATCGAGATGGTGATGTGGCACGTGATGCGCGGCGCGCTGGACGACGAGGTGACCGAGATACACCGCCATTACCACGTGCCGGCCTCGAACACGGCGGTTGGTCACATCATCCTGGAAAACAGGGGTTAGAGCGATGCGCATTGCCGTTGCCGGCGCTTATGGCGCCTTCGGAACCAAGCATCTTCAGGCCCTGTCGGCGATCGACGGGGTCGCGGTGACCTCGGTCATGGGGCCGACCGAGGCCAAGATCCGCGACTGCGCCGAACAATGGGGCGTCGGCCATCACACGACCGATCTGGCCGACAGCATCGCGCGCGACGATGTCGACGCGCTGATCCTTGCCACGCCGACCCAGCTGCATGCCGAACAGGCCATCGCCTGCATGCGCGCCGGCAAGCCGGTGCTGGTGGAAATTCCCATGGCCGACAGTCTGGCCGACGCGCGGCGCATCTGCGCGGTGCAGGAAGAAACCGGGGTGCTGTGCATGGCCGGGCAGGTGCGGCGGTTCAACCCGTCGCACCAGTGGATCCACGACCGCATCGCCGCCGGCGAGCTGACCATCCAGCAGATGGACGTGCAGACCTATTTCTTCCGTCGCAGCAACATGAATGCCAAGGGCGAGCCGCGCAGCTGGACCGACCACCTGCTGTGGCACCACGCCTGCCACACCGTCGACCTGTTCCAGTACCAGACCGGCGAAGAGGTGGCCGAGTGTTTCGGCCTGCAGGGGCCCGCGCGCCCGGACCTGGGCATCGCGATGGACATGGCCATCGGCATGAAGACACCTGCGGGCGCCATCTGCACCTTGTCGCTGAGCTTCAACAACGACGGGCCGTTCGGCACCACTTTTCGCTATATCTGCGACAAGGGCACCTATCTGGCGCGCTATGACGACCTGTTCGACGGGCGCGACGCCCCCATCGACCTGAGCGGCGTGGCGGTGTCGAGCAACGGCATCGAGCTGATCGACCGCGAGTTCATCGCCGCCATCGAAAGCGGGCGGCGGCCCAATTCCGATGCCCGCGACGTGCTGAGCGCCATGCGCACGCTGGACCGGATCGAGCAGAGCCTGGCGTCGTAGGCCCGAAAGGGGGGACGGAACATGAAACTGAAAACCACATTGCCGCTGGCGTCGGCCGCGACGATCGTCGCGCAGGCGCTGGCAACGGGGCGCGCGGCCGGCATGCATCCGCTGACCGTCGTGGTGCTGGACGCCGGCGGGCGGCTTGTCGCCTGCCAATCCGAAGACGGGTCGGGGCTGATGCGGTTCGACATCGCCTTGGGCAAGGCCTGGGGGGCGCTGGGCATGGGGGTGTCCAGCCGGTCCATCGGCGAGCGGCTGGCCGCGCGCCCGACCTTTCAGACCGCACTGGCGGCGGCGTCGGGCGGGCGGTTCGTGCCGGTGCCGGGGGGCGTGCTGATCGAGGACGCCGAGGGCTGCACCATCGGCGCCGTGGGCATCAGCGGCGACAGTTCCGAAAAGGACGAACATTGCGCGGTCAACGGCATTCACGCCGCCGGACTGGTCAGCGACCCGGCGGCGCCGGATCCCGGCTGGGCAGGGTCGGGGTTGTCGGACAAGGGGTGAGACGGGTTGCGCCGCGCTGGCGCGCGTCGCGCAGGGCGGGGGGCGCTGCCCCCCGCACCCCCCGAAGTATTTCACGAACGATGAAGGGGCTGGCAGCGTTTCGGGTGTCGGATGATCCCGCGAGGCACGATCCGACGTGTTGAAACCCGTGATTTCAGGCCGCGCCGGGTGATGCTGGCTTGTCGCGAAGCACTTTAGCGTTTGGCGGCGTAATAGGCGACGCGGCGTTCGAGGTAGGCCAGAAACTCGGAGATCGTGAAGGCCAGCGCGAAGAGAACGATCAGCACCGCCCAGAAATGCGACATCAGGAAATTGGCGGAGTAGAGCTCGAACAGCGCGCCGAAGCCGACGATCGAGATCAGGAGCTGGCCGATGATGACGCCCTTGACCGCGCGGATGATGCCGATGCGCACACCGCCCAGGATTTCAGGCAGGGCCGCCCAGAAATAGACCTTGAAGAAGGCGTCGATGGGCGAGGCGCCGAAGCTGTGGGCCATTTCCACCAGCGAGCGGTTGATCTGTTTTACCCCGGCCCGGCTGTTGAGGATGATGATCCAGATCGCGAACAGCGTGGTGGTGATGATGATCGCCTTCATGCCGAAGCCGAAGAGAACCATCAGCACCGGGACCAGCGCCGTCAGGGGGGCGCTGAGAAAGACATTGACCCAAGGCAGCAGCAGCTCGTCGAGCAGGCGGTTCTTGCCCATCAGGATGCCCACCGGGATACCGATGACGACGGCGAAGAAGACACCGGCAAAGAAGGCGTAGGCCGTTTCGGTCAGCGCCTTCTGGAAGGCAGGGGTGCCGATGATCGCGAAGAGGGTGGCCAACACTTCGGACAGGGGCGGGACGAAAAAGGTGACGTCGGCGCGGCCCACGATTTCCCACAACAGGCCCCAGATGATCAGCGACGACATGCCGGGCAGACGGTATCCGAAGACTTTCATGGCCGGCCCCTATTCGACATAGGACCTGAGCGAGGCCCAGATCCGGTCGACGATGTCGAGATATTCGCTGTCGCGCCGGATATTTTCGACGCCCCTGTCGCGGAAACTTGAGGGGCGGATGATCTCGCTCACGCGGCTGGGGCGCGGCAGGAGAATGGCAATCTGGTCCGAGACATAGACCGCCTCTTCGATCGAGTGGGTGACGAAGATGAAGGTCTTGTTCTCGTTCTGGACCAGCGACAGCAGGTCTTCCTGAAACTTGCGCCGGGTCTGTTCGTCGACCGCCGAGAAGGGTTCGTCCATCAGCAGAACCTCGGCATCGACGGCCAGCGCCCGGGCAAGGCCGACGCGTTGGCGCATGCCGCCGGACAGCTCGTGCGGATAGGATTGTTCGAAACCTGCAAGTCCGACCTGGTTTATATAGTGGGCTGCGCGGGCTTCTCGTTCGGATTTTGCAACTCCGCGCATCTCCAGCCCGAAGGACACGTTGCGCAGCACGTTGGCCCAAGGCAACAGCGCGAAATCCTGGAACACGAAGGCGCGGTCGGGACCGGGGCCGGTGACCGGTTTGCCGTTGACCTCGACCGCGCCGCTTGTGGGTTGCAGCAGGCCGGCGATGATCTTCAGCAGCGTCGTCTTTCCGCAGCCCGACGGCCCCAGCAGCGATGTCAGCTGACCGCGGGGAAATTCCAGCGACAAATCGCGCAGTGCTTCGACATCGCCGTAGTTCTTCGAGATGTTTCGCGTGGACACCGCGCTTTCATGGACCGGTTCGGCCATGGCGACCCTGGGGTCAGTCTGAGACATAGCCAAGTTGATTTCCTTTGAAGAGAACGGCTTCGAGCTTTTCCAGAAGGTTCAGGAACAGGACCGCGAGCAGGATGATCGAAAAGATCGCCGCGTACATGCTGGGGTAGTCGGCGATCGACCGGCTGTAGGTGATGATGTCGCCAACCCCGGTCGGCGTGATCTTCAACTCGGACAGGATGGCGCCGATGAAGCCGGCGGATATTCCCAGGCGCAGGCCGGCGAAGATGACGGGCGAGGCGGCGGGGACGACGATTTTCAGGACAATCGCGATATCGCTGGCCAGAAAGGCGCGGCCCATTTCCTTCATCGATTCCGGGGTGTTGCGCACCGCGGTCGAGGTGTTCAGCACGATGACCGGCATGGCCATTATGCACACGACCAGCGTTTTCGACGTCAGCCCGATGCCATAGGCCAGAACCAGCAGCGGGATCAGCGCCGCAAGCGGGGCCGCCTGCATGACGATGAAGATCGGCGAGAACAGCCAGTCGAAGAAGCTGTTCAGCCCCACCCACAGCCCGATGGCGATGCCGAGCACGGCGGAAATCGCCACCCCCAGCACCAGCGGCTTCAGCGTTTCGCCATAGGCGGCAAAGATCGACCCGTCCAGCGTCATGGCCACAAGGGCAGACATCGATTCCAGGAAGGTGGGGAAAGCGAAACTCACCGGCACCCGGCCGGCGATTTCCCAGGCGCCGAACAGCAGCAGCGCCGACAAGAGCTTTAGAAGCAGTGAGCGGTTCAGCATGACGTCCAAGCCCGTGACGCAGGGAAAAGGTGCCGCCGCGCCGACAGGGAAACGCGGCGGCGAAGGACGGTCAGTTCATGACCGCCTTGTCGAGCGGGGCGAGATACCAGAAGTCCTCGATATTCAGCGAGCTGGCGTCGCCTTCAAGCTGCCCGGCGGCCGAATACCACTCCATGTCGGCCATCGCCGCCGTGCGGCCACCGCCGTTGGGATCGTAAAGGCCACCTTCGACGGCATCGGCGTAAAAGCCGTCAAGTTCGGCCAGGATCTCGGCCGGAAGCTGGCCGATCGGGCCGTCGGGGTCGGTCTCGCGGCGAATCATGGTCGGGTCGTCGGCCATGTCCTGCCAGACGCTGACCAGCGCCCCGACAAAGATGTCGACCGCGTCTTCGTTGGCCTTGATCCAGTCGAGGTTGGCGAACAGCGCCTCGTCAGAGGCGTCGACCTCGAACATCGGCAGCACGTTGAAGTCGCCGGCGGCTTCGCTGCGCATCAGCTTGTTCTTGTTCGACAAGTCGATGATCGTCGCATCGGCGCGCCCCCCCAGCAGGGCGGCCACGCGGTTGGACGAACCGGGCACATAGGACCGGTCGCCAAAGGTGATGCCCAGCCGGCTTTCGATCACGTTGGCGATCGAATCGGTGCCGCCGCCGCGCGAATGCAGCAGGATCGGTTCGCCGTCGAGTTCTTCAAGCGTGCCGTATCTGGTCGTCGTGACCGGGAAGAATTTGAGCTTGGACAGCTGGAACACGATCCGGATTGGTGCTTTTGACCGCTGCATCGCGGCGTATGGCGTGCCAAAGCCAATGTCCATCTGACCGCTGAGAACCGCCTGAATGGCAAGCTCTTCGTCGGAAAAGGCGGTCCATTCGTAATCCAGCCCGTTGGCCTTGGCCCGGTCGAGCGCCACGAAGAAGGCCGCCAGTTCGTCGGAAGGCGTTTCGGCCAGAGCGATGCGGATCGTGTCGGCATTTGCCGCCGACAGGCCCAATGCCAAGGGCAGCGCGATGGCCGTGGCCGCGACTTTCTTGATGAAATGTTTCATTCGTCTTCTCCCTGAGTGTTGGTCTTCCGATTGCCCGATGGTCGGCGCCGGCCTTGCGGCTTCTGTCGCGCCCGCCCTCTTTCGCCTTGCGTCAATATTCTCCGAACAGGCGGGCCGAGACCGAGCCCAGATGGTCGCGCATCGCCGCGTGGGCGGCGGCCGGGTCCCGTGCCGCGATGGCGTCGATCAGCCGGTCATGTTCGGCAAAGCTGGAATGGTCGCGCGCCGGCCGGTCAGAGCTGCGCACGACCGTGTTCCACGCCACGGCCCGGCGCACCTGGTTCAGCTGGTCGAACAGCGCCAGCAGCAGCACATTGTCCGACGCGGCAGCCACGGCCCGGTGCAAGGCGTCATCCTCGGCCTCGTAATCGTCCCAGCTGGCGGCGTCGACCGCGCGGTCACGGGCATCGCGCACCGCCGCCAGCGCGGTTTCCGAGGCGTGCAGCGCGGCCTCGCGGGCGATCGCGGGTTCCAGCGACAGGCGCGCGCGCATCAGCTCGATCGGCGTCACCTGCTTGGTCAGTTCGGCCAGCGTGCCGATGCCGGTGCTTCCGCCATGGGCGGCGATGAAGGTGCCCTTGCCCACGTGGCGCCAGATTTCGCCGTCACGTTCAAGGCTGTCCAGTGCCTTGCGCAGCGCGTTGCGTGACATGTTGAGATTGCCGATCATCTCGCGCTCGGACGGAAGGCGGTCGCCGGGGCGATATCCGCCTTCGGTGATGAAGGCGCGCAGCAGGGCGACGGCCTGTTGACGGTCTGGGTTGTTGGGTTTGTTCAGCACGTCTCACGAATCCGATTGGTCGACCAATACTTTACTAATGGTCCATCAAAGTCCAGATCAATCTCGAATTTCAGCGAAATACCGGCGAATTTGCAGAATTGGTTGCGATTGATCTTTTTTGGCGCTTGCGCTATGCCGGTAAGACGCCAACTGCCAGCCAAGAGGCCCGGATGCCCGAATTTGCCATCGAACTGCCGCCCGTCGTCGCCCTGCCCATTGCTGGCTCGGGCAAGGTCTTTCCCGTGCGGCGCGTCTATTGCATCGGGCGAAACTATGCGGCCCACGCCATCGAGATGGGCCACGATCCTGACCGTGAACCGCCGTTCTTTTTCCAGAAGAACCCCAACAACCTCGACCCGTCGGGGCAGTTTCCCTATCCGCCGCACACGTCGGATGTGCATCATGAGGTCGAAGTCGCCGTGATGTTGAAATCGGGCGGCACCAACATCGCCCTGTCCGACGCCCTGTCACATGTGTTCGGCTATGCGCTGTCGCTGGACATGACCCGGCGCGACCTGCAGGGCGCCCAGAAAAAGCTGGGCCGCCCGTGGGAGATTGGCAAGGCCTTCGAACGCTCGGCACCGGTGGGGCCGATTCACCCAGTCGCCCGGACCGGCCACCTGAACGCGGGGCCGATCTGGCTGAAGGTGAATGGCACGATCCGGCAAGAGGGTGACCTGAACCAGATGATCTGGAAGGTGCCAGAGATGATCGCCTATCTCTCGGAGTATTTCGCGCTTGCCGCCGGCGACGTCATCCTGTCGGGCACCCCGGCCGGGGTTGGCCCGGTCAGTCGCGGCGACACGATGACCATGTGCGCCGCCGGTCTGGGTGAAATGGACGTTCTAGTCACCTGAGCGCCGGTCGCGCGCGGCCCTTTGGGGGCAGCGCGGCTTGGGCCACTGTGGCCGCGTGCCGCACGCTGACCGACAAGCCGGCGGGCGCGATCATCCACGGCGTTGCACGGCCCTATGCCCGTTGTGGCGGCGCGCCCAGCGCGCGAATGACCACCCGGGCCGCGGCCTCGACCGGGTCATGGGTTTCTTTCAGGATCTGAACGCGGTCGAACCGGTCTGGGTCGGCGTTGACAGCCGTGCGCAGGGCGGCGCCAAAGGCCATGCGCAGCTCGGTCCCGATGTTGAACTTGCAGATCGACGTCTCGCGCGCCAGCCGGCGCCGCTGGTCGACAGGCACGCCCGACCCGCCGTGGATGACCAGCGGAACATCGGTGGCGGCATCTATGGCGGCGATGCGGCGTTCGTCGAGGCCGCCTTCCTTGTTCTGCTGCAAATGCACGTTGCCGACCGAGATCGCCATGGCGTCGACCCCGGTTTCGCGCGCGAATACCGCCGCCTCGTCCGGGTCGGTGCCGGCGGAACCTTCGCCGCCCGAATAGCCGACAAAGCCGATCTCGCCCTCGCACGAGATGCCGGCGGCATGCGCCAGTTCGGCCACGGCGGCGGTTTCGTCGATATTCTGCTGCAGGGGTTTGCGCGAACCGTCGAACATCAGCGAGGTAAAGCCGCTGTCCAGCGCCTCGCGGCATTCGTCGAAGGTATAGCCATGGTCGAGATGCGCCACCATCGGCACGCCGGCACCGTCAGCCAGGTGGCGGAACATGCGGCCCAGAACCGGCAGCGGCGTATGCGCCCGGCACGACGGGCCCGCCTGCAGGATCACCGGCGCGTTTTCCGCCTCGGCAGCCGCCACAAAGGCGCGCATGTCTTCCCAACCCAGCGTGACCAGCCCGGCCACGGCGTGACCCTGCTTCAGCGCCGGCTGAAGCACCTGTGAAAGTGTTGCAAGCGTCATTTGAACTTCGCGATCATGTCTTTGATGCCGGGGATGGTTTCGATCTGATAGGCGTGCGTGGGCTGGAAGAACTGCACCAGCGACCGCTGGCTCAGGCCGCCAAGGATGGTGAAATAATACATCTGGTATCCCGGCAGGGCGGCGCAGGGGTGATACCCGTTGTCGAGGCAAACCGTCGAGCCGTCGACGATGTGATAGGCATCGCCGGGCTGGTTATCGACCCGTTGCAGCATTTGCACGCCCGAGCCCCAGTTGGGCTTGAAGCGAAAGTTATACGTTTCGTCATGCCGGGTCTCGATCGGCGCCTCGTTGCCGTCGCGCCGGTCGGTGTCATGCTTGTGGCTGGGAAACCCCGACCAGCCGCCGGCGCCAACGGTAAACAGTTCGCTGACCAGCAGGCGGCCAACGCGGTCACGCTGTTTCTGGCCCAGGATATGCTTGATCTTGCGGTGGGTCTTGGTGTCGTCCGAACCGTATTGAACGAAATCCAGCTGGTCCGGGCGCACGGCGAACGGGTCAAGCACCTTGTCGTATCTGGCCCCGGCCACGAAGGTTTCGGTTTCGTCAGACACACAGACCATGGTTGCCCGGGCCCCGGACGGGACATAAACGCCCTCAGGCTCGCCATCCCAGACATCTTCGCCACGGTTGCCAACCGAGGCAAAGCGCGCGCCCTCGACGGTCACGTCAATGGTGCCGGTGGCGGGAACGATGCAGGTCTCGTAGCCCGGCACCTGATAGTCAAATGCCTCGCCCTTCTTCAGCTTGACGATGTTGAAATAGTTCAGCGGCACCGTGCTGTCGCCGGCATCGACGATCGGCTGGTTGCGGTTGTCATGGGGGGCAATGTGCATGGCTAGTCCTCGGTTGGGCCGGGGTGGCCGGCAAGGAAGGCGCGCAGGCCGGCCTCGTCTGGCATCGCCGCCGCGCAGCCGGGCCGCGAAACCACGATCGAGGCGCAGGCCGACCCGCGCAACACCGCGTCGCGCAAGCGCAGCCCGGCCGCAATACCCGACAACAGCCCGGCCATGAAGGCATCGCCGGCCCCGTTGGGTTTGAGCGCCGTGATCGGGTAGATGCCGGTGCGGATCTCGTCGCCCTCGAACAGGGTGATCGCCCCCTTTTCGCCCATCTTGTAAACGACAAGCCGCCCGCCGGCAGCCAGGTCTCGGGCCTTGTCCAGCCCCCTTTCGATACCGCCGGCCATAAAGCCGAATTCCTCGTCATTGCCGACGATCATGTCGCTGGCATCGCCCGCACGGCTGAGGACATCGGCCGCCACCTGCGGCGAGGGCCAGGAATAGGGGCGATAGTCGATGTCAAAGATCACCGGCAGCCCGGCGGCCCGGGCCAGCGTGAAGGCGCGAAAGGTCGACCCGCGCGACGGCTCGGCCGCAAACACCGTGCCGGCCGTGACCAGCGCCGACCAGTCGCCATAGGCGACGCGGCCGACATCGGCCTCGGTCACCTGAAAATCGACGGCGCCGTTGCGATAGATGACCAGCTGGAAATCGTCGGTGGTGCTTTCATACACCGCCAGCGAGGTCCGGTATTCGCCGCCCTCGGCGCGGCAATAGCTGGTGTCCACGCCATAGCGGCGCAGCTGGTTCATGCAGAATCGCCCGCAGGCATCGTCGGAAACCGAGGTCACCAGCGCCGCACGGGCGCCGAACTTGCACAGGCCCGCCGCGATATTGGCCGACGACCCGCCCAGCCCGCTTTCAAAGGTTTCGGCATGTTCGGCCTTGGTGCCCACCGGCGCGGCAAACATGTCCATGCCGGCCCGTCCGAAGATGACAAAGCGGTTGCCGCGGATACCGTCGATCAGGCCGGTCATCAGACCCCCCGGCGCTGGCGCTGGCGCGTCGCCTCCCATTCGACATGGGCGGCGCGCACGCGGTCGCTGTCGGTGACATGGGGGGTGCCGACCTCCCACCAGGCGTGGCCCTCGTTGGTCCAGCCTTCGTAGGGGTCGACCTGCATGACGATGACACAGGTCTTGTCGCTGGCCTGCGCGCGCCCGAACGCCGCGACCAGTTCTGCCGGGTTGGCCACGGTCTCGGCCGTGGCGCCCATGGCGGCGGCGTGGGCCGCAAAATCCACCGCAAAGGGCGCCGGGACGGTCGGGCAGTCGGCGATCAGGTTGTTGAAGCTTTCGTTGCCGGTGTTGTTCTGCAGCTTGTTGATGACGGCAAAGCCGCCGTTGTCCAGCACCAGCACGATCAGCTTCTTCTGGCTCAGCACCGACGAATAGATATCGGAGTTCAGCATCAGATAGGACCCGTCGCCGCAAAAGGTGATGGTGTCGCGGTCGGGTTCACGCTGTGACTGGGCGATGCGCGCGCCCCAGGCGCCGGCGATCTCGTATCCCATGCAGGAAAAGCCGAATTCCACGTCGACGGTGCCGATGTCGAGCGTCCGCCAGTTGGCGGTAACTTCGGCCGGCAGCCCGCCGGCCGAGGCGACGACGCGGTCGCGCGGGTCGCACAACCCGTTCACGACGCCGATGGCCTGAGCATAGGAATTGGGCCGGTTGTCACCATGGGCGACATTGTCGGCGACATAGACGTTCCAGGCCTTGCGTTCGTCCTGCGCCGCCGCCAGCCAGCCGGCGGGGGCGCGATGCCCGGCCATGGCGTTGCCCAGCGCCGTCAGCGACAGTCGGGCGTCGCCCACCACTGGCAGCGACCGGTGCTTGGCCGCGTCATGGCGCGCGGCGTTGATCGATACAAAGCGCGCCGCCTTGTCGAACGCGGTCCACGACCCGGTGGTGAAATCCTGCAGCCGGGTTCCAACCGCAACGATCACGTCGGCCTTTTCGGCGATGGCATTGGCGCTGTTCGACCCGGTGACCCCGATGGGCCCGATGTTGAGCGGGTGATCGTTCAGCAGGTTGGCCCGCCCGGCGATGGTTTCGACCACCGGGATCTGATGCGTTTCGGCAAAGCCGGTCAGTTCGGCCACGGCGCGGCTGTATTGCACGCCACCGCCGGCGATGATCATCGGCCGCGCGGCCGACCGCAACAGCGCCGCCGCATCGGCGATCTCGTCGGCATCTGGCGCCACGCGCCGGATGCGGTGCACGGTTTTCTCGAAAAACACCTGCGGGTAATCATAGGTCCAGCCCTGCACATCCTGCGGCAGCCCCAGAAAGGCCGGCCCGCAGTCGGCCGGGTCCAGCATGGTCGCCAGCGCCGCCGGCAGCGACTGGATTACCTGCGCCGGGTGGGTGATGCGGTCCCAAAAGCGGGTGACCGGCTTGAAGGCATCATTGGCGCCGAAGGTCGGGTCGTTGAAATTCTCCATCTGCTGCAGCACCGGGTCGGGCAGCCGCGTCAGGAAGGTGTCGCCGCACAGCAACAGCACCGGCAGCCGGTTGGCATGGGCCAACGCCGACGCGGTGACAAGGTTCAGCGTGCCCGGCCCGGCCGAGGCCGTGCAGAACATGAAGCGCTGGCGCAGCCATTGCTTGGCATAGCCCGAGGCGGCATAGCCCATGCTTTGTTCGTTCTGGCCCCGATACAGCGGAAGCGCGTCGCGATGGTCATGCAGCGCTTCGCCCAGGCAGGTGACGTTGCCATGGCCGAAGATGCCAAAGCCGCCGCCGCAAACCCGCATTTCCTGGCCATCAACCTCGATATACTGGCTGGCCAGCCACCGCACGATGGCCTGCGCCGTCGTCAGAGTTACCGTCTTGTCGCCCACGCGCCCTCTCCTTCTGTCATGCTCTGCGCCCGCTTTCGCCGGATTGCCGCTTGCGCGCCGCCGATTCCCAAGTTACAGTTTTTGCAACCGGTTGCAACAATTATGAGCGTTGCCGGAGGGGTCATGGAAAGCATCGGAATCGGAATAGTTGGTGGCGGCTACATGGGCAAGGCGCATGCGGTGGCCATGGCGTCGGTCGGTGCCATTTTCAACACGCGCCTGCGCCCCCGGCTGGAAATGGTCGCCGCCACCTCGCGCGCCAGTGCCGAGCGCTACCGCGCCCGATTCGGCTTTGCCCGCGCCGCCGACGACTGGCAGCAACTGGTGGCCGACCGGGCTGTGGACGCCATCGTCGTGGCCTCGCCGCAGAGCACGCACCGCGCCATTTCCGAAGCCGCCTTTGCCCTGGGCAAACCGGTGCTGTGCGAAAAGCCGCTGGCCGACACGCTGGAAAGTGCCCGGGCCATGGCCAACGCCGCCGATGCCGCGGGCGTGGTCAACATGACCGGCTTCAACTATATCCGCACCCCGGCCAGCCAGTTCGCGCGCCAGCTTCTGGCCGACGGCGAAATCGGGCAGGTCACCTGGTTTCGCGGCGAACATGCCGAAGATTTCCTCGCCGACCCTGACCTGCCGCACAACTGGCGCTGCGACGGCCTGGCCAACGGCAACATGGGCGATCTTGCCCCCCACCCCATCAATGCGGCGCTGGCCCTGATGGGGCCTATCGAAAAGGTGCTGGCCGATGTCGAATGCGTCCACGCCACCCGCCCCGGCGGCAGCGTCACCAACGACGACCACGCCCAGATCATGTGCCGCTTTGCCAGTGGCGTGATGGGTCACATCTATTCCAGCCGTGTCGCGACCGGGCGCAAGATGGGCTATGCCTACGAGGTGCACGGCACCCGGGGCGCCATCCGTTTCGATCAGGAAGACCAGAACGCCATCTGGCTGTACCGCGCCGAGGGCCCCGAGGCCGAGCGCGGCTTTCGCAAGATCCTTGCCGGCCCCGCCCACCCGGATTATCTGCCGTTTTGCCAGGGCCCGGGCCATGGCACCGGCTATCAGGACACCATCACCATCGAGGCCAAGGATTTCCTGACCGCCATCGATACCGGCCAGCCGGTCTGGCCGACATTCCGCGACGGGCTGGCGGTGGCCGAGGTGGTCGATGCTGTCCTTGGCTCGTCCCGCACCGGCGGCTGGACCCCGGTTCGCCAAGTCTGAAGGAGACCCCCATGACGATCCGCATCGGAAACGCCCCCTGTTCGTGGGGCGTCGAGTTTGCCGACGACCCCCGCAACCCGCCGTGGCGCGAGGTGCTGCGTCAATGCGCCGAAGCCGGCTATACGGGGATCGAGCTTGGGCCGGTCGGCTTCATGCCCGAAGACCCCGCCCAACTGGCCGAGGCGCTGGCCGAGCATGACCTTGACCTGATCGGCGGCGTGGTCTTTCGCGCCTTCCACGACCCGGCGCAGTGGGACGACGTGCTTGATGGCGCCGTGCGCACCTGCAAGGCGCTCAGCGCGCACGGCGCCCGGCATCTGGTGTTGATCGACGCGATCTCGCCCCGCCGCGCGCCCACGGCCGGGCGCGCCGGTGCGGCCGAGCAGATGGACGCCGCCGAATGGGCCGCCTATCGCGACCGCATCGCCACCGTGGCCCGCATGGGCGCCGAAGACCATGGCCTGACCGTGGGCATCCACGCCCACGCCGCCGGCTTCATGGATTTCGAGCCCGAGCTTGAGCGTCTGCTGTCCGAGGTCGACGAGACCATCCTGAAAATCTGCTTCGACACCGGCCACCATTCCTATGCCGGGTTTGACCCGGTGGCCTTCATGCGCCGCCACATCGGGCGCATCAGCTATATGCATTTCAAGGATATCGACCCGGTGGTCAAAGCCGATGTCATCGCCAGGGGCACCGGGTTTTACGACGCCTGCGGGCAAGGCATCTTCTGCAACCTCGGGCTGGGCGATGTCGATTTTCCCGCCGTCCGCCAGGTGCTGCTGGACGCGGGCTTCGAAGGCTGGTGCACGGTCGAACAGGACTGTGACCCCACCCTGCCCGACACCGACAGTCTGGGCGACGCGCGCGCCAACCGCGCCTATCTGCAATCCATCGGTTTTTGAGGATCAGCACATGACCAAGCTCAACTGGGGCATGATCGGCGGTGGCGAAGGCAGCCAGATCGGGCCCGCCCACCGGCTGGGATCGGGACTTGACGGCGACTTCGCCTTTGTGGCCGGGGCGCTTGACCACCGGCCCGACGCCGGGCGCGACTATGGCCGGCGGCTGGGGCTGGCCGCCGACCGCGCCTATGGCGACTGGCGCGAGATGCTTGACGGCGAAAGCGGCCGCAAAGACCGGGTCGATCTGGTCACCGTCGCCACCCCCAACGCCACCCATTACCAGATTACCCGCGCCTTTCTGCGGGCCGGCTTTCACGTGCTGTGCGAAAAGCCGATGACCATGACCGTGGACGAGGCCGAAGATATCGTGCGCATCGCCCGCGACACCGGGCGGATTTGCGCGGTCAACTACGGCTATTCCGGCTATGCGCTGGTGCGGCACATGAAGGCCATGGTGGCGCGCGGCGATCTGGGCGCGATCCGGCTGGTCAAGGCCGAGTTCGCCCACGGCCACCACGCCGACGCCGCGGATGCCGACAATCCGCGCGTGCGCTGGCGCTATGACCCGGCTCAGGCCGGGGTGTCGGCGCAATTCGCCGATTGCGGCATCCACGCCCTGCACATGGCCAGCTTTGTCATCGGGCAAGAGGCCGAGAAGCTGTCTGCCGACACCGTGTCCTGCATCGCCAGCCGCGAACTGGAAGATGACGCGATGGTCAACCTGCGCTTCGACGGCGGAGCCGTCGGCCGGCTGTGGACGTCGAGCGTTGCCATAGGCCGCCAGCACGGGCTGAGCTTGCAGGTCTTTGGCGAACGCGGCGGTCTCAGGTGGTCGCAGGAACAGCCCAACCAGCTGTTCTGGATGCCGCTGGGCCAACGGTTGCAGGTGATCGAACGCGGCGAGGCCAACCTGTCGCCCGAGGCCGACCGCGCCACCCGTGTGACCATCGGCCATGCCGAGGGCATGCCGCTGGCTTTCGCCAATATCTACAAGGACCTGGCCGAAGCGATCCGTGCCGCCAAGCAAGGCCGCGCCCCCGACCCGGCCGCCGGTCTTTTTCCCCGGGCCGAGGATGGCTTGCGCTCGATGGCGGCGGTTGTTGGGGTGGCCGAAAGCGGCAAGTCCAGCGGCGCCTGGGTTGACGCGCGGCCACCGATGTTCCGCGTCTAAGCGCATCGGCGCGTTCGGGGTGAAACGGCGCCTCT
>CAYYMJ010000011.1:10170-21146 GCA_964472855.1 uncultured Rhodobacterales bacterium | reverse complement strand
CGGCCGCAACGTCCCGCGCTCGATCACCTCGCAGGCAAACAGCCGCGCTTGCGGGCAGCGCCCGGTGTCTTCGGACAGCGCGGTCACCATGTCGACCGAGGCGTCGATGATGTCGAACAGCGGCTGGCGGATGGTGGTCAGGTTCACATATTCCCAACCGGCCATTTCCATGTCGTTGAACCCGATGACCCCGATGTCGTCCGGGACCCGCAGCCCGGCGTCGCGAATGGCGCTGAGCGCCCCGATCGACAACACGTCGTCACCGCAGAAATAGGCCTCGGCCGGCGTGCCCGGCAACAGCCGCTGCATCTCGGCCCGCCCGGCCTCGAACGAATAGGCGTCGGCGAAACTGACGCTCAGCGCCACGCCGGGGCAGTCGGCAATGCCCTCGCGAAAGCCCTGCAGGCGGTCGATGGTCGATGTTGCGCCGGCCGGCCCCCCCAGAAAAGCCACCGACCGGTGTCCGCGCCGGGTCAGCTCGCGCGCTGCGATGCGGCCGCAGTCGATGTTGTTGACGCCGACCACGTCAACCTCGGGCGCCTCAACAAAGCGCCCGAAGGTATGCACCACCGGGATGCGCGCCTCTTTGAAGGCCAGCGCAAAGCTGGGCGGCAGGGTCGACGAGGCCACGATCACGCCATCGACACTGTACTGGCGCAGCATACGCACCGAATTGGCCGGATCGGTTTCGTCGGTCAGGTTCACGATCAGGGGCCGCAGCCCGCGCGCCTGCAATGCCCGGGTGAACTGGTCGAAAACCTGAAGAAAGATCGGGTTGTGAAAGTTGTTCGACACCAGTCCGATCAGCTTGGTGCGCCCGGTCGTCAGGCTCGACGCCAGCGCGTTGGGGCTGTAGCCCAGCGCGTCTGCCGCCTCTTCGACCTTGCGGCGCATCCGGTCACTGACCGAGGCGCCGGGCGTGAAGGTGCGCGATACGGCCGACCGGGAAACCCCCGCGCGCCTGGCCACATCCTTCAGCGTTGCCGCCACCTTCAGCCTGTCCTCTCAGTGCCCTCTTACGGCACCCGTTTCGCCCCATGCGCGGCCAGCGCCGCCGCAAATGCCGGTTCCGACATTCCTTCGGCCAGCGCCCGTGCCAGCAATTCGGCCTGGCTTTCGCCCATCAGGCCGCCGACCGGCGGATCGGTATCAAGATTGGTGGGAAATGGATAGCCCTCGGCGGCGGCGGCAATCACCGCAGCCTGCTGGGCGGGGGGCAGCGCCATGGACTTCAGCACCGGAAACAGGGCGCGCACCATCGCCACCCGGTCGACCGCCTCAAGCGACCGGCCCATCGGTGACGAGATCTGCACGAGGTTGGCCATGCGCTGGACCGCGGCGCTGCGGTTGTCGCCGGCGGCATGAAACAGCGCCGGGCTGAAAAACAGCGCGTCGCCCTTGTCCAGCGCCACCTGAACATGCCGGGCCGCGAACAGGGCGCGAAACTCGGGGCGCAGGCAGGCCAGATAACCCGGACCGAAGGCCTGCGAAAAGGGCAACAGCCTGGTCGGCCCGCTTTCAACCGGCATGTCGCAATGGGCGATGGCCCCCTGCAATGTCAGGAAGGGCGACAACAGATGCGCCTGGGCCGGAAAGGCGGCGGCGCGCTCGGGCTCCATGAACCCAAGGTGATAGTCGCGGTGCGCAACCTGCGCCTTGCCGCCGGGGTGCACCTGGTTGACCTGCGCCGTCATCTGGTAGCCGGGGCCAAGCCAGGCCTCGCAGGCCGCCGCAATCGCCGGGCTGGCGAAATAGCGCGCAAACAGGCCGGGCGCCGCAAGGCACATCTTTTGCAGCGAATTCCACACCCGGTCATTGGCGCCGGCGCCGGCGAAATGGTCGCCGCCGGTGCTGGTTTCACGCTCTTGCGCGATGATGCGGTTGAACAGCGCCGTGGCCTCGTCCAGCACCGCCATGTCGGTCAGCGCGCCCTTCAGCACCAGCGCGCCGGAATGGTCGCGCAGCACGGTGGCCCATTCGCCCATCAGCCGGCGGCGACCTGCCACATCCGCCAGCGTGCCGGCCAGCCCGGCAACGTCGTAAACCGGCAGATTGCTGACCACGCGCGCCGCGTGGGGCACGGCGGCGGGGTCAAGCTGGCGGTCGATCAGTTGGGTGAAGGCGCCGATATCGCAATCGGCGTCGGTGAAATAGGCGCTCATTGATCGTCTCCGCCCTGCTGGCCCGGCGGCCAGCCGCTGAGGAAAAACTGATAGACCATCATCAGGCCGGCGGCACCGAACAGCGCGGCAAAGCCCGCTGCGCCGTTCGCCAGTTCGAACAGCGCCCAGCCAATGCAGATTGTGGTCGCCACGATCCTGCGCAGGGGCGGCAGGAAAAAGTCTGTGCGCAGGTCGAAAAACGCCTTCACGGCGCCCCCCCGGCCAGCCGCACCATCCGGCCGGTGCTGATCGACTGCAGGGCGGCATCGGCCAGCAGCAGCGCCTGCAACCCGTCGTCGCCCGTGGTCGGCGGGTCTGTTCCGTCGGCGACGGCGGCGCAAAAGGCCGCGATCTCGGCCGCATAGGCGGCGCTATAGCGGGTCATGAAGAAATCGAGCAGCGGCGGCGCGCGAAAGCCCGCGCCATCGGCCAGTTCGATATTGGCCTGATGGGTGTTGCGTGCCGTCAGCATGCCGCCCGAGCCCAGAACCTCGATCCGCTGGTCATAGCCATAGGTGGCGCGGCGCGAATTGGTGATGACGCATTGCCGCCCCGAAGCGGTGCGCAAGATGACATTGGCGCTGTCGAAATCGCCCAACTCGGCGATCTTGTCGTCGGTCAGGACCGAGCCGGCGGCCTGCACGCTGTCAACCTCTTCGCCCAGAAACCAGCGGGCGACGTCGAAATCGTGGATGGTCATGTCGCGGAAAATGCCGCCCGAGCGGGTGATATAGTCATACGGCGGCGGGCCGGGGTCGCGCGAGGTTATGGTGATCATCTCGACCTTGCCGATCTGGCCCGCGTCGACCGCCGCCTTCAGGGCGCGGAAATCGGGGTCGAACCGGCGCTGGAACCCGACCATCAGCGTCGCGCCGGTGTCGGACACCGTGGCCAGGCAGGCGCGCACGCGGGCGACATCCAGATCAACCGGCTTTTCGCAGAAAACCGCCTTGCCGGCGCGGGCGAAGGTTTCGATCAGGTCGGCATGGGTGTCGGTGGGCGTGCAGATGATCACCGCGTCCACGTCGGCGGCGGCGGCGCAGTCGTCGATGGTGCGGATGTCGCAGCCATGGGCGTCGCGCATGGCCTGCGCGGCGCTCGCGTCGGGTTCGGCCACCGCAACCAGCGTGGCACCGGCGACCCGCGCAATCGCGGCGGCATGAGTTTGTCCGATACGTCCCGCGCCCAGAAGGGCAAGCCTGATTGTCACGTTCGATACACCTTTATTCAGGGGGCCTGCCCGATACATTCTGGTCGAAATCCACCAGCGCCCCGGTCATCACGCCGGAGTTTGGCCCCAGCATGTAGCTGGCCAATTCGGCCACATGGTCGGGCTTGACCAGTTGGCCAAACGGTTGCGCCGCCTCGGCGATGGCCAGCCAATCGTCGCCGGCGCCGTGAAACCTGCGCTGCACAAGGTCTTCGCCCGGCGTGTCCATCCAGCCGCAGTTGATGCCGTTTACCCGGATCCGCCGGTCGCGCAGCGCGTTGGCGGCGTTCTTTGTGGCGATTGACAGCGCCCCTTTCGAGGCCGAATAGGCCGCCAGGAACGTCTGTCCGCAATGGGCCGACATGGTCAGGATATTGACGATCGACGCCGGTTCGCCCCGGTCGATGGCCAACTGCGCCACCCGCTGAATGGCGAAAAACGGGCCGCGGGCGTTGATTGCCATCATCCGGTCCCATTCGGCGGGCGTGGTGTCCAGAACGCCGCCCCGGTCGGTCAGCGCGGCGGCGTTGACCAGCGCATTGACCCCGCCCATGCGCGCTGCCGCCTGCGCCACCATGGCCAGCACGCTGTCGGTGTCGCCCATCTCGACCAGGACAAAGCCGGCCTCGGCCCCGAGTTCGGCCAGCGCGATGGCCGCATCCCGGCCCTTGTCAGGGTCGCGCGAGGCGATCACGATATTGCGGCACCCCTCGGTCACCAGCCGGCGGGCAATGGCAAGGCCGATGCCCTGGCTGCCTCCGGTCACCAGCGCCCGGGTGCCGGCATGGACCCCGGCGGTCACAGCGCGGTTTCCAGGAATGGCTCGCCGGTTCTGGCGCCGCCGATACAGGCAACCCCGTTGTGGCCGCCGGTCTGGCCCGCGCGGAAATTGGCGCGGATGCACCGGCGCCGCTGCCGGAACGCAACGATGCGATCGATGCAGGTGCGCATATGAACGATCTGCCGGGTCAGACGGTCGGTCGCGTCTTTCATCCGCAGGCTGACCCCGCCGCGACTGTCGGCATGTTCGGTCATGCCGGTTCGCATGACGGTCAGCCAGTTGTCATCGAAACGCGAGATCATCGGGCCGGTTTCCAGAGTCATGGCGACGTTTTCTCCCACTTTGTTACACCGGGTCCGCGGCAAGCAAGACCCAACCACGATTGCCCGGCAAGACTGACCACAATGACGACCATGCGGAAATTCCAATGTGAGTCAATGACACCATGCAACCGGTTGCACGATCAACGGAATTGAATTCGGCCCGGGTCCGGTGAATGCTGGCACGGCCCGGACCAGCCGGACCGCAACCCCCGGAGAGACCATGCCGCGTGCGCTGTTGCCGCTTTTGGCGTTTGTCACCCTGCTGCCCCTGTCGGCCGCCGCCGCCGACCGCGCCGCGACCGAGCGCGCATTCGACCGCTGGCTTGATGCGGTGGTCTGGCCGCTGGCGCGCGCCGACGGTATCGGCCGCGAAACCTATCAGCGGTCGCTGGGCGAGGTCACGCTCGACTGGGACCTGCCGGGGCTGGACCTGCCGCACGACGGCGGGCCGGCCGAGGATGCGCAGGTCGAATTTGGCGCCCCGGCGCGATACTTTCGCCAGCAGCGCATCGACGACATCGTGCGCGCCGGCCGGCGCAAGGCCGCGACCCATCGCGCGACGCTGGACCGCGTGGCCGCGGCCACCGGCGTTCCGGCGCATATCCTGCTGGCCATCTGGGGCCGCGAAACCGGCTTTGGCGGCGTGCGCCCGCGCCAAGACGCCTTTCGGGTGCTGGCGGCGCGCGGCTTTTTCGGGCCGGATGGCGACTATTTCACCGGCGAACTGGTGGCGGCGCTGGGCATCGTTCAGGACGGGTTGTCGCCGGACGGGCCGGCGTTGCTGGCCAGCTGGGCCGGCGCCATGGGTCAGCCGCAGTTCATGCCGACCAGCTTTCGCGCCTATGGCGCCGACGGCGACGGTGACGGGCGTGTCGACATCTGGAATTCGGCCGCCGACAGCATCGCCTCGATCGCGTCCTTTCTGGCCCTGCACGACTGGGTGCCGGGGCGCGACTGGGGCTTTGAGGTGCGGCTGCCGGACGATGTATCCTGCGCGCTGGAGGGCCCCGATCAGGGCCGGCCCATCAGCGACTGGGCCGCGATGGGCGTTACCCGCGTGTCGGGCCGCCCCTTTCCCGCGCCCGAGGCGGCGGGGGTCGGGTTCCTGATGCTGCCGGCCGGCCGCCTGGGCCCGGCCTTCGTTGTCACCCCGAATTTCCACGTTCTGAAGCGGTATAACCAGAGCGACCTTTATGCCCTTTATATCGGCCATGTCGGCGACCGCATCGCCTATGACATGGGCGCCTTCCGGGCCGCGTGGCGCCCCGTGGACCGGCTGCTGCGGTCGGACATCAGGGCCATTCAGGCCGGGCTTGCCGCCACGGGGCTTGACGTGGGCGGGGTGGACGGCCTGCCGGGGTTCAGGACCCGGCGGTCGATCGGGCGCTGGCAGGAGGCGCATGGCCAGCGCGCCACCTGTTTTCCCGACCGGGGACTTGTGGACGCGCTGTCGCCATAGGATTGCGCCGCCTTTCGGCGCCGCGAAGGTGGGGGGCGCGGCCCCCCTCGGCGCGGTGCCCGCGCCTCACCCCCCGAAGTATTTGCGGAACAATGAAGTTCGCGGACGTTTCGTGGCCTCAGAGGTCGATCTCGATCACGCCGTCGGGGTCGGCGGCGCGGGACTGGCAGAGGATGATGCTGGTTTCGCGCTGTTTCTTCGACAGAACGAAGTCGCGATGTTCGACCGCGCCGGCGACCAGCCCGCATTTGCAGGTGCCGCACAGGCCATCGCTGCATTTGACGACGACATGCACGCCGTTTTCGGCCAGCACGTCGGTGGGTTTGCGGTTGGCTGGGATGTGCAGGCTTTTGCCCGAGCGGGCGAGTTTCAGTGTGAAATCGTGGTTTTCATAGTCGGGCAATTCGGGCACCGAGAAATATTCCAGGTGCCGGGCCTCTTCGGGGAAGCCCTGGCGTTCGGCGGCGGCGGTGACGCCGTCCATGAAGCGGTCGGGGCCGCAGGTGTAGACATGCCAGCCGTCGCGATAGCCGGCGACGATCTGGTCAAGATCGGCGCGGCTGCTTTCGTCGGACACGTGCAGCGTCACCCGGTCGGACCATGCGACGCCGGCGAGGTCGTCGAGATAGCCGGCGGCGGACCGCGATTTGATCGAATAATGCAGCGCGAAATCGGCGCCGGCGCGGTGCAATTCGTGGGCCATGGCGATCATCGGGGTGACGCCGATGCCGCCGCCCATCAGCAAGCTGCGCGTTGCGCCATGGTCGACGGGAAAATGGTTGATGGGGCGCGAGACGAAGACCTTGCGCCCCTCGGCGAAGATGCGGTGCATCAGTTTCGACCCGCCCCGGCCCTGGTCTTCGCGCAAGACCCCGATCTGGTATGTCTTGCGGTCGGCGGGGTCGCCGGACATGGAATACTGGCGCAGGAACTCGGGCGCGACCACGATGTCGAGATGGGCGCCGGCCTGCCATGCGGGCAGGTCGGCGCCGTCGAGGCTGCGAAATTCATACTTGTTGACGTCGCCGCCCATGACCTCGACCCGGGCCAGTTGCAACTGGATCACCGGGCTGTCGCCGGCGGCGGTATAGCGATGCAGATGCGATCGGTCGCCGCGATCGAGCCGCGCGCGGTATTCGGCGGCCGAGACCAGCGCCTGGTAGGCGGAAATGCCGGCTTCGCGGTCCATCTCGAAGGGATAGGGCCAGGGGTGCGGAGCGAGGTTGGCGGGGTAGACGGCCAGCGTCTGGTCTTCGTATTTCAGGTCGATCTCGCGCTGGAGATCGCGGCGGTTCACCGCGTGCGTGCTGGGGCGATAGGCGCCGTCGGCCCCAAGCTCGATATCCCACCACCATTTCTTGGTGTCGTTCAGCCCGCCGTTGCCGACCATGTCGTCGAGCCGGGCCAGCGGCCGGGCCAGCGCTGGCAGGTTTGACGCGGCCCAGCGGAAGGGCGCTTCGGCAAACAGGCCTTCGAGGTTCCACGGGCAGGTCTTCATGCAGCGCCCGCACATGGCGCCACCGGGAGTGGTGATGCGATAGGTGGCGCATTTCTGGCTGTCGGATTTCCAGATTTCGTAACCGTTGAACATCAGCTTGGGGCCGGCGGTGATGGCGCCACTGGGGCATTCGCGGGCGCATTTGTTGCAGTTTTCGCAGAAGTTCTGCAGGCCGAAATCGATGGGCTTGTCGTGGGCCATGGGCATGTCGGTGGTGACCACGCCCGATTTCAGGCGCGGGCCGAGATAGGGGTTGAGGATCACCTCGCCGATGCGGCTGACCTCGCCCAGGCCGGCGAGAAGCAACAGCGGCGGTTGCAGCACCTCGCCATCCAGCACCGAGTGCGCCTTGGCCTTGTAGCCGAGGTTGCGCATCTGTTTGGCGATCACGCCGCCCAGCAGCGAAAAGCGCAGGTAGGCGCGCATCGACTGGGCAACCGAGATCCAGTCGTCGCCGCTGGCGCCTTCCATGGTCTCGTAGCCCTGGTCGATGATCATGCTGACGGCCTGGTCATGAGGTGGGACCAAAGGCGCGCCGGTGGCATCGTGGGAATACCAGGTCCAGTCGGGGCAGCGGCTGATGCCGGCGGCGTCGATACCAAGGAAATAGGTGGCGGCCTTGACAGCCTGGGCGTTGCGCAGCGGGTCATCGGGGCGCGGCCCCGGTTCTGGCGCGCCGTCCTGCAGCAGAACCAAGGCCCCGAGAACGCGGCGCTGGCCCATCGAAGGTGCGGATTTGCGCGCGTAATGGCCGCCCTTGGCGCCGTTCTGCACCGCCTCGCCCATGTCGCCGAACTGGGCGCGGGCGAACATGTCGGTGCGTTTGGGAACGCGGGCCACGTTGGCCTCGTCGATATAGGTGGTCGGGGTCTCGACCCGTTTGAGCCGTTCGAACGGGTGGGCGCCGTCGACATAGCGGCGGCGGCGATAGGGGTCGCGGTTCAGCGCGCTTTTGGCAAAGCCGTGGCCCAGCCACCACGCCGGGCCGCGGGTGCGCAACATCGGCTGCCGGGCCAGCGGCACCAGCGGCCGGTCGGTTGCCATGTCGAGGTTGGTGGTCAGCGCGGCCAGCCCGAACCGCGCCCCGGTATAGGGGTTGACCAGTTGCCCGTCTTCGAGCGTGGCGAGGCCCGCCGCCACCGCCAGCTTGTTCAGATCGACATCCGACGATGTGCCGGTATGGGCCTTGGCGTCCCAGCCCAGCAGGCGGATATAGTTGGCCAGGACCACCGCCGTTTCGGCGCCGCGCAGGCAGGCGCGGTGGGGTTGGGCATCGCCGATCCAGTCGGCGCCGGGTTCGTCGGGGTCGGGGTCGCGCGGGAAGTCATACAGGAACACCACGGCGTGGCTGTGGCCGTCGATGGCTGAGGGGGGTGCCTCCATCGAATCCTTCAGGTCGGCCATGATCATGTCGATGCCCGAGGCCAGTGTCTTGGTCTGGCGGGTGCGCAAGTCGTGGGCGAGGCGGTCGATATCGGGGTTGCGCAACGGTGTGGCCAGCCGCGCGGCATCGGGCAGAGCACAGATGCCGATCATCGGCGCATCCTGGAAATAACCGAAGGCCTTGATATGATTGGCGCGCTCGACCGGGTCGGCGGGAATGTCAGACCGGGCCCGGTTGACCAGCCCGTCGCGGATGGCGTCCAGCATGGCCTGGTATTCGTCCATGGCGTTGACCAGGCTTTCGGGGGCTTCGGGGCGGCGGAACACCAGCGGCGCCGGCGCGGGCACGGCGGCAAGGTCGGGCATGCGGCTTTGGCGGGCCAGCCGTTCCAGCGGGTATTGCCCCAGATGCACGGGGCGGTTCTTGTCGGAAAAAAAGCGCAGCGTCATGAGGCCCCCTGACCGTTGGTCCCCAACTCTGCACGGATTGCGGCCGGTGACCAGTGGCAGAGCGGGCGCGGGCCGGGCTTTGAAGGGCGGCCGGCCGTGCAGGGCCGTGTCACGATGGTGCGCGGGGTCAGCGCCGGGAGCCGGTTGCGCCGCCTTTGGCGGCGCCCGAGGCCGGGGGGCGCTGCCCCCCGGCACCCCCCGAAGTATTTGCAGAACGATGAAGGTTGCCGCGTTTTGCGCGTTTGGTACGATCCGGGAGGCATCTGCGGACGCGCCGATTGCTGTGGTGTTGAGGCAGGGTTGGGTGCGGCAGGCTCAGGGCGAGAGGGCTTGCGGTCAGAATGGGCCCGGTTGCCGCCCTCAGGTTCGGGGCGCCAGTCCGCCCGGGGTCAGTGGCATGTGGCGGTTCACGTCCTTGTAAAGCAGGTAGCGAAACGGTTGATCACCGCCGGCAACGCAGGATTGCGGGCAGAAGGCGCGCAGCCACATGTAGTCGCCGGCCTCGACCTCGACCCAGTCGCCGTTCAGCTGGTAGACCCCGCGCCCCTGCAGAACGTAGAGCCCATGCTCCATCACATGAGTTTCGGCAAAGGGGATCGACGCGCCTGGGGCCAGCGTGACGATATTGACATGCATGTCGTGGCACAGGTCGGTGGGGTCGGCAAAGCGGGTGGTGGCCCAGCGTCCGGCGGTATCGGGCATGGGCGCCGGCGGTGTGTCGGCGTCGGAGGTGACGAAGCTGGCTGGCCGGTCGAGGCCGGGGGCCGGGCAGTAGGCCTTGCGCAGCCAGTGGAAGACCGCGCGCGCGCCGCCCGGGTTGGTGATTTGCCAGTCGCTGCCCGGGGCAACAAAGGCATAGCCGCCGGGGGCCAGCGCGTGGCGCTTGCCGTCGAGTGTCAGTTGCGGCGTTCCTTCAACCACGAACAGCACCGCCTCGGCCCCGGCTTCGGGCTCGGGGGTGTCCGAGCCGCCGCCGGGCGCAAGTTCGACGATCATGTGCACGAAGCTTTCGGCGAAACCGGTCATGGGCCGCGCCAGCACCCAGGTGCGCATGCCGTGCCAGCCCGGGAGATACGAGGTGACGATGTCGGTCATCACGCCGCGCGGGATGACGGCATAGGCGGTGGTGAAACAGGCGCGGCCATGCGCGGGCTGCGATTGTGGCGGCAGCCCGCCGGCGGGTGCATAATAGCTGTGTTGGCTCATGGGCCTAGCCCAAACATGCCCGGGCCTGCGGCGTCAATGCGCATGTCACGTCCGCATGCGGCTGGCATTGGCATCGAACAGCGGCGCCGCCAGCAGCGTGGCGCCCAGCCGGTCGCCCAGGATTTCGATTTCCCAGCCCTCGGCCCGGTCGGCAAGCGCGGCCGGGACATAGCCCAGCGCCACCGACGCGTCACTGTGATGCGCGTAGCCGCCCGAGGTGACCCAGCCCACCACCGTGCCGTCACACCAGATCGGTTCGTCGCCGATGACGTCGGCGTCACGGGCGGCGACGCGGAAGCTGCGCAGCCTGAGCCCGCCGGGGTCGGCCTTTTGTGCTGAGGCGGCCGATTTTCCGATGAAATCAGCCTGTTTCCCCAGGGCGACGAAGCGGCCAAGACCGGCCTCGTAAGCCGTGTAGACCGGGCGATATTCGCGGGCCCAGCCGCCAAAGCCCTTTTCCAGCCGCAGCGCGTTGAGCGCCCTGAGGCCAAAGTCACGCAGGCC
>CAYYMJ010000011.1:0-10070 GCA_964472855.1 uncultured Rhodobacterales bacterium | reverse complement strand
TCGATGACGCCGACGCTGTCGCGCACGGCCCGCGCCTCGGCCCCCACATGGTCGAAATCGGTGGACCGGCGCCACGAGAATTCGTCGCGCACCCCTTCGGGGGCGAACCACAGCGGCACCTCGAGCGCGCCGGCGGCGCCGAACTGGGCGCCCTCGGCCTGCAGCAGGTCGTAGATCGGCGTGGTCATCAGGGGGCGCGCGGCGGGAAGCTCTTCGTTCGGGAAGCGGATCGAGAAGCGGCGCGAATAGTTTTCCCGAACCTTGGCATTGGTATAGCCCATCGTGGCCCAGTCACCGAAGCGGGCGACATCCATGGCGAAGATGTCGGCGCCGGGGTCACCGTCGATCATCCAGTTGGCCAGCGTCAGGCCGACACCGCCGCCCTGGCTGAAGCCCGCCATCACCCCGCAGGCGCACCAGAAGCCGGGCAGCCCGGCCACCGGGCCCACCAGCGGGTTGCCATCGGGGGCAAAGGTGAAGGGGCCGTTGATGATCTGCTTGATCCCGGCGCGTTCGAAGGCCGGGAAATGGCGGAACCCGATTTCCAGCGAGGGGGCGATACGGTCGATATCGGGCTGCAACAATTCATGCCCGAACGCCCATGGCGTCTGCTTTTCCGACCAGGGCACGCAGGCGCGTTCGTAGGTGCCCATCAGCATGCCGCCGCGTTCCTGGCGCAGGTAAAGCTCGCCGTCGAAATCGACGGCATGGATGATCTCTTTCCCGGTTCTGGCATTGTATTCAGCCACTTCCGGCATATCCTCGGTCAGAAGATACATATGCTCCATGGCCAGAACCGGCAACTCCAGCCCCACCATGCGGCCGACCTCGCGCGCCCATAGACCGCCGGCGTTGACCACATGTTCGCAGATCACATCGCCCTTGGTGGTGCGCAGCAACCAGCCGTCGGGGTGGCGTTCGATCGCTTCGACCATGCAGTGGGTTTCGACCGTGGCGCCAAGTTTGCGCGCCGATCTGGCATAGGCGTGGGTAACGCCCGAGGGGTCGAGGTGGCCATCGACGAAGGTTTCCACCGCGCCGACAAATTCGCGCGGGTCCATCAGCGGCATCAATTCATGGGCGCGTTCGGGGCTGATGATCTGGGCCTCGATCCCCAGGTAGCGGCCCTTGGCGACCAGCCCTTTCAGCCAGTCCATCCGCTCTGGCGTGGCGGCCAGCATCACGCCGCCGGTCAGGTGAACCCCGGTGGCCTGCCCGCTGAGTTCCTGAATTTCCTTGTAGATATCAATGGTATACTGCTGAAGTCTGGCGACATTGGGGTCGCCGTTGATCGTGTGCATGCCCCCGGCGGCGTGCCAGGTCGACCCGCTGGTCAGTTCTGACCGCTCCAGCAGCAGCACGTCGGACCAGCCATGTTTGGCCAGGTGATACAGCACCGACGCGCCGACGACGCCGCCACCGATGACCACGGCTTTTGCCTGCGATTTCATGCCTCTAACCTTTCATTCTTGTCGCGTCCGCGTCGAACAGCGGCGTCTGGTGAACCGTGGCACGGCGCCGGGTGCCGAGAATTTCGATGTCAAAGGTCGCGCCGTCGGCGATGCGCTCGGTGGGCAGAAAGCCGATTGCGACCGATTTGCCGGCAAAATGGGCGAAGCCGCCCGAGGTGCAAAAGCCGACCACGGTGTCGCCGTCGAAGATGGGTTCGTAAGCCACGACATCGGCGTCGTCCGCGTCGACGACAAAGGTGGTCAGGTGGCGTGGCGGCGGGGTATCGCGCGCGGCCAGTGCCGCGTCACGGCCGATAAAGTCGTTCTTGGTCAAGGACATGAAGCGGTCGAGCCCTGTTTCGGCCGGAACATAGTCGGGGCGGTATTCGGCCATCCACGAGCCAAAGGATTTCTCAAGCCGCAGCGACATCATGGCCCGCATCCCGAAGGGGCGCATGGCGTGCGGCGCGCCGGCCACGGCCAGCGCGTGGTAAAGCGCGACCTGATGTTCGCGGGCGCAATACACCTCGTAACCAAGGTCGCCGGTATAGCTGACGCGCGCCACCGTGACCGGGACATGACCGAGACTGGCCGCCGCGACCGACAGAAACGGAATATCAGAAATCGCACTTTCAGGCCCGATCGCGGCCTTCAGTACATCGCGGGCCCGGGGGCCGGCGATCTGAAAGCCGATCAGGTCATCCGAGATATTGCGGATGGTTACGCCGGGAACCTGATGTTCAAGGAACCAGCGCATGTGGAAGGCCTGCGCCGAATAGCTTGCCGTCAGTTGCACTTTTTCGATATCAAGCCGCATCATCGTAAAGTCGCCGATGATCTTGCCGCGCCGGCTGAGCATCGCCGTCAGCGCCATGCGGCCCACGCCGGGCACGCGGTTGGCCATGATCCGGTTCAGCCAGGCCACCGCTTCGGGGCCCTCGACCAGGTATTTGCCGAAATTGTGGATCTCGTTGATGCCGACAGCGGTGCGCACGGCGTGGCATTCCCCCCCCACAGCGGCAAAGGCGTTCGAGCGGCGGAATGACGGCACCTCGAACCGCTGGTCGCCCTCGGGCGCGAAATAGTTCACGTTTTCCATGCCATAGGCCGAACCAAACACCGCGCGCTGCGCATCCCAGATGCCATAGGCCGGCGTGGTCTTCAGCGGGCGGCCCACTGGCAATTCTTCGTTCGGATAGGAAATCGAGAACCGCCGCTGATAGTTCTCGGTCACCTTCAGCCGGGTCCAGGCCGGGCCGGTCCAGTCGCCAAAGCGGGCCACGTCCATGGCGAAAACATCGTTCTCGGGCTCGCCGTCAACCATCCACTCGGCCAACGCCTTGCCGACACCGCCGCCTTGCGAAAACCCGGCCATCACCGCGCAGGCCGACCAGTATCCGCGCAGCCCCGGCACCGGGCCGACCAGCGGGTTACCGTCGGGCGCAAAGGTAAACGGCCCGTGGATCACCCGCTTGACCCCGGCGGTTTGCAGCACCGGAAAGCGGCGATAGGCAAAGGCGACCGACGCTTCGATCTTGTCCAGATTGTCGGGCAGCAGGTCGCGGCCAAAGTCCCAGCTTGTGCCCCCGACCGCCCATGGCCGGCAGGTCTGTTCGTAAAACCCGATGCACAGCCCCCGGCCTTCCTGCCGCAGATAGCTTTCGCCCGCCGGGTCCATCACGTGGGGATGTTCGCGGTCGCGGCTGGTGATCTCGGGCAGATCCTCGGTAACCAGATACTGGTGCTCCATCGGGTGCAGCGGCAGGTAAAGCCCCGCCATTTCAGCCACTTCGCGCGCCCACAGACCGGCGGCATTGACGATGTGCTCGGCAATTACCGTGCCCTTGTCGGTTACCACGTCCCATGTGCCGTCGCCGCGCGGATTGGTCTCGTGCACCATGCAGCGGGTCTCGATCACCGCACCGTTCACGCGCGCGGCCCGGGCATAGGCGTGGGTGGTGCCCGACGGGTCGAGATGCCCGTCGAGCGGGTCGTAAAGCCCACCAAGAATGCCGTCGACATTTGTTACCGGCGCGATCTGCCTGATCTCGTCGGGGCCCAGAATCTCGGTCTCCAGCCCCATATATCGGTGCTTGGCCCGCTCGGCGACCAGCATGTCCAGCCGGTCTTGATTGTCGGCGATGGTGACGCCGCCAACATGGTGCAGGCCGCAGGACATGCCCGTCAGCTGTTCCAGTTCGCGGTAAAGCCGGATGGTATAGCCCTGCAGCGCGGCCATGTTGGTGTCGGAATTGAGGGTGTGAAAGCCGCCGGCGGCGTGCCATGTCGAGCCGCTGGTCAACTCGGATCGCTCGACCAGCATCACGTCGGACCAGCCCATTTTGGTCAGGTGATACAGGACCGAGCATCCGACCACGCCGCCGCCGATCACCACCACCCGTGCCTGCGTTTTCATGCCACCCTCCCTAGTGGATCGAATCTGACGTTTCGGGCCACCAGTATTTTCACTATGCATCAACTAATCAAAACATTTGAATGGTTTATGGTCAAAGCCTCCGCCCGGCGGCAGGATTCAAATGTTTCGGTCGATCCACTAGCGGTCGCGCCCGTGCCGTTTCAGACGTGCATGATGCCTGTCTGCGCCGCCGATGCCAGCGACCAGCGCGAAAACCATGGCCTGGGTGTCGAAGAAACAGCCGGCGTCGATGTTGCCGGCGGCATGGGCCCGGTCGGCGGCGCGGCCGTAGAGGCCGGCCAGCGCCGCCGGATCGCCGATTTCGTGGGCCGCCAGCAGCGCCGCATCAAGTGCTGCGTCACTGTCCGGCGACCGTGGTGTCATTCGGCGGCCAGCGCCGTTTCCGGCAACCGGCGCGCGACCCATTTGTGAAAGCAATGCGTGGGGTTATCCATCACCGGGCTGAATTTGCCGCCATCGAAAAAGCGGCCGTGACGCCCCTTCTGCATGCCCTCGACGACGAAGACATCCTCGGCGAACACCTCTTTCCACATCGCGGCATTGGTCTCGCGCAGCGCGCGCGCACCCTCGCCCGCGACCGCATCGTCGGCATAGTAAAGCTCGACATGTTCGATGGTGCGTTCCGGGCCCATGGGTTGCAGGATGATGACAAAGGCATGGTCGCGATGCACGCCCAGCAGCACGTTGGGAAACAGCGCGATATATTCGGCGCCGCTGTCCCACTTGTCGGACAGACCGGCAAAATCCGGAAAGGCGTGGCCGCCGTCGCCCAGCGTCGGGCGGTAAACCAGCGTGCCCTGCCCGGCAAAGCGGTCGTCGGCCTCGATATGGTAGTGATCTTCCAGCCGTGAATAGCTGTTCAGCCCCGGATGCACCCACGGCAGGTGATAGCTTTCGCAATAGTTCTCGACCGCAAGCTTCCAGTTGCAGGCAATGTCAAAGGTCAGCCGGGAATCGGCGCCGCCATGCACCAGTGGCTTGTCCTCGAACTCGGACCAGCGCGCGATCAGGTCGGCGGCATGGTCGGCAAACGCCGGCGCGTCGCCCGAGATGTTGACAAACACAATGTCGCGCCAGACGTGGCTGTGGATCTCGATCAGCCCCAGAGTGTCACGGTCGACCCCGTCAGCGGTATTGGTGCCGGGCCCGCCGACATGCGGCGTGGTAACCAGCCGGCCGTCGTGGGAATAGCACCAGGAATGATAGGGGCAGCGGATCACGCCGCCCACCTTCGTCGGCTCGGACACCAGGATCATGCCGCGATGGCGGCAGGTATTCTGGAACACCCGCACCTGTTGGTCACGCCCGCGCACCACCAACAGCGGCATACCCATGAAGTCGATGGGCAGCGCGTCGCCGGCGGCGGGCACGTTGGCGGCAACCGTCAGCCCGGCCCAGCCGGCAAAGACGACGCTGTCACGCTCGGTCGCATAGGCCGTATCGCTGATATAGGCCTCGTTGGGCAGGCCGTGGGCAATTTCGATGGGTTTGAGAACGTCGGATATGTTCGTCATGGGCACGCTCTTGGGTTGACCTTGCCACAATGAGCCATGGCGGCGACGGTGATCGCCCAGACGCGGCGCGCCCTGTCGCAATTCGGCATTTCGCAGCGATTCCGCGCCGCCGGTGGCTTTCGCGCAACGCGCGCCCACCCTAGCATGGCCGCCGCAGCGGTCGCGAAGGAGCGGGCATGGAACGTGTAAAACTGGCTGGCGGGGTGACGCTTTCGCGCCTGGTCTACGGGCTGTGGCGGCTGACCGACGATGATGACACGTCCGACGCCCACGTGCAGGCCAAGATCGAAAGCTGCCTTGAACAGGGGATCACCAGCCTCGATCAGGCCGCCGTCTATGGCGGCTTCACGTCCGAGGCGCTGTTGGGCCGCGCCCTGAAATCGGCGCCCCGGCTGAAAGACCGGATCGAGATCGTCACAAAATGCGGCATCGTGTTTCCGGCCGGCCGCTTTGCCGACGCGCGGGTCAAGCACTATGACACCAGCCGAGCGCATATCATGGCGTCGGTTGACAATTCGCTGGCGCTGATGGGGATCGAGGCCATCGACCTGTTGCTGATCCACCGTCCCGATCCCTTCATGGACCATGGCGAAACCGGTCGCGCGCTGGACGATCTGGTCGACGCGGGCAAGGTGCGCGCGGTGGGGGTGTCGAATTTTCGGCCCCATGATTGCGCGCTGCTGCAATCGGCCATGGCCGCCCCGATCGCCAGCAACCAGATTCAGCTGGGGCTTGGCCACACGGTGCCGTTTACCAATGGCGACATCGCCGATATGCAAACGCGGGCCATGGCGCCCATGGCCTGGTCGCCGCTGGGCGGCGGCACCCTGATGGCCAATGCGCCAGACGGGCTGGCCGCCGCGATGGACGAGATCGCCGCGCGCGAGGGCGTGGACCGGGCCGCGGTGGCCGTGGCCTGGATCCTGGCCCATCCGGCCAGAATTCTGCCGGTTCTGGGCACAAACAATCTTGAACGAATCGCCCGGCTGTCCGAAGCGACACACGTCGGCATCGACCGGCAGGACTGGTTCCGCCTCTATCAGCTGGCCATGGGCCACGAAATTCCCTAGGGGCGGCAGCGCAGGAGACCGATCATGGCCGATCATTTCGAACCGGACGCCGAAAGCGGGCGCAAGCTGCGCGACGCGCTAAGCCGGTTTGCGACCGGGATCACCGTAGTTACCGCCCATGGCGAAGAAGGCCCGCTGGGCATAACTGCCAACAGCTTTTCGTCGGTCTCGCTTGATCCGCCGCTGGTTCTGTGGTCGCCGGCCCGCACCTCGGCCCGCTTTCCCGCCTTCACCCGCGCCAGCCACTTTGCCATTCACATCCTTGGCGACGACCAGCGCGCCGTGTCAGACAATTTCGCTCGCCAAAGCACGGGCTTCGAACAGTTCGACTGGACCGAAGGCCCCGGCGCGGTGCCGCTGCTGGAGGGCTGCCTGGCCCGGTTCGTCTGTGTGCAGCACGACCTGCATGACGGCGGCGATCACGCGATTATCGTTGGCCGGGTGCTCAGCGCCGGTTTCCGCAAGGGCGAACCGCTGATATTCTCGTCGGGAAAATACGGACGGTTCGAGGCGCACTGAACCGCCGGTTCACAGCGCCATGCACGGGGTGCCATTGCTAGAGGCCCGCAACATCAGCAAAGGCTTTGACGGCACCACGGTTCTGGCCGGCGTCTCGCTGACCGTGGACGCCGGGGAAACCGTGGCGTTAAGCGGGGAAAGCGGGTCGGGCAAAAGCACGCTTCTGCATATTCTCGGCGGGCTGGAAATGCCCGACAGCGGCGCCGTGATGTTTGATGGTCAGGACATGGCCCGCGCCAGCGACCGGGTGCGCGCGGGTCTGCGGCGCAGCGCCATCGGGCTGGTCTTTCAGCAGTACAACCTGATCCCCAGCCTGCCAGTGGCCGCGAACCTGTCGTTTCAGGCCGAACTGGCCGGCCGCCACGATGCCGCCTGGGCCGCCACACTGGCCAACCGGCTGGGGCTGGCCGGTCATTTGCGGCACTTCCCCGAACAACTGTCAGGCGGTCAGCAGCAGCGCGTCGCCATCGGCCGGGCGCTGGCCGGGCGCCCGCGCCTTATTCTGGCGGACGAGCCCACCGGCAACCTTGACGAAGCCAGCGCCACCGAGGTCATGGACATCCTGCGCGAGCTGGTGTCGGAAACCGGGGCGGCGCTGTTCATCGTGACCCACTCGGACCGGGTCGCCGCCATGATGGGGCGCCGCCTGCATCTGGGCCAGGGCGTGATCGGCCCATGCTGAGGCTGGGCCTGAAAGCGCTGTTCAGCCATTGGCGGCGGCACCCGCTGCAATTGTTCGCCTTTCTCGCCGGCATGGCGGCGGCCACCGCCCTGTGGACCGGGGTCGAGGCCATCAACGCCGAGGCGCGCAGCAGTTATGACAACGCCGCGCGCACGCTGGCCGGGCCGGGCCTTGCCCGCATCGTGCCGGTGTCGGGCGCCCTGACGGGGGCCGATTTTCTGACCCTGCGCCGCAACGGCTGGCTGGTCAGCCCGATCGTCGAGGGAAGTTTCGGCACCGGCGGCACCTTGCGTCTGGTCGGGATCGACCCCTTCACCCTGCCCCGGGGCGGGCCTGTCGCCGACGGCATAGCCTCGTTCGACATGGGCTTTCTTCAGGGCCAGCTTCTGGCCGCGCCAGCCACCGTAGCCCTGCTTGACGGCCAAGGCGGCGTCGCCGCGTTGCCGGGCCTGCCCGACGGCACGGTCTATGCCGATATCGACGTGGCGCGCGGCCTGTTGGCGCGGCCCGGCGCCATCGACGCGCTGGTGCTGTCCGACCGCCAGCCGCCGGGGCGCCCGGCGCTGGCCGACATTGCTCCGCGCCTGGTGATCGAGGCGCCGCCGTCGGGCGGCGACCTTGGCCGGCTGACCGACAGTTTCCACCTCAACCTGACCGCCTTTGGCCTGCTCAGCTTTGTCGTCGGCCTGTTCATCGTGCGCGGCGCGGTTGGGCTGGCGTTCGAGCAGCGCCGGCCGATGTTTCGCACGCTCAGGGCGCTGGGCCTGCCCCTGCGCCACCTGATTGCGCTGCTTATGGCCGAACTTCTGCTGTTGGCGGCGGTCGCGGGGGGTCTGGGCGTGTTTCTGGGCTGGCTGGTGGCGGCGGCGCTGATGCCGGATATCTCGGCCACCTTGCGCGGCGTTTTCGGAGCGCCGGTTTCGGGCGAGTTGCACCTTGCGCCGGGCTGGCTGGCCGGTGGTCTGGGTATCGCGCTGGCCGGGGCGCTGGTGGCTGGCGCAGGCTCGGTCTGGCAACTGGCGCATCTGTCGGTGCTGGCCCCGGCCCGGCCGCGCGCCTGGGCCATGGCCTCGGACCGGGCGATCCGGTTGCAGGCACTGGCGGCCTGTGGCCTGATCGGGTTGGCGGCGGGGGTTTTCTGGTTGGGCAGCGGGCTTCTGGCCGCCTTCGCAGTGCTGGCGGCCTTGTTGCTGGGGGCGGCGCTGGCGCTGCCGATGCTGCTGGCGGTCGCGCTGCGCCTTGCCGGCGCCCGCGCCCGCACCCCGCTGGCGCGCTGGTTCTGGGCCGACGCCCAGCACGGGTTGCGCGGTCTGTCGCTGGCGCTGATGGCGCTGATGCTGGCCCTGGCGGCGAATGTGGGCGTGGGGTCGATGGTGCAGAGCTTTCGCGCCACCTTTGCCGGTTACCTCGACCAGCGGCTGGCGTCCGAGCTTTATATCCGCGCCGCCGATGCCCGGCAAGCTGCTGCCATTGCCCAGTGGCTGAAGCCCCGGGTGGATGCCGTGCTGCCGATCTGGTCGGTGCAGTCGCGGGTGGGCGGCCTGCCTGCCGACATCTTCGGCGTCGCCGACCACGCGACCTATCGCGACCACTGGCCGCTGTTGCAGGCCGACGCCCGCGTCTGGGACCGGCTGGCGGCGGGCGACGGCGTGCTGGTCAACGAACAGTTGGCCCGGCGGCGCGACCTGTGGGTGGGCGCGACGGTCGACCTGGCGGGCTGGCGCGCGCCGGTGCTGGGCGTTTACAGCGACTATGGAAACAACCAAGCCCAGATCATCCTGGGGCAAGAGGCATTCCTGCGCCGCTTTCCCGGTGCCGACCGCCGGCGCATGGGCGTGCGCATCGCCCCGGCCGGCCTGCCGGCCCTGCGGGCGGCGCTGCGGGCCGAATTCGGGCTGAGCGGCGAGGCCATGGTCGATCAGGCGTCGCTGAAGGCGTTTTCGTTGCAGATATTCGAACGCACATTCGCCGTGACCGCGGCACTGAACGTGCTGACCATGGGGGTCGCGGCGCTGGCGATGCTGTTCAGCCTGCTGACGCTGTCGGGCCTGCGCATTCCGCAGTTGGCGCCGGTCTGGGCGGCGGGCGTGACCCGGCGGCGGCTGTCGCTGTTCGAACTGATGCGGGCGCTGGTGCTGGCCGGGCTGACGCTGGCGCTGGCGCTGCCGGTCGGGCTGGTGCTGGCCTGGCTGCTGCTGGCGCTGGTCAATGTCGAAGCCTTCGGCTGGCGCATCCCGATGCAATTGTTCCCCGGTGACTGGCTGCGCCTTGCCGGGCTGGCCATGCTGGCGGCCACAGCCGCTGCCGCCTGGCCGGCGCTGGCCATCGCGCGGCTGTCGCCGGCGGCGCTGTTGCAGGTGTTCTCCAGTGCGCGTTAGCGGCGCCCTTCTGGCCGCG
>CAYYMJ010000010.1:47281-71221 GCA_964472855.1 uncultured Rhodobacterales bacterium | reverse complement strand
CCATCAACAAGGACGAAGAGGCGCCGATCTTCCAGGTCGCCGACTTCGGCCTCGTCGCCGACCTGTTCCAGGCCGTGCCCGAACTGATCGAAAAGCTCGACTAGCCAGACGCACGATTTTTCGACGAAAAATCGGGGCCCACCGGCGACGGCGGGCCCCGTTTCATATCATCGGGCGGATCTTGGCGGCCAACATCTGCGACACCGGGCCGTGGATTTCCGGACCGGGCAACAGCCGGGCCGCGCGGCGTTGCGAGCTGTCGAACGTCTTGCCAGCCAGCCCGCCGCCGGCCACTGCCGGTGCCGCCACCATTTCAGCGCCCAGGCCCTGCAGCGTCGCGACCATGGCGCCGGTCACATAGGGCGGATCGCCGTCGGCCAGTCGGTCGGCCGGCGCGGTGGGGCGGCGGCTGGCGATCCACAACAGAATGACCGGACCGTGCACCCGCGTCAGCAATTGCCGCATCTTGTCGGTCCAGGTCGCCCGCAGAACCGCCCGCACTTGCCCATGCCGGCGCGGCGACAGACGCTCAAGCTCGCCCAGCAGGTGCCGGGTATAGTGAAACTCGGTAAAGTCGACCTCTGGAAACAGCTCTTTCAGCGCCGGCTTGGGGGCGATGAAGCGGTCATTGTGGCGCGGGTGCACGCGGTAAAAGGCGTTCGACTGGTTCAGCGCCCCGAACACCTGCACCAGTGTCATGCGCGCCCGGATGCAACTGGCCAGAATGTCCGGGTCCGCCAGAAAGGCGTCGGGCCCGGCGTTGGCCACGCCGAAATTGACACAGTCGATGCCCAGCGCCCGCTCCAACAGGTCCGGAAAAGGCATATCGACAAACTGTCCGAAGGTTTCGCTGCCGCCCAGAACCGCGACAAAGTCACCGTCAAGCCGCCGCGCGGGCCCGCGAAACACATGCTTTGACTGCCCGTAATGGCACGGGTGATAATTGGGGCCGCCATGGCCCGTTAGCTGGCTTTCCATCCGTCGCCCCTTCCGTTCCCCTGCCGGCAACGTCACGCCGGTTCCTTGCGATTTGGCTAAGGCGGCAATTTGATCTAAGCTGCCTGTCTTGCGCACGGCGCAGGCCGGGGTAATGTCGCCGGACGGTCAGCAGCAGGAAAAGACGGTATGGAAATCAAGTCGGTGGGCGTGGTCGGCGCAGGCCAGATGGGAAACGGTATCGCCCATGTGCTGGCTCTGGCCGGTTATGACGTGCTGGTCAACGATGTCAGCGCCGACAGCCTGAATCACGCTCTGAGCCAGATCGAGGCCAACCTGACCCGGCAAGTCGCCCGCGACCGGATCACACAAGGCGACGCCGCCGCCGCGCGGGCCCGCATATCCACATCGCTCAAGCTGCCCGACCTCGGGCAGACCGACCTGATCATCGAGGCCGCAACCGAACGCGAGGCGGTCAAGACGGCGATCTTCGAAGACCTTGTGCCGCATCTCAAGCCCAACACCATCCTCACCTCGAACACATCGTCAATCTCGATCACGCGGCTGGCCAGCCGCACCGACCGGCCGGAAAAATTCATGGGATTCCACTTCATGAACCCGGTGCCGGTGATGCAACTGGTCGAGCTGATCCGCGGCATCGCCACCGACCAGGAAACCTTTGCCGCCTGCTTTGCCGTGGTCGAGCGTCTGGGAAAGACCGCCGCAACGGCCGAGGATTTTCCCGCCTTCATCGTCAACCGCATCCTGATGCCGATGATCAACGAAGCGGTCTATACGCTGTATGAAGGCGTCGGAAACGTCACGTCGATCGACATGGCCATGAAGCTGGGCACCAACCACCCGATGGGGCCGCTCGAACTGGCCGACTTCATCGGCCTCGACACCTGCCTTGCCATCATGAACGTGCTGCATGACGGACTGGCCGATACCAAATATCGCCCCTGCCCACTGCTGACAAAATATGTCGAGGCCGGATGGCTGGGCCGCAAGACCCGGCGCGGCTTTTACGACTATCGCGTCGATCCCCCGCAGCCGACACGCTGAACGCATCGCAAAAGGGCGCGGGTCCCGCCGTGCGGAAACCGGCCCCGCAAGGCCGGTCTACTTCTGTCTGAAAATATCCAGGCCCGCGGCCCCCACACGCGGACGGGCCGGCAGGGCGCCCTACAACAGCCCGTGCTGGCGGAACAGCGCCGTCAGGTCCTCGTCCGGGCGGGCGCCGATGTGGGTGATGATCTCGCTGGCCGCGGCGCAGCCCATGCGCCCGCAAGTGTCCAGCGCGTGTCCCGCGCAAAGCCCCCACAGGAAAGCTGCGGCAAACAGGTCGCCCGCGCCGGTGGCGTCGACGATGTCGACCGGATAGGCCGGCACATGGTGATAGCTGCCGCCTGACAATACATGCGCCCCGTTTTCACTGTCGGTGCAGGCCACGATGGCAATCTCGTCGCCGGCGTTCCGCAGCGCGGCGTCGAAATCGTCGGTCTGGTACATCGACAGAATCTCGGCCCGGTTGCAGAACAGCAGGTCGACATGATCGCGCAGCATCGCGCGAAAGGCATCGCGGTGGCGCTCAACGCAGAAAGGGTCGCTCAGCGTGATCGACACCCGCCCGCCCGCCGCTTTGGCGGCCTTGATCGCCTTGTCGAAGGCGGCGTGGCTTTCCGGCCCGTCGAAACGATACCCTTCCAGGTAAATCCATTCCGCGGCGGCAATCTGGGCCGTGTCGATATCGTCGACGGTCAGGCCCTCGGTAACCCCCAGATAGGTGTTCATCGACCGCTCGCCATCCGGCGTCACCAGCACGATGCAGCGCCCGGTTTCCGCCGGATGGGTCCGGGGGGCAAACGCGGTTTCATAAACCGCGCCCTGCGACCGCAGGTCATGGGCGAAGATGGCCCCAAGCTGGTCGTCCTTGACCTTGCCGACATAGGCCGTCCGGCCCCCCAGATGCGCAATGCCGGCGATGGTGTTGGCCGCCGACCCGCCCGATATTTCCTGCGACGGCCCGACCCGGCCATAAAGCGACACCGCGCGTTCGGCGTCGATCAGCTGCATGATCCCCTTCTCGATACCGTTGGCGACCAGAAAGTCGTGCTCACAATGGCTCAACACATCGACCAGCGCGTTGCCGATGCCGACGACCTGAAAGTCTTTCATCGTGTCTTCTCCTCGAAGGGGCAGAGATCGCGGATCCCGCAGGCCGCGCATTTCGGTTTTCGGGCCGTGCAGATATAGCGGCCATGCAGGATCAGCCAGTGATGTGCATGGCGCTGGAACTCGGCCGGGATGTTGTCTTCGATAGCGCGCTCGACCGCAACGACATCCTTGCCCGGCGCAATGCCGGTGCGGTTGCCGACCCGGAAGATATGGGTGTCGACCGCCTGCGCCGGATGACCCCACCACATGTTCAGAACCACGTTCGCGGTCTTGCGCCCAACCCCCGGCAAAGATTCCAGCGCCGCCCGCGACGACGGCACCTGCCCGTGGTATTCGTCGGCCAGAATGCGGCTCAGCCTGATGACGTTGCGCGCCTTGTTGCGGTACAGCCCGATGGTCCTGATATGTTCGGTCAGCCCCTCTTCACCCAGCGCCAGCATCTTGTCGGGCGTGTCGGCAACCGCGAACAGCCCGCGCGTGGCCTTGTTGACACCGGCATCGGTGGCCTGCGCCGACAGGGCCACCGCCACCAGCAGCGTGAAGGCGTTGCTATGCGCAAGCTCGCCCTTCGGTTCCGGTTCGTCCGCCTGAAAGCGCGCGAATATCTCGCGAATGACGTGATAATTCAGTTGCCTGACCATGGCCGCCCTTCTGACGCGTTCCACCGGCACGGGCAAGGCGAAGCCGCACTTTCCGGGTCGCCAGCGGCACGGCCAAGACGATACTGATGGCGCAAAGGAGACGGAGATGACCACTCAGACCGACCCCGAGCACAGCTATTACTGGCCATTGGTGCGCCGGGCCATCGACCGTCTTGACAGCCCCGAGGGGCGCAACCTGTCGCTGGAAGACATCGCGGCCGAGATGAATCTCAGCCCGGCGCATTTCCAGCGGGTCTTCAGCCGCTGGGCCGGCATTTCCCCCAAGCAGTTCCAGCAGTTCCTCAAGCTCGACCATGCCAAACACCTGCTGGCCGACCGGTTTACCACACTCGACACCGCCGCCGGTGCCGGGCTGTCCGGCGCCGGCCGCCTGCACGACCTGTTCCTGCGGTGGGAGGCGATGACCCCCGGCGAATATGCCCGCAAGGGCGATGGGCTGACCGTCAGCTATGGCTGGTCCACCGGTCCGTTCGGGCGCATGCTGGCCACCGCGACCGACCGCGGCCTCTGCGGCCTGGCCTTTGCCGAGGAAGCCGGCGACGCGACCGCCCTGGCCGATCTGCAGGCGCGCTGGCCCGCCGCCAGCTTCAACCAAGACAACGACCGGCTGGCGCCACATTTCGCGGCTATCGCCGGGCAGGGCGAACCGCGGCTGTTCCTGATGGGCGCACCGTTCCAGATCAAGGTGTGGGAGGCTCTGCTGCGGGTGCCGTCGGGCCACGTCACCACCTATGGCGAAATCGCCCGTGCCATCGGCAGCCCGCGCGCGGTGCGGGCCGTGGGCACGGCGGTAGGGCGCAATCCGGTCAGCTGGCTGATCCCCTGTCACCGGGCGCTGCGCAGCACCGGCGCGCTGGGCGGATACCACTGGGGCCTGCCCGTCAAACGGGCCCTGCTGGCCCACGAGGCGGCCGACACCGGATATCTCGGCTGACCCGATTTTCCTGCGAAAAATCGGCCACCGCGGCGGCAGGCTTTCGCGCAATGGCACGCTTTGCTCTCCCAAAGCGTTGCCGGAGGCGTATATCAGTGCCCAAGATGTGCACCGGTTTCGAAAGGTTAGTTCATGACGTCCCCCAAGATCATCGCCGGTGGCACCGCCATCGCCCTGTTGCTGTCGGCCTGCGGCCCCGCCTATGCCCCGGGCGGTCCCCGCGCCAACCAGGGCACCGGCACGGCCATCGGTGCCGTCCTCGGTGGTGCCATCGGCGCCCTGACCGAGGGCAGCACTTCGGAACGCAAGAACGCCGCCCTAGGAGCCCTGATCGGCGCCGGCGTCGGCGCAGCCATCGGCCACGAGCTGGACAAGCAGGCGGCCGAACTGCGCCAGGACTTTGGCAACGACCAGATCGACGTGATCAACACCGGCGAAGAGCTGATCGTGCGCATGCCGCAGGACATCCTGTTCGACTTTGACAGCGCCACACTCAGAGCGGAACTGCAGGCCGACCTTGCCATCCTGGCCGACAACCTCGGCCGCTATCCCAACTCGACCATCACCGTCGAAGGCCACACCGACAATGTCGGCAGCGCCGCCTACAATCTCGACCTGTCGCAACGCCGCGCCGAATCGGTGGTCAATATCCTGATCAACAACGGCGTGGCGCTCGGGCGGCTGTTCGCGGTCGGGCGCGGCGAAGACAGCCCCGTGGCCGACAACCTTACCGACGCCGGGCGCGCCCAGAACCGCCGGGTCGAAATCATCATCCGCCCGACCGGCGAAGGCTGAACCGGTTGATCCGTCCCCGCGGCGGTTGGTAACATCTTCTGACCAATCGCCAACGGGGGCGCCGCCAATGCCATTCCACAGGATCGAAGCCGAAAAACTGTCCGGCGCCGTGACCCGCCAGATCGAACAGCTTATCCTGCGCGGGCTCTTGCGTCCCGGTGACCGGCTGCCGGCCGAACGCGATCTGGCCGAGCGTCTGGGCGTCTCCCGCCCCTCGTTGCGCGAGGCGCTGGCCGACCTGCAGGCCCGCGGGCTTCTGACCGCCCGGGCCGGGGCCGGCGTGTTCGTCGCCGATGTCCTGGGGGCGGCCTTCTCCCCCGCCCTGATCCGCCTGTTTTCCGAACATGCCGAGGCCGTCGACGACTATCTTTCCTTCCGGCGCGAGCTGGAAGGCATGGCCGCCGAACGCGCCGCCCGCGACGGTGCCGACGCCGACCTGCAGGTGGTCGACCGGGTGTTCGCCCGCATGCAGGCGGCCCGCACCGCCAATGACGCCGCGGCCGAGGCCCAGCTTGATGCCGAGTTTCACCTCTCGATCCTCGAGGCGGCCCATAACGTCGTGATGCTGCACATGATGCGGGCCATGTTCGGCCTGCTGCGCCAGGGCGTGTTCTACAATCGCCGGCTGCTGTTCGAACAATCGGACACCCCGACAGTGCTGCTCGACCAGCACCACGCCATCAACGCGGCCCTGCAACGGCGCGACCCGGCCGGCGCACGGGCCGCGGTCGAAACCCATCTCGATTTCGTCGCCGCCGCCATCACCGCGCGGCGCAAGGCCGACCGTCATGCGGAATTCGCGCGCCTGCGGGCCGAAAGCGAAGCCAACCGCTGACGGCTTCTTTGGCTGAAAAATACCTCGGGGGTGCGGGGGCAGGGCCCCCGCGGAGCGGCGCCAAAGGCGGCGCAACCCGCCCCACCGGGGACGCACCGCGCACCGCCGCATCTCTCGCGCTTGCAGGCGCTCAGCGACAGCGTTTCGCGCCTTGCTTGGTGCGGGGCGCATCGCCCGACGCGCCGAAATCCGGGATTTCAGGCAGCGCTGGTGATGCAGGTCCGATGCCAATCGCCCTGGCACACGCCACACCGCATCCCGGACATGAAAACGCCCGGCCGCGAACGACCGGGCGCCATCAATTCATCCGCCGCTCCGTCAGTGCAGCTTGGCACCCACCGATGTGATCGACTCGTCGATCAGCGCGTTGGCCTTGGCGCCATCCATTCCGGCGGCGATCACGTCAGACGCGGCGGCAACGGCCACCTGAATCGCCTGGTCCCGCACCGCCCTGACAGCGCTCGCCTCGGCCTGGGCAATCCGGTCTTCGGCCGCACGCAAGCGGCGCGCAATCGACACCTTCAGGTCTTCCTTGGCAACCTCGGCCGCCTCTTCGGCGTCACGCCGGGCATGCGCGACGATGCGGTCGGCCTGCTCGCGCACTTCGGCCTGCTTGCGCTCGTAAGACGCCAACAGCGTCTGCGCCTCTTCGCGCAGGGCCCGGGCTTCGTCCAGCTCGCCCCTGATGCCGTCGGCCCGCTTGTCCAGCAACCCGGTCAGCAGACCCGGCACCTTGTAATACAGCAGCACCCCGACAAACAGGATGAAGGACACCAGCACCACGAAGTTGGTGTTGCCCAGCGACACGAACGGCCCCGAGGCCGCCATGACAGGCGTCGCCGCAAGGGCGATTATCGCGGCAAGGCGGATCATGAGGCATCTCCCTGCAGGCGGCCATCGACGGCCTTGTCGATCGTGGCGGCGTCGCCGTCAGACCCCAGCGCCTCGACCAGCGCGGCGGCGGTGTCACGCGCGACGTCGCGCACCGACGCCAGTGCCCCGGCCCTGATGTCGGCGATGCGGGCCTCGCCCTCTTCCGCCTTGGCCGAGATCTCGACCTCGGCCACCCTGATCGCCTCGTCCAGCGAAACCTGGATCTCGGCCTTGGTCTCGGCCGCGATACGCTGCGCTTCGGCCCGCGCCTCGACCAGCGCCTTTTCATAGGCGATCTCGGCCTCGGCGGCTTGCTGTTTCAGCTCTTCGGCCTGGGCCAGGTCGTTGGTGATGGTCCCGGCACGGTCAGCCAGTACCGAGGCAATCCTCGGCAAGGCAACGCGCGACAGGATCAGGTAGATCAACACCAGCGTGATGACCAGCCAGAACACCTGGTTGCCCATCCAGTCGCCGCACAGCTGCGGCATGCCGACAGCACCGCCATGCGCGTTGACGCAGGCGCTCACGGTCTCGGCCGCGCCGTGGCTTACTGTTTCTGTTGCCATGTCATCCTCCTGACAGCTCGGCTACATCGGGCGGACACCAACGGCCCGCCCGAGCGTAAGGAGCGGTTCAGTGATCAGACGGCGAACATCAGCAGAAGCGCCACGAGGAACGAGAAGATCCCCAGCGCTTCCGAGAACGCGATCCCAATGAACATGGTCGCGGTCTGGCCACCGGCCGCCGACGGGTTGCGCAGGGCGCCCGACAGAAAATTGCCAACAACGTGGCCCACACCAACAGCGGCGCCGCCCATGCCGGTACACGCCAGACCGGCACCAATGTAGGCACCCATTTGTACGATATCGCCTTCCATGTTTCTTCTCCTTACGATGGAATATGAATTTCTTGTCGTCACAGGCGCGCCCATCGGCGCACCCGACATCAGTGATAGGGATGCAGCGCATCCTTCAGGTAGACACAGGTCAGGATCGCGAACACATAGGCCTGGATGAAGGCCACCAGCGTCTCCAGCGCATACATCGCCGTGATCGCCACGACGGCGAAAGGTGAAATTGCCAGCAGCGCCGCAAAGCCCGCGAACACCTTGATCACGGCGTGACCGGCCATCATGTTGCCGGCAAGCCGGATCGAGTGGCTGACCGGGCGCACGAAGTAGGAAATCACCTCGATCAGCGCCAGGATCGGGCGCAGCGCCAGCGGCGCCGAACTGATCCAGAACAGCTTCAGAAAACTCACGCCATGCAGGACAAAGCCCAGGATGGTCACCGTCAGGAACACGGCCATCGCCAGCACCCCGGTCACCGCGACATGGCTGGTGGTGGTATAGGACAGGGGCAGCAGACCCAGCATGTTCGACATCACGATGAACATGAACAGCGTCATGATATAGGGGAAGTATTTCAACCCGTCCTTGCCGGCCACGTCCTCGACCATCTTGTAGACAAAGCCATAGGCCAGCTCGGCAACCGACTGTCCGCGCGTGGGCACAACGGCGCGGCCGCGCGTGCCGACGACCAGCAGCAACAGGATCGCCACAATGGCGACACCCATCCACAGCGTCACGTTGGTGGGCGTGTACCAGTGCACCGCCCCGTCGCCGAACAGCGGCTTTACCATGAACTGGTCCATCGGGTGAAAGACCAGGCCCGTGCTTTCTTCGTGTTCCGTTGCCACCGTCAGTCCCCTTCGTCCCGTGCCTCGTCAGGCACCTGTTCCTGGACCGATTTCGCGGTCCGCAGCATCACTTTCACACCGGCGGCAAAACCCAGGCCGGTAAACAGCACCAGAAACAGCGGGATCGTGCCAAAAAGCGCGTCCAGCCCGTATCCGATGCCCACGCCGATCCCCAGACCGGTCACAAGCTCGATCACCATCCGCCAGGCCAGTTCGGCCCCCGACAGATCGGCCCCGCCTTCGGACACAGGCTGCACCTGCGTCCGCCTGACAGCCTTGATCCGGGTTTCGAGCGCCTTCAGGCGGTCTTTGTCCGGTTTCTCGGCCACGGCAAGGCCCCCCTGGCAATCTGGCGGACCCTATGAATGCCCCCGCCGCGAGTCAAGCGGCAGCGGGTCGCACGCATGCCAAGTGTAACCACTGGTTTTTGCTAAATTATTCCTACCGCACCGCGAATTCGCCCCGCCGGCGCGCCCGGCCGCCCGCTTCATGAAATTCAACCTTCCGGTTGACAGTTGGCGGCCCGGTGCGCCAGATCCGACCATGGAATGCGACGACCAGACCGCCCGGCGCCGCAAGGCAATCACCACGCAACGCAACTTCACGGCGCGGCCCGGCCACGCCACCCCGCCACGCACCTCTCGGCCCGCAAAATGAGCACGCCCCTCGACAAGGTGTTCTCCGCACTGGCCGACCCCACCCGTCGGCGCATCCTGACAATGCTGCTCGAAGACGACATGGCCGTCACCGACGTCGCCGACCCTTTCGGCATCTCGCTCGCGGCCATCTCCAAGCATCTCGCCATCCTCGCGACCGCCGGACTGATCCGCCAGGACAAGCGGGGCCGCGTCAAATGGTGCAGCCTCGAACCCGACGCGCTGAAAGAGGCCTCGGTCTGGATGCAGGGCTTCGGCCAGTTCGAGCCGGTCAATCTCGACGCCTTCGAACGCTTTCTCGCGGCCGAACTCGACGACCAGACCTAGTGGATCGAATCTGACGTTTCGCGCCACCGGTATTTTCGTTATGCATCAACTTATCAAAACATTTGAATGGTTCATGATCCAAGTCTTCGCCCGGCGGCGGGATTCAATTGTTTCGGTCGATCCACTGCCCCTGTCCTACTTCTGTCGCGAAATATCCCGGGGGTCCGGGGGCTGGCCCCCGGGGGCCGCGTCGGGCAACAGGATCAACAGCGCCAGTCCCGTGATCGCCACCCCCAGCAGGACCGGCCCCGACGGGGCCGCCCCCCCAAGCGCCAACTGCCACAGCAGCACCCAGGCCGGGGTCAGATAGGTATAGGCCATAACCTTGGCCGCCGGCAGCCGCGCGGCGGCGAACTGCACCAGCACAAAGGTGCCGGCAGTGGCAAAGACCGCCATGTACCCGATCGTCACCCAAACCGTCGCCGTCAGGCCGCGCCACTCGGTCGCGGCAAGATCCGGCGCCCCCACCACCAGCAGAATCAGCGCCACGCCGACATTGACAAGACACATGAACTCCAGCGGCCGCTCGCCCCGCGACAGACGCTGCACCAGCGGCGGAAACATGGCATAGGCCAGACAACCCCAGAAAAAGATCGCCTCGCCGCGCCCGACCTGAAAGGCCAATACCGCCGCCCAGTCGGCGCGGAATATCACCCACAGCGCCCCCGCCGCACCCAGCGCCAGCGCGCCGGCCACCCGCCAGCCCGGGCGCTGGCGCAGCAACAACCAGCCAAAGCCGGCCGACATCACCGGCGTCAGCGTGAACACGGCCGACACCGGCACCGGTTCCGAAACGCGCAGCGCCTCGAACATCAGCACAAAGTAAATCGCCACGCTGGCCGCAATCAGCCCATATCGCCAGGGCGCCCGCAGGCTCGCAGCACGAAACCCGCCCGTTGCCAGCGCCGCCGCCGCCAGCAGCAACGCGGCCAGCCCGAAGCGCACCGCATTCAGCGCCAGCGGCGCAATATCGCGCGCAATCAGCCCGCCCAGCGCGAACGACCCCGCCACCAGAACCGAAAACAGCATCATGGCCGCGTGGCCGGCCATGGTCGGCCGCCCGCTCATCCGTCGTCCCGAACCTGTTCCTTCAGGGCCTCCAGCAGCGTCTGCACCTTGCGGCTGCGGTGCAGGTCGACATGGGTCACCAGCCAGGTCTGTGCCGACCATTCCTCGCGCGGCGCCATGACCTCGACCAGCCGCGCGTCGTGCCGCCCGGCAAAGATCGGCAGAAACCCGATACCGGCGCCGGCGCAGATGGCCTCGCGTATCCCGACCGCTTCCGAGGCGCGGAACACCATCGCCGTCTGCGGCACATGATCGGCCAGCCAGCGGCTGAACGGCGCCCGGCTGTCCATGCTGTCACCGGTGACAAACACATGCCCGCCAAGGTCGCCCGCGCCCCCCGGGCGTCCGCGCCGCGCCACATAATCGCGGCTGGCATACAGCGCGAAACGCTCGCGCACGAACGGCTGCACCACATTGTCGGGATCCTGCGGCGCCGGCCCGGCCCGCACCGCGACATGCGCCTCGCCATACTCCATCCGGAACAGCCGCTCGTCGGTCAGAAACCGCAGGGTCAGGGCCGGATGCGCATGCTGGAACGCCACCAGCACCGGCACCAGTATCGGCGCAAGCGTCGCCAGCGAGGTCACGACCAGCTCTCCCGCCACCTCTTCGCCCTGCCCGCGCAGCCGCCCGAACAGCTGGGCGAACTGCGCGTCCGTCGCCTGCGCAACCTGCAACAGCTCCTGCCCGGCCTCGGTCGGGGTATAGCCACGGGCATGGCGCTGAAACAGCTTGACCCCGATCGCGCCCTCCAGCGCGTCGATATGGCGGATCACGGTGGCATGATGCACGCCCAGAGCCTCGGCCGCGCCCGAAACCGTTCCGGCCCGGGCAACATGATAGGCGGTTCTGATCTCGTCCCAGTTGCCGGTTGCCATGACAGGCCCCTTTTGTCGCAAGGGGACGGTATTTGCGCCCCGGGTGCAACCCCGGCCCCAGAACCGCGACCGTCATCCCCGGCTTGACTCCGCCCCCCGCTGCCCCTAAATCGCCCGCAATCCCGGAACCCCGTCGGCGTTCCGGTCCCGGCCCGGTCCGGGATCGCCTCCCATCAGCGCGTCGCGCCCGTGGGAGCGTTCGGCGTTGGGCTTGGGGCTTTGGCCATCGCACCCCAGATGATGACCAGTGAACTGAAATCGGAGCGGCAGACGCCATGTTTGAAAACCTATCCGACCGCCTCGGCAGCGTCCTCGACCGGCTGACCCGCCAGGGGGCGCTGACCGACGATGACGTCAAGACCGCGCTGCGCGAGGTCCGCGTCGCGCTGCTCGAAGCCGACGTGTCGCTGGCGGTGGCACGCGACTTCATCCGCAAGGTGCAGAACCGCGCCACCGGCCAGGCGGTCACCAAGTCCATCACGCCCGGCCAGCAGGTCATCAAGATCGTCCATGACGAACTGGTGGCAACCCTCAGCGGCGAAGGCGAACCCGGCGCCCTGAAAATCGACAATCCGCCGGCCCCGATCCTGATGGTGGGCCTGCAGGGCTCGGGCAAGACCACCACGACGGCCAAGCTGGCCCGCCGCCTGAAAGAGGTCGCCGGCAAGCGTGTGCTGATGGCCTCGCTCGACACCAACCGCCCGGCGGCCATGGAACAGCTGGCGATCCTGGGCAACCGGATCGGCGTCGACACCCTGCCCATCGTGGCTGGCGAAGACCCGGTGGCCATCGCCCGGCGTGCGAAAACCCAGGCCAGCCTCGGCGGCTACGACGTCTACATGCTCGACACGGCCGGCCGGCTGCATATCGACCAGGAACTCATCGCCCAGGCCGCCGCCGTGCGCGACGTCGCCAACCCGCGCGAAACCCTGCTGGTGGTCGACGGCCTCACCGGCCAGGACGCGGTCAATGTCGCGACCGAATTCGACGACAAGATCGGCGTCTCGGGCGTGGTCCTGACCCGCATGGACGGCGACGGCCGCGGCGGCGCCGCGCTCAGCATGCGCGCGGTGACGGGCAAGCCGATCCGCTTCGTCGGTCTCGGCGAAAAGATGGACGCGCTGGAAGAATTCCACCCCGACCGCATCGCCGGGCGCATCCTTGGCATGGGCGACATCGTCAGCCTGGTCGAAAAGGCCCAGGCCACGTTCGAGGCCGAACAGGCCGAACGCATGATGAAGCGCTTCCAGAAGGGTCAGTTCAACATGAACGACCTCAAGCGCCAGATCGAGCAGATGCAGCAGATGGGCGGCATGCAAAGCGTGATGGGCATGCTGCCCGGCGCCCGCAAGATGGCCAGCCAGATCGAAAAGTCGGGCATGGACGATACGCTGTTCAAACGCCAGATCGCCCTGATCAACTCGATGACCAGACGCGAACGCGCCAACCCGGCGGTCCTGCAGGCCAGCCGCAAGAAACGCATTGCCGCCGGCGCCGGGCTTGAAGTCAGCGAACTCAACAAGCTTCTCAAGATGCAGCGCCAGATGGCCGACATGATGAAAAAGGTCGGCAAGATGGGCAAGAAGGGCATGATGCGCCAACTGGGCGGCATGTTCGGCATGAAAGGCGGCATGCCCAGCCAGGCCGAGGTCGAGGCCGCCCAGGCCCAGATGGGCGCCCAGGGCAACCTGCCCGGAAACCTGCCCGGTCTTGGCGGCGGCGCGGCCCTGCCGCCGGGCCTTTCCGGCTTCGGCAAGAAGTCGTGACGCCGGTGGCATCATCTTGGCAGAAATATCCCCGCCGGAGGCAGGCCGCCACACGCGCGCCGGCCCGTCCGGTGCGTCGCCTGCTCACAGGCTGGCCGCGCGGCGCGCGGCAGCGCGTCAATCGGGTGGTGCCATGCTGACGTCCATCACCACCGAACGGTTGCAGCTTGTGCAGCCGGGCCCCGACCATGTCGAACCCTGGATGGCGTTTTTCACCTCGGACCGCGCCAGATGGATCGGCGGCGGCACAAAAATCGACCGGCCCACCGCCTGGCGGGTCTTTGCCAGCGTCATCGGCCACTGGTCGCTGCGCGGCTGGGGCACCTTTGTCATCACCGACCGCGACAGCGGCGCGACACTGGGCGGCGTCGGTCCGTGGTTTCCGCTTGGCAAGCCCGAGAAAGAGATCGGCTGGACACTCTGGTCCCCCGAACACGAAGGCCGCGGCATCGCGCGCGAGGCCGCGCAGGCGACCCTGACCCATGCCTTCCGCGACCTCGGCTGGGACACGGCCGTCTCTTATATCCACCGCGACAACGCGCCCAGCATCGCGCTGGCCCGGCGCCTTGGCGCGACGCACGACGCCGCCGCGGCCTGCCTCTTGCCCGAAGACGTGGTCTACCGGCACAGCCGGGGGGATCATCTGTGACCCTCCCGCACGAGATACCGCCCGGCGGCGCCGCCGCACGGCAGGCGGCGGCCTTTGGCGCACTGGTTCCCGCGATCGAAACCGCCCGCCTGCGCCTGCGCGCGCCCTGCATCGGCGATTTCCCGGCTTATGCCGATATTGCCTGCTCGGAACGCGGGCGCGGCATCGGCGGCCCGATGTCCCGCGCAGATGCCTGGGCCGATTTCGCCATGATGTGCGCGGGCTGGCTGCTGCGGGGGCACGGGCTGTGGTCGCTGGACCGGCGCGACAACGGCGCCCTGGCCGGGTTCGTGCTGCTGGGGTTCGAGCCCGGCGACCAGGCGCCCGAACTGGGCTTCATGCTCTGCGCCGATGCCGAGGGTCAGGGCCTTGCCTTCGAGGCCGCGACCGCGGCTCGCGACCACGCGCGCACCCTCGGCCTGCCGGGGCTTGTCAGCTATGTCGCCCGCGACAATCACCGCTCGTCCGCGCTGGCCCGCCGCCTTGGCGGCCGCCCCGACCCCAGCGCCCTTCCGGCCGGCGCCGACGACCTGGCCTTCCGCTATTTCGGTGCCGGAGGCGCGGCATGAGCATTGTCATCGACACGCCCCGCCTGCGCCTGCGCGACCTGTTGCCGGGCGACCTCGACGCCTTTCTCGGCTTCATCGCCTCGGCCCGCGGGCAAGGCCGCGGCTGGTTTCGGCCGGCGCCCGAGGCCTGGCGCCTGTTCGCGACCTTCCTCGGCCACCGCTCGTTGCGCGGTTTCACCTTCCTCGCCATCGAGGATCGCGCCAGCGCACGGCCCATCGGCACCGTCGGACCCTGGCAGCCAGCAGGCTGGCCCGAGCCCGAGATCGGCTGGGCCCTGTGGCGCGACCAGGACGAAGGCCGCGGCATCGCTTTCGAGGCTGCCACCGCCGCCCGCGACCACGTGTTCCGCGACCTCGGCTGGACGACCGCCGTCAGCTATATCGCCCCCGACAATGCCCGCTCGATCGCCCTCGCCGAACGCCTGGGCGCGCGGCGCGACCCCGACGCCGCCGTGCCGCGCCCGGGCACGCTGGTCTACCGCCACCCCCGGCCAGAGGCGCTGCAATGACCATCCCGACGCTTTATACCGACCGGCTGATCCTGCGCCCCTATCGCCGTGCGGATTTCGACGCCTATGCCGCCTTGCTGGCCTCGCCCCGGGCCGACCACATGGACGGCCCGCACGACCCGCCGGTGGCCTGGGCCTGGTTCACCAACGACATCGCATCGTGGGGCCTTTACGGCTTTGGCCACCTCGCGGTCGAACACCAGGGCCGGCTGGCGGGCTTTGTCGGCGCGTCGCAGCCGCCGCAGTTTCCGCTGCCCGAATTCGGTTGGTGCCTGATGGGTCATGCCGAAGGCCAGGGCATCGCGTTCGAGGCGGCCCGCGCCCTTCTGGCGCATGTCTTCGCGACGACACCGATGACCAGCATCGTCAGCAATATCGGCCCCGAAAACAGCCGGTCGATTGCCCTTGCCGAACGGCTGGGCGCCGTGCCGGACCCCGACGCGCCCCGCCCCGAGGGCGACGACTGCATCGTTTATCGCCACAGCAGGAAGGACGGCGCATGACCGACGACGCCACCCGTGCCGCCGCGCTTCTGAAAGACCACCGCGCCTCGATCGACCGGCTCGACGCCATCCTGGTCTATGCCTTGGGCGAACGGTTCAAACACACCCAGGACGTGGGCAAGCTGAAGGCGCAACACGACCTGCCGCCCAGCGACCCGCAACGCGAGGCCCAGCAGATCGCGCGGCTGGAAGAACTGGCCGTCAAGGCCGGGCTCGACCCCGAATTCGCCAAGAAATTCCTTGCCTTTGTCATCAAGGAAGTCATCCACCACCACCAACGTCACCGGGGCTGAGCCCCCGGCAATGCCATCACAGGAGTTATCACAATGGCCATGAAAATCCGACTTGCCCGCGGCGGTTCCAAGAAACGCCCCTTCTACCGCATCGTGGCCGCCGACAGCCGCATGCCGCGCGACGGCCGCTTCATCGAAAAGCTGGGCACCTACAGCCCGCTGTTGCCCAAGGACAGCGAAGAGCGCGTCAAGATGGATGTCGAGCGCGTGCAATACTGGCTGAGCCAGGGCGCCCAGCCCACCGACCGGGTGTCGCGTTTCCTCGAAGCCGCCGGCCTGAAAGAGAAAGCCGAACGCAAGAACCTGCAAAAAGGCCAGCCCGGCAAGAAGGCGCAGGATCGCGCCACCGAGAAGGCCGAAAAGGCCGCTGCCGCGTCCGAGGCCCCGGCCGAAGAAGCGGCCGCCGGGTAATCGGCGCGCCGGCGATGCCGCGATGGCCAACAGCATGAGCGCCCGCGTCTGCGTGGGCGCAATCACCGGCGCATTCGGCGTGCGGGGCGAGGTGCGGCTGAAAAGCTTTTGCGCCGACCCCGGCGCCATTGCCGACTATGCACCGCTGACCACCGAGGACGGCGCGCGCGATTTCGACCTCGCGATCACGCGGCCGGTCAAGGGCGGTTTTGCGGCCCGGCTGGGCGGCGTGGCGACCAAAGAGGCGGCCGAGGCCCTGAAGGGCGTGCGCCTTTTCGCCCCGCGCGATCGTCTGCCGTCGCTGGCCGACGATGAATACTACCATGCCGACCTGATCGGCCTGCGGGTTCTCGACACCGGCGGCGTCACGCTGGGCCGGGTCAAGGCGGTGCTGAACCACGGCGCCTCGGACCTGCTGGAGATCTCGCTGATCGTCGGCGGCCAGATGCTGCTGCCGTTCACGCGCGAGGCGGTGCCAACCGTCGACATCGCCGCCGGCTGCCTGATCGCCGACCCGCCCGAGGCGGTGTGATGGCCGACATGCCTGGCAAATCTCATGGGCGGCTGTCGATCAGCGCCAGCGCCCGACCCCGCGACCTGATGGCCGAAACCCGGGTATCGGGGGCATGGACCGCGCGGGTCATCACGTTGTTCCCCGAGGTCTTTCCCGGCGTGCTTGGGGCCTCGCTGACCGGCAAGGCGCTGCAAGAGGGGCTGTGGACCCTCGACGCCATCGACCTGCGCCGCTTTGGCGAGGGTCGCCACCGCAATGTCGACGACACGCCGGCCGGCGGCGGTGCCGGCATGGTGCTGCGCGCCGACGTGCTGGGCAACGCGCTGCGCAAGGCCATGGCCGGCACACCGGCCGACCGCGCCCGCTGGCCCGTTCTGGCCATGTCGCCGCGCGGCATCCCGTTTGATCAGGCCATGGCCCGGCGCCTGTCCCTTGCCGATGGCGTGACGATGATCTGCGGGCGGTTCGAAGGCATCGACCAGCGCCTGCTGGACCATTTCGGCGTGCAAGAGGTCTCGCTGGGCGATTTCGTCATGACCGGGGGCGAGATCGCGGCTCAGGCCATGCTGGACGCTGCCGTCCGGCTGCGGCCTGACGTGCTGGGAAACCAGGATTCGACTGTCGAGGAATCCTTTTCCGAGGGCCTGCTGGAGCATCCGCAATACACCCGGCCCGCTGTCTGGGAGGGGCGCGAGATCCCCGAGGTGTTGATGAGCGGGCATCACGGCAAGATCGCCGCGTGGCGCCGCCAACAGGCCGAAGAGCTTACCCGACACCGGCGCCCGGACCTTTGGGGGCGCCAAACGACCGACACCAGCGACTAGCGCGCGTCGCGTCTGATACGACTCAATTTGTTTCAAAACATGCGTTCGAGCGCATGCGAGCGGCGGCTTGTCTTGAATTCGGTCGAACGCGACACGCACCAACACCAACGGCCCTTGGCGGTGCCTCATCGTGACAGAGGCATGCGACCGCCCGCGACCCGGCCGAGCATAAGACCAACGCTCAATATTCATGGCCGTTGGCATAAGGCGCGGGCCCAAGGGCCGCAGGCCCGCCGCGCATCGCCCCGCCGCCCCCCCGGGCCCGGCGTTGCGCGGGTTGGCGCAGCACAAGACAACGCGCCAGCCCCGGGCAGGCGGCGGCAGCCAAGACCCAACTCAAGCCTTGCCAAGCCAGGCACCGCGCACTAAACGAAGCGCGCTCGACCGGACAAACCGACTCGGGCGCTTTTGCCGTTCCGGCATGGTTGGGATAACGGGGTTTCTTCGCTCCGGGCAACCCGCCCCGCTTTGGCCCGGCAGACGAACAGACAACGACGACCTGATCTCTGGCGGGCGCCACGGCGGACCCGGAAGAAGACCAAGAGCTCTGAGGGCGCACCCACGTCGCGGGAACCACCCGCGCCAGTTCAGGAGTTGGAGCGATGAACCTTATCGCCCAGATCGAGGCCGAACAGATTGCGGCCCTCGACAAGAAAATCCCGGATTTCAAGGCCGGGGATACCATCCGCGTCGGATTCAAGGTGACCGAAGGGTCACGCTCGCGGGTTCAGAACTATGAAGGCGTCTGCATTGCCCGCAAGAACGGCGAAGGCATTGCCGGCAGCTTCACGGTTCGCAAGATTTCATTCGGTGAAGGCGTCGAGCGGGTGTTCCCGCTGTATTCGACCAACATCGAATCGATCACCGTCGTGCGCCGCGGCCGCGTCCGCCGCGCCAAGCTGTATTACCTGCGCGAGCGTCGCGGCAAAAAGGCCCGTATCGCCGAAGTCACCAACTACAAGCCCCGCAAGGATGCGGGCGCCCAAGCTTGAGGAGCGTCGCGATGAAAAAAGAAATCCATCCCGACTATCACGTCATCGACGTCAAGATGACCAACGGCGACATCGTGCAGATGCGCTCGACCTGGGGCGCCAAAGGCGACACGCTGTCGCTGGACGTCGACCCCACGGTTCACCCGGCCTGGACCGGTGGCGGCACCCGTCTGATGGACACCGGCGGCCGTGTTTCGAAGTTCAAGAAGAAATACGAAGGCCTGGGTTTCTGATCGCCCCAGCCTTTGTGCGTTTCAACGCCGCCCTTCAGGGGCGGCGTTTTGCATTGGGCAACACCTGTTGCCGACCGGCGGATGCCGCGGCTTCTGGCCGGCTGCCCGGACAAACGCGGCACGCGAACGGCAGGCCGGCATAGGGCAAATTCCGCCTGTTTCCGGGATTGTTTCCGTTCCAGTGCTTCCCTTGGGCAACCCCTGTGAATATGTTGCGCAACGACCGCAGGACTGCGGATTTCTGGTTTGGAAACAATGGGGCGCAGCGTGGCGCATATAATCATTGTCGGAAACGAAAAGGGCGGTTCCGGCAAATCGACCACGTCCATGCACGTGGCGACGGCGCTGTGCCGGATGGGCCACCGCGTCGGCGCGCTGGACCTTGACCTGCGCCAGAAAAGCTTTGCCCGTTACATTTCGAACCGCACCAACTTTGTCGCCAAGTCGGGGCTGGACCTGCCCTGCCCCACCTATCGCGACCTGCCGGACCTTGACGAAACCCAGACAGGCCAGTCCGAGAATGCGTTCGACAAACGGCTGTCGCTGGCCGTCGCCGGGCTGGAGCAGGGCACCGATTTCATCCTGATCGATTGTCCGGGTTCGCACACACGGCTCAGCCAGGTGGCGCATTCGCTGGCCGACACGCTGATCACGCCGCTGAACGACAGTTTCGTCGATTTCGACCTGCTGGCACATGTCGACCCCGACACCAACCGCATCATCGGCCCGTCGGTCTATTCGGAAATGGTGTGGAACGCCCGGCAACTGCGCGCGACGGCGGGGCTGAAGCCCATCGACTGGATCGTGGTGCGCAACCGGCTGGGATCGCAGCAGATGCATAACAAGCGCAAGATGGGCGAGGCGCTGGCCAACCTGTCGAAACGCATCGGTTTTCGCGTGGCGCCGGGCTTTTCCGAACGCGTGATCTTTCGCGAACTGTTCCCGCGCGGACTGACGCTGCTTGACCTGAAGGATATCGGCGTCGGCAATCTCAGCCTGTCAAACATCGCCGCCCGGCAGGAACTGCGTGACCTGCTGCGCGAACTGAGCCTGCCCGGCGTGACCGTGGATTTCTAGGGTTCAGCCACGCGCGGTGTCCGACCGGCTGACAAGGCGTGAAATGCGGTTCGAAAACCGTTCGATCTGCACCGCCGGCAGCGACGGCGGGGTCAGGTCGTCCTGCGGCACCAGTGGATAGAAATGGATCTCGGCGGCCAGCCGCGCCTTGGGGTGCACGGGCCTGGGCAGTTCAAGCGGCCGCGCAGTCTTGGGGCTGGGCCGGGGTCGGTTGACCAGCCGGTGCAACCGGCCAACCAGCACGCTGGACAAGAGCATGGTCATGCACAGCAGGAACATGGTGCGGGTCAGCGGGCTGGCGGCGCGCGCGCCAAGGGCCGCCATCCGGCCCTGGGTGAAGGGCGCGAACATCACCGCCGCCGGGGCCAGCGTCAGCCCGGCGGACCGGCGCGCATCGATCAGCGCCCGTGCCACCGCCGGCGCAGCGCCGACCGTGCCGTTCAGGTCCAGAACCGGCCCGGCCGCGCCGCTGCTGACCACCGCGTCGGCAAGCCCGGGCGGATAGGCAAAGGCACCGGCCGCCGCGTCCTGGACGAAATACATCATGGCAAGCGCGCGATCATCCGGCCCGTCCGGCGCAAACAGCGGCACCCCGACAATCGTGATGCGTTTGTCCCGAAGCGCGATTTGTTGTGAAAACGCCGCCGAGAAATCGGCCCGGGCCAGAAAATGCACCTCGCCCAGCGGGCTCACGTCGCGGCGGGGGTCATAGGCGCCAAGGCTGACCCGCGCCGGCGGACCGGCCTGCACCATATGGCGCCGCTCGGCCAGGATTTGTTCGTTGCCATAGATCAGCGCGAGATACAGGATGAAGGTGACCGCCCCCAGCGAGCGGCACCAAGTTGCAAGCCTGTCGATCGCCGGTCGCGTCGGTTTGACGTCAGCCTCGGGCATCAGTTCTGTCCCGTGTTGTCCCGTGTGCAGGCTGCCCGCAATTCCGGGCAAGTGTGTGGCGTGATTGCAGAATCCTTGCCCAAAACAATGTGTTCGCGAATGCGCAACATGCCGTGGCAACCCCCGTCACGGCCCGATAGCATGCGGCCATGCTGTGTTTCGTTTCAAAGCGCCTGACAGTCCTCGCGACCCCGAAGACCGCCTCGACCTCGATCGAGGCGGCGCTTTTGCCCCATGCCGACGTGATCATTCGTGGCCCGACGACGATGAAACACATGCGTTATCAGACCTACCGCATGACCATGGAAACCATGCTGAGGCGCCGGGCCGGCGGACATCTGACGACCTGCGCCCTGATGCGCGAGCCGGTCAGCTGGCTGGGCAGCTGGTATCGGTATCGCCAGCGCGACCGGCTGTGCGGTTCGCCGTCAAGCACGCGCGAGATCAGCTTCGACGAATTCGTCGCCGGCTATCTGCAGGATCCGCAGCCGGCCCACGCCCGCATCGGGCGCCAGACGCGGTTTCTGACCGACGCCCGCAACGGCCGGCGGGTCGACCGGATCTGGCGGTATGACGATATCGCCGATTTCGTGGCGTTTCTCGAGGAGCGGTTGTCGCTGACGCTGGTTCTGCCGCAACTGAACCTGTCCAGGGCCGGGGTCGGGGTCGGGCAACCTGAGTTGAGCAGCGGTATGCGGCAACAACTGCGCGACGCGCTGGCGGAAGACTTCACGCTTTACGAAAGCCTGGCGACGCAGCCATCGTGACAGCACACGCCAGCGCGACCTTTCCCAAGCGCCCGGGACCGGGCCAGACCGTGGCTGGGGCGGGTCTGGCGGCCCGACCTGGCGGGCCCGGCCGGGGTAACGCTGCGCGACGGCGAGGTCTTTGACATCACGGCGCCAGGCGCGCCAATGGTGCCCGGCCTCGCTGGGCGCGGGCTGTTGTGACCCGTGCGGGCGGGCGCAGGCCCGGCTCTGGCGCGGCTGGAATTCAGTATGACCGAGGGCAATGTATCTGGGCCTTGGGATGTGACAGCCGGTGGCAAACATTTCGTGCCTCGGCTTCTTTGACGAAACAGTCATGATTTGCCCCGGCAGCATTGGCGTCTTCCGACCCGGTCGAACCGTCGACCCCATCAACCACTCAGACACGGCCGGGGATCGTGGCTACGTTCGACCAGCGCGCGTCGAAAACTGTTGCGGCCGCTTTGTGGACAGGCGGCAATCCGGCCCGGAACTGCATTCTGACGGCATTCCGGCACGCGGCTTGGGGCCCCGACCGGTATCCGCCCAAATCCGACTGGCCGGGCTCAGACGCCCCGCCTGTTCGTCGCAACCCTCCAATCCCGGGAAATCCGTGGCAGACGCTGCAATATCGGCTATCACTCCGCCAACCGGCCCGTGCACCCAATCGTTGCGCGTGCAGCGGGGCGGTCGGAGGCTTTGATCGATGCACAACAAGACCCCGATCGCAATCGTTGGCCCTGGTCCGGTCGGGCGCCGCCATGCCGAGGTGCTGCGCGCGTCGCCCGACCTGTCGTCTTGCGCGATTGTCGAGGCCATATCGTTGGCGGCGGCTATGGACCGCGTCGTTGCGATGGCCGGCGACGCCCCCGAACCGGACCGGCAAGCCGCATGAGCCAGGACAACGAAAGCCTGCGCCAGTGGTGGCGCACGTCGATCATCGACATGGCGCCCGGCCGCATCGCCTTTCGCGGCCACCCGGTCGAGGACCTGATCGGCAATCTGTCCTTCGCGCAGATGATCTGGCTGATGACACGCGGCGACATTCCCAGCGCCGCCCAGGCTGCCCTGCTCGAGGCGGCGCTGGTCGCGGGCGTCGATCATGGCCCGCAGGCACCGTCGATCGCGGCGGCGCGCATGGCGGCGACCTGCGGTGTCGGGCTGAACAATGTCATGGCCACCGGCGTCAACATGCTGGGCGACGTCCATGGCGGCGCCGGCGAACAATGCGCCAGCCTTTACCTTGACATCGCGGCCCGCATCGACGCCGGCGACCCGCCTGACCGCGCCACCGCCAACGGCCTTGGGGCGTGGCGTGACAGCCACGGCAAGATCATCCCCGGTTTCGGGCACCGGTTTCACCGCCCGGTCGACCCGCGGGCGCCGCGGCTGATGGCGCTGGTGCGCGACGCGGCTGCCGACGGCGTTGTGTCGGGGCGCTTTGCCGACATCGGCGCGTCGGTGCAGGCCGCCGTGGGCAGCGCGCGCGGCACCCCCATCGCCATGAACATCGACGGCGCCACCGCCGTGATATTTTGCGAACTGGGCTTTCCGCCGCCGCTGTCGCGCGGGCTGTTCTGCCTGTCGCGCTCGGTCGGCATTCTGGCCCACGGGTGGGAGCAGATGCAGCAGGGCGGGCGCAACAAGGGGCCGATGCCGCCCGACATCCTGCCGGCCCATGTCGGGCCCGAGCCGTAGGGCTCAGACCCCGGCCTCACCCCCAACGCCATGGCCGGCCGCCTGGAAATACCGACTGACGCAGCGCAGGACATGCCCGGCGATCAAGTCGTCGGGGTCGGTCGGCACCGCCCCGAATTCAAGCCCGCCAAAGGCCTGTGACACCAGCGTTTCCGGCACCCTTGCACGGCGCAGCGTCGCCAGCAGCGTCCGAAGCGCCGCCGCGATCTGGGGGTCGGTCCAGTAATAGCGGATGCGATCGCTGTAGCTGAAGATCTGCTGGCGCCGCACCTCGTCTTCCGTTCCGCTGTAATAGTCCTGCCAGTCGCCGGGCCGCTCGGCCATCCGCCGCCGGACCACCTGTTGCAGGTTTGACGGCGGGTCGGTGAAAAGCTGCGCCTCGATCCCGGCCAGCGCCCAGACGGCCTCGCGGAAGCGAAAGG
>CAYYMJ010000010.1:22602-47181 GCA_964472855.1 uncultured Rhodobacterales bacterium | reverse complement strand
AAAAGCTGCGCCTCGATCCCGGCCAGCGCCCAGACGGCCTCGCGGAAGCGAAAGGTCAGTTCGGGCCCCACCTTGAGAAAGAAGAAATGCCCTGCGACCAGCGCCGCCAGCGCATGGGTCGACTGATAGTCGGTGCTGTGCGCCTCGAACGTCAGGCCGGGCTGGCCGATGATCGCCTGACCCAGCGGCCGCGCGGCCTGCGGGTCGAAGGCATAAACCGAGCTGTGGCCAAAATCGACGCCCGGCTGGGTGACCACCGAAACGATACGCCCCCAGGCCGCGTCAAGCCCGCGGTCGGACCATGCGGCGCGGTGGGTGTGGATGGTTTCGGCCAGCCGGTCGACCGAGGTCACATCCAGCGTGTCGGGTTCGTCGGTTTCGCCGCCGGGAACCGGCACCTCGGTGCCGATGACATAGACCAGCCTTTCGGGGTCGGGGGCGTGGGCCTCGGCCACGGCGCAAAGCGCGGCCGCGCGGGCGGCGACACTGGCAAAATCCGGCGTCGGCTCGCCGCCGCAGGCCATGCTGGCATCAAGGTGGATCTTGGTGAACCCGGCCTGAACATAAAGCCGCACCAGTTCGCGCGCCCGGTCCATGGCCTGGTCCGCCGGCAGCCTGCGCCATGGGTTCGGTCCCAGATGGTCGCCGCCAAGGATCAGCTTGTCCATGGACAACCCGGCGTCGGCGGCCATGCCCGACAGCCAGCCCATGAAGTCGGCCGGCGTCATGCCGGTATAGCCACCGTCCTGATTGACCTGATTGCACGTCGCCTCGATCACCGTTGGCCTGCCGGTTCTTGCGGCATGGGCCAAAACCGCGCGCAGGACCTGTTCGTTGGCGGTGCAGAAACAGGGAAGGCCCACCGCTTCGCCGGCCCGGTTGCGGGAAATCAGGTCGTGAACGATGCTCATGCCATTGGTCCTTGCCCCATCGCGCCGCCCCGCGGGTCGGGGCCGGTTTGCGCGGTTGGCACCACAGAAATCGCGGGCGCCGGACAATACCAGCGAAACGGTGGGGCAGATCGGCGCGTAAGGCGGCAAAGCAAGCACAGGCGCGGGGAAGACACCGGCGCGGCGGGGCTGGCACCGGCAATCATCGGCGTGCCGCGCACGGGCGCGAGGATGCAAACCGTCGTGGCGGCGGCAAGGGTGGCAGGGTGGCCCCGCCGACCTGACCGCCACTGCCTTTGGCCGGGCCGACCGGCTTAGCTGGCGTGATCGTCGATCAGCGGGTTGGGTTGGGCGAACGCCAGCAGCGCGGCTTCGTCGGTGATCGTCACGTTGGCGCCGTTCACCTCGATCCCGTGGGGCCGCAGCCCCTTGATCGCGCGGCTCAGGTTTTCCGGCGTCATGCCCAGATAAGACGCCAGCCGGCGCTTTTCGGTCTGCAGCTGAAACGTGCGTTCACCGCCCATCCGCTGCTGCTGCCGCAACAGGTAATTCGCCAGCCGTTCGCGCGAGGTCCGCAGCTTGAGATCCTTCGACGATTTCACGACCGACCGGAAGCAATGTGCAAGCTCGGTCACCACTGCACGGGCGAAATCCCCATCGCGGCTGAAGATATCCCGCACGTCCTGGCTGGGCACCAGAACGACGCGGCTTTTTTCCAGCGTCCGACCCGACATCAGATAGGGGGCGTCCCTGATCGTTGCCGCAAGGATGAAGGTCGATACCGGGCGAATGGTCGCCATCGAGGTTTCGTGGCCGTTCCACGCCGAAAACAGCTCGACCGAGCCGCCGACGATGATGTGCAGAAAATCGCTTGGGTCGCCCTCGGCGATCAGGTCGATCATGGGCGGGAAATTCTGGACATATGACACCTTCATCAGCGCCGCGTAATTGTCTTCGTCCATATTTCGGAACAGATCGAGACTGCGAATCTCATGCTGTTGTGAATCAAGCATTGGTCCCTGCTTCCCGCGATGCTGTTGACGGATTTAGCCGGTTGGCTTGACAATTGCCAAGCCTCGAATTGTCGCGCGCCGGGGTGGCGGGCCAAGTATATCGCCAACCTTCGAAAATTTCAGATTTTTCCGGCTGGCTTGATCTTGATCAAGTCCGCACGGCGCGAACCTGACAAATGTGCCGCCGAAATCGGGTGCCGACCGTCAGGAACGGCGCGGGCCCAATAATCGGAGGGACAGCCATGCAGTCACCCAACAAGGCAACCGGCCTGTGGCGCAATTTCTTCAACGTGCGGATGGTGCAAATCCGAACGTTCCACATGACCTGGTTCGCGTTCTTTTCCTGTTTCTTCGCCTGGTTCGGCATTGCGCCCCTGATGATCGTGGTGCGCGACGAGATGGGCTTTACCAAAAGCCAGGTTGGCTGGACGATCATCGCCTCGGTCGCCGCGACCGTCCTTGCCCGCTTTTTCATCGGCTGGCTGTGCGACCGCATCGGGCCGCGGCTGGCCTATACCTTTCTGCTGATCTTCGGCGCCTTCCCTGTCGCCGGCATCGGGCTGGCCAACAGCTTTGAAAGCTTCCTGATCTTCCGGCTGCTGATCGGCGTGATCGGCGCCAGCTTTGTGATCACCCAGTATCACACCTCGGTCATGTTCGCGCCCAACGTGGTGGGCGCCGCCAACGCCACCAGCGCCGGCTGGGGCAACCTTGGCGGGGGCGTCACGCAGTTCGCCATGCCGCTGGTTTTTTCCGTGTTCGTCGTTGGATTCGGCTTCACCGAGGCCGCCGGCTGGCGTTTGTCGATGGTCGTGGTCGGCATGGTGATCTTTGTGGTGGGCATCGCCTATTTCTTCCTGACCGAAGACACGCCCGACGGGAATTTCAAAGAGCTTCGGGCCGCAGGCAAGCTGGAATCCAAGGCCTCGGTCACGCGATCCTATTTCAGCGCCTTCGCCGACTATCGCGTCTGGGTGCTGTTTTTCATCTATGCCGCCTGTTTCGGTATCGAGCTGACGGTCAACAACGTCGCGGCGCTGTATTTCTTCGACTATTTCGACGGAATCACGCTGGTCACCGCGGGTCTGATCGCGGCCTCGTTCGGGCTGATGAACATCTTCGCCCGCACGCTGGGCGGGGTGTTCGGCGACAACTTCGCCGCGCTCTGGGGCCTCAGGGGGCGGTCCTTCTGGCTGTTTGTCGTGTTGTTGGGTGAAGGTCTGGCACTGATGCTGTTCAGCCGTATGGACGTGCTGTTCCTGGCGATCCCGACACTGATCATCTTCTCGCTGTTCACCCAGATGGCCGAAGGCGCGACCTATTCGGTGGTGCCCTTCATCAACAAGAAGGCGCTGGGCGCCGTGGCCGGGGTGGTCGGCGCTGGCGGCAACGCCGGGGCGGTCGCTGCGGGTTTCCTGTTCAAGGGTGCGATGGAATGGAACGACGTGTTCCTGGTGATCGGCATCCTCGTGACCGGCACGTCGCTCCTGGCTTTCCTGGTCCGCTTTTCGCTGGCCGAGGAAAAACAGGAAGAGGCGCTTCTGGAAGCGGCCCATCTTGAAACCCTGCAGCTTCGTGCCGACCGCGCCAACGCCGCGCTGCAACACAGCCAGCAGATCGTCGACGAGTTCAACAACAACTACGGCCAACCGGCCTGATCAACCCGGGCGGGCCCACGAAGGCCCGCCACACCGCAACCCAAGGAGATTGTCGTGGGACAAGACCTTAGAAACTACACACCGGAAGACGAAGGCTACTGGTCGTCGACCGGCAAGGGCATCGCCAACCGCAACTTGTGGATCTCGATCCCCAGCCTTCTGTGCGGTTTTGCCGTCTGGCTGTATTGGGGCATCATCACGGTGCAGATGCTGAATCTGGGCTTTGCCTTTGAGAAATCCGAGCTGTTCACACTCGCCGCCATCGCCGGTCTGACCGGCGCCACCTTGCGCATTCCGTCGACGTTCTTCATCCGCATCGCGGGCGGGCGGAACACCATCTTCTTCACCACCGCATTGCTGATGATCCCGGCGGCGCTGACTGGCTTTGCGCTGCAGGATCCCAACACGCCGCTGTGGTGGTTCCAGATTCTGGCCTTCCTGTCCGGCATCGGCGGCGGCAATTTCGCCAGTTCGATGTCGAACATCAGCTTTTTCTTCCCCAAGAAGATTCAGGGCTATGCGCTGGGCATGAACGCGGGGCTTGGCAACTTCGGCGTGACGACGATGCAAATCCTCATCCCGCTGGTGATGACCTTTGGCATCTTCGGCGGCGATCCGATGATCCTGGAAAACACGTCCGGCACGCTGATCGGCAAAATCCCCGCCGGGTCCGAGACCTATATCCAGAACGCCGGCTTCATCTGGCTGATTTTCCTGGTGCCGCTGGCCTTCGCGGGCTGGTTCGGGATGAACAATATTCGCGACGAACATGTCAGCCCCGAAATTCCCGGCCCGCTGGGCGCGTTCGGCATCATCACCGGCATGCTGTTGGTCGGGCTCTTGACCGCCGCCTTCGGGCTGTGGCTGATGCTGCCGGCGAATGTGGGCGGCTCGGGCTTTGGCGTGTCGAAATGGATTGTCCTGCCGATTGTCATCGCGCTGACCGTGCTGGGGCTGAAACTGATCCCCGGCGCCGTGGGCCAGAACCTGACGCGCCAGTATCGCATCTTCGGCAACAAGCACACCTGGGCCATGACGGTGATCTACACCATGACCTTCGGCAGCTTCATCGGCTATTCGGCGGCGCTGGCCCTGACCATCAAGGTGGTGTTCGGCTTCAGTCACGTCGAGGTTGACGGCGTCATGACCCACGACCTGGTCAACCCCAACGGGCCGTCGGCGCTGATGTTCGCATGGATGGGCCCGTTCATCGGCGCGCTGATCCGCCCCGTGGGCGGCATGATCGCCGACAAGCTGGGCGGCGCGCGCGTGACCCAGTGGATCTCGGTCGTGATGGTGGCGTCGGCGCTTGGCCTCGCCTACTTCATCCAGCAGGCCTATGCCTCGGCCACGCCGGAACAGTATTTCGTGCCGTTCCTCGGGCTGTTCCTGATCCTGTTTGCCGCCACGGGCATCGGCAACGGGTCGACCTTCCGCACCATCGCCGTGGCCTTCAACAAAGAGCAGGCCGGCCCGGCCCTGGGTTGGACCAGCGCGGTTGCCGCCTATGGCGCCTTCATCATCCCCAAGGTGTTCGGTGAACAGATGGGCGCCGGAACCCCGGAATACGCTCTGTATGGCTTTGCCGCGTTCTACGCCCTGTGCATCGTCATCAACTGGTGGTTCTACCTGCGGCCCAACGCCTACATCAAGAACCCCTGATGCCAACCGGGCGCGCTGCCTTGGTGCGGCGCGCCCCTCACCCCATGTGAGGACCCCGACATGAGCCACCTGCTCGACAGACTCAATTTCTTCCAATCGAAGGAAATCGACCAGTTTTCCAACGGCCACGGGCAGGTAACCCGCGAAAGCCGCGACTGGGAGGACACCTATCGCAACCGCTGGCGGCACGACAAGATCGTGCGCTCGACCCACGGGGTGAACTGCACCGGCTCTTGTTCGTGGAAGATCTACGTCAAGTCGGGGATCGTGACGTGGGAGACCCAGCAGACCGACTATCCCCGCACCCGGCCCGACCTGCCCAACCACGAACCGCGCGGCTGTTCGCGCGGGGCCAGCTACAGCTGGTATCTGTATTCGGCCAACCGGGTGAAGAACCCGCTGGTGCGCGGACGCCTGATGAAAGTCTGGCGCCGCCTGCGTGAAACCCGCACGCCCATCGAGGCCTGGTCCGACATCCAGAACGATCCGGTGCTGCGCAGCGGCTATGTCGAAACCCGCGGCAAGGGCGGCTTCGTCCGGGCCAGCTGGGACGAGGCGACCGAGATCACCGCCGCCGCCAATGCCTATACCGCGCGCACCTATGGCCCCGACCGGGTGTTCGGCTTTTCGCCGATCCCGGCCATGTCGATGGTCAGCTATGCCGCCGGTTCACGCTATCTCAGCCTGCTGGGCGGCGTCTGCATGAGCTTTTACGACTGGTATTGCGACCTGCCGCCGGCCTCGCCCATGACCTGGGGCGAACAGACCGACGTGCCCGAAAGCGCCGATTGGTACAATTCGGGCTATCTGCTGCTGTGGGGCTCGAACGTGCCGCAGACCCGGACACCGGACGCGCATTTCTATACCGAGGCACGCTATCGCGGCACCAAGTCGGCGGTCATCTGCCCCGACTACAGCGAAGCGGCCAAGTTCGGCGACGTGTGGCTGAACGCCAAACAGGGAACCGACGCGGCGCTGGCGATGGCTTTCGGCCATGTGATCCTGCGCGAGTTCCACCTTGACCGGCAGGCCGAGTATTTCGAGGACTATGGCCGCAAGTATTCCGACTTTCCCATGCTGGTGCGGCTGGACGAACAGGACGACCGGCTGGTGCCGGGCCGTTTCCTGCGCGCTGCCGATCTGGGCGGCGAGACGGCCGACACCAACAACCCCGAGTGGAAGACCGTCGCGCTGGACGAAAACAGCGGCGGGCTGGTGGTGCCCAACGGTTCGGTCGGTTTCCGCTGGGGCGGGAACGGCGAATGGAACCTTGAGGAACGCGCCGGCGCGGCCGACACCAGCCTGAAGATGTCGCTGATCCTGGAAGAAGACCGCGACGGCGTCGCCGCCGTCGACTTTCCCTATTTCGGCGCCGCGGCTACCGAATATTTCACCACCGGCGACAAGCGCCCCGATATCCTGACGCGCAACGTGCCGGTCAGAAAACTGCAGACCGCCGATGGCGAAATCACCGTCGCCACCGTGTTCGACCTGTTCTGTGCCAACTATGGTCTTGACCGTGGGCTGGGCGGCGACTGGGTCGCCACCGACTATGCCGACGATGTTCCCGGCACCCCGGCGTGGGCCGAAAAGATTACCGGCGTCGATGCTGAAAAGATCATCCATGTGGCGCGCGAATTTGCCGACAACGCCGAAAAGACCCGGGGCAAGTCGATGATCATCATCGGCGCGGCGATGAACCACTGGTTCCACATGGACATGAACTATCGCGGCGTCATCAACATGCTGGTCATGTGCGGCTGCGTCGGCCAGTCGGGCGGCGGCTGGGCGCATTATGTCGGCCAGGAAAAGCTGCGCCCGCAAACCGGCTGGCTGCCGCTGGCCTTTGCGCTCGACTGGGGGCGCCCGCCACGGCACGCCAACTCAACCTCGATGTGGTATGCCCACACCGACCAGTGGCGTTACGAGACGCTGACATCGGACGAACTGTTGTCGCCAACCGCGCCCAAGGGCGACTGGGACATCAGCATAATCGACTATAACATCCGGGCCGAGCGCATGGGCTGGCTGCCGTCGGCGCCGCAGCTGAAGACCAACCCGCTTGTCGTCGCGCAGGCCGCCAAGGCGGCGGGGCAGGAGATTCCCGCCTATGTGGCCGGTCAGCTCAAGTCCGGTGAGTTGCAGTTGTCCTGCGAAGACCCGGACGCGCCGGAAAACTGGCCGCGCAACCTGTTTGTCTGGCGCTCGAACCTTCTGGGGTCGTCGGGCAAGGGGCACGAATATTTCCTCAAACACCTGCTTGGCACCGACCACGGCGTCATGGGCAAGGATCTTGGCGATGAGGGCCGGCAATTGCCGCGCGAGGCGGCTTGGCATGACGAGGCGCCGCGCGGCAAGCTGGACCTGCTGGTGACCATCGACTTCCGGATGAGCACCACGGCCGTCTATTCCGACATCGTGCTGCCCACGGCAAGCTGGTACGAAAAGAACGACCTGAATACCAGCGACATGCACCCCTTCATTCACCCGCTGCAGGCGGCGGTCGATCCGGCCTATGAATCCAAGTCCGACTGGGAAATCTTCAAGTCGATCGCGAAGAAATTCCAGGAGGTGGCGCCCGAGATACTCGGCAAGGAAACCGACATCGTCGCCCTGCCGATCCTGCACGACACCCCGGCCGAGATCGCCCAGGACCAGGTGAAAGACTGGAAAAAAGGCGAATGCGACCTGATCCCCGGCAAGACGGCGCCCAGTTTCATCGCCGTTGAACGCGACTATCCGGCGCTTTACGACCGGTTCGTGGCGCTGGGCCCCCTGCTGGACAAGCTGGGCAACGGCGGCAAGGGCATCTCGTGGAACACCGAGACCGAAGTCCAGCACCTGCGCGACCTGAACGGGGTCTGGCAGGATGGCCCGGCCAAGGGCTGCGCGCGGATCGTGTCGGACATCGACGCGACCGAGGTTGTGTTGATGCTGGCGCCGGAAACCAACGGCGAAGTGGCGGTCAAGGCATGGGAAGCCCTGTCAAAGGCCACCGGGCGCGAACATGCCCATCTGGCGCTGTCCAAGGAAGACGAGAAAATCCGCTTCCGCGACATCGCCGCACAGCCGCGCAAGATCATCTCGTCGCCCACATGGTCAGGGCTGGAAAGCGAAAAGGTCTGTTACAACGCCGGCTATACCAACGTGCACGAACTGATCCCATGGCGCACCCTGACCGGGCGGCAGCAACTGTATCAGGATCACTTGTGGATGCGCGCCTTTGGCGAAGGCTTCATGTCTTACCGCCCGCCGGTCGACCTGAAATCCGTCACCCGCGACGTGCAGGACACCGGGGACTCGCTGGTGCTGAACTTCATCACCCCGCACCAGAAATGGGGCATCCATTCGACCTATTCCGACAACCTTCTGTTGCTGACGCTGAACCGCGGCGGCCCGGTGATCTGGCTGTCGGAAACCGATGCCCGCTCGGCCGACATCGCCGACAACGACTGGGTCGAGCTCTACAATTCCAACGGCGCGCTGACCGCCCGGGCGGTTGTCAGCCAGCGTATCCGGCAGGGCACGACCTTCATGTATCACGCTCAGGAAAAGATCGTGAACACGCCGGGGTCGCAAAAGACCGGCTTGCGCGGGGGTATCCACAACTCGGTCACCCGCATCGTTCTGAAGCCCACGCACATGATCGGCGCCTATGCGCAGCAGAGCTATGGCTTCAACTATTACGGCACTGTCGGCTCGAACCGTGACGAGTTTGTCGTGGTCAGGAAAATGAACAAGGTCGACTGGCTGGACCGGGAAGCCTCGGACACGAAGGAGGCCGGACAATGAAGGTTCGCGCGCAAATCGGAATGGTCCTTAATCTGGACAAATGCATCGGGTGCCACACCTGCTCGGTGACGTGCAAGAATGTCTGGACCAACCGCGACGGGGTTGAATACGCATGGTTCAACAACGTCGAAACCAAGCCCGGCACCGGCTATCCCACCGACTGGGAAAACCAGGACCGCTGGAACGGCGGCTGGGAACGGACCAAGGCGGGCAAGCTGCGCCCCAAGCAGGGCGGCAAGCTGAAGATCCTGTCCAACATCTTCGCCAACCCGGACCTGCCCGAGATCGATGACTATTACGAGCCCTTCGATTTCGACTATGACCACCTGAAATCCGCCCCCGAGATGGAGGCCTTTCCCACCGCGCGCCCGCGCTCGAAGATCACGGGCGAGCGGATGGAAAAGATCGAAAAGGGCCCGAACTGGGACGAGATCCTTGGCGGCGAGTTCGCCAAGCGCAGCGCCGACTATAACTTCGACGGCATCCAGAAGCAGATATACGGTGAATACGAAAACACCTTCATGATGTATCTGCCGCGGCTGTGCGAACACTGCCTGAACCCGGCCTGCGTGGCGTCGTGCCCTTCGGGCGCGATCTACAAGCGTGAAGAAGACGGGATCGTCCTGATCGACCAGGAAAAATGCCGGGGCTGGCGCATGTGCGTGTCGGGCTGCCCCTACAAGAAGATCTATTACAACTGGTCGACCGGCAAATCCGAAAAATGCACCTTGTGCTATCCGCGGATCGAATCCGGCAACCCCACGGTCTGCTCGGAAACCTGCGTGGGGCGCATCCGCTATCTTGGCGTGATGCTGTATGATGCCGACAAGATCGGCGAAGCCGCCAGCGTCCCGGAAAAGACCGACCTTTACGATGCCCAGCTTGGCGTATTCCTCGACCCCAACGACCCAGAGGTGATTGCCGCGGCCGAGGCCGAGGGCATTCCCCAGGACTGGCTGCGCGCTGCTCAGGCCAGCCCGATCTGGAAAATGGCGATGGAATGGAAGGTCGCCTTCCCGCTGCATCCCGAATACCGGACGCTGCCGATGGTGTGGTATATCCCGCCACTGTCGCCGATCCAGAACGCCGCCCAGGCGCGTGACATCGGCAAGGACGGCTCTATGCCCGACGTCCGCAGCCTGCGCATTCCGGTCAAGTATCTCGCCAACATGCTGACAGCGGGCGACGAAGAGCCGGTGGTTACCGCGCTGGAACGGATGCTGTCCATGCGCGCCTATATGCGGTCGAAAACCGTCGAAGGCGTGGTGGACGAGACCATCGCCACCCGTGCCGGGCTGACCGGGCGGACCATCGAAGAGATGTACAAGATCATGGCGCTGGCCGCCTACGAGGACCGCTTTGTCATCCCCACCACCCACCGCGAACATGCCGAGGACGCCTATGACCTGCGCGGCGGTCGCGGGTTTACCGACTGCAACGGCTGTTCCACCGGCATCTCGAAGGGCTCGCTCTTCGGGGGTGCCAAACGTCCCCTGAAAATGCCAGACGAGGTAAAGTGATGATGGACCGAACCCTCAAGTCCCTGTCGCTGCTGCTCAGCTATCCCACGGCCGAATTGCAGGACGCGATGCCGGAAATCGCGGCCGTGCTGACCGCCGACCAGCGGATGACCGCGCTGGCGCGGCGCGACATTGCCGCGCTGATCGGCGAATTGATGACCCGCGACATCTATGCGCTGGAAGAAAGCTACGTGATGCTGTTCGACCGCTCGCGCACCCTGTCGCTGAACCTGTTCGAACATGTCCATGGCGAAAGCCGCGACCGGGGCGGCGCCATGGTGTCGCTGCTGGAAACCTACCGCGACGGCGGGTTCGAGCCGGCCACGACCGAACTGCCCGACCATCTGCCGGTGCTGCTGGAGTTTCTGGCTGTCCGGCCGGCGGACGAGGCCCGCGAAACGCTGGCCGACGCGGGTCATATCCTGCAGGCGCTGGCCGAACGGCTGGAACGGCGCGAAAGCCCCTATGCGGCGCTGTTCGTCGGGCTTCTGCAGGTCGCGGGCCAGGTGCCCGACAAGGCGGCGGTGGCCGAACTGGCCGCGATGCCCGATGACGACCCCGAAGACCTGGCCGCGCTTGACCGGGTCTGGGAAGAAAGCGAGGTGCGCTTCGGCCCCGATCCCGGGGCCGGTTGCCCGGCCGCGCGCGACATGCTGTCCCGGATGGACCCGGACACCCCGAAACATGCAGCCGAGTAACGGAGGCCCCGATGCATAACTTCCTTTTCGGTATATACCCCTATATCGCCCTGTCGGTCCTGTTTCTGGGGTCGATCGTCCGCTATGAACGCGACCCCTTTACCTGGAAAAGCTCGTCGTCGCAGCTATTGCGACGCAAGCAGCTGGTCATGGGGTCGGTCCTGTTCCATGTCGGCGTGCTGATCATCTTTCTTGGCCATTTCTTCGGCCTGCTGGTTCCCCTAGGCCTGTACGAGGCGCTGGGCGTCGGCCACACCTTCAAGCAGCTTCTGGCCATGGTCGCCGGAGGCGCGGCGGGTGTGTTTGCCCTTGCCGGCATCTCGATGCTGCTGCACCGTCGCCTGACTGACGCGCGTATCCGTGTCACATCAAGCTTTGCGGACATCGCCATTCTGGTGCTGCTGCTGGCGCAGTTGCTGCTGGGCATGGGCACCATCCCGATTTCGGCCCAGCATCTGGACGGTGGCGAGATGGTGACCTTCATGGCCTGGGCCAACGGGATCATCACCTTCGATCTGGACGCGTCGAGCCATATCGAACATGCGCACTGGATCTTCAAGACCCACCTGTTCCTTGGGCTGACGATCTTCCTGGTGTTCCCGTTCACGCGGCTGGTGCACATGCTGTCGGCCCCGGTGCGGTTCGTTTTTCGCCCGGGCTATCAGATCGTGCGGTCGCGGCGGGTTTCCAGATAACCCGGCTGGGGGTCTGGCCGGGCAACCGGCCGGCGCCTTCTGTCGCGCGCCGGCGCTGCGTGAAACGCGCAGCGCCGGCCGCTCAGCCATCTGCCGACAGGTCGATTTCGGCGATCCTTGCGGCAATTTCGGCCAGCCTGCCGGCCCGCGCGCCTTGCCAGTCGTCGCGGGTCATGCCAAGCAAATGCACCCCGATCCTTGCGCCGTTCCGGACAATGTTCGACCGGCGAAACCCTTCATCGGCAAAGCCGAATTTCCGGTGCATGGCAACAACGCCGGGATTGGTCTCGAGCACTTCGCAGTTCAGCTTTTCCATGCCCATTTCGAAAAACACATGGTCCAGCATGAACAGTTCCAAGGCCGAGCCCAGGCCGCCGCGTTCACCGGCGCCAAGATAAAAGGCCCAGTCGGTCTTGCGATGCTGCCTGTCGATCTGGCTCAGGCTGACGACACCAACGGCGGTTTGGCCATCGCGCAGAACCGCCAGCACCTTGCGGCGGTCGTCGTCGCGCAGCCCGGCGATATAGGCCAGATGCTCGGCCACGCCGATGTCATGGTCGGTATACATCGACCCGCGCACCGCATCGCTGTTGCGAATGGCCAGGATCTGAATCTGCTGCTCTGCCGAACAGGCGCAAATGTCGCGCAATCCGTATCGCCGCATGCCTGCCTCCGCGTTCTGCGCCCGTTTGGGCGACCATAGGTGCGCTAGTCGTCGGTCACCAGCAACGTGCGCGGATAGTCGGTGAGATAGTCGCACCCTTGCCCGGTCACAACGATACTGTCGCCGATCCGCCCCGCCGTCTGCCCGTCGACCGAGATGCCGCCGTCGACCGCAAAGGTCATGCCGGGTTGCAGGACGGTCTGGTCGCCCATCTTCAGCTCTGGCGCCTCAAGATACGCCATGCCGATCGACCGCCCGGTGCGATAGCCGGTCTGATAGCCGCGCGCCGCGTAAACCTCGTTCGCGGCGGCGGCCACATCTTCGGCCCGCACGCCAGGGCGGATGGCGGCGATGGCGGCCTGCTGGGCGTCGATGGCCGCCTCTTGCACCCGGGCATCGCGGTCGCTGACCGCGCCGATATGGAACATCCGGTCGAATCCCAGCTTGTACTGCTGAAACTGCGCCATGTTGCAAAAGCAGAAATAGACCGGGTCGAACCGTTCATACGCCTTGACCGAGGCCCGCCTGTGCACCATCGACGCGTCCCGCCCGCTTTGCAGGATCTGCAGGTTGTGGATCATCGGCGACACGAACCGTTCCCGGCCCCGGTCGGTCAGGAAACCGGCCGCCGCGCGGGTTCCGGCGTCGATCACCGCCAGCGCGCTTTCAAACTCGCGCGCGCCGGCTTTCAACGAGCCTTGGGCCGCCGCCATCATCGCCCCGGCGATCTGCCCGGCCTGCTGCATCACCGCGATTTCAAGGTCCGACTTGACCATGCGCTGCGCCCCCAGGACCGGCCCGATATCGCGCAAGCGAACGCCAGGGAATGTCTCGTCCAGAAAATTGCGCAACAGCGCCGGAAGGCCCGCGCGCTCGACCCACAAGGCAGCCGGCGCGGCGGGCAGCACGCCAGTCAGGGCCCGTGCCCAGCCGTTTGGGCCAGAATCCTCCCATGTCCGCACGTCGCCGACCCAGGTCATGGCCGACACCATCTCGCTTTCCATCAGTGGCGTGATGACCACCGGCGCGGCATCGGCCGGCACCACCAGCATGGTCGGGCGGCCAAACTCGATCCCCAGATAGCCCCAGAACCCGGCCAGGTAGGCAATCGAGCTTTCCGAAGTGAAGATCGCGTGGCCGATGCCGGTTTCAAGCATCCGGGTCTGCAAAACCCGGGTTCGTTCCGCCGCTTCGCTCAGCATTCCAGCCCTCCTGTGACAGCAACCCTCAGGCGACAGCGCAACGATCGCCCTGTCAAGCCGCGTGGCGAAATCGTCGACATCGGACACTCACAGGCACATGGGCAGCACCAAGCGCAAAACCGACCGGTGCCCCCGGAACCCTGACAGAACCGGCCCCGGTTTGCGCCTTGCCCGTCATTCCAGCCGGCAGGCCTGGTCAAACGTCAGCCGCGCCGCCCGGTCGTGCACCCCCTGGTCGGTGCGATATCCGATGTTGATCAGAAAGTTCGACCGCCAGCTTGTTCCCGCGAAAAAGGCGGCGTCCAGTTCGGCATTGCGGAACCCCGACATCGGCCCGCAATCCAGCCCCAGCGACCGCGCCGCCACCATCAGAAACCCGGCCTGGAGCGAGCTGTTGCGCAGGCAGAAGGCGGTGCGCCGGTCTTCGGCCTGTCCGGCATATTGCGACGGCACGTCCATATGCGGGGCCAGCGTCGGCAGGGCGGTATAGAACTCGAGATCATAGGCCACGATCACGGTGACCGGCGCCGACTGAACCTTGGGCACGTTGCCCGGCATCAGCGTCGGCACCAGCCGGGCGCGGCCGGCATCGCTGCGCACGAACACCAGCCGCATCGGGCAGGTGTTCGATGCCGACGGCGCCAGTTTTGCCAGATCGTAAAGGGCCAGCAGCGTGTCGTCGGGCACCGGCCGGTCGGCAAAGAACTTGGCCGAGCGGGCGTCGCGAAACAGTTGGTCAAGAGCCTCGGGCCCAAGCTGGGGTTCGGATGGTGTCATGGTGGTTGTCCTTTGTTCAACGATTGATCGGGGCGGCGCGCCGCACAGTGGTCAGACGCGCGTCTCTTGCGCAAGATAGCGATCCGACAGCCGCCGGATCAGCAACAGCGACACGGCCAGCACGGCAGCCGCCAGCAGCAGCGCCACGGTCACCACCGGCAGGTCGTCGACCGGCAGGCGCATCCCGACAAGCTGACTGGCAATTCCGCTGACCACCAGCTGAAAGAACAACACCAGCCCCGACGCGGTGCCGGCAAGCCTTGGGTCGATACTGATGGCAAGTGTGACCGAATTGGCCAGCAGAAACCCGTTGGAAAAGGCAAACAGCGCCGAGGGCGGCAAATAGGCCCATACCGGCGGAGCGCCCGCGAACAGCAGCGCAAACACCGCCACCGCCGCCATCACGCCCGGCCCCGACGCCGACATGAGCGCGATGGGCCCGAACCGCTCGACCAGGCGCCCGTTGGCATAATTGCCGGCAACGAAACTGGCGCTGAAGGTCAGCATCAGCATCGCAAAGGCCATTGGCGACAGGCCGAATTTCTCGCTCACCGCCCAACTGCCGCTGGTGATCAGCGAGAAAAAGATCGACAGGGTCGCGGTGCCAACAGCTGTCGCCAGCCAGAACTCGGCCCGCCCCAGCAACCCGGCCGCCTGCGGCCAGAAGGCACCCGGCCTCGCCCGCGCGCCGGGTTCGGATGTTTCTTCCAGCCCGCGCAGCGCCGCGACAAGCAGAGCCAGGCCAATCGCGGTCGGAAACGCGATCACGCCGCGCCAGTCGCCGAATTGCAGGATCACGCTGCCGATCACCGGCGACACCGCCGGCCCCAGCGCCTGCCCGATCACCAGATAGGACATGCCCCGCGCCGCCGCGCGCCCCCGGGCCCGGTCGCGCAGAATGGCCCGGCCCACCACCAGCAGGCTGACCCCGCCGGCGCCCTGCACCATGCGCCCGGCCACCACCTGCCAGATTGCGCCCGCCAGGACCGCCACAACCCCGCCGGCAATCAACAGCACCAGCCCGGCCAGAAACACCGGGCGGCGCCCGAAACGGTCGGCCAGAACACCTGCAAACAGCGTGGTCACGGCCATCGCCAGCATCGTCAGCGTCAGGCTCAGCTGCGCGGTGCCAAAGGGAACATCGAAATCACGCGCCAACCCGCCCAGCGCCGGCAGAATGATATGCAGATTGCCCTGCCCCAGCCCGGCCGCCAGGGCCAGCAACAAGAACAGCCCCGCCGAAAGCGCCGGTTTGCCGCCCCGGCCGGTCACGGAAACGCCGCGCGTGCCGGCCCGCGCGCGCCCGCCGCGTCAGCGGCAGCAAGACAACCCGCGACGGCCGGCCCCAACCCGGCGGCATCGACCCATGCGCCCCTCGCCGCCATCAGCACAGTCGGCCCCGGCAGTCGGGCGCACGCATCCCCGCGGACCAGCGGGGCCATGGCCCGGCGCGGCGCAAGCCAGTTCCTTCGGTCACCCTCTGGTCTCCAGATACAGGCGCAATCGGTCCTGAAGATGGGCAATTCCGCGGGGATGAGCAAGAAAGCGTGTCACCGGCATCAGCGCCCAGCGCTGACCCTCGTCGCCCAGATGCACCGCCGACAGGTCAAGCCGCGGCCACTCGGCGGCGAAAAACCAGGTGTGACCGGGCCCGTTGGCATGGGGAAGCCGCCGCTGCCAGCACACGGCCCCGGGCGGCACGTCCAGGCCCAGCTCTTCCCGGGTTTCCCGCAGCGCGGTGTCAAGCGGCGCCTCACCAGCCTCGCGCCCGCCACCGGGCAGGTCCCACCGGTCGGGAAAGGGAATGTCGGGCTTGGCGTCACGCAGGATGGTCAGCACCCGGTCGGCCCTGAGTATGGCGATCTTGGCGCCGACAAAATCGCTGTCCAAATGCGTCATGGTCTGAATATGGGGTTGCCAGGTTGCCAATTCATCTCTGATCCGGCGTTCGTGAAACCGTTCGCGGGGTGGTCGGCGCCCCCCCCCCGGGCAAGCCACCGGCCCGCGGTCACGCATTCGCCTTGGCGCCGGGCCCATGAAACGGCTAGACTTGCCGGCAACATCCGGACCCGCCGATGCCCGCCCTTTGTCTTGACTGCCTGACCCCCTTCGACAGCGGCCGCCGCTGCCCGTCCTGCGGGCGCCCGCGTCTTGTCAGCCACCCCGAACTTTTCAGCCTCTCCATCGCCCATATGGATTGCGACGCCTTCTATGCCAGCGTGGAAAAACGCGACAACCCCGACCTGCGCGACAAACCGGTGATCGTCGGCGGCGGCCGGCGCGGCGTGGTGACAACCGCCTGCTACATCGCCCGGATCAAGGGCGTCCGCTCGGCCATGCCCATGTTCCAGGCCACCCGGCTGTGCCCCGAAGCGGTGATCGTCAAGCCGCGCATGTCGGTCTATGTCGAGGTGTCACAGCACGTGCGGGCCATGATGGACGAACTGACCCCGGTGGTCGAACCGCTCAGCCTTGACGAAGCCTTCATGGATCTGTCCGGCACCCAAAGGCTGCACGGCGCCCCGCCGGCGCTGATGCTGGCGCGCCTTGTGCGGCGCATGCAGGACGAACTCGGCATCTCCGGCTCGATCGGGCTCAGCCACAACAAGTTTCTCGCCAAGATTGCCTCGGACATCGACAAGCCGCGCGGCTTTTCGGTGATCGGGGCCGGCGACACCATGGACTTTCTGCGCGACAAGCCGGTGTCGCTGATCTGGGGCGTGGGCGAAACCACGCGGGAAAACCTCGACAAGGCCGGCATCCGCACCTTTTCCGACCTGCTGCGCTGGGACAAGACCGACCTGACCGCGCGTTTCGGCGGCATGGGCGACCGCCTGTGGCACCTGGCCCGCGGCCAGGACCGGCGCCGCGTTTCGGCCAACGCGCCGGTGCGCGGCATCTCGAACGAAACCACATTCGGCGCCGATACCGCCAGCGCCGAGGTGCTTGACGGCCACATCTGGCGGCTGTCGGAAAAGGTCGCCGCGCGCGCCAAGGCCAAGGGCATTGCCGGCCGGGTCGTGACGCTGAAGCTGAAACACGCCAATCACAAGCTGGCCACGCGGCGGGTGTCGTTGCGCGAACCGACCCAGATCGCCGACAAGGTCTATCGCACTGCCCGCGACCTCTTCGACCAGTCAGGCCTGACCGGACCCTTCCGCCTGCTGGGCGTCGGACTGTCGGATCTGGTCGACGAAGCCCAGGCCGACCTGTCCGGCGACCTGCTCGACCCCGGGGCCGCCGCCCGCGCCGGGGCCGAACGTGCCATGGACCAACTGCGCAAACGCTTCGGCAAGGACGCCGTCGTCAAGGGCCGGTCGCTGCGGTAACCGACCCCCGACCCCCAACCCCCAAAAAAACCGAAGCCGCCCGATCCCACAACCCGGCGGTTGCGCAGGCCACGCGAAAAACCCCACCGCGTCGCGCCAAACCAGCCTGCTTCACTGTTCTTCAAATACTTCCGGGGGTGAGGCGCGCCAGCGCCGAGGGGGCGGCGCCCCCTCTTGCCGCGCCGCGGCGCGGCGCAAACGTCAGCCGGGCGCGCCCTTGGGCTGGGGCAGGGTTCCGCCGTTATAGTCGCTCCAGTCCTCGATCTCGGGATAGAACTTGCGCCGCCACGCCCGGACCCGGGGGTTCATGATGAGTCGCCACAGCGGTGGGATGGTCGCGACGATGGTCATCGGCGCATAGCTCGCCGGCAGATTCGGCGCGACATCGTCGTCATAGGTCTGCAGCAGCGGAAAGCGCCGGTCGGGCTTGTAATGATGGTCCGAATGCCGCTGAAGGTTGATCAGCAGCCAGTTGGTCATGCGGTGCGCCGCGTTCCAGCTGTGATGCGGCCGGATATGCTCGAACCGCCCGTCGCCCAGGTATTTGCGCGTCAGGCCGTAATGTTCGACATAGTTGGTCAGCTCCAGCACCCAGACCGCCACCGCCGCCTGCAGCACGAAAAGGCCCAGGCCGGCAAGCCCGCCGATCAGGAACGCCAGTCCAAGCATCGCGACCTGCAGCGCCCAATAGCGCCAGAAAGGGTTGGACCGGTGGGTCCAGCGCCGCCCCCGGCGCGCCTGCATCGCCGCCTCGGCCCGAAAGGCCGAGCGCCGGCACTGGTGCAGCACCCGGAAGAAAAAGCGGTGAAACCCCTCGTTATAGCGCGCGGTCACCGGGTCGCGCGGCGTGCCGATATAGGGGTGATGCACCAGAAGATGCTCAGACCGGAAATGCGAATAAAGCACGCAGGCCAGCAAAAGGTCGGCCAGCCAGCGCTCGGACCGGTTCTTCTGATGCATCAGCTCGTGGGAATAGTTGATGCCCACAGTGCCGCTGACCACGCCGATACCGATGAACAGAAACACCTTTTCCCAGGTCGCCAGATGGCCGGTCGCGGTCACATAGGCCAGGATCGAAAAGATCAGCAGAAACTGCACCGGGAACCAGATCAGGGTGACGATCCGATACCAGAACAGCTGCGCCTCGGTCGCGCCGGTGTCGGCGTTGGCGGTGTTCAGCCCGATAACCGCGTCCAGCAGCGAAAACAGATACCAGGTGCAGACCGGCAGCAGAAACACCGTCCAGCCGCCGTAAATGGCCCCGATCACCGCCAGCGGCGGCAGCGCCAGCGACATCCAGTAGGGCAGCGCCCCGACAAATGGCGATATGGCCCGCGTCGCGGCCGTGGATGTTGCGCCGTCCTGCATGATGATGCCCGTCCCTGCTGCGCCTCTGGCGCACCATAGGCGCAAACGCCGCGCCGGCTCAATGCGGCACAAGGCGCGGCGCGGCCAGATCATGCACCTTTCGCATCACGGTCGGCAAATCGCCGGGGCGGAACCGGTCGGCGGCGATCCAGTGGCCCCGGGCCGGCGGGGTGCCGGCCGGCGCGCGGGTGCAATAAACCTGCAGGCGCAGGTGAAAATGCGTGAACGTGTGGCGGACCTCGGCGCCGCAATCCTGCCAGTCGGCGGCAAAGGGCGGGCAAAAGGCCGGCTGGTCGCCCCAGTCGCTGCCCGGCCAGCCCAGCATGCCGCCCAAAAGGCCCTTGGGCGGGCGGCGCTCGACCAGCCAGGCGCCCGCGGGATCGCGGGCAACAAAAGCGGTGCCGCGCCGCAGGGGCCGTTCGGCCTTTGGCCCTCTGGCCGGCAGGTCGGTGGCAAGCCCAAGCTGGCGCGCCCGGCAACCGGCGGCCAGCGGACAGACACCGCAGGCCGGGCCGCGCGGTGTGCAGACCGTCGCGCCAAGGTCCATCATGGCCTGTGCGAAATCTCCCGGCCGCCGGTCCGGCGCCAGCCGCGCCGCCGCCGCGTGCATCGCCGGCTTGACCCCGGGCAGCGGCGCGCGCAACGCAAAGAGCCGCGCCACCACCCGCTCGACATTGCCGTCAACCACGGTTTCCGGCCGGTCAAAGGCAATGGCGGCAATGGCGGCGGCGGTATAGGGCCCGATGCCCGGCAGTGCCTGCAACGCCGGGGCGGTGTCGGGAAAGCGCCCGGCCATCTGGCCCGATACCAGCCGGGCGCATTTCAGCAGGTTGCGGGCCCGCGCGTAATATCCCAGCCCCGCCCAGGCCGCCATGACGCGGTCGTCGGAGGCCCCGGCAAGGGCATGAACGTCGGGCCATTGTTGCACGAACAGCCGGAAATAGCCGGTCACCGCCGCCACCGTGGTCTGTTGCAGCATGACCTCGGACAGCCAGACGCGGTAGGGATCGGGGCGCACGCCGGCCCGCCGGGCGGCCGGCCCGACCCGCCACCCCAGCACGCGGGCATTGTCGTCATACCAGGCCAGCAGGTGGCCCGCGAAGTCAGCGTCACGCAATCTTTATGCTCCGGCTCGGGTATTCGCGCTGGCGTCGCGCGGCCTGTGACCTAGAATAGCAGCAGGGTCGAGGACGTCACGCAGATGAAGATCGCCAGAGCCAAGGCCGGTTCCCCCCGGCGCAAACGCTTTACCCGCGCCGCCGCGCTGGTCGAGAAGAATATTCGCGCCGCCGGTGAAAGCCGGGGCTTCGCGGTGTCGCGGCTGTTGACCCACTGGGACGAGATCGCCGGCTCCGACATGGCGGCCATCGCGCGCCCGGTCCGGGTCAGCTATGCCCGCAGCGGCTTTGGCGCGACGCTCGAGCTTTTGACCACGGGCGCGCAGGCACCGATGCTGGAGATGCAGTCGGAAACGCTGAAGGGCCGGATCAACGCCTGTTATGGCTATGCCGCGATCTCGCGCATACGCATCACCCAGACCGCGCCCACCGGCTTTGCCGAGGGGCAGGCGCAATTCGGTCCGGCGCCACGGGCCGCGGCCACCGCCGGCCCCGACCCCGAAACCCGGACCCCCGCGCGCGATGCGGCGGCCCATGTCGGCGACGACGGGTTGCGGCGGGCGCTGGAGACACTTGGTCAGAATGTTCTGACCGCCGAACGCAGGAAACAAGGACGACAGACATGAACCGACTGATTGCCCGCGCCCTGGCGCTGGTCGCCATTGCCGGCGGCACCATCTTGCTGGGGCTTGCCAGCCCGGCCACCGACGCCACCGGCCGCGGCCTGATGGCCGCCAGCGCTCAGGAAGCCGACGCGGTCGAGGTTGTCGAGATGTCGATGGGCGACCCCGAGGCGCCGGTCACCGTGATCGAGTATGCCAGCTTTACCTGCCCGCACTGCAAGCGTTTCCACACCGGCCCCTATCACGACCTGAAGGCCGACTATATCGACACCGGCAAGGTGCGTTTCATCTATCGCGAGGTCTATTTCGACCGCTACGGCCTGTGGGCCGGGATGGTGGCGCGCTGCGGCGGGCAGGAGCGCTATTTCGGCATCGCCGAGATGCTGTATGAGAACCAGAGCGACTGGGCACGCGGCGAGCCGTCACAGATTGCCGGGTCGCTGCGCAAGATCGGCCTGTCGGCCGGCTTGAGCGGGGAAGAGCTGGATGCCTGCATGTCCGATCAGGCCCATGCCGAAGCTTTGGTGGCGACCTTCCAGTCGACAACCGAGGCCGACGGCATCCGGGCCACGCCGTCATTCGTTATCGACGGCACGCTTTATTCGAACATGGCCTGGAGCGAATTTTCCGCCCTGCTGGATGCACAACTGGACGCCGCCAACTAGAGCGAATTCGGTTCAATCTGCTGCAGAACACATCGCGTAACGCGTTGAAATCTTTTGTTTCAGGCCGCGTTGCCTGATTCGGACTTGCCGATTTCTGCTCGGGGATTGCGCTGCGCCTTGCGCGCAGCGCCGCGGGCGGGGGGCGCTGCCCCCCGCGCCCCCCGGGATATTTCGGCCAAGCTGATGATGGGTCAGAGGCCCAGCCGGTCGAGTTGCCGGTCGAGCGGAGCCGCGTCGTCGAGGCGCAGGCGCACCGGCAGGGCAAGTATCTTGCCGCGCCATTGCGGCGGCAGGCGCGCGGCGTCTTTCTCGGTCGTGACAAGCTGGGCATTGGCCGCGTTGGCCTGGCGTGACAGCCGCGCCAGCAAGGCCGGGCTGAGCGGCTGGTGGTCGGCCAGCGCGTGGGCGCCGGCCAGCCGGGCGCCGAGGCCGCGCAGGGTATCGAAGAATTTCTGCGGGTGACCGATGCCGGCGAAGGCCAGGGCGCTGAGGCCGGACCAGTCCATCCCGGTTTCGAGCGGTTGAAGCCGGCCGGTCCAGCGGGGGACGGAAAGGCGCGCGCCCCATGCCGCGGTAAAGTCTTGTTGCGCGTTGGGGTTGCCGATGGTCAGGCAGGCATCGGCGCGGGCCAGGCCCGGTGCGACCGGTTCGCGCAAGGGGCCGGCCGGCAGGCAGCGGCCGTTGCCAAAGCCGTGGGTGGCGTCGACCACGACAATCGACAGCGACTTGGCAACTGCCGGGTTCTGGAAGCCGTCATCGAGGATCAGGCAGTCGGCGCCCGAGGCTGCCGCCGCGCGGGCGCCCGCAGCGCGGTCACGGGCGACCCACACCGGGGCGAAAGCCGCCAGCAGCAGTGGTTCGTCGCCGACATCGGCGGCCGTGTGGCCGGTTTCCGAGACGCGGACCGGGCCGGTCAAACGGCCGCCATGCCCGCGCGAGACGATGGCCGGGCGCTGCCCGCGCGCGGCCAGCCGTTCGGCCAGGGCGATGACGGTGGGGGTTTTTCCGGTGCCGCCGGCGTGCAGGTTGCCGACACAGATGACCGGGACATCGGCGCGGTAGCCGGGGGCGCGGCGCAGGCGCCGGGCGGTGCCGGCTGCGTAGAGCGCGCCAATCGGCGACAGGACCACCGCTGCCGGGTGCCAGCGCGACCCCTGCCAGAACCGCGGCGCCATCAGCGGACCCGCTGCGGCGACATCAGCCCGTCGATCAGGCCGACGACCCGGTCGAGCACCACCGATCCCTCGGTGGCGACATCCAGCCCGGCGGCGGCCATGCGGGCCTGTTCCTCGGGCGCCAGCATGATGCGCAGGGCATCGGCGATGGCGCCGGGGTTGTCAGCGTTGCGGGCCGCACCCCGGGCTGCGAGCCGATCGATGGCCGTGGCATGTTCTCCGCCGAAGGGGCCGGCGAGAATAGCCGAGCCCAGCGAAGCCGCCTCGTAAGGGTGGCGCACCGGGCCCGGCCCCGCCAGGCTGCCGCCGGGCAGCGTGACGCCTGCCATGCGATACCACAGGCCGCGTTCGTCGGGGTCGTCGGCCACCACGATCTGGACCTCTTCGGTGGGGTCTTCGCCCGCAGACCGCAGGGCGACGCGCCAGCCGCCGGCATTGAGTTCGCGGGCGATGGCCGAGCCTTCGGCGGGTTGGACGTCGACCACCAGCAACAGGCGGTGGGTGTGCATCAGCGCCAGCCGGTGGGCCGAGGCGAGACAGGCGATTTCGCCGGGTCGCGTGGCCGAGGCCAGCCACAGCTGGCGCGAACGCAGGCAGGTTTGCATGGCGTCGCGGGCCGCGGTCGCACAGGGCGGCGGGTTGCCGACAACGGACAGGAAACCGATGGGTTCCAGCTTTGGCGCGATGTCTTGATTGTGCCGCAGCCTTTCGACGGCGGCGCCGGGCCCGGTGAGGATGGCGCGGATATTATCCGGCAGGGGTTGCGGCTGCACGCGGCGGAGCGAAAACCGGCGCCGTCCGGGTTCGGGCGATGCGTCGATCCAGATCGCGGGAATGCCGCGCCGGGCGCTGCAGGCGGCCAGCGCGGGGTCGAGCGCGCCCGAGAACAGCGCAGCGCCCGGTTTCCAGCGCTCGAAAAAGGCGCGGCGCGACAGGCCGATCCCGTCGGGCGCCGGGGCCGACGGCTGGCCCGGCGGCAAAACCGGCCCGGTGCACACAACCGCCATATCGGGCGCGTTCAGGGTGGCTGCCGCCAGCGCCCCGGCCAGCGCGGCGGCGTCGGTGGGCGGGCTGGCGTGAACCCACAGCAGGGGCGGCGGGCTGCTCAGCTTCCAAGCTCCTCGGTCGAGGACGCGGCCTCTTCCTCGTGGCGCAACCTGTGCAGGTGGGCGATGAAATAGCGCGTGTGCGCATTGTCGACCGTTCGCTGCGCCGCCGACTTCCACGCGTCGTAAGCCGTTGCGTAGTCGGGAAAAATCCCGACAATATCGATGTTGTTCACGTCTTCGAATTGGGTCTTGGACGGGTCGACTAGCTCGCCGCCGAACACCAGGTGCAACCGTTGCGCCATATGTGCCTCCGTTGGGTTGGCGCGACATTACGCGGGGCGGGGCGGCGGCTCAACTGCGGGGAATTGTCCGGATTGTCGGGGGCGGCGGCGCCGGGCGGGCCGGCTCGTTTCTATGTCAGGCGCCGCACAATCGGGCGACAATGGCCTTGGCGGTGGGGAGTTGACCTTCGAAGATTTCCGCGCCTGAGATGTGCCCGCCGTCGCGCAAGACACCGGCGGCCTGTTCAAGGTTTTCCAAGGCCTCGCGTGACAGATCACAGCTTTCTGTGCGCGCGGCCAGAACCAGTTGCGCGCCACTCATATTGCCGATGGTCGTGGCCCAACCCAGCGGCACACGGTCGCGGGTGTGTTCCAGCAGGGCGTCGCGATAGGCCGCGAC
>CAYYMJ010000010.1:0-22502 GCA_964472855.1 uncultured Rhodobacterales bacterium | reverse complement strand
TTCCAGCAGGGCCGCGCGATAGGCCGCGACGGCCTGTTCCAGCCGCGCCGTGCCGGTTTCGCGTTGGCCGAGGGTTTTCAGCGCGGTGCCGAGGTTGTTCTGGGTCATGGCCCAGGCCAGCGGCACACGGTCGCGGGTGCGTTCCAGCAGGGCGTCGCGATAGGCGGCGACGGCCTGTTCCAACCGCGCCGTGCCGGTTTCGCGTTGGCCGAGGGATTCGAGAGCAATCCCCAGATCATTGAGCGCAGCGCCGGTTTCATCTGCACCTTGGGCGCGGGTCTGGATTGCGTGGGCAAGGGCGACGGCAACCATCAGGTCCAGGTTCAGCCCCTTGTCGCGGCCGCGTTCGTACCATTCGCGCCGGAGAATGCGCAGGTCGCTGAACGCGGCGCGCCCGCCTGCGTCCATATCGGCCAGCGCCATCAGGTGGGTTGCGGCGGTGGGGGCGTCGCGGCGCAGCAGGCCTTGATCGACGGCCATGCCGAGAAGGCGCGATTTCTGCGCATCGGCCTGCGCCAGAGCGTCGTCAATCACCGCCTGCGCAGCATCAAGGTTGTCGGCGTCGTTCAGGCGTTTGACCTCGTCCAGCACCGAATTGATCTGGTCACCCAAATTGCCAGAGCGATCCATGCGCCCGGCAATCTCAACCGCGCGTTCCAGTTCCCGATGCGCGGTATCGATGTCGGGAACGTCGGCGGCGATGCGCTTGGCAAGGCCGATGAACAGTTGTTCGGTCAGGTGCAGTTCGCGCGCCTTGTCGGCGGATTGCGCGATCAGTTGCCCGAGTCTGGCGTTGGTCTCGTTCAACAGGCGCAGAACCTGATTTTGAAACGCAGCCTCAAGGCGTTGTGCAATCGCGTTGTCCCGCATCAGTGTCGCAAGGACCGGGCCTAACGCGTTTCGGAACTTTTGGCGAAGTTGCGGCGGCGAATGGGCCGGGTCGGCAAGCGCCGCCAGCATCGCTTCAAGCACCTCGTGGGGTTGCTTGCCCGCCGCGACAATGGTTGCCGCATTCGGCGCGCTGGCCGCAATCATCTGGTTGATCAGCTTGCGGTCGGTGTCGGTGAGGTGGTTGTGGGCCAGTGTGGTTGTCAGTTGCGCGGCGATGTCATCGGCCAATGACTTCGCATCGGGCGACATGGATTTCGCCAGTTCGGAAACTGACATGGCGGCGCCGATGGCTGGTGTTGCGACACCAAGCGTTCCGGTCGCGGTGGCGATACCGGCCATGCAGACAAGGATGTTCGCTGAGTGAAGTGTGCCCTTAATCATCTGTGCGAAATCCCTGCGCCAGTGGCGCGAGTGTCCTTGCGTGCGCCGGGTGCGTCAAGGCGCCCTCCCCGGGCGGCAGCGCGTGCGCGCCCGAACCGCCCCCCACGGGGCGGGCGCTTGGGCCGGGCATCCAGATGCGGCGGCGTGGGGCAGTTTTTCGCAGGCGCGCCGAGCTGTTTGGCCGCGTGCGGTTCGGGCGCGCCCTTCGATCTATTGTTGAGGCGGCGCCGGGCTGTGTTTTGGATTGCGCGGCGGCTGGGCCCCATGCGGTTGGGTGCGACCTTGGCGGTTTGGGGCTTTGCCGACAGTTGCGGGCGCTCGCAGCGAAGACTGGCTCAGGCCAGCCGGTCGCCGATGGCCTTGTGCAGCGCGGGGTTGGCGGCAAGGTAGCCGGGGGCGCGGCGGGTTTCGCTGTTGAAGCTGTGCGGGGGGCGGCCCGGCGGGGTGGCGCGGCCGCCGGCCTCGGCCACCAGTAACGCGCCCGCCGCGATGTCCCATTCCCACGCGTCGCCAAAGGTCATCACGGCGTCAAAGCGCCCCTCGGCCACCAGCGCCAGCCGCCAGGCCAGCGCCGGGCGGAAATGGGTGTTGAAGGCCGGGGCGGTGCCGGTCCAGCGCGGCGCCTTGCACAGGCTCGACGGCCCCAGCACCTCGGCGCCTTCGGGGTCGGCGCGCCCGGAAACGCGCACCGGGGCGCCGTTCAGCGTGGCACCCTCGCCGCGCGCGGCGGCATACATGCGGTCGGCCGCCGGCAGATAGACCACGGCCGCCGTGATCTGCCCGCCTCGGGCGACGGCGATGGAATGCGCCCACCATTTTTCGGCCCGGGCAAAGGCGCGGGTGCCGTCGATGGGATCGACGATAAAGCAATGGTCGGCGTCCAGCCGGGCGCTGTCGTCGGGCGTTTCCTCGCTCAGCCAGCCATAGCCGGGGCGCGCGCCGGTCAGCCGGGCGCGCAGGAAATCGTCGACGGCGATGTCGGCCTCGGTCACCGGGCTGCCTTCGCCCTTGGTCCAGCTTTTGGGGTCGTTGCCCCAGAAGCCCATGGCGATCTTTGCCGCGTCGCGGGCGGCATCGAGCAACAGCGGCAGGTCGCCGCCCATCAGCTGCCCGCCAGTGTCAGACCGTCAATCAGGATCGACGGCACGCGGCGCGAGGCATGGTCGCGCGCATCGTTGGCGGGCACGATCCGGGCCAGCATGGCAATCAGGTTGCCGGCGATGGTGCATTCGTTGACGGCATAGGCCGGCTCGCCATTCTCGATCCACAGCCCCGCCGCACCACGGCTCCAGTCGCCGGTGGTCGGGTTGACGGTGGCGCCGATGAACGAGGTCACCAGCAGGCCGGTGCCAGCCATGGCGCACAGGCCGGCGCGGTCGGTGGCGCCGGGGGTCAGCGACAGGTTGGTCAGCGACGGCGACGGCGGCGCGGCGGGCGACCGGCTGGCATTGGCGGTGCTGTCCAGCCCCAGTTGGCGCCCGGTGGCGAGGTCAAGCACCCAGCCCTGCAGGATACCGTCGTCCACCAGCTTGCGGTCGGACGTTGCCAGCCCCTCGGCATCGAAGGGGCGCGAGCCGCCGATGCGCGGGCGGTGCGGTTGTTCGACTAGGTCGATGCCGGCGGGCAGAACCTGTTTGCCCAGCAGGTCGCGGGCCCAACTGCTGCCCCGGGCGATGGCGCCGCCGTTGATGGCCAGCGCGAGGTGACCGATCAGGCTGGCGGCGATGCGTTCGTCGAACACGACCGGGAAGCTGCCGGTTTCGGGCTTGCGCGGATTTCGCCGGTCCAGCGCGCGTTCGGCGGCCTTGGCGCCAATGTCCTCGGCTGTGGGCAGATCGGCGGCGTGGCTGCGCAGTTCGAAGGCATGGTCACGCTCCATCTCCAGCCCGGCGCCAGTGATGGCGACGCCGCCCAGCGCGGTCTGGCTGCGGGCATAGCCGCCGGAAAAGCCGTTGCTGGCAGCAAGGTGGATGCGGTGTCGGCCATAGGCGGCGGTCGAGCTGTCGACCTGGCTGATGCCGTCGACCGCGGCGGCGGCGGCCTCTACCCGGCGGGCCAGCGCCTCTAACGCGGCGGCCTCGGGCTCGGGCGCCGGGTCGGCAAGGTCGAGGTCGGGGATTTCACGCGCCAGCGCCGCCGGGTCGGCCAGCCCGATATGGGGATCTTCCGGCGCCTCGCGCGCCATGGCCACGGCGCGTTCGGCCATTTGCACCAGCGTCGCGTCGCGGCTGTCCGACGCCGACACGCAGGCCTGGCGCTGGCCGACCATGACGCGCAGGCCCAGCTCGATCCCTTCCGAGCGTTCGGCCTGCTCCAGCGCGCCACCGCGCACGTCGATGGACAGCGAGGTTCCGTCAACGGCCATGGCGTCGGCCTGGTCGGCGCCGGCCGACCTGGCGGCCTCTAGCAGGCGCGCGGTCAGGTTGTCTGGATCCTTGGACATGAGCATTCTCCCTGGCCGAAGGACCTATGCGGCACCAAGCGGCCGCGCAAGGGCCGGTCGGCGCGGCAGGCGCCATAGGGGGTCACGTTCCCGCCATGGCCGCCGCCGTCCGTGTCGCGTTGCGTGGATGAATGGCCCGCGGGGGGCAACCAGCGGCCGGGCGGCCCGTTTCAATTCTTCGGCCGAGAAATCCGCGCCAGCCGCATCTGGCGCCCGGCCGGGCCCGAGGCCATATACCCCGTCTCATACCGACGACCCGTGGCCGAGACTCACCCTGCCAGAGGCATGCGACCGCCCGCCCCACAGGCGGGCGCATGTCGGTGCGCGGGCGGACCGGCGTAGCATAAGACCAACGGTCGATATCTTGTGGCCGTTGGTCTCAGCCCTGCGAGGGCCAGACATGGTGTTCGTCGTCGATGACGATGGCATGCGCGTGCTGCCCGTCCGCCCCGTGCCGGGCAAGGTGCGGGTGGTCGGGCGGCAAACCGGGGTGATCATGGGCCAGCGGTTCCGAGCTGCCGTGCGGCCAGATGGTATGCGCCACCGCCGTGGCCACCAGCGCCAGCCCCGACAGGGTGGCCAGCGCCAGCGCCATGCTGAGCGTGCCGACAAGGCCCGCCAGCGGGTAACTGACCAGCCAGCAGGCGTGCGACAGTGCGAACTGTGCCGCAAAGATGGCCGGGCGATCCTCGGCATGGGCCGACCGGCGCAGCAGCCGGCCAGCAGGCGTGAGGATGGCGGAAAACATCAGGCCCAGCCCGGCCCAGAGCCCCAGAAAGCCGCTCCAGCCGGGCAATCCCGCGACGATCATCACCAGCGCGCCGCCAAGCCCCAGCGCGCTGAGGCCCAGCGCCGCACCCATCATCACCGCGCGGTCGCCAACACGGCCCAAGAGCCGCGGCAGCCCCAGCGCCGCCACCATCGAGCCGGCGCCAAAGGCGGCCATGGCCGCGGCGACCCCGGCCGCGGACCCGCCATAGCCGACGCGCACCAGGGTAACGGTGTTGACGATGACAAAGGCCCCGACCGCCGCGGCCGCGGCATTCAGCGCCAGAAGCCCGCGCAGGCGCGGCGTGGCAAGATAGATCGTCACGCCCCGGGTCAGGCGGGACACGAAGGAACGGGCATCACGCTCGGGACGGCGCGGCGGCAACGGCGTGACAAGGATCAGCGCCGCCGATCCGACAAAGCCCAGCGTCGTTCCGGCGAAAAGCGCGCTGAACGGCAGGACCAGCAGCAGCAGCGCCGCCACCGCCGGGCTGAGCAGGCTTTCAAGGTCATAGGCCAGCCGCGACAGCGACAGGGCGCGGGTATAGTCGGCCTCGTCGGGCAGCACGTCGGGGATGGTGGCCTGAAACGCCGGCGTAAAGCTGGCCGAAGCGGCCTGCAGCACGAAGATCAGGACATAGACCTGCCAGACGGCATCAACGAAAGGCAGGGCCAGCGCGGTGGTGGCGCGCAGCAGATCGGCGGCAATCATCACCCGGCGCCGGGGCAGATTGCGTGTCAGCGCCTCGGCCAGGGGTGCCAGGAAGACATAGGCGACCATCTTGATCGCCAACGCCGTGCCCAGCACCTGCCCGGCCCGCGCCCCGGCCAGATCGAAGGCCAGCAGCGCAAGGGCAACCGTCATCAGGCCGGTGCCCACCAACGCCACGATCTGGGCGGTGAAAAGCCTGCGAAAAACGCGGTTTCCTGGAATGGCGGGCATCAATATTTGCCAATGAACTGTGGGCCATCCCCCCGCCGGCCCGATGAAAAACAGGCCGGGCGCGCCAAGCCGCGCGCCCGGCGGCTTGGCCTAGAAGGGCAACGGCTGGCCGTTGGCGGTGACGGTGCCGTCGGCGCCCATGACGATTTCGGTCTCGAGGTGATCTTCGCCCACCGGACGCGCGAAGGCGCCCAGCATCATCCGGCCCATGTTGGCCTGCTCGGGCGGGGCGATGCCCATGGCGATGAGATTGTCGATCAGCCCGTTCACGCCCCTGATCGACAGCGCCAGCGTGCCGGCGACGCCCGGCATGCCGGGCAGCGCGCCCTCGGGGGCGCCCGAGAAATCGAAACCGCCCTCGCCCGTGATCTCGGCCCCGGCCAGCGCCACTGTCAGACCAGAGAGGTTCAGCGCCTCGAAGGCCACCGGCGGCGGTCCGCCCCTGACGGCGGCATCGGCGAGGTCGGCCATCAGGCGCGCGGCGCCGTTGACTTCGACAAAGAACGTCGCCGGGTCGTGGGGCAGGACACCGCCCCGGTCGACCATCGACCACAGCATGTCGGACACCGCCAGACCGTTGACGTTGAGCATGACGCCGAAATCGGACGCCTCGTCGCTGGCCGCGACCGGCGCCGATACGGCAAAGGCCAGTTCGTCAAGCTCCAGCGAAACTTCGGGCAGCGGAATCATCTCGCCCGAGAAGGTGGCGGCGATGGCGGTGTTTTCCATCGAATAGCCGGCGCCGCCTTGGTCGATCGCGAACTCGATCGCGCCGCCGTCGGACGCCACCGACAGGGCAAAGACCGCGTCGGGGATATTGGCGTCGATGCTGTAGCCGCCGCCGCCGTGGCGGAAGGAAACGGCCAGCGCGATGTCGCCCGCCGTCAGCGCCATCGGGTCGGACATGGCCGCCATGTCGGCCGCGACGCCCGAGGATTCGGTGGCAATGTCGGAATACTCGGCGGTGACGCTCAGGCGTTCGGACTTGTTGTCGGGATTGGCCGCGTCGAAGCGCAACGACATCCCGGCCGCCGACATGGCGCTTTCGAAGGCCCCATCACCGCCGCCGGACATGGTATAGGCGCCGACCACATCCTCGATCGTCAGGCCGAACACCACCGGAACCACCGTGTCCTTGACCATCGCGCTTGCCAGGCTGACGTCGATCAGGCTGCCGGAATAGTCATAACTGATGACGCCATCGCCGCCGCTGGCGATGGTGCCGAAACCCGGGGTGTTGATGACGATGCTGCCGGTGGTCCCGTTCGGGCCATCGAAGCTGAGGTTGTAAACGTCGGAATTGACGATCACCACGGTTCCGTCGACCTCGGTCATTGTCACCTGGTCGATCGCGCCGGTCACCTGTCCTTCGGGGGTCTTGGTAACGAAGGTCACGCCGTCAAGCGTCAGGACGGCGCCGTCCATGCTGGCGCTGGCGGCCGAAAGGGTCTGGCCCACGGCCTGGGAATGTTCGACCCAGCTGTTCCAGATTTGGTCGGCAGTGACGTCGGCGGCGGCTGGCCCCGCGACGCCGAGGGTTGCCGCGGCGGCAGTCCCCATCAAAATGAACCGGTTTTTCATCGAATCGTCCTCCTGAATGGGTTGGTGAAAGCTTTGACGCCCATCCCCGACCGGTCAAGGTGTCAGATCTGGCGCGACGGCACGTTCGGGGCCGCGATTGCCGGCAGCGCCGGTTCCCCGCAGCAGCGCCGGCGGGGGGCGCCGCCCCCCTGCACCCCCCCGAAGTATTTACGGAACAATGAAGGGCACGGGTGGGGTTTGGCTGGGGCATGTCCGTTGCGCCCGCCGGCAGTTCCTTGTGGCGGCGCAATGCGGTAACCCTGCGGCGGGCAAATGGACGGGGAGCGAAGATGAGCGATCTGACGGGCAAGGTGGTGATGATCACCGGGGCCAGCCGCGGGATTGGCGCGGCGGCGGCGCGGGCCTTTGCGGCGGCGGGCGCCAACGTGGCGCTGTTGGCGCGCAGCGGCGGAGAGATTGGCGAGATCGCGGCCGACATCGGTGCGCAGGCGCTTGCCCTGCCCTGCGACGTGGCCGATTTCGATGCCGTGTCGGCGGCGGTTGCGGCCACGGTGGCGCGGTTCGGGCGGCTGGATGTGCTGGTGGGCAATGCCGGCGTGGTCCTGCCGGTGGCGCATATGGCCGCGGCCGACCCCGCCGCCTGGGGCGCGGCGATCGACATCAACCTGAAGGGCGTGTTCTGGGGCATGCGCGCGGCGCTGCCGGTGATGCTGGAGCAGGGTGGCGGCACGATCATCACGGTGTCGTCCGGCGCGGCCCACAGCCCGGTCGAGGCCTGGTCGCATTACTGCAGTTCCAAGGCCGGGGCCCATATGCTGACGCGCATGGCCGACCTGGAATATCGCGGCCGGGGCATCCGGGCGCTGGGCCTGTCGCCGGGGACGGTCGCCACCCGGATGCAGCGCGAGATCAAGGCGTCGGGCGTCAACCCGGTCAGCCAGATGGCGTGGAGCGACCATATTCCGCCCGCCTGGCCGGCGCAGGCGCTGGTGTGGATGTGCGGCCCCGGGGCCGACCGCTGGCTGGGCGAGGACATCTCGCTGCGCGACCCGGAGGTGCGGGCGCTGGTCGGGGTCGGACAGGGCTAGGGGTTTCGGCGCGGGCCGCGGTGTGCGGGCGTTGAATGCCGGCAGGGGTGGCCCGGCAGTGCCGCGAAGCCGGCCGGCCTGGGGTGGGCCTGCAGTGCGGCGATGGTGTTGTAGGTGCAGGCCAGTTGCACCTAAGTCAGCTTGGCGTGGATATCCTTGTGGCAGATCTGGTGCAGGCGCAGCGTTGCACCGCCCCTGCCGCGCTTGGCGCGGGGCACGCGGTGATGCAGGTTTTGCGTTTGCGGCACATCGGGCGGGATCGGCCGGCTGCACAGAGGGCAGGTGGGCGTTATGGTCGTGGGACGAGACTCGCGGGTGGGACACAAGATGCAAGAGATCGAAGCCGACGCGCTGGTCGTCGGGGCGGGCCCGGCCGGGCTGATGGCGGCCGAGGCGCTGGCCGGCGCCGGGCGGCAGGTTTTGCTGGCCGAAGCCATGCCCACGCCGGCGCGCAAGCTGCTGATGGCCGGCAAGTCGGGTCTGAACCTGACCAGATCGGAGCCGGACGATGCCTTTCGCGCCGCTTTCGGGGCCGGGGCCGGGCTGCTGGGGCCGATGCTGGACGCTTTTGGCCCCGGCGCGGTTGAGGATTGGGCCCGAGGGCTGGGGGCCGCCCCGTTCACAGGCTCGACCGGGCGGGTGTTTCCGGCAGCCATGAAGGCCTCGCCCCTGCTGCGGGCCTGGCTGTCGCGGCTGGCCGGGTCGGGGGTGCAGTTGCGCACGCGCTGGCGCTGGACCGGCCTGTCCGGCGGCGGGCTGGAGTTTGCAACGCCGGACGGGGCGGTCAGGCTTTGCCCGCGCGTGGCGGTGCTGGCGCTGGGTGGCGCCAGCTGGCCGCGGCTGGGGTCCGACGGGGCGTGGGTGCCTTTGCTGGCCGGGGCGGGCGCGGCGCTGGCGCCCCTGCGGGCGGCCAACGCCGGGCTGGCGGTCGACTGGTCGGCGCATATGGCGGCTGTGTTTGGCCAGCCGGTCAAGGGCGCGACGCTGACCTGCGGTGGGCAGGTGTCGCGCGGCGAGTTTGTAATTGCCGAACGCGGGCTGGAAGGGGGCGGGCTGTATGCGCTGACCCCGGCTTTGCGCGACGGGGCGCCGCTGGTGATTGACCTGTTGCCCGGGCGCGCCGCGGGCTGGATTGGCGAGCGGCTGGCGCGGCGGGCCAAGGACAGCCTGTCCAGCCGCCTGCGGCGCCTGCCGGGGATGACGCCGGCCAAGACCGCGCTTCTGCAGGAATTCGGGCGCCCCTTTCCGGCGCCAGACCGGCTGCCCGGGCTGATCAAGGCGCTGCCGGTGCGATACGGCGAATTGCGCCCGCTGGACGAGGCGATTTCCACAGCCGGCGGGATCACTGCCGACAGTCTGGACCCGGGCCTGATGCTGACGGCGCGGCCGGGGCTGTTTCTGGCCGGCGAAATGCTGGACTGGGAGGCGCCGACGGGCGGCTATTTGCTGACCGCATGCCTTGCCACCGGGCGTTGGGCCGGGCGCCACGCGGCCCTGTGGGATGCCGGGCTTTTGCAGTCGTAGGGCGGTACGGCGTTCCCGCCGGGGGCGATGTGGGGACGGTGCTGCGCGTGGTTGGATGGCGTTTGAAGCGGCGGTTGCCTGTGGGTGATGGCGTGATGTTGGGTGAGCGCTGCTGGACACGGCAATTGCCTGGCGACTGGCTTGGGCCGGGGGGGGCTCTCGTGCGTTGTGGGACGGGAATTGCGTGGCGGCTGGCTTGGTGGGGGGCCTCTCGTGCGTTGTGGGACGGGAATTGCGTGGGCACTGGTTTGGGGGGGGCCTCTCGTGCGTTGTGGGACGGGAATTGCGTGGCGGCTGGCTTGGGGGGGGCCTCTCGTGCATTGCGGGCAATGCACTGCCGGCCGCGGCAATTGCGGGGCAATTGCCTTGATGCGCTGCCGGCCACGGCAATTGCGGGGCAATTGCCTTGATGCGCTGCCGGACATGGCGTTAGCGGGGCAAACGCCAAGGGGCTCCGCCCCCTCTGCGCCTGCGGCGCATTCACCCCCGAGGTATTTGGACAGCCAAAGAAGACGCGGAACGGGCCCCTCCCGGCTTTGTGAGCCGTGGTGAAGCGGTGCGCCCTCGCCCTGTCAGGGGCCGTAGGTCATCATGTCGCGCAACAGCGGCAGCAGCGCCGCGGCGCCAAGGCCCACCGCAGCCCCCACCGACAGACGAACGGCCATGCCGCCCATCGCGGGGGCGGCAAGGCCGAGGACGCCGCAGACGACCGCATAAAAGGCGAGGGAAATGGGATCCATGGAGCCCAAGGTAACACGTTGCGCGGTGCCGCGAAACACGCGTCGCAACCGCGACGATCTGGCCCGCCTGGGTGTTAGCGCGAAACAATTGACAAGACCGCCGCAATTCCCGAACTCTGCGCCGAGCCCGAAAGACCGCGTCATGCGGCGGCGGGCGCGGGCGAACCTGCCCGCCGGGAGGAACTGACGTGTCGCGTATCGCTGCCAAGGCGCCCTATCCGCAATCGATCCCCGGGTTGCTGGCCCGTAATGCCCGTGAGCTTGGCGACCTGCCGGCCAATCGCGAAAAGGAATTCGGGATCTGGCAATCCTGGACCTGGTCCGAGGTGGCGGCGCGGGTCGAGGAAATTGCCCTTGGCCTGCTGACGCTGGAGATCGCGCCCGGCGACCATGTGGCCGTGATCGGGCGCAACCGCCCGGCGCTGTACTGGTCGATGGTGGCGGTGCAGTCGGCCGGCGGCGTGCCGGTGCCGCTGTATCAGGACGCGGTGGGCGAAGAGATTGCCTATGTGCTGGACCATTGCGGCGCCCGGTTCATCATCGCCGCCGATCAGGAACAGGTGGACAAGGTTCTCGAGGTGCAGGACAGCCTGCATAACCTGAGCCACCTGATCTATCTCGACCAGCGGGGCTTGCGAAACTATGACCACAGCCGGCTGAGCAGCCTGTCGGGGCTGACCGATGCCGGGCAGGCGGCGCGGGCGCGCCTGTTGCCGGAACTTGACCGGCGACGGGGTGCGCTGGGGGCCGACGACACCTGCGTGATGCTGTATACCAGCGGCACGACCGGGCGGCCCAAGGGCGTGGTGCTGACCAACCGCAACATCATCGAGACCGCCCGCAGTTCGTCGCAGTTTGACCGGCTGCGGCAGGGCGACGAGGTGCTGGCCTATTTGCCGATGGCCTGGGTCGGCGATTTCATCTTCTCGATCGGGCAGGCCTATTGGAACGGGTTCTGCGTCAACTGCCCCGAGTCCACCGACACGATGATGACCGATCTGCGCGAGATCGGGCCGACCTATTATTTCGCGCCGCCACGGGTGTTCGAATCGCAGCTGACCAGCATCATGATCCGGATGGAGGATGGCGGCCGCATGAAGCGGCGTATCTTCGACACCTTCATGGCCGTTGCCCGCCGCGTCGGCCCGCAGTTGCTGGACGGCAAGCCGGTGGGCGGCTGGGACCGGCTGATGTACCGGCTGGGCGAATTCCTGGTCTATGGCCCGCTGAAGAACTCGCTGGGGTTCAGCCGGGTGCGTGTCGGCTATACGGCGGGCGAGGCGATCGGCCCCGAGATCTTCGATTTCTACCGTGCGCTGGGCATCAACCTGAAACAGCTTTACGGCCAGACCGAGGCCAGCGTGTTCATCACCCAGCAAAAGGATGACGAGGTGCGCCCCGACACCGTGGGCACGCCGACGCCCGGGGTCGAGCTGAAGATTGCCGACGATGGCGAGGTCTTCTATCGCTCGCCGGGCGTGTTCCGCGAGTATTTCAAGAATGCCGAGTCGACCGCCGGGACCAAGGACGCCGAAGGCTGGGTCGCCACCGGTGACGCCGGCTTTATCGAGCCCGACACCGGGCATCTGCGCATCATCGACCGGGCCAAGGACGTCGGCAAGCTGGCCGGCGGCGCGCTGTTCGCGCCGAAATACGTCGAGAACAAGCTGAAATTCTATCCCAACATCCTTGAGGCGGTGGTGTTCGGGGCCGACCGCGACATGTGCTGTGCCTTCGTCAACATCGACCTGACGGCAGTGGGCAACTGGGCCGAGCGCCACAATATCGCCTATGGCGGCTATCAGGAACTGAGCCAGCATCCGCAGGTTCTGGGCATGATCGCCGGGCATGTGGACGAGGTGAACCAAAGCCTTGCCGTCGACGAAATGCTGGCCGGCTGCGTCATTCACCGGTTTCTTGTGCTACACAAGGAACTGGACGCCGACGATGGCGAGATGACCCGCACCCGCAAGGTGCGGCGCGGGGTGATCGGCGAGAAATACGCCGACCTTGTGACCGCCCTTTACGACGGCAGCGCCGAGGTAACGACGGAGACCGAAGTGACCTATGAAGACGGGCGCAAGGGCGCGATCCGCGCGACGCTGAAGATCCAGGATGCCGGGGTTTCCGGTCTGGGCGGGCGGATGGCGGCGGAATGAGCATGGCCGAGGCGACAACGCCGGCATCCGCCCGCCGGGCCGGACCGGTGATGATGGAACTGCGCAACATCACCCTGCGTTTCGGCGGGGTGACGGCGATCGAGGATATCTCGTTCGACATCTGCGAGGGCGAGATAAGGGCCATCATCGGGCCGAACGGGGCTGGCAAATCGTCGATGCTGAACGTGGTGTCGGGCTTTTACGTGCCGCAAGAGGGCGAGATCTGGTTTCGCGGCGCCAGGCGCCCGCAGCTGAAACCCTATCAGGTGGCGCGGCAGGGCATCGCCCGCACCTTCCAGAACATCGCCCTGTTCGAGGGCATGACCGTGCTGGACAATGTCATGACCGGGCGGCTGACGCACATGCACGCCTCGCTTTTGTCACAGGCGATCTGGTGGGGCCGGGCCGAGCGCGAGGAAATCGCCAACCGCGAGGCGGTCGAGCGGATCATCGATTTCCTCGAGATTCAAAGCATCCGCAAGACGCCGGTGGGGCGCCTGCCCTATGGCCTGAAAAAGCGGGTCGAACTGGCCCGGGCGCTGGCGGCCGAGCCCCGGTTGTTGCTGCTGGACGAACCCATGGCCGGCATGAATGTCGAAGAAAAAGAGGACATGAGCCGCTTTATCCTCGACGTGAACGACGAGTTTGGCACCACGATCTGCCTGATCGAACATGACATGGGCGTGGTCATGGACCTCAGCGACCGGGTGGTGGTGATGGACTATGGCAAGAAGATCGGTGACGGCACCCCCGACGCGGTGCGCAACAACCAGGACGTGATCGACGCTTATCTGGGCGTCCAGCATTGAGAGGGCCGTCGCCATGCTGAAAGAGATATTCGTGACGCCCTTTGCCGACATGGTGTCGGCACCGGATTTCCTGCTGCAGGTGCTGTGGGAGGGGTTGGTGTCGGGCATCCTTTACGCGCTGATCGCGCTGGGGCTGGTGCTGATCTTCCGGTCGTCGCGCATCTTCAACTTTGCGCAGGGCATCATGGTGGTGTTCGCCGCGCTGACGCTGGTCGGCCTTCACGAGATGGGGGTGCCGGCCTGGGTGGCGGTGGTTCTGACGCTGATGGTCATGTACGGGCTGGCCGTCGGGATCGAGCGTGTGGTGCTGCGCCCGCTGATCGGGCAACCCGACATCATCCTGTTCATGGCCACGATCGGCATCACCCTGTTCCTGATCGGGCTGGGCGAGCTGATTTTCGGCGGCGAGAACAAGGTTATGATTTCGGCCGAACTGGGTATTCCCACCGGCGACACCGTGCTGGAACCCTGGGGCGGCCTGCTGATTTTGCAGCATCTGGATATCACCGTGGTGGTCGTGGCTTCGCTGCTGGTGGTGGGGCTGCTGGGGTTTCTCAACTATACCCGGATGGGCCGCGCCGTGCGGGCGCTGGGCGACGACCATCAGGCTGCGCTGTCGGTGGGCATCTCGCTGCGCACGATCTGGGTGCTGGTGTGGTTCATTGCCGGGATCGTGGCGCTGGTGACCGGGGTCGCGTGGGGCGCCCGGGCCGGCGTGAGTTTCGCGCTTGAGGTCATCGCCTTCAAGGCGCTGCCGGTCCTGATGCTGGGCGGGCTGGAAAGCATTACCGGCGCCATCGTCGGCGGGCTGATGATCGGGATGCTTGAAAAGCTGTTCGAGATCTACTGGGGCCAGCCCCTGATGGGCGGCAATACCGAAACCTGGTTCGCCTTCGTGCTGGCCCTGATCGTGCTGCTGTTCCGGCCTCAGGGCCTGTTCGGCGAAAAGATCATCGAAAGGGTCTGAAAGCCATGCTTTATCGCACCGCCGGGCAGTTCAAGACCAGCTATCGCCGCGATCAGGCGCTGTTTCCGGTCAAGCAGGACGCGTTCCTGCTGGGGATCATCCTGATCTTTGCCTGGGTGATCTTTCCGCTGACCGCGTCCGAGTTCGCCTTTCAGGCGCTGCTGATCCCGATCCTGATCTATTCGCTGGCGGCGCTGGGGCTGAACGTGCTGACCGGCTATGCCGGGCAACTGAGCCTTGGCACCGCCGCCTTCATGGGCGTGGGCGCCTATGCCTGTTACAAGCTGGTGACGATATTTCCGTGGATGAACCCGATCGTGGCCATCCTGCTGTCGGGCTTCTTCGCGGCCGGCATCGGCGTGGTGTTCGGCATTCCCAGTTTGCGGATCAAGGGCTTTTACCTCGCCATCGCCACGCTGGCCGCGCAGTTCTTTCTGGTCTGGCTGTTCGAGAAATGGGGCTGGCTTTACAATTACAACGCCTCGGGGGCGATCCAGGTGCCGAACCTCGACATCGCGGGGCATTACGTGGCCGGGCCGCAGGCAGGGTCGCTGACGCAATACTATCTTGTGCTGGGCATCGTGACGGTCATGACGCTTCTGGTCATCAACCTGACCCGTGGCTACCTGGGACGGATGTGGAAAGCCACCCGCGACATGGATATCGCGGCCGAGCTGATCGGCATCAATCTGATGAAATCGAAGCTGACGGCCTTTGCCGTGTCGTCCTATGTGGTGGGCGTGGCCGGCGCGCTGTTCGTCTTCATGTGGCGTGGCGCGGCCGAGCCGAACCTGTTCGACATTCCGCTCAGCTTCCGGGTGCTGTTCATCGCCATCATCGGCGGGCTGGGCAGTGTCATGGGCAACTATCTGGGCGCGATCCTGATCGTCGGTCTGCCGGTGATCCTGAACCTGGTTGCCGACGCGCATCTGGCCGACCTGCCGCTGGGCTGGCAGGTGCTGTTCGTGGCCGTCGTGCTGATTCTGGCCGGCGCCTTCCTGCGCATGCGCGAGTATTGGGCGCTGGCAATCACGCTTGCTGTCGCTGCGTCAATCGTCGGCTATGGCGTTGCACAGACATACGGGTTTGAATTGTCGAGCGCGACGGTCGAACATCTCAACATCATGATCGTCGGAAGCCTGATCGTGTTTTTCCTGATCGTGGAGCCGCACGGGCTGACCCAGCTTTGGCGGCTGATCCGCGAGAAGATGATAATCTGGCCCTTCCCGCACTAGCCGTGGGCGGGCCGCAGAATTCGTCGTTACCAACGGGAGGAAGATCAATGAAGAAACTTACCAGACTGGCCGCGGTTGTCGCCGCAACGGCCCTGACCGCGGGGGCAGTCGCCGCCGAAGGGCTGAACGTGCCCAACCTGAGCTATCGGACCGGGCCCTTTGCCTCGACCGGGATTCCGCTGATGAACGGTCAAAGGGACTATATGGACATGCTGAACGCCCGCGACGGCGGCGTCGGCGGCGTTCATGTCGATTTCCAGGAATGCGAGACCGGCTATTCCACCGAAAAGGGCGTGGAATGCTATGAAAAGACCAAGGGCGACGCCATCGTTACCCAGCCATGGTCGACCGGCATTACCCTGCAGGTTCTGCCCAAGACCAATGTCGACCGCATCCCGATTCTCGCGCCCGGCTATGGCTTTTCGCCCATGGCCGACGGCACGGTGTTCCAGTGGGCGTTCAACGCGCCGTCGTCCTATTGGGACGGTGCCTCGATGATCCTGAACTATCTGTCGGACAACGATCTCGAGAATCTGCGTGGCAAGAAGATCGCCTTCCTGCATCTCGATCACCCCTATGGGAAAGAGCCGATCCCCTTCTTCGAAGCCAAGGCCGCCGAGTATGGCTTTGAATTCCTGCCGATCCCGGTGGGCCTGAAGGAAATGCAGAACCAGTCGGCCCAGTGGCTGCAAATCCGGCGCGAGCGCCCGGACAACGTGATCATGTGGGGCTGGGGCGCCATGAACGCCGGTGCCATCAGCGAAGCGGTCAAGACCAAATACCCGATGGACCAGTTCATCGGCGTCTGGTGGTCGGGCCATTCGGCCGACCTGGCGCTGGTTGGTGAAGACGGCGCCGGCTACAAGACCATCACCTGGTCCAAGCCCGTGGCCGATGCCGGCGTGATGGCCGCTCTTCAGGAACATGTCATCGACACCGGAATGACCGCGTCGAGCGCGGAAGAGCGCGCGGGCGTGTTCTATTCGCGCGGTGTCGTCATGTCGATGATCCTGGCCGAGGGCATCGCCGCGGCGCAGGCCGAATACGGCGTCGGCGAAATCAACGCCGAACAGCTGCGCTGGGGTCTTGAGAACCTGAACGTCACCGACGAACGCCTGGCCGAGCTGGGCATGACCGGCATGATTCCGCCCTTCGCCACCTCGTGTTCGGACCATACCGGGCATTCGGGCGGCTGGATGCTGGAATGGAACGGATCCGAGTTCGTTCAGGTCAGCGACCTGCTGACCCCGGACCGCGACGCCATCGCGCCGATGGAAGCGGCAGCAGCGGCCGACTATGCCGCGGCCAACGCGCCCTGGCCGGTCAACGACAGCTGTGGCGGCTGATCTGACCGCCTGACAAGCACTCGCCCCGGCGGCAGCCATGCCGCCGGGGCAACCGAACAACAAAGGTTCAACCAATGCTGGATGCCGGCCCGACCGATCAGGAATCCCTGCTTGAGGTCAACAATATCGAGGTGATCTACAACCACGTGATCCTTGTGTTGAAAGGCGTCAGCCTGAAAGTTCCCCGTGGCGGCATCACCGCGCTGCTGGGTGGCAACGGCGCCGGCAAGACGACGACGCTGAAGGCGGTGTCGAACCTGCTGCACAGTGAACGCGGCGAAGTGACCAAGGGGTCGATCAGCTATCGCGGCGAGACCATCCAGCACAGCTCGCCCGCCGAGATCGTGCGGCGCGGCGTGATCCAGGTCATGGAAGGCCGCCACTGTTTCGAACATCTGACCGTCGAGGAAAACCTGCTGACCGGCGCCTACACGCGCAAGGACGGGCGGGCCCGGATCCACGAGGATCTTGACAAGGTCTACAGCTATTTCCCGCGCCTGAAGGAACGGCGCAGCGCACAGGCCGGGTATACCTCGGGCGGCGAACAGCAGATGTGCGCCTTGGGCCGCGCCCTGATGAGCCGCCCCGAGATGATCCTGCTGGACGAGCCGTCGATGGGGTTGGCGCCGCAACTGGTCGAGGAAATCTTCGGCATCGTGAAATCGTTGAACGAACAGGAAGGCGTGAGCTTTCTGCTGGCCGAGCAGAATACCAACGTCGCCCTGCGCTTTGCCCATTTCGGCTATATCCTCGAATCTGGGCGGGTGGTCATGGATGGGCGCGCCGACGACCTGCGCGAGAACCCGGATGTGAAGGAATTCTACCTTGGCATGTCCGAAGAGGGCCGGAAATCTTACCGCGACGTGCGATCCTATCGCCGGCGTAAACGTTGGCTTAGCTGACCGCTGGCCGCGTCAGGGCATAACCTGTCCATGTCATTGCATAACAGCCGGCCCCGGCCTCTTGCTGGTGCTCAGCCCCGGCGCCCGACCGCGCCGGGCCGAGGAGTGGTGATGACGCGGGACATTCGGGAACATGGCAACAGCCGCGGTGGTTCAGAGAACCGCCCGCGCGACGCGCAAGTCGCGCCACGGCGCGGTGCGCCACGGTGCAACCGTGGCCCGCAGCGTGCGTCCGTCTCAGTGAACCTCGGTCGCGGCCTCGGCCTTCATTTCGGCAATACGCTCCAGCGCCTCTGCGCGCGTGTTGCGAATGTTGGGCCGAAAGCCTTGAGTTTCCGCGCGCAGGCGAATGTCGACCTCGGTCTCGGACCCCGGCGCATAGCGGACCGACCCCAGCGACCAGGCCTGGTTCAGCCGCTTGCCGCGCGCCGCATAGGCAACCCATGCCGGCGACTGGATGCGGCAGCCGTCATAGTTGACCAGAAAGAACCATTTGCGCCCGGTCTTGCCGATGACCTTTTCGATATAATCATAGAAATCGTCGACATCGCGCGCGTGCTCGAAGGAAAAATTCGAAAAGTCGGCTTCCATGATCTGCTGGTCTTCGCGAAAACGGATGCGCGCCGTGAATTCATCGCGACTGTGGGTCGGGGTATGCACAATTTTGTTGCGCCGCTGCGACGGCAGCGTTTCCAGACGGGCAATCGCAAGGTCGCGATCGGCGAAGAGATTGGGATCGAAGGCTTCGGTCCGGGCGTCACGCTCGATCTGCTTGCGGGTCAGGTCGCTGGCATCGAACCGCACCGAGCCCTGCGAATGCGCCAGGTTCAATACCTTGCCGCGGCGGGAAAAGGCGAACCAGGCGTCGCTGTCGACCCGGCTGTTGGAATAGTTGACAAGAAAGAACCACTTGTCCTCGCCGGTTTCGGCGATGCGCGCTTCCAGCCGATCGTAAAAGGCGTTCACCTCCGCCGAATTGGCGAGGACGATGTTGCTGAAATCGGCTTCCATGATCTGGCGGTCGGCGTCAAAGCTGATCCGCGCGTCGATGTCGGCCTGCGTGGTGGCACGGGCGCGCGTGGTCTGGGTCACTGGCGTGGTCCTTTTGGTTCTGGCGCGGCCAGTCCTGTTGGCCACCGCTGTGTATACCGTGGTATACGACACCGTTCACTCTGGGGAGCGGACAGCCTGCCGCGCGTCAATTCGTCGTTACCTTCGCTTGATTGCCAAGGCGTCAACTCGTCATCACTTTCTCTTGATTACCAAGGATAGCCATCAATGACCAATGCCGCTGTGGCCCCCGAATTCCAGCCCCCCGACCAGCGTGCCCGGCGCATTGCCGCGATGCTGTCCGCGCAGATCGCGCGGGCGCAGGGTTTGCCGGGCTACGCCGACCGTCTGGCCGGGGTCGATCCGGCGCAGGTCTGCGATGCCGCGGCGCTGGCGGCCCTGCCGGTGCTGCGCAAGACCGACCTTGCCGCGATGCAGGGCGCGGCCGCACCCTTTGGCGGGCTGGCGGATGCGCCGGCCAGCTATGCGCATGTGTTCCAGTCGCCCGGGCCGATATACGAACCCGGACAGATCGCTGACGACTGGTTCCGCTTTGCCCGGTTCATGACCGCCTGCGGCATCGGCGCCGGCGACATCGTGCAAAACTGCTTCAGCTATCACATGACGCCGGCCGGCATGATGTTCGAAAGCGGCGCGCGGGCGGTGGGGGCCACGGTTTTCCCCGCCGGCACCGGGCAGACCGGGTTGCAGGCCCGCGCCGCGCATGATCTGGGCGTGACCGCCTATGCCGGCACGCCGGACTATCTGAAAGCCATCGTCGAGCGCGCCGACGAACTGGGCCTGACGCTGCGGATCACCCGGGCCGCGGTTGGCGGCGGGGCGCTGTTTCCGTCGCTGCGCAGCTATTACGCCGACCGGGGCATCGCCTGCCTGCAATGCTATGGCACCGCCGACCTGGGCTGCATCGCCTATGAAAGCCCGGCCATGGAAGGGCTGATCGTCGACGAGGGCGTGCTGGTCGAGATCGTGACTCCCGGCACCGGTGACCCCGTGCCCGAGGGCGAGGTCGGCGAGGTGGTGGTGACGGCGCTGACGCCGGGCTATCCGCTGATCCGCTTTGCCACCGGCGATCTGTCGGCGGTGATGCCGGGCCAAAGCCCCTGCGGGCGCAGCAACATGCGCATCAGGGGCTGGATGGGCCGGGCCGACCAGACCACCAAGATCAAGGGCATGTTCGTGCGCCCCGAACAGGTGGCCGAGCTGAACCGCCGCCACCCCGAGGTTGACAGGTTCCGCGTGGTCGTGTCCCGCGACGGCGACCAGGACGATATGCTGATACGTGCCGAATCGTCTGGCGCGGTGGCCGAAGGGATCGCGGCCAGCGTGCGCGACATACTGAAACTGCGCGGCAAAGTGGAGATTGTCGCGCCGGGAACCCTGCCGCGGGACGGCAAGGTGATCGAGGATCTGCGGGAATACGAAACATGATGACCCACGGAGTGACCCAATGCTGAAAAGATTCCTCACCGGCGCCTCGCTGGCCCTGGCAATGGCCACGCCGGCCGCTGCCGAAAGCGTTGCCCTGATGTTTGGCAACACCGATTACCGCAACATCGACGACGCGGGCCTTGCCGTCGTGCCCTTTGCCGCCATCGACCAGCTACAGCGGGTCGGCATCTCGGTCGACGCGGTGCGCGACGCCGATCAGCAGGCCGTGTGGGAGCATATGGGCCAGTTTTCCCAGATGCTTCGGGCCAGCGACAGGCAGGTAATTGTCCTGTCGGGGCGTTTTGCCAACGATGGGGTGGAAACCTTCTTTCTGCCCGTCGACATGCCGCGCCCGAATCTGGTGAACCTGTATCGCTATGGCATCCCGCTGGGCCTGTTCATGTCGGCGCTGGAAAAGGCGCAGGACAATGGCCTTTTGTTGCTGGCACCTGCCGATGTGGTGGGCTCGACCGGCGCTTACTGGAGCTGGGGCCTGGCGCCCATCGATCCGCCGGCCGGAGTGCATGTGGTGCGCGGCACGCCCGGCGGCATCCGCTTTCTTCTCAACAGCTCGCTGCCGGTCAAGAACCGCAACCTGATCGACGATATAAACCGCAGTGACGAATTGTCGGTGATCGGCGCCCCGCCGGTGGGGCCGTTCCTGCCGCGCGACAACTCGGCGGCGCTGGACCTGCTGGCCGACGAACTGACCTGGCGCAGCGTCGGCTCGGTCGACACGGTCGAGGCCTATCAGGCCTATCTGCGCCGCTTCCCCGCCGGTCTGCACGCGGCCGAGGCGCGGACAAGGATCGACGCCCTGACCGCGCCGGTGCCGGAAGAGGTCGAGGCCGCCCTGCATCTGACCCGCAACGAACGGCGCGACATCCAGCGCGACCTGTCGGTGCTGGGATACAACACCCGCGGCATCGACGGCATCTTCGGGCCGGGAACGCGCGGGGCCATCAAGGGCTGGCAGGACCATGAAGGGTTCGACCCGACGTCCTATCTGACCGCCGAACAGGTCGACCTGCTCGACCGTCAAGGGGCCGCGCGGGCCGCCGAACTGCAGCGGCAGGCCGAAGAACGGGCGCGCCAGCAGCGCGCCGCCGACATCGCCTATTGGGTGCAGAACGGTCAGGACGGCAGCGAGGCGGGCCTGCGCCGCTATCTGGCCCACTATCCTGACGGCGTGCGCTCGGAACTGGCGAAAAGCCTGCTGGCCGACATCGAAGCCGAGCGTAACCGCGCCCAACAGGCGCTGGCCGACCGCCGCGCCTGGGATCGGGCCCGGTCACGCGACAGCGTCGACAGCTACCGCGACTATCTGCGCGCCTTCCCGAACGGGCGGTTCGAAGCCCAGGCGCGGGCCCGGCTGGACCAGCTGCTGAACGAACAGCGCAGCGATCTTGCCGCCGACCTGCGTGCCTGGCAGCGGGCCCAGTCGGACGACACGGTGCCCGGCTATCGGCTGTATCTGGAAGACTTCCCGCAAGGGCGCTTCAAACGGCAGGCCGACGCGCGGATCGCCCAGCTGATCGACGCGCGCAACAACACCGTCGCCGACCGCGACGCCTGGCAGCAGGCTCGCGCCACCGACACGGTGCCGGCCTATCGCGCCTATATCGCCGCCTTCCCGCAGGGACGGTTCGTCGGCGCCGCGCAACAGCGCATTGACGAACTGCGCGCCGCGCGGGGCAGTGCCGCCGACCGCAACGCCTGGCAACAGGCCGAGCAGGCGAACACGCTGGAAGCCTATCAAAGCTATCTGGCCGACTTCCCCAACGGGCGCTTTGCCGCCGAGGCGCGGCAGCGGGTTGACCAGCTTGAGGCCGAGGCGCGGCGTCAACAGCAGATCGAGGCGTGGAAGGCCGAAGAACGGGCGATGAACCTGACCTCGATCAGCCGGCTGCTGATCGAACAGCGCCTGAAGCGGCTGGGTCTGAACCCGGGAACCGTAGACGGCAATTTCAACCGCGCCACCCGCAACGCGATCCGCGACTATCAGGATCAGGCGGGTCTGCCCGTGACCGGCTTCATGAATCAGGCGACGATGGTCAGGCTTCTGGCTGACGGCGTGCGCCAGATCATCGACCAAAGCGGCAACTGACCGCGCCGGCCTGCGGGGTCTGGCCCCAAAAAAAGCGAAACGCCCCGCAGTGCGGGGCGTTTTCACATCTTGCAGCCGTGCCGTTCGGCTCAGCCCTGGCGGGCCTTGAACCGGCGCTGGGTCTTGTTGATCACGTAGACGCGGCCCTTGCGGCGCAC
>CAYYMJ010000009.1:47363-71838 GCA_964472855.1 uncultured Rhodobacterales bacterium | reverse complement strand
CTGACGTTCGGACCGCAGGAAGTGGCACTTGCCCATCACGCGCGCGGCGCTTGCCGCCTCGCGGAAGGGCAGGAACAGCTCGTCGGTTTCCTCGGGGAACAGGTTGAACCGCCAGATCGGCCGGTCGGGGCGCACGGCGTCGAACATGCGCTGGACCCGCTGCGCAATGCGCGGGTCATACGCGGCCACCGGCGCATGGATGCGCGACAGCGGGCGGCCCAGCTTTTCCGACAGGGTCCATTTGGCGGGAAAGCACAAAGTGGCGGCGGTCAGGACATGTTCGTCCCCGGTCTTTTGCAGCAGGCACAGGTCTTCCTGAACCAGCCGCGCCAGAACCAGCAGCGGCGACGGCCCGTCAAGCGCGACGGTCACGCCGTCGGGGCGGCGCACGGAGGGGCCGTCGATGGCATAGCCGGGCGCCTCTGACAGGTGGGCGAGCACCGTATCGAACAGCTCGGCAATGGCTGGCCCCGCCCCCGGCAGCGCCGCGGTGACAGCCTCGGGCTGGTCGGCCAGCAGTTGGTCGCGCCGGGCCATCTGGCTGTTGAAGGCATCGCAGACCAGCAGCCAGGGCGCATCCGCCAGCGGCGCCGTGCCCGGCAGCCGCAGCATGTGCGGCAGCGACCACGGGCTGTAAGGCAGGTTCGGCAGGTCAGACGGCATGGGCCGAAGGCTAACGTGTTGCGCGTTGAAACTGAAGCACCCAACGCTGCCCGAAACCACGGATTTCAACGCGTTAAGGCGCATCGCGTTGAACCTGAGTCACCTGACGTCGCCTGAAATCACGCGGTCAACACGTCAGGCGGTGCCTGCTGGATCACTTCAAACCCGAAACGCCATTGGCGATGCCAGCTGGGTCAAGTGCACCGCGAAACGCTGTCGCACGGCCGGCGGTGCCCCGCCAGCGACGCCGCGCGGCGTCGGTTTCGGACAAGACCGCGCCCGCCCGCTCTGCCGACATGGGACTGAGCAGAGGGGGGCGCAGGCGATGAACAGGCATTACCGCGACAGCCGCAAGATCGACCCCGGCCAGGGCGCGATGCTGGGCGACAACACGCCCAACGACGGCAACCGGATCGAGATCGGGCCGACCGGGCTGGCGTTCTCGGAGTGGGCCGCCGCCGGGCTGACACTGCCCGATCTGCAGGCCATGCGCCGCTATCGCTGGGAGCGGCTGACGGCGCATATCGTGGCGCGCGGCTATGCCGGGTTGCTGATGTTCGACCCGCTGAACATTCGTTACGCCACCGATTCCACCAACATGCAGCTTTGGAACACCCACAACCCGTTCCGGGCGCTGCTGTTGTGCGCCGACGGCCACATGGTGATCTGGGACTACAAGAACGCGCCCTTCCTGACCGAGTTCAACCCGCTGGTGCGCGAAGTGCGCTCGGGTTTCGACCTGTTCTATTTCGACCGGGGCGACAAGCTGGGCACCGCCGCGCATCGGGTGACCGGCGAGGTCGAGGACATCCTGCGCGCCCACGCCCCCGGCAACAAGCGGCTGGCCGTGGACAAGATCATGCTGCACGGGCTCAGGGCGCTGGAGGCGCGGGGCTTTGAGGTGATGGAGGGCGAGGAGGTCACCGAGAAGTGCCGCAGCGTGAAGGGCGCCGACGAGATCCACGCCATGCGCTGCGCGGTCGACGCCTGCGAAAGGTCGATCGGCGTGATGGAAACGACGGCACGCGCCGGCGTGCCGGGCGGCACCATGACCGAAGACGACATCTGGGCGGTGCTGCATGCCGAGAACATCCGCCGGGGCGGCGAGTGGATCGAGACGCGGCTGCTGACCTCGGGGCCGCGCACCAACCCGTGGTTTCAGGAATGCGGCCCGCGCAAGGTGCAGAACAACGAGATTGTCGCCTTCGACACCGATCTTGTGGGCAGTTATGGCATCTGCGTCGACATCAGCCGCACCTGGTGGATCGGCGACCGCGCGCCCGACCCCGAGATGGTCGCCGCGATGCAGATGGCGCATGAGCATATCTTCACCAACATGGAGCTGTTGAAGCCTGGGCTGATGATCCCCGAACTGGTGGAACGCTGCCACCGCCTGCCCGAGAAGTTTCAGAAGTTGAAATACGGCTGTGCCATGCATGGTGTCGGGTTATGCGATGAATGGCCCCTGGTGCCCTATCCCGACAAATACGTCGAAGGGTCGTATGATTACCCGCTGGAGCCGGGCATGGTCTTGTGCGTCGAGGCGCTGGTCGGCGCGGTTGGCGGCGGATTTTCGATCAAGCTGGAAGAACAGGTTCTGATCACCGAGGACGGGTTCGAGAACCTGATCCGTTATCCCTTTGACGCGGCCCTGATGGGCCGCTGACACCCAAAAGGCGCGGCAAGCCGGCGCCTTGGGGTCCTTGTTCTTGCGCCGCCCTGACGGGCGGCGCGTTGCCTCCGGCGGGGATATTTTCCCCAAGATGATGGGGCGCGGCGTATCGCGTCGGGCGCGGCGCCTCAGTTGGGGATCAGGTTCGGCACGATGGTGACGACCGAGGGGAAGGCCCACAAGAGCGCCAGCCCCACCACCTGGATCAACACGAAGGGAATGACCCCGCGGTAGATATGCCCTGTCGTGACGCTGCGCGGCGCCACGCCGCGCAAGTAGAACAGCGCAAAGCCGAAGGGGGGTGTCAGGAAGGACGTCTGCAGGTTGACGGCGATCATGATGGTGACCCATTTCGGGTCCATCGTGCCGCCGTAGATCACCGGGCCGACGATGGGGATCACGATGTAGATGATTTCGAGAAAGTCGAGCACGAAGCCCAGGAAGAACAGCACCACCATCACGATCAGGAACACCACCCATTCCTTGTCGTACGAGCGCAGGAAATCCTGGATGTAATGTTCGCCGCCGAAGCTGATGATGACCAGGTTCAGAAGCTGCGAGCCGATCAGGATGGTGAAGACCATCGAGGTGACTTTCGCCGTTTCGCGCACCACCGCCGGCAGGACGCCGCCGGACCAGAGCACGTAGCAGGCGTAGAGAATGCCGAACATGGCGAAGAGATAGGACGCCTGCGCAACGAGGAAGGCGACCCACTGTTCGAAGCTGGTTTCGCCGACGCCGACGCGCAGGTCGAAATTCACCCCGATCAGGATCATGATCATGATGGCGAAGGCCGTCATCAGGATCAGCCGTCCGGACCGGTTGTCGTCTTGCAGCTTGCGGTAGGCGGCCAGCATGATGGCGCCGCCCGCGCCAAGGGCCGCGGCCGGGGTCGGGTTGGTGATGCCGCCCAGGATCGAGCCCAGCACCGCCACGATCAGCACCAGCGGCGGGAAGACCACGCGGATCAGTTCGTTCTGGCCGAGGAGCCTTGAGGCGTGGCGCAGGCCGTAGAAGGTCAGCACCAGCGGGATCAGCAGGATCAGGAAGGTCACACCGGGGGTGGTGACCGGCGAGATCAGAAGCGCGTCGGCCAAAAGCCCGGCCAGCACGCCCAGACCGCCGATGGCCAGCGGCCGCGGGTCGGACGACGGGGCCACGCCGCGCGACACGGCCAGCACCAGAGCCAGCACCAGGAAAATGGTGGCGACACCGCTGCCCACCGGGGCGGCGGCGGCGATCCGGTCGACGCGGGCGGCGGCAATTTCGTCTTCGGTCAGGGCGTGGCTTTCTTCCAGCCCGCCGGCGGCTTCGATGGCAGCTTGTTCGGCCACGGCCGTGTCCCAGGCCTGTTGCCCGTGCAGTTCGATGATCGAGGCCGCGCATTGTTCTGACACGTTGGTGCGCAGCGAGGCGGCCTGCCCGGTATCGGAATAGCTGTCGACGGTGACATTCTGCGAGCCGACCAGCCCGATCTGCGCGCTGAGCAGCAACACCGCCACCAGCCCCACGGGCACGGCCAGGAACCAGGTCAGCGCGTCGGCGCGGGTGATGACTTCGCCGCTTGCGGCGCCGCCCACGACCGGCGGGGCCTTGGACGGGTTGAAGACGGCGTAGCCGAAGGCATAGGCCGCGTAGAGGCCCGCCAGCAGGATGCCGGGCAGGATGGCGGCCTGGAAGAGCGTGCCGACCGAGACCACGGCCGCCTCGCCCAGCAGGGTCAGCGCGTCGGAACAGCCGGCCGCCGAGGCGCGGGTTTCCTGCGCGGTGGCATAAAGATCGCCGGCCAGCGTCCCGAGAAGAACGATCACGATCGACGGCGGGATGATCTGCCCCAGCGTGCCCGACGCCGCGATGACGCCGGTGGCCAGTTCGGGCGAGTAATTGTGGCGCAGCATGGTGGGCAGCGACAACAGCCCCATGGTCACCACCGTGGCGCCGACGATGCCGGTCGACGCGGCAAGGAACGCGCCCACCACCACGACCGAAACCGCCAGACCGCCCGGCAGCGGGCCAAACACCCGGGCCATGGTGGTCAGCAGGTCGTTGGCGATCTTCGAGCGTTCCAGCGTGATGCCCATCAGCACGAACATCAGCACCGCCAGCAGCGTCTCGATCGACTGGCCGGCCAGCACGCGTTCGTTCATGCGGTTGACGATAAAGCTGATGTTGCGGTTCATCGCCGTTTCCCAGCCGCCGGCGAACAGATGCTCGGCCACGCGTGGCAGGTCGGGGTAACGGAATTTCGAGATGTCGATGGCGCTGACGCCAGAGTTTACCAGGTCGCGGTAGGCCTGACTGCTTTCATCGACCGCCTGGTGCACCAGGATGCCCGCGCCGTCGAGCGCCGCGATGATCCCGAACGCAATGACGGCGGCGCCGCCGATGGCAAAGGCCACCGGAAACCCCGACAGGATGCCGGCGAACAGGCACAGGAAAACGATCAAGAGGCCAATTTCGACCCCATCAAGTCCGAACAGCATTGTCCCCGGCCCCTTTAATGCGTGCCTTCATAGGCTTCTTCGCCCGCGCCCAGCGAGTCGCGGTCTTGATAGCGGCCCACGCTTTTGGGGCCCTCTTTCCATTCCAGATACGACCGGTAGAAAAACGCCCAGGCCTGCAGGAACACCATCGCCGTGAACAGGACCAGCAGGACCTTGAACAGGAAATAGGCGTTAAAGCCGTTGGGCGAAAACCCGATGGTTTCCACATTCCATTTCAGCGCCCGCGCCTTCAGCAGCATCCGGTCAAGGTGATCGGACGCCGACACCTTGGGCGTCACGAGGTGGCGCCACAGGAAGGGCCAGGCGTAAAGCCAGATCAGCACCGACGCCGGCAGCATGAAGAACAGCGACCCGAACATGTCGATCACGCGCTTGGCCCGGTGGCCCACCGCCGAATACACAAGGTCGACCCGAACATGCCCGCCCTGCGCAAAGGTATAGGTGCAGCACATCGTCACGATCATGGCGTTGTACAGCTTCAGCTCTTCCGCCCACCAGCTGATGTCATAGCTGATCGAGCTGCCAAAGCCGAAGGTCAGGCCAGACGAGGCGAAAATCCGTTGGGAAAAGACGATGACGATCTGTTGCAGCACCATCAGCAGCCCGGCCCAGGCAAAAAAGCGTCCGACCCGGTTGGCGATGCCCTCAAGCACCCGCACCGACCCCCACATGACGCTGTTGCGCCACAGGCCGGCCAGCGTCAGCAGGATGAAGAACAGGAACACCAGGAAGAAGAACTCGGTCGATCCGCCGTAATAGATAAAGCGCATCAGCGACTGTTTGTCTTCCAGCGTGTCAAACCCGCCAGTCCATGCCAGCCACGACGACGGGTTCGCCAGCGCGGTGAACAGATTCACCACCGACTGGCCCAAGCCGGTCAGAACCCAAAGCAAGAATTCCACGTGTCACCTCCCCCGTTGCACCGGCTTTTCACGGCGTCGGCGCATATGCAGGCGCCCCGGACCAGCCGGGGCGCCGCACTGTCATTGGCAACCACCGCTAGCCGCGGACGCGGTCACGCTGGGCGCGGTAGGCGCCGATCGACTTGGTCAGCCAGCCCGAGCTTTCTTCCATCGAGGTGAAGAAGTCGTCGTTGACCTTCTTGAACAGGTCGTCGCCCATGAACTCGGCATAGACCGATTTCGACGCTTCATACATCGCATCCCAGACGCTGTCGGGGAATTCCAGAACCTTGACGCCACCGGCTTGCAGACGCTTGAGCGCGGCACCGTTGTTGTTCAGATACTGGCTGAGGTTCCACACGTTGGCGTGGCCGGCCGAGACTTCGATCATGGCCTGGTGTGCCGGCGACAGTTCCATGAACACGTCGCGGTTGGTGGCGACGCTCAAGCCGGCGGCGGGTTCGTGCATGCCGGCGGTGTAGTAGAACTTGGTGATCTCCTGGAAACCGGCTTTTTCGTCAGCCCAGGGGCCAATCCACTCGGTGCCGTCGATCGCGCCCGAGGCCAGCGCCTGGTACACTTCCGCACCCGGCAGGTTCTGAACACTGGCGCCCATCACGCCAAGCACGCGGCCGCCGAGGCCGGGCATACGGAACTTGAGACCGTTAAAGTCTTCGGGGCCGTTGATTTCCTTGCGGAACCAGCCACCGGCCTGCGTGCCCGTGTTGCCGGCCAAGAACGACTTGAGGCCAAAGATTTCGCCCAGCTCGTCGTGCAGGGCCATGCCGTTGCCGTGATAGTACCAGTTGTTCAGCTCGGTCGCGGTCATGCCGAAAGGCACGCCCGTGAAGAAGGCAAAGGCCGGATGCTGGTTGATGAAGTAATAGTCGGCGGCGTGATACATGTCGGCCTGGCCGGCGGTCACGGCGTCGAACACCTCGAAGGCGCCAACCAGTTCACCAGCAGCCTTGACTTCGATGGTGAGCGAGCCGTCAGACATGGCGTTGACATTGTCAGCGACCTTTTGGGCCGCGTCGAAAACGCCGGCGAGGCCACGGCCCCACGACGTGACCATGGTCAGCGTGCGTTTGCCCTGGGCATAGGCCGGGGCGGCAAGAGTGGTAGCAGCAGCAGCACCACCGCCAAGGGCAGTAGTGCGAAGGAATGAACGACGATCCATAGAGATCCTCCCGTAAATGTTCGCGCCCGCCCACTGACGGGCGGATCGTTTCCAGTGCCGGCAGCGTATCGGCCAGTGTATTGGTGGTCCATACCCATCACTACGTAGCTTGGTCAGAAAATCTGACCGCGCGCGCAATCGGTGCGAATGGCTTGCGAAACCGGCCGCATTCGGTGAATCCTGCGCCAACGGTCCGGGAAATCCACGTGTCACAGCGCACAGGCAACACCAGGGGCACCACCGGCCCCGACTATCGGCTGAAGATCTTTCTGCTGGCGGCGGTGCCGCTGGTGCTGGCGGTGACGTTCATCGCCGTGCTGGTCGCCGCGCAATCGCGCAGCCTTGCGCAGCGCGAGATCGCCTCGCTCGAAGCACAGCTGATCGCCGCCAAGAAGGCCGAGCTGCGCAACTATTACTCGCTTGCACGCACCGCCTTCGGGTCGGTCTATGGACGCGCCCAGCCCGACGACGAGGCCGCCAAGACCAGGGTGATGCAGACGCTGGCGGCAATGATCTATGGGCAAGACGGCTATTTCTTCGTGTTCGACTATGACGGCAACAACCTTGTTGCCCCGCGCCAGACCGCGCTGATCAACCGCAACTGGTCGGGGCTGACCGATTCCGCCGGCACGCCCATCACCGACCGCTTCATCGCGCTGGCGCGTTCGGGCGGCGGCTTTCACGAACATCTGTGGATCAAGCCCACCACCGGGGCCGAGGCGCGCATGGTCACCTATGTTGTCGGCCTGCAAGACTGGCGCTGGGCCGTGGGCACCGGCGTGTTCATCGACGACGTGGTCGCCTCGGTCGCGGCGGTGCGGGCCGAGGTCGAGGCGCGGGTGCGCCGCACCTTTCTTTATATCGGCGGCATCACGCTGGCTGCGTTGCTGCTGGTGTTCGTCTCGGGGCTGGCCATCAACCTGCGCGAACGCTCGCTGGCCGATGCCAAGCTGAAAGAGCTGACACAGCGCATCATCGACACCCAGGAAGAGGAACGCGGCCGCGTGGCGCGCGAACTGCACGACAGCATCAGCCAGATCCTCGTCGGCGCCCGCTATGCGCTGGAACTGGCCCGGCGCCGGCTGACGCTGGGCGACCGGCGCACCGGCGAAAGCCTGGAAAAGGGGATCGGGTCGCTGGCCACCGCCATCAGCGAAGTGCGCCGCATCAGCCGCGACCTGCGTCCGGGGATTCTGGACGACCTTGGCCTTGGCCCGGCGCTGCGGGCCCTGACCGGCGAGTTTTCCGAACGCACCGGCATCGACACCGCCATTGAAACCGTGGTTTTCCGCAATCGGCTGGACCAGGAGGCGAAAATCGCGCTTTATCGCATCGCTCAGGAGGCGCTGACCAATATCGAACGCCACGCCTCGGCCAGCCGGGTGACGGTTCGGGTGTTCGGGCACAGAAACGGCGCCACGCTGCGCATCGAGGATGACGGCACCGGCTTTGCCTGGCCGGCGCGCGACAGCGGAAAAAAGGGACTGGGGCTGCGCAACATGCAGGAACGGGTAGAACAGCTTGACGGCCGCCTGCGGGTGGTGTCGGACCGGACCGGCACGGCGATCGAGGCGATCGTGCCGCTGTCGCACATGCTGCCGCCCGACCGGCAGAAGGGGGCGGCATGACCCGGGTTCTGATCGTCGACGACCATCCCATGGTCAGCGAAGGCGTGCAGGCCATCCTGGAAACCTATGACGATCTGACCGTGGTCGGCGCCCTGTCCAGCGGGCAAGAGGCTGTCGACCAGGTGGCCGGTCTGCGGCCCGACGTTGTCTTGCTGGACCTCAACATGCCCGGCATGAACGGCCTGTCTGCGACCGAGATCATCCTTGAACGCCGCCCCGAGGCGCGGATCGTCATCCTGACCATGCATGACAGCCCCGAATATATCGCAACCGCGCTCAGCCACGGCGCGCGCGGCTATCTGCTGAAAGACGTGCCCACCGACGAGATCAAGGCCGCCATCGACCGTGTCATGGCGGGCGAGGAATATCTGTGCACCGGCGCGGCGGCGGCCCTGCGGCCCGGCAACGGCGCGGCGGCGCGGATGCTGACCTCGCGCGAACAGACCATCCTGCTGGAACTGGCGCAGGGCCGGTCGAACAAAGAGGTGGCGCTGGCGCTGGACATATCGGTGCGCACGGTCGAAACGCACCGCAAGAACATCAAGCGCAAGCTTGGCATCTCAACCACGGCCGGCCTGACGCGCTATGCGCTGGAACATGGGGTGCTGCAGGGCACCGGCCGGGGCCTTTAGCCGGGCGCGGCCGCGCGGATTTTTGCGAAAATGTCGCACAAGGGCGAAGCAGGGCAACAAAAATGCGAAATTGCCGCGCCCTGCGACAGATTTCCCGGGTTTTCCCGGTTGACGCCCCACCGACGGCTTCATAATGTCCCGCCGACGCAGCAAAGGACCGACCCGATGGCACGGCATGTCGTACTTGCAGGACCCCGGCGCATGAGGCCCTGATCGGCCGCCATATGGCACCCATGCGCCCCCGACCGGAACGGCCGGGGGTTTTTTGTTGCAACAGTGACCTGGAAGCGAAGTGAGAAAACCGATGAGTGGTCAGATGACCGGCGCCAAGATGGTGGTCGAGGCGCTGAAAGATCAGGGGGTCGATGTCGTGTTCGGCTATCCCGGCGGGGCGGTGCTGCCCATCTATGACGAGATCTTCCAGCAGAACGCCATCCGCCACGTGCTGGTGCGCCATGAACAGGGCGCGGTGCACGCCGCCGAAGGCTATGCCCGGTCGACCGGAAGACCCGGCGTGGTGCTGGTGACCTCGGGGCCCGGGGCCACCAACGCCGTGACCGGCATGACCGATGCCCTGATGGATTCGATCCCGCTTGTGGTTCTGACCGGTCAGGTGCCCACCTTCATGATCGGCAACGACGCCTTTCAAGAGGCCGACACCGTTGGCATCACCCGCCCCTGCACCAAGCATAACTGGCTGGTGAAAGAGACCGAGCGCCTGTCGGAAACCATCCACAAGGCGTTTCACGTCGCCACGTCGGGGCGGCCCGGGCCGGTTCTGGTCGACATCCCCAAGGATGTGCAGTTTGCCTCGGGGCCCTATGTCGGCCCGAAACAGACCGACAACCGCCGCTATAATCCGCCGGTCAAGGGCGATCCCGACCGCATTGCCGAACTGGCCGATGCCATGGCCAAGGCCAAGCGCCCGGTCCTGTACACCGGCGGCGGTGTCATCAACGCCGGCACGGCCGCCTGCCAGTTGCTGCGCGATCTGGTCGAAGCGACCAATTTCCCCGTCACCTCGACGCTGATGGGCCTGGGCGCCTATCCCGCCAGCGGCAAGAACTGGCTGGGCATGCTGGGCATGCATGGCCTGTACGAGGCCAACCTGGCCATGCATGGCTGTGACCTGATGATCTGCGTCGGTGCCCGGTTCGACGACCGTATCACCGGCCGGGTGCAGGATTTCAGCCCCGGCTCGCTGAAAGCGCATATCGACATCGACCCCTCGTCGATCAACAAGGTGATCCATGTCGACATTCCCATCATCGGCGACGTCGGACACGTGCTGGACGACCTGCTGCGGGTCTGGAAGGCCAAGGGCGCGCGCACCGATGCGGACGCGGTCGGCGACTGGTGGGCCACCATCGACGACTGGCGCAAGGTCGACTGTCTGGCTTTCAAGCAGGCGGGCCCCACGATCCGCCCCCAGCATGCCGTGTCCCGGCTCGAGGCGCTGACCCGCGACCACCCCGACCGCTATATCTGCACCGAGGTCGGCCAGCATCAGATGTGGGCGGCGCAATACATGGATTTCAACGAACCCCACCGCTGGATGACCTCGGGCGGGCTGGGCACCATGGGCTATGGCTTTCCGGCCTCGGTCGGGGTGCAGATGGCCCATCCCGGTGCGCTGGTGATCAACGTCGCGGGCGACGCGTCGTGGCTGATGAACATGCAGGAAATGGGCACCGCCGTGCAGTATCGTCTGCCGGTCAAGCAATTCATCCTCAACAACGAACGCCTGGGCATGGTGCGCCAGTGGCAAGAGCTGTTGCACGGCGAACGCTATTCCCAAAGCTGGTCCGAGGCGCTGCCCGACTTTGTCAAACTGGCCGAGGCTTTCGGCGCCAAGGGCATTCAGTGTTCCGACCCCGACGATCTGGACGACGCGATCGCCGAGATGCTGGCCCATGACGGGCCGGTGATATTTGACTGCCTGGTCGAGAAACACGAAAACTGTTTCCCGATGATCCCGTCCGGCGAAGCCCACAACAAGATGCTGCTGGGCGCGGCCTCGACCCAGGATGCCATCGGCACCAGCGGGGCGGTTCTGGTCTGAACAAGCGAATTGATTTTCGCGGAAGATTTTACGAATTTTCGTCGAAAATTCGGGCGTCGAAAGGAAGAAGATGTCTGCACTGCGCATCAAGAAGGGTTCGTCGCGGCATTCGGCCTATGACCTGCGCGACTATCACGCCGAGGGGCTGGAACGGCACACGCTGGCGGTGATCGTCGACAACGAGGCCGGGGTGCTGGCGCGGGTGATCGGGCTGTTTTCGGGCCGGGGCTATAACATCGAAAGCCTGACCGTGGCCGAGGTCGATCATGCCGGGCACACGTCACGCATCACCATCGTCACCGTGGGCACGCCGGCGGTGATCGAACAGATCAAGGCGCAGCTTGGCCGCATCGTGCCCGTGCACGGGGTGCATGACCTGACGGTCGAGGGCCGGGCGGTTGAACGCGAACTGGCGCTGTTCAAGGTAACCGGCAAGGGCGATCTGCGGATCGAGGCCTTGCGGCTGGCCGAGATTTTCCGCGCCAACGTGGTTGATTCGACGCTGGAAAGCTTTGTGTTCGAAATCACCGGCACCCCTCAGAAGATCGACGCTTTCGCCGACCTGATGCGCCCGCTGGGACTGGTCGAGATGGCCCGCACCGGGGTGGCCGCGCTGGGCCGGGGGGCTGACTAGCGCGTGTCGCGATCTGCAAGGTCCAGCGTGGGTCAAGACGCGCGCTCGGGCCGGTGCGACAGGCAGGCTGTTTTGAATTCGATGTCACGCGACACGCTTGGCTGCGCCGATGACCGCGCCTGACAGCGATCCGTTCGATCTGTTCCTTGTTGCGCCGCCCGGGCTGGAACCGGTGCTGGCCGACGAGGCACGCGCGCTGGGTTTTGACAGCCCGCGCGTGGTTGCCGGCGGGGTCGAGACCCGCGGCGACTGGCCCGAGGTCTGGCGCGCCAATCTGCAATTGCGCGGCGCGGTGCGGGTGCTGGTGCGGCTGGGCAGCTTTCCGGTGTTTCACCTGGCGCAACTGGACAAGCGCGCACACCGGTTTCCCTGGGCCAGCCACCTGCGCCCCGACGTGCCGCTGCGGGTCGAGGTGACGTGCCGCAAGTCGAAGATCTACCATGCCGGCGCGGCCGCCCAGCGCGTTGAAACCGCGATCACCGATGAACTGGGCGCGCCGATCGTGCAGGCCGCCGACGCGGCTGCCGTGACGCTGAAGCTGCGTATCGACGACAACCGCTGCACCATCAGCCTCGACAGCAGCGGCGAACCGCTGCATCGGCGCGGCCACAAGGAATTCGTTGGCAAGGCCCCCCTGCGCGAAACGCTGGCGGCCATGTTCCTGTGCCAGTGCGGGTTTGACGGGTCGGGCCCGCTGGTCGATCCGATGTGCGGTTCGGGAACGTTCGTGCTGGAGGCGGCCGAGATGGCGGCGGGGCTGATGCCCGGACGGACGCGCAGCTTTGCCTTCGAGCATGTCGCGGGCTTTGATGCCGCCGGGTGGGGCGACATGCGCCGCGGTGCGGGGGCCACGACCCCCGAGCGGCGCTTTTTCGGCTTTGACCGCGACGACGGCGCCATTCGCGGGGCCAGCGCAAACGCCCGGCGGGCCGGTATCGACGGCTGGGCCGCTTTTGCGCGCCAGCCGGTCAGCGACCTTGCCCCGCCCGATGGCCCGCCCGGGCTGGTGATGGTCAACCCGCCCTATGGCGGGCGGATCGGCAGCAAGAAGCTGCTTTACGGGCTTTACGGCAGCCTTGGCAAGGTGCTGAAGGAACGGTTCACCGGCTGGCGCATCGGCCTTGTGACCAGCGAGCCCGGCCTTGCCCGCGCCACCGCCCTGCCCTTCAAGGCGCCCGGCCCGCCGGTGCCCCATGGCGGGCTGAAGGTAACGCTGTGGCAGACCGGGGCGCTGTAGGGCGGGCCAGCGGTTTGCTTGCAGCCGGCGCCCAATAAAAAAGGGCCCCCGCAGGGGCCCCAGTTTTCGCTGATCAGGCTCGTTCTGATGTACCGCCCGGTTTCTGCCTGCGGCCCGATCCGCGTCTGGGGCGAGCGCACCCGCCCCGGATCACTGCACGGCGGCGCCGTGCTGGGCGGGATAGAGCGGATATCGAAGATATCTGCGGGTTCCCGCCCGGTTTCAGGCAGGGCGGACCGGCCGCCCCGCCTATCCTTCAGCTACACCCGCTGGTTCCGCCGCAGGTGTTGCATTTCATGCAGGTGCCGTTGCGCACCAGCGTGTAATTTCCGCAGTCGCCGCAGGGATCGCCTTCGTAGCCCTGTATCCGGGCCTTGGCGCGCGGGTCCATCCCCACCGCGCCCGACGCCAACGCGGCTCCGGATGTTTCGGGCACCAGTGTCTGCAGCGTGGCCACCGGATCGGCGGCGCCCTTCAGCGCCACGGCGCCCGCCTGCCCGCCTTGCAGAACCACCAGTTCCTGCGGCACGCGGTTGCGTAAGTATCCCGTTGACGCGACCTGTTTCAGCACCTCGAGCGGGGTTGCGCCCTCGCTGCCGGGCATGTCCGAAAAGTTGCGCATACCCTCTTGTTCGCCACGGCCCAGGGCGTCGAACGTGTTGCCCTCGGGTTTGACATGGGCCAGGTCGGTGCGGTCGAGATAGCTGACCGCCAGTTCCCGGAAGATATAGTCAAGGATCGAGGTCGCGTTCTTGATCGTCTCATTGCCCTGCACCATGCCCGCCGGCTCGAACCGGGTGAAGGTGAAGGCGTCGACGAATTCCTCAAGCGGCACGCCGTATTGCAGCCCCACCGACACGGCGATGGCGAAGTTGTTCATCATCGCCCGGAAACCGGCGCCTTCCTTGTGCATGTCGATGAAGATCTCGCCCAGCGTGCCGTTGCCGTATTCGCCGGTGCGCAGATACACCTTGTGCCCGCCGACAATCGCCTTCTGGGTATAGCCCCGGCGCCGTTCCGGCATGCGGTCGCGCTTGCGGTTCATCACCTCCTTGATCACCACTTTCTCGACGATCTTCTCGGCGATGACGGCGGCCTTTTCCTGCGCCGATCCGCTGGCCAGGATCTCTTCCGCCTCGTCGTCATCCTCGACCAGCGCCGCCGCCAGCGGTTGCGACAGCTTGGACCCGTCGCGGTAAAGCGCGTTGGCCTTGACCCCCAGCGACCAGCTAAGCTGGTAAGCCGCCTTGCAATCCTCGATCGAGGCGTCGTTGGGCATGTTGATGGTCTTCGAGATTGCACCCGAGATGAACGACTGCGCCGCCGCCATCATGTGGATGTGGCTGTTGACCGACAGGAATCGCTTGCCGGTCTTGCCGCAGGGATTGGCGCAGTCGAAGACATGGTAATGCGCCGGGTCCAGATGCGGGGCGCCTTCCAGCGTCATGGTTCCGCACACATGGTCGTTGGCCGCGTCGATGTCGGACCGGGCAAAGCCGAGGTGGCGCAGCAGGTCAAAGCCGGGATCGTTCAGCCGTTCCGCCGGGATGCCAAGGGTGTCGCGGCAAAAGACCTCGCCCAGGGTCCACTGGTTGAAGACAAAGCGGATGTCGAAGGCCTGCGGCAGCGCCGCCTCGATCCGGTCGATCTCGGGCTGGCCGAACCCATGGCCCACCAGCGCGGTGTGATTGATGCCGGGCGCGTTGCCCAGCGTGGCGTGGCCGACGGCATGGCTGACGATCTCGGCAATCTCGGCGGCGCCATAGCCCAGAACCTCCAGCGCCGCGGGCACCGACCGGTTGATGATCTTGAAATAGCCGCCGCCGGCCAGTTTCTTGAATTTCACCAGCGCGAAATCGGGCTCGATCCCGGTGGTGTCGCAATCCATGACCAGCCCGATGGTGCCGGTGGGTGCAATGACCGACACTTGCGCGTTGCGGTAACCGTGGCGTTCGCCCAGCCGCAGCGCCTCGTCCCAGGCGCCGGTGGCCAGCGCCACCAGATCGGCATCAGGGCAGTTGGCATGGTCCAGCGGCACCGGCTGGACGGCAAGCGCCGCGTAGCCCTCGGTTTTCCCATGTGCCGCCGCGCGGTGGTTGCGGATCACCCGCAGCATGTGCTGGGCGTTGCGGTCATAGCCGGGGAAAGTGCCGGTTTCGGCCGCCATCTCGGCCGACGTGGCATAGGATACCCCCGTCAGGATCGCGGTCAGCGCCCCGCACAGCGCCCGGCCGGCATCGCTGTCATAGCCCAGCCCCATGCTCATCAGCAGGCCGCCGATATTGGCATAGCCCAGCCCGAGCGTGCGGAAATCATGGGAAAGCTGGGCGATTTCCCGCGACGGGAACTGCGCCATCAGCACGCTGATTTCCAGCGTGATGGTCCACAGCCGCGTGGCCTGCATGTAGTCGCGGGCCTGAAACTTGCCGTCCCGGTAGAACGTCAGCAGGTTCATCGACGCCAGGTTACAGGCCGTGTCGTCAAGGAACATATATTCCGAACACGGGTTCGAGCCGCGAATGGCGCCATCTTCGGGGCAGGTGTGCCAGGCGTTGATGGTGTCGTGGAACTGGATGCCGGGATCGGCACAGGCCCAGGCGGCGTGGCCGACCTCTTCCCACAGGTCGCGGGCCTTGATGGTCTTGGCGACCTTGCCGTCGGTGCGGCGGATCAGCTCCCAGTCGGCATCGTCGCGCACCGCCTGCAGGAAGGCGTCGGTGACGCGGATCGAGTTGTTCGAGTTCTGCCCCGACACGCTGCCATAGGCTTCGCTGTCCCAGTCGGTGTCATAGGTGGGAAACTCGATCGAGCCATAGCCCTGCCGCGCATAGTCCAGCACGCGCTTGATATAGGTTTCGGGAATGGCGGTGCGCTTGGCGTCGCGAATGGCCGTTTTCAGCGCCGGGTTCGTCTTGGGGTCAAAGGCCGCGTCGGGCGCGCCGTCCCAGGCGCGGATGGCGGCGAAGATGCCGTTCAGCCTGGCCTCGTGCATCTTGGACCCGGCGACCAGCGCCGCGACCTTCTGCTCTTCCTTGACCTTCCAGTTGATGAATTCCTCGATATCCGGGTGGTCGGCGTCGCAGATCACCATCTTGGCGGCGCGGCGCGTGGTGCCGCCCGACTTGATGGCGCCCGCGGCCCGGTCGCCGATCTTGAGAAAGCCCATCAGCCCCGACGATTTGCCGCCGCCCGACAGCGATTCGCCCGCGGCCCGCAGCGACGAAAAGTTCGTGCCCGTGCCCGAGCCATATTTGAACAGCCGCGCCTCGCGCACCCACAGGTCCATGATGCCGCCCTCTTGCACCAGGTCGTCGCTGACGGACTGGATAAAGCAGGCGTGGGGCTGGGGATGTTCATAGGCCGAGCTTGACCGGGTCAGCTTGGCGTTTTTGTGGTCGACATAGAAATGGCCCTGACCGGGGCCGTCGATGCCATAGGCCCAGTGCAGGCCGGTGTTGAACCACTGCGGCGAGTTTGGCGCGCCGCGCTGAGTGGCCAGCATGTGGCACATCTCGTCGTAATAGCTGCGCGCGTCGGCCTCGGACGAGAAATAGCCGCCCTTCCAGCCCCAATAGGCCCATGCCCCCGCCAGCCGGTGAAACACCTGCCGGGCCGAGTTTTCGCCGGTGGTGCGCTGGTCTTCCGGCAACTCGGCCAGCGCCTTTTGGTCGGGAACCGACCGCCACAGAAACTCGGGCACACCCTTTTCGCGCACCGTTTTCAGCCGCGCCGGCACCCCGGCCTTGCGGAAATATTTCTGCGCGATCACGTCGCTGGCGACCTGGCTCCAGCCGGCTGGGACCTCTACACTGTCATTGCGGAACACCACCGAGCCATCGGGATTGCGAATTTCCGAAACCGTGGTGGTGAAGTCCATGCCACCAAAAGCGCCACCGTCCGCCGTGGTGAAAGTCCGTTCGATCTTCATTTTTCACTTGCCCCGTTCAGTGCATTGCCCGGGTTGGCCGGGATGTTTTTTCGCCGGATCTGACGGGGCACCGCGGAAGGCAAAACAAAGCCGTCTGCTGCCGAAAACAGCAGTGCCGCATATCGCGGTGGCTTCGTTGGTGTAATCCCTCCGACTGGCGCCCCCGACACAATATATAGTGTCGCAACCAGCCCGCGCACACAAACTGACGTAGGTTGGCCTATCGCGTCAACGGAAATTTTACATCCGTCCACAACAAAATCAGCTGGCAGGTCGCGTGCCGATGGCCGTGTGCGCGGTATTGCTGCGACCGCAAAACTGCCGCCGCCTCGGCAAATCCGATACGGAACCGGCGCTTAGCGTCTGATGTGAATGCCGGCCGGGCACGGGCGGCCCGGTCCGGCCATGCCGCAGCGCCGCGAGGGCGGTTTCAACCTGTTGCCGAATTGCCTTGGTCGGGGCGGCGAGATTCGAACTCACGACCTTCTGTTCCCAAAACAGACGCGCTACCAAGCTGCGCTACGCCCCGACCGTGACGCTTCTGTATGCAGTTCGCGGGGCGGTGAAAAGGGGGCGCGGGCCGAAATGGCACCCGTGGCGCCCCGCGTTATGCCCCAGGCAGGGACCACGCGGCGCGGCGCGGATGGTGTCGATGTTTGGGCTTTCCGCCAAATAACCAGCAAGCCGGGTTCACGCCGGAAATGGCCCTAGTCGGTGCAGGGCCACGCGGCAGCGGGCCCGAAGGCCGGGTGCCGCATCTGGCTGCCTGCGCCGATGCCCAGCGCCGCCGCCAGCCCGCCGTTGATTTCCAGCACCCCCAGCACGCCGGCGCCGCCGTCGATCACGGTTTCGTCCAGCGGCACCGCATTGCCATGCACCCGGGTCACCACGCCATCCGGCCCGGCAAAGATCATGTCGAGCGGGATCAGCGTGTTGCGCATCCAGAAGCGTGCGTGCTGCGGCTGTTCATAGACGAAAAGCATGCCGGCGCCGCTGGCCATGGCGGGGCGGTTCATCAGCCCGACCGCGCGTTCCGCGGGATCGTCGGCCACCTCGACCGTGAAGCGGGCCTGCCCCCAGTCGCCGCGCAACTCGACCAGGTTGGCCGCGCAGCCGGCCCATGCCGCCGACGCCGCGCCAGACGCCGACAGCGCGGCGCAGATCAGGATTATGGCAGACCGGTTTCCCATGTCGCGATCTCTACCGCCAGTCGCCCCCGGCGTCCATCGGCAACCCGGATCGAAATGGCCTCGCCCGGTTGCAGATCGGCCAGGCCCGAGCGCCTGAGCGCGTTCACATGCAAGAACACGTCGTCGGCGTCGCCAAAGACATTGGCAAAGCCAAAACCCTTGCCCCGGTCGAACCACTTCACGCGGGCCGGCTCGAACGGGCCGGCGTCAAGCAGGGGCTCGGGCTCGGGCTCGGCAAAGCCGGGCGCCTCGGCGGATGGCTCTGGCACCGATATGGCGTGGATCTCGACCGCCTGCACCCCGCGCTCGGTTTCCTGAACGCTGACCTCGATCGCGGCGCCGTCGGCGACCGATCCCTGGCCGAAGCCGCGCAGAACATTTGCGTGCAACAGGATATCGGGGCCACCATCGTCGGCGACGATGAAGCCGAACCCCTTGTCGGGGTCAAACCATTTGACTTGTCCGGTCGCGCGGGTTGTCCGCGCCGCCCTGTCGTCCATCGGCCAGCTTGAGCACCCGCCGTGCCCGGTTGATCCGGGTCCCGCGGCCGCCTCCCCCCATTGGTCCGGGCAAAGCGTGGCACCGGCTGTGCCAGTGTGTCACGGAGACAGACGCTGAATATTCCATGGTGTGTCCAAAGATCCACGGCTCCAGCGTTCGCGGTCATGCAGCCGGAAGGCGCCGTCTGACCAGAACTCGACCTCGAGCGGGCGGATGCGAAAGCCGCCCCAATGCGGCGGGCGCGCGGGGTCGGTGCCGTGGCGGACGCCTTGCCGCGCGACCTCGGCCATCAGGCTGGCCCGCGACGACAGCGGCCGCGACTGGGCCGAGGCCCAGGCGCCGATCCGGCTTTGCAGCGCGCGCGAACGGTAATACGCATCGGCCTGCGGCCCGTCCTCGCGGCTGACCAGCCCCCGCACCCGCACCTGCCGCCGCAACGTTTTCCAGTGCAGCACAAAGGCGGCCTTGGGGTTGGCGGCCAGTTCGCCGCCCTTGGCGCTGTGGTAGTTGGTGTAGAAGACAAAGGCGTCGGCCTCGATCTGTTTCAGCAGCACCATGCGCACATTGGGCAGCCCGTCGGCATCGACCGTGGCCAGCGCCATCGCCTCGGGGTCGTTGACTTCGCTTTGGCGGGCCGTGTCCAGCCAGTCGCGCGCCAGGGCGATGGGATCGGTTGCACCGAAAATGCTGGTCATGGGCCTGTCCGGGAGGTCGCAGTTGCGTTTCACTTGATGACGCACCCGCAATCGCCTAAACGACGCCCACTTGCAAGAACAGGCTGCACAGACCGGGGACAGGCATGACAGCGCAACTGATGACCGGAAAACGCGGCCTTATCATGGGCCTCGCCAACGACAGGTCCATCGCCTGGGGCATTGCCCGGGCGCTGGCCGACCAGGGGGCCGAGCTGGCATTCTCGTATCAGGGCGAGGCGCTGCTGAAACGGGTCAGTCCGCTGGCAGCGCAGGTGGGCTCGGATTTCGTGGTGCCCTGCGACGTGGGCGACCCGGCATCGCTGGACGCGCTGTTCGCCGACCTTGAACAGCGCTGGGGCAGCCTCGACTTCGTGGTGCACGCCATCGGCTATTCGGACAAGAACGAATTGCGCGGGCGCTATGTCGACACCAGCCCCGACAATTTTCGGGTGTCCATGGATATTTCGGTCTACAGCTTTACCGCCGTGATGCAGCGGGCCGAGAAGCTGATGACCAACGGCGGCTCGGCCCTGACGCTGACCTATTACGGCGCCGAAAAGGTGATGCCGCATTACAATGTCATGGGCGTGGCCAAGGCGGCGCTGGAGGCTTCGGTGCGCTATCTGGCCGAGGATCTGGGGCGCGACGGTATCCGTGTCAACGCCATCTCGGCCGGCACCATCAAGACGCTGGCGGCCAGCGGCATCGGCGATTTCCGCTATATCATGAAGTGGAACGAGAATAACGCCCCCCTGCGCCGGACCGTGACCCAGGAAGAGGTGGGCCGTTCGGCGCTGTATCTGCTGTCCGAGCTTGGCTCGGCCGTGACCGGCGAGATCCTGCATGTGGATTCGGGCTATCACGTCGTGGGCATGAAGGCCGTGGATGCGCCCGACATCGGAAAGGCGGACTAGGATGACCGACAGGCTGCCGCACGAAAAGGGGTTCCACGTCAGCTGGGATCAGATCCACCGCGATGCGCGGGCGCTGGCCTGGCGGCTGGACGGGCACGGACCCGACGGCGGCGGCTGGCGGGCCATCGTGGCGATCACTCGCGGCGGCATGGCCCCGGCGATGATTGTGGCGCGCGAACTGGACGTCCGCACTGTCGACACGATCTCGGTCCAGTCCTATCACCATCAGGACCAGGGCGAGGCCAAGATCCTGAAGGCGCCCGATGCCGAGCTGATGGGCGACGGCACGGGGATACTGGTGGTCGACGATCTGGTCGACAGCGGCAAGACGCTGGAACTGGTGCGCGCGCGGTATCCGCAGGCGCATTTCGCCACCGTCTATGCCAAACCCAAGGGCGAGCCGCTGGTGGACACGTTCATTACCGGTGTCAGCCAGGACACATGGATCTTTTTCCCCTGGGACATGGCCCTGCAGTATGTCGAGCCCTATCGCGGCAAGGACTGACTGGCTGACTGGCTGACCGGCTGACTGGCGCCGCGCTCTGCGCGTCGCGCAAGGCCGGGGGGCGCTGCCCCCCTCTGCGCGCCGGGCGCGCATTCACCCCCCGGGATATTTGGACCCAGATGATGGTATGGCCGGGCGCTCAGCCGTCGAGGTGGCGCAGGCGTCTGACCAGTGACGAGGTGTCCCAACGGCCGCCGCCGAGTTTCTGCACATCCTTGTAGAACTGGTCGACCAGCGCCGTGACCGGCAGGCCGGCACCGTTGCGGTTGGCTTCGTCGAGGCAGATGCCCAGATCCTTGCGCATCCAGTCGACGGCGAAGCCATGGTCGAACTGGTCGTCGAGCATGGTTTCGTGACGGTTGGACATCTGCCAGGACCCGGCGGCGCCCTGGCTGATGACCTCGACCACGGCGCGACCGTCGAGGCCGGCTTTCTCGGCGAAATGCAGCGCCTCGCCGAGGGCCTGGACCAGCCCGGCAATGGCGATCTGGTTGGCCATCTTGGTCAGTTGCCCGGCGCCGGTGTCGCCGATGCGGCGGCAGATGCGGGCATAGGCGGCGATCACCGGTTCGGCCCGGTCATAGTTGGGCTGGCTGCCGCCGCACATCACCGACAGCACGCCGTTTTCGGCCCCCCCCTGCCCGCCCGAGATCGGCGCGTCGACAAAACCGATCCCGCGACTGTCGGCCAGGGCCGCCAGTTCGCGGGTGACGGCGGCGGAAACGGTGGTGTGATCGACGAAGATGGCGCCGCGGTCCATGCCGGCAAAGGCGCCGTCGTCGGACAGGCAGACGGCGCGCAGATCGTCGTCATTGCCGACGCAGGCCATCACCAGCGCGGCCCCTGCCGCGGCCTGGCGCGGTGTCGGGGCCGTGCGGCCACCGTGGGCGTCGACCCATGCCGCGGCGCGGGCCGGGGTGCGGTTGTACACGGTCACGTCATGGCCCGCGGCGGCAAGATGCCCGGCCATGGGAAAGCCCATGACGCCAAGTCCAAGAAACGCAAGTTTCGCCATCGCTTTTCTCCTGCAGCCCGATCATGTAGGGACTTTCCGTTACCTATCTGAACATGTCCGGGGGTCAACGCTCTGATGGCGACCTTGTTTCGTTGGCTCATGCGCCTGCTGCTGGGATCGGTGGCCCTGATCGTGCTGGCGGTGGTGGCGATCTACTGGTTCGCGGCCCGGTCGCTGCCCGACTATTCGGCCGATTTCGCCGGCATGCCGGTGTCGGCGCCGGTCGAGATCGTGCGCGACAATGCCAACGTGCCGCATATCTTTGGCGACAGCGACCGGGATGTGTTTTTCGGACTGGGATTTGCCCATGCCCAGGACCGGCTGTGGCAGATGACGCTGTTGCGGCGCACGGCGCAGGGGCGGCTGTCGGAGATATTCGGTGTCCGCACCCTGAAGACCGACGATTTGCTGCGGCGGCTGGACATCTATGCGCTGGCACAGAGCTCGGTCAGTGCCCAGTCGCCGGAAACCATGGCCGCCCTGACCGCCTATGCCGCCGGGGTCAACGCCTGGCTGGAACAGGTCAACAAGGGCGCGCGCGGGCGCGGGGCGCCAGAGTTCTGGGTGTTCCCGCCCGAGATTGCGCCTTGGCGGCCGGCAGACAGCCTGGCGATCATCAAGCTGATGGGGTTGCAGCTGTCGGGCCATATCTCGCGCGAGGTGCTGCGGGCGCGGGTGTCGCTGGTAATGCCCGAGGCGCGCCTGCGCGACATCCTGCCGGACGCCCCCGGCCCGGGGGTGGCGGCGTTGCCGGAATATGCATCGCTGTTTCCCGATGCGGACTGGCCGGATGCCGGTGCCGGCACCCGGTTGGCGGGTGATTTTCTCTATCCGGTCGGGCACCCGGATTTTGCCGGCGCGTCGAACGCCTGGGCCGCGTCGCCGGCGCGGTCGGCGGCGGGGTCGACGCTGTTGGCCAACGATCCGCATCTTGGCTTTACCGCGCCGTCGATCTGGTATCTGGCGCGGCTGGAACTGGCGGGCGGCGGCGTGATCGGGGGCACCGTTCCGGGCATGCCGCTGGTGCTGGTCGGGCGGTCCGATGCGCTGGGCTGGGGGCTGACCTCGGCCTATCTGGATGACGCGGACATCTTCATCGAGCAGATCAACCCGGACAATCCCGAACAGGTGCGCACGCCCGGCGGCTGGAAACCCATGCGCAGCAAGACCTCGATCATCCGGGTCAAGGATGCGGCTTCGGTGACCATTACCCAACGCTGGACCGACAATGGTCCGGTGCTGCCGGGGCAGCATTTCGATCTGGCCAGCATCACGCCGCGCGGGGCGCTGGCCAGCCTGAGCTGGACGGTGCTGTCACCGGCCGACACCTCGATGGGTGCCGCCCTGAAGCTGATGGGCGCCCGCGATGTGCGCAGCGCGATGGCGGCGGCCGAGGGATATATCGGCCCGGCCCAGAACCTGATGCTGGCCGACCGCGAGACCATTGCCATGAAGACCATCGGCGCCATGCCCCGCCGGCGGGCCGAGCACCAGAGCCAGGGGCGCATTCCCACCCCCGGCTGGCTGGCCGACAATCGCTGGCAGGGGCGGTTTGCCTATGCCGCCAACCCGCAGTTCGTGTCGCCGCGCGGCGGTATTCTGGGCAACACCAACAACAAGATCCTCGACCGGCCCTTTCCGCAGCACGTGTCGTTTTTCTGGGGCGACAGTCTGCGTATCCAGCGCTGGCGGCGGCTGATGCAAAGCCGCGAGGTGCACACGCGCGAAAGTTTCATCGAGGCGCAGCTTGACACGGTCTCGCCGGCGGCGCGGTCGCTGTTGCCGCTGATTGCCCGGGAATTGTGGTTCACCGGCGCCGCGGCCCCCGAGGGCACGCCCGAGCGGATGCGCCAGCGGGCGCTGGACCTGCTGGCCGAGTGGAACGGCGAGATGAGCGAGCATCTGCCCGAGCCGCTGATCTATGCCGCCTGGCTGAAGGCGCTGCAGGAGCGGCTTATCCGCGACGAGTTGGGCCCGCTGGCCGATGCGTTTCCGCATATGGACCCGGTCTTCATCGAGCGGGTGTTTCGCGACACCGACGGGGCCGCGGCCTGGTGCGATATCCTCCAATCGGCGCCGGTAGAGAGCTGTGTCGACATGGCGCGGATGGCGCTGGACGACGCGCTGGTCGGGATCGTCGCCGAGCATGGCACGGCGCTGGAATCGCTGCGCTGGGGCGATGCGCATGTGGCGGCGCAGGATCACCCGGTGCTGGGGGCGATCCCGGTTGTGGGCTGGTTCGTGAATATCCGCCAGTCGACCAGTGGCGGTGACAATACGCTGCAGCGCGGGCTGACCCGGGGCGACGGCGACCGGCCGTTCATGAATGTGCACGGGGCCGGCTATCGCGGCGTCTATGACTTTGCCGATCCCGACAGCAGCGTCTTCGTGATCTCGACCGGGCAGTCGGGGCATCCGCTGTCACGGCATTATGACGATCTTGGCGATCTGTGGCGTCGGGGCGAATATATTCCCATGTCGCTGGACCCCGACCTGGCTCGGGCTGCGGCGGTGGGGGTAACGCGGCTGTTGCCGCGCTGAGGCCGGTGGGGTTTTGGGGGCACTGCCCCCGGGGCCGGCGTTTTGGGGGCGCTGCCCCCGGGTCCGGCGTTT
>CAYYMJ010000009.1:43440-47263 GCA_964472855.1 uncultured Rhodobacterales bacterium | reverse complement strand
GCCCCCGGGTCCGGCGTTTGGGGGCTCCGCCCCCGGGGCGGCATTTGCCGGGCAAACGCCGCCTCCCCCGGGATATTTGAGCCAAGATGATGCGGGGGTCAGGAGGTAGCTTCGGCCTCGGCCTCGATCTTGGCCGCCCGGCGTTCGACCTGTCCGACGATATGGTCGAGCATGTCGGCATTGGCGAGCTTGTGGCTTTGGGCGCCGGCGAGATAGACCATGCCGGCATCTTTTCCGCCGCCGGTGAAGCCGATGTCGGTCATCAGCGCCTCGCCCGGGCCGTTGACCACGCAGCCGATGATCGACAGGCTCATCGGGGTCTTGATATGGGCCAGCCGCTGTTCCAGCTGCGCGACGGTGGCGATGACGTCAAAGCCCTGGCGGGCGCAGGAGGGGCAGGAGATGATGTTGACGCCGCGGTGGCGCAGGCCCAGCCCCTTGAGGATTTCGTAGGCCACGCGCACCTCTTCCACCGGGTCGGCCGACAGGGACACGCGCAAGGTGTCGCCGATGCCCATCCACAGCAGGTTGCCCATGCCGATGGCCGATTTCACGGTGCCGGAGATCAGGCCGCCGGCCTCGGTTATGCCAAGGTGGATGGGGGCGTCGGTGGCCTCGGCCAGACCCTGGTAGGCGGCGGCGGCGAGGAAAACGTCAGAGGCCTTGGCGCTGATCTTGTAGTTGGAAAAGCCGTTGTCTTCGAGAATGCGGATATGGTCCAGCGCGCTTTCGACCATCGCTTCGGGGCAGGGTTCGGCGTATTTTTCCAGCAGGTGCCGTTCGAGGCTGCCGGCGTTGACGCCGATGCGGATCGAGCAGCCGTTGGCGCGGGCGGCGGCCACGACCTCGCCCACGCGGGCGGCGTTGCCAATGTTGCCGGGATTGATGCGCAGGCAGGCGGCGCCGGCGTCGGCCGCCTCGATGGCGCGGCGGTAATGGAAATGGATGTCGGCGACGATGGGCACCGGGCTTTGGTCGACGATCTGGCGCAGGGCGGTGGTGGCGGCCTGGTCGGGGGTGGAGACGCGAACGATGTCGGCCCCGGCCTCGGCGCAGGCGCGGACCTGGGCCACTGTGGCGGCCACGTCCGACGTGTCGGTGTTGGTCATGGTCTGCACGGCGATGGGTGCGTCGCCGCCGACGGGCACGCGGCCCACCATCACCTGGCGCGAGGGCCGGCGTTCGATGGTGCGCCACGGGCGGATGGAATGGATCGACATGATCGCGCGGTCAGCCTTCTTGCCTGTTGTCCGGGTTGATTTGGGGCGAGGGCGCCGCAGTGGCAAGGGCGCGGCCGGTCAGTTGCCCGGCAGAAGCTCGGCCACATAGCGTTCGAGGTCGGCGTCGTGGCCGGGGGCCGACTGCGGGTAGGCATCGACGATGCGCGCGGACGCGAGGTTGATATTCTTGGTCACCTCGCCGTCGCCGCCCACGGGGCCGTAGGTTTCGCCGCCCACGGCGAAATAGATGGCGCCCGAGTTGCCGGTGCGCAGGACGGCCGGATCTTCGGTTTGCGGCAGGGCATAGGTGTCGCCGGCTTCCATGATGCGTTCATAGATCACCGTGCCGTCGGCGGACTGCACGCGCACCCACGACGGGCGCACGGCCAGCATCACCACCTCGGGGGCGGCGTCGCCCACCACCCGGGGGGTCGGGGTTTCGGCGGCGGCGGCTTGCAACGCCTCGGTCACGGCGCTGTCGATGGCGTCGGCCGCGGGCGCCAGTGGCGGGGTCAGCGCCGAGGCCAGCAGCGCGCGCTGCTGCCCGGTCGGGGCCAGCGCGCCGACCGAGGCCGGGTCGAGCGCCGCGATGGGGCCGTCGCGGGCCACCATGACCGGCACGTCAAGCGCCTGCGGACGATAGAGACGGTCCAGTCCGTCGGGATCCTTGGGGATGACGCCGGCAATTTCCTCGGTCGGGGCCACGGCGGCAACGGCGCCGGCCAGCGGATCAAGCTCGGCCGCGATGACCGGGGTCTGTTCAACCGGCACAAATTCGACCTGCTGCACCTCTTTCAGCACCGCAAGTCCGCCATAGCCGATGGTGCCGATCAGCGCGATCAGCACCGCGATCGACCCCAGTGCGCCGGGTTCGATCCGCGACACCAGCGCCTGAGCCGGAGGGATGAAATTGACCGAGGCCGATGCGAAGGGATCGCGGCGGTCGGGGTCGCCACGGGTTTCGCCGCGCCGTGCGGTTGCCGGGCTGCCAAAGGCCGAAACGGACGCAAAGCTGCCCTCGGCACAGAAGGCCCGGTAGGCCCAGTCTGGGTCAAGCTCGAGGTAACGGGCATACGACCGGACATATCCGGCAATGAAGCCCGGGGTTTCAAAGGCCGAGGGGTCGGCGTTTTCGATCGCGGCGATATAGCTGGCCTTGATCTTCAGATCGCGCTGGATGTCGAGAAGCGATTTGCCCAAGGTCGCGCGTTCGCCGCGCATCACGTCGCCAAGGCGCAGATCGAAATCGTCGAATCCCTTGGGCGTGTCGTCTTCCACGACAACGGGCGCTCTGAAACGCCCGATCATCTGCCCAGCCTCACTGTCACGTTTTCGTGTCCCCAACACCTGGCGCCGACTCGTCCCCGCACCCAGATTGCGATCAGGTTAGCACGAACATGCCGCAAGTGCATATGGTGATTTACAAATCAGCCCGCGATGTCGGCGCGATTCAGCGCACATTGCGACCACAATCCGTCAAGGGCACGCACCAGCCGGTCGATCTCGGCCGGGCCGTGCACCGGCGACGGGGTAAAGCGCAAACGCTCGGTCCCGCGGGGAACGGTCGGAAAGTTGATCGGCTGGACATAGATGCCGTGGTTCTGCAGCAGCAGGTCGGACATCTTCTTGCAATGCACCGGGTTGCCCACATGCACCGGCACGATGTGGCTGCCATTGTCGATGATCGGCAGGCCCAGCGCCTTCAGGCGCATCTTGAGAATACCGGCGTTGGTGTGGTGGCGGGCGCGGATGGTCTGGTCGGTCTTCAGGTGCCGGACCGACGCCGTGGCCGCCGCGGCGACCGCAGGCGGCAGCGATGTGGTAAAGATGAAGCCCGGCGCATAAGACCTTATCGCATCGCACATTTTCGCGCTGGCGGCGATATAGCCACCCATCACGCCATAGGCTTTGGCCAGCGTGCCGTTGATGATGTCGATGCGCTGCGCCAGTCCGTCACGCTCGGACACGCCACCGCCGCGCGGGCCATACATGCCCACGGCGTGCACCTCGTCGACATAGGTCAGGGCGCCGAATTCGTCGGCCACGTCCAGCAGCGCCGCGATGGGTCCGAAATCGCCGTCCATGGAATAGACGGATTCAAAGGCAATCAGCTTGGGCGCCGCGGGGTCGTCGGCAGCAAGAAGCTGGCGCAGGTGGTCAACGTCATTGTGGCGGAACACCCGCTTGGCCCCGCCGTTGCGGCGGATGCCTTCGATCATCGAGGCGTGGTTCAGTTCGTCGGAATAGATGATCAGGCCGGGCAAAAGCCGCGGCAGCGTCGAAAGCGTGGCGTCGTTGGCGATATAGGCCGAGGTGAACAGCAGCGCCGATTCCTTGCCATGCAGATCGGCAAGCTCGGCCTCCAGCTCTTTGTGATATACCGTCGTGCCCGAGATGTTGCGCGTGCCGCCCGAGCCGGCGCCGGCGGCGTCGATGGCGCCGTGCATGGCGCGCAGCACCGCAGGATGCTGCCCCATGCCAAGATAGTCGTTGCCGCACCAGACAACGACCGGCTGGCTGGTTCCATCCGGCCGGCGCCAGGTGGCATTGGGGAAGTGGCCGTTCGCACGCTCGATATCGATGAAGGTCCGATAGCGGCCTTC
>CAYYMJ010000009.1:15220-43340 GCA_964472855.1 uncultured Rhodobacterales bacterium | reverse complement strand
ATATCGATGAAGGTCCGATAGCGGCCTTCGTCATGCAGGCGGGCGATGCTGGCGTCTATTTGTGCGGCATAGTCCAACGGGTTTACTCCTGCCGGCAGGGCCGGGAATGTGAAGCACGAAGGCTGGTGCAGGCTACATACCCAGCGCCGGGCCTGCGGAACAGGCGCATATTGCCGCGATGCCGCAATTGTCAGCCATGATCTGGGTCAATCGGCAATCGCCACCCGGCAATCCGCCTGCCCGCCGACGACCATGGCCTGCTGGTTGCAGCTTGCCAGGGCGTTGTCGGCGGCCCCGTCCCCGGTGCTGACCGCCCATTTGCCGGTTCCGGGCGAGATGGCCATGGCCTTGGGCGCGCGGGCGTTGCGGTATTCCTTGCGAAAGCCCTCGGTCCCGTTATGCGACAGGGTGATGTTGCGCGTCTCGTACCGCGCCGGCAGCACCAGCGCCGCGACCACGCATTCGGCCCCGCCCGACCGGCGCCCGTTGCAGGCGCGAATGGCGGCTGCCGAGGCATCGGCGGCGCTGTGATAATCGCCGGCCACCACCGTGGCTTCGGCCAGCAGGCCCTGGTCCGGTGCCATGGCGACGGCGCCGTAATAGACAACTTGCCCCGCCGCGGCATCCAGCACCTTGCGCTCCAGCTCGCCAATGCCGGGCAGATCGACGATCTGCAACGACCTGCCCCGCAGGTTGAACAGCTCGCCCCGCGCGGTATCGCCATCGACCGTTTGGCCGAACGCCGGCGCCGCGGCGCACAGCGCGGCAATGATCAGACCCGTTTTTCTCATCTTTCCTCCCCGGCCCCGGCTGGACAGCCACGGGCGGCTTGCTAGTGTCACCCAACGCCAGAAAAGGGTGCCCTCATGACAATCGACGCTGTTCTTTCCCACATCGACGACAACCTTGCAAACGCCACCGAGCGTTTGATGGAGATGCTGAAGATCCCGTCAATCTCGACCGACCCGGCCTATGCCGGACATTGCGAGGTGGCCGCCGACTGGCTGGTGGCCGATTTGCGCAGCATCGGCATCAACGCGGAAAAGCGCCCCACCGCCGGCCATCCGATGGTGGTTGGCAATACCGGCGGCAAGGGGCGGCACCTGCTGTTTTATGGCCACTACGACGTGCAACCGGTTGATCCGCTTGATCTTTGGTCGCACGACCCCTTTCAGCCCTTCGTCGAAGATACCGCCAAGGGGCAGATCATTCGCGGCCGGGGCGCTTCGGACGACAAGGGCCAGTTGATGACCTTTGTCGAGGCCTGCCGGGCCTGGAAGGCCGTGAACGGCAGCCTGCCCAACATCACCTTCCTGTTCGAGGGCGAGGAAGAATCAGGCTCGCCGTCGCTGGTGCCGTTCCTGCAGGACAACGCCGACGAACTGCGGGCCGAGATCGCGCTGATCTGCGACACCTCGCTTTTCAGCGACGACACGCCGGCCATCACCACCATGCTGCGCGGTCTGGTCGGCGAAAACATCACCGTGACCGGCCCGGTGCGCGACCTGCATTCGGGCCTGTTCGGCGGGGCGGCGATGAACCCGATCCGGGCGCTGACCGCGATCCTTGGCCGCCTGCACGACGAAAACGGCCGCGTCACGGTGCCGGGGTTCTATGACGGGGTTTCCGAATTGCCGCCTGAAATCAAGGCGCAATGGGACGCGCTTGACTTTGATCCGGCACAGTTTCTGGGCAATGTCGGCCTGCAAGAGCCGGCCGGCGAGCGCGGGCGCAGCATGCTGGAACAGTTGTGGTCGCGGCCGACCTGCGACATCAACGGCATCTGGGGCGGCTATACCGGTGACGGCTTCAAGACGGTGCTGCCCGGCAAGGCCAGCGCCAAGGTCAGCTTTCGCCTTGTCGGCGGGCAGGACCCGCAAAAGATCAGGGCGAGTTTCCGCCAGATGGTCCGCGATGCCCTGCCCCCAGACTGTTCCGTCACGTTTCACGACCATGGCGCCGGCCCGGCCAGCCTGATGTCGACCGACGATCCCGCGTTCGAGGCCGCGCGCCAGGCCCTGTCGCAGGAATGGCCGCGCCCGGCGGCCTATATCGGCAGCGGTGGCTCGATCCCCATTGCCGGACATTTCCAGACCATTCTGGGCATGGATTCGATGCTCATCGGGTTTGGCAAGGACGACGACCAAATCCACAGCCCCAATGAGAAATATGACATGAGCAGTTTTCATCGCGGCATGCGCAGCTGGGCCCGCATCCTTGACGCGGTAGCCGGCTGATGGCGCGCAAGGTCATCATCGACACCGACCCCGGGCAGGACGACGCGGTCGCGATTTTGCTGGCGCTGGCCAGCCCCGCCGAGATCACGGTTCTGGGCATCACCGCCGTGGCGGGCAACGTGCCGCTGGCGCTGACGCAGAAGAATGCCCGCATTGTCTGCGAACTGGCCGGGCGGCCGGACGTGCCGGTGTTTTCCGGGTGCGACGCGCCTCTGTCGCGCCCGCTGGTCACGGCCGAGCATGTGCATGGCAAGACCGGGCTTGACGGCCCGGTGCTGGCGGACCCGACGATGCCTCTGGCCCCGGGCCATGGGGTCGATTTCATCATCGACAGCCTGCGCACCCACCCCGCCGGCAGCGTCACCCTGTGCGCGCTGGGGCCGCTGACCAACATCGCCAGCGCCTTTCGGCGCGCCCCCGACATCGTGGGCCGCGTGGCCGAGATCGTGCTGATGGGTGGCGCCTATTTCGAGGTTGGCAACATAACCCCGGCGGCTGAATTCAACATCTACGTCGACCCGGAAGCCGCTGATATCGTGTTTCGATCCGGCGTTCCAATTGTGGTGATGCCGCTGGACGTGACCCACAAGGCGCTGGTCACGCCGGAACGCAACGCGGCCTTTCGCGCCATGGGCAGCCCGGTGGGCATTGCCGTCGCCGAGATGACCGATTTTTTCGAGCGCTTCGACGTCGCCAAATACGGCAGCGCCGGCGCGCCGCTGCACGACCCGGCGGTCACGGCCTATATGATCCGGCCCGATCTGTTCAGCGGGCGGCATGTCAACGTCATGATCGAAACCGTCAGCGACCTGACCCGCGGCATGACCGTTGCCGACTGGTGGGGGGTTACCGACCGCCCCGCCAACGCAACCTTCATCAGCGATGTCGACGCCAACGGCTTTTTCGACCTCCTGACCCGGCGCCTGGCCCGCCTGCCATTGTGAGCATCGCCGTCACCCTTGCCGGACCCGACGACATCGACCGGCTTGAAGCGATGGTCGCGGCCTGTCACGCGCTGCAAGCGGTCAAGACCGACCGGGCCTGGCGGCTGGCCGCGCTCGGGCCGCTGCTGAAGGGTCTGCCCCACGGTGCCGCCTATCTGATCGGGCCGCCCAAGGCGCCGATCGGATATGTGGTGATTTCCTTCGGATGGTCGCTTGAACTTGGCGGCCTTGATGCCTGTGTCGACGAGCTTTTCGTCCGCGAGGGCGTGCGCGGGCGCGGCATCGGCACCGAGGTCTTGCAGCGGCTGGTGCCCAGCCTTGCCGAGGGCGGCGTCAGGGCCCTGCATCTGGAAGTGGCGCAAGACAATGACCGGGCGCGGGCCTTTTATCGACGCCTGGGATTTCAGGCGCGCAGCGGATACCAGCTGATGACGCGCCGGCTGTGACCGCTGGACGCCGGCCGCCCGAACCCCCACATTGGGCCCATGACCCTGCATGTGCCCTTTGACAACAGCTATGCCCGGCTGCCCGACCGCTTCTTTGCCCGCCAGCGCCCCGAACCGGTGGCGCGGCCGGCGTTGCTGGCGCTGAACCGCGATCTGGCGGCTGGCCTTGGCCTTGACCCCGACGCGCTGTCGGCACCCGAGGGGCTGGCCATGCTGGCGGGCAATCGTCTGCCCGACGGGGCCGAGCCGCTGGCGCAGGCCTATGCCGGGCACCAGTTTGGCGGCTGGGTGCCACAGCTTGGCGACGGGCGGGCGATTCTGCTGGGCGAGGTGGTCGACCGGCAGGGGCGGCGGCGTGATATCCAGCTGAAGGGCGCCGGCCCCACCCCCTTCAGCCGCAGCGGCGACGGGCGCGCGTGGCTGGGCCCGGTGCTGCGCGAATACCTGCTGTCCGAGGCCATGCACCGCCTGGGCGTGCCCACGACCCGGGCGCTGGCCGCCGTGGCCACCGGCGAAACCGTCTACCGCGAAACCGCCCTGCCCGGCGCGGTGCTGACCCGGGTCGCGGCCAGCCATATCCGCGTGGGCACCTTCCAGTATTTCGCGGCCCGCAAGGATACTGACGCGCTGACCGCCCTGACCGGCCATGTCATCGACCGCCACTATCCCGATGCCGGTGGCGCGCTGGGCCTGCTGGACCGGGTTGTTGCCGCGCAGGCCCGGCTGATCGCGGCGTGGATGGGCCTGGGCTTTGTCCACGGGGTGATGAACACCGACAACATGTCGGTGGCCGGCGAAACCATCGACTATGGCCCCTGTGCGTTCATCGACGGATATGCGCCTGACAAGGTGTTTTCGTCGATCGACCGCGCGGGCCGCTATGCCTATGCCCGCCAGCCGCAGATCGCCGGGTGGAATCTGGCCCAGTTGGCCACCGCGCTGCTGCCGCTGATCGACGATGATCGCGACCGCGCGGTTGCGCTGGCCACCGACAGCGTGAACCGGCTTTCGCCCCTGTTTTCCGCGGCCTGGACCGATGTCTTCAGGGCCAAGCTGGGGCTGGTCAGCGCCCAGGACGACGACGACGCGCTGGCGGCGGGACTGCTTCGGCTGATGGCCGATCAGGGTGCCGATTTCACCCGCTGCTTTCGCGGGCTGGCCAATGGCCGCGCCGGCGCCGAGTTTGCCGATCCGGGCCCCTTCAACGACTGGGCCGCGGCGTGGAAAGCGCGGGTCGGGCGCGAGGACCGGGCGGCCAGTGACGCGGCGATGGCGCGGGCCAATCCGGCGGTCATTGCGCGCAATCACCGCGTGGAACAGGTGATCGCCGCCGCCGTCGCCGGGGATATGGGCCCCTTTGCCCGGTTGCAGGCAGCGCTGGCCGACCCCTTTGCCGCCAACCCCGCGTTCGAAGCTGCGCCAGCGGCGGAAGAAGAGGTGCGTCAGACCTTTTGCGGCACCTGACGGCGCGGCGGCCGGTTGATCAGATACAGCCCCGCCGCCACCAGCGCCAGCGGCCCCAGAATGCCGGCCCCAAGATCCTCGCCCAGCAGCAGCCAGCCGAAACCGGCGCCGAACACCGGGCTGAGAAAGCTGAAGCTGACCACGCCCGAGGGCGGATAGCGCGCCATCAGCCACAGCCACAGCAGATACCCGCCCGAGGCCACCACCACGATCTGAAAGGCCATTCCGGCCATGTGCAGCGGGGCAAGGTCGCGCAGGAACGGGCCGAAGAACAGCGCCGCAACCAGCAAGAGCGGCCCCGACAGGGCCAGTTGCCACAAAAGCTGGGTCTCCAGCGGCACGCTGCGCACCGGCGTGCCGCGCACGATCAGGGCTATTCCGGCCCAGCCAAAGCTGCCGGCCAGCGCGATCACGTCCCCGGCCAGCGACGCCTCGCCCGACGACGGACGATTGGCGATGACCCAGCTGACCCCGGCCAGCGCCAGCACCAGCCCCACCGCCTTGGGCGCGGTCATGCGGTCGCCGGGGATCAGGAAATGCGCCCCCAGCGACGCCCAGATCGGCATGGTGTAGAAGATCACGCTGGTGCGTGACACGGTGGTCAGGTCCAGCGCGATGAACAGGCACAGGAACTCGGCCCCGAACACCAGCCCCATGAACAGCGCCCATGGCACCACGTGGCGCGGAATGGCGGCCGGGATGCCGCGATAGCGCATCCAGCCCGCGATGAGCAGCGCCGCAACGCCCGACCGCAGGCCGGCCGAAAACACCGGCTGCAACCCGCCGTTGACCACCGAGATCACCACCTGGTTGAACCCCAGCAGCAGGCTGAAGCCCACCAGCGCCACAAAGCCGAATGAATCGATATGGTCCCTGGGCGGCGGCATCGCCCAAACGGGCGCCGGGATCGCGGCAAAGTCAATGGCGCCTGTGTGGGTGGGGGGGCGCCTGAAAATCGCCGGGCGGCGGGCCCCGTCACCCGGCAGCGGGAGGCTGCCGGGCGCGGCCGGTCATCCGATCAGACAGCCGCCGCAGCCGGCCCCGGCCCGGCGCGCCCGATCAGTTGCCCAGCATCCAGTTACCTTCGGGGAAGAAGGCGTGGAACGCAAAGGCGAACATCACATCGTGGGGCACGTCGTTGCCTGCGGCGTCGCGCACGCGGATGGTGCCAACTTCCTTGCCCTGCCCGATATTGGCGGTGTCCAGCGCCGAGGCCTGGCCTTCGGTCCAGGAAATGTCATAGCCCAGTTCGCTGACCCCGCCCTCGGCGCGGACACGCTCGACCGTCCAGGCATTGTCGTCGATACGCACCACCCGGGCCAGCGCCGGAACGTCATGGGGCGGAAGCTCGCCATTGAACAGGAACGGCCGGCGCGAGCTGTCATAGTGGACGTAAGGATTGCGGCCATAGCTGCGCGGCCAGTCGGGTTGTTTCATCACCAGCCCGTCGGGATTGCGGGCCGTGTATTCGGCCCAGCTTTCCATCCAGGCCGGCAGCTGGGTCAGCTCTTGGCCGGTCATCACGCCGACGATGCCTTCGCCGATCGCCTGCTGCCACCAGCTTTCGGTTTCGTGGTCATACATGACCATGTCCGAGTTTCGCAGCTTGCCCGACACGCCAAAGCTGTAGACCTGCCCGTCGAGCCGGCGGTCGAAGACGATGCCCGAGTTGCACAAGGGGCAGAACGTGACCGCCACAGGGGTGGTGCCGATGACGTCGTTGACGATTTCATGCCATGTCAGATAGCGCACCGGATAGGCCCGGGGCTGGGCGCCGTCGATTTCGACGGTGATGACCGGCTCGCGCGGGGCAAGCTTGGTTTCCTCGGCCACGGTCCAGAAATCGGGATCGCTGAGGGCCGGGATCCCGTCTTTGGGCGGCCCGCCCGACAGGATCTCGGTCCAGCTGGGCACAGTGGTGATGTTGAAGTCGGTGATCGGCCACTCGCGGCTCCAGAACTCCGGCTCGGCAGCGGCCGCCATGCTGCTGGCAGCGACGGCAAGTGCGGCAATGATCGCGCGCATCGGGGTCTCCCTTCCCTTGGATGACAGGAAGGGTGGCAGTGCCGGGGCGGCCCGAACAGCCCCCCTCACGTCCAAGTGACGCGGCGTGGGGCCGGGGGGCGGCGCGGCGTGGCGTTTGGCAGTGGCGAATTGGTGGCGGCCCTGGCGGGCCGAAAGCTGTAATTGTGGCGGCCCTGGCGGGCCGCGGGTGCCTCCGGCGGGGATATTTATGCCAAGATGATGGGGGGTTAGTCGGTGACCCGGACCTTGACCATCACGTCATGTTCGCCGTCGATGGCGCCGCTTCTGGGGTTGCCGCGTTTGAGCGCGTCAACGATGTCCATGCCGTCGGTGACCGCGCCGACGACGGTGTATTGACCGTTCAGGTGCGGGGCCGGCTGAAACATGATGAAGAACTGGCTGTTGGCGCTGTCGGGGCTGCGGGCCCGGGCCATGCCGATGACGCCGCGGTCATAGGCGACATCCGAGAATTCGGCCTTGAGGTCGGGATAGGCGCTGCCGCCGGTGCCGGCGCGCGACAGGTCGGCCCCGGCGCGGCCGAACTCGACGTCGCCGGTCTGGGCCATGAAGCCGTCGATGACGCGGTGGAAGACCACGCCGTCATAGGCACCCTCGGCCGCCAGCGTGGTGATGCGCGCGACATGGTCGGGGGCCACGTCTTCGAACAGATCGATGCTGATCGTGCCCGCGACGCTGCCGGAGACATCGATCTGCAGGCCGGTGGCAAAGGCCGGCCCGGCAACAAGGCACGCGATGGCGGCGAGGCTACGCATCGGCGGCCACCTTGACGCTGACCATCATGTCGGGCTCGGCCGGCGGCTCGCCCCGGGTGATGGCATCGACATGCTCCATCCCCGACGTCACCCGGCCGTAGACGGTATACTGGCGGTTGAGGAAATGGTTGTCGGAGAAGTTGATGAAGAACTGGCTGTTGGCCGAGTTGGGGTTGGCAGAGCGCGCCGCGCCGATGGTGCCCCGGTCGTGGGGGATGCCGGAAAACTCGGCCGCCAGGTCGGGCATGTCCGAGCCGCCGGTGCCAGCCAGCCGGATGTTGAAATCGCCGTTGCGGTTGCCGTTGGCCACGTCGCCGGTCTGGGCCATGAAGCCGTCGATCACCCGGTGGAACACCACGCCGTCATAGGCGCCGGCGCGGGCCAGTTCCTTGATCCGGGCGCAATGCAGCGGCGCGATGTCGTTGAGCAGCTCGATCGTGACGTTGCCGTCCTTCAGTTCGATCACGAGCGTGTTTTCAGGGTCCTTGATGTCGGACATGTTGCCGGGCCTTTCGCATCTTGTACCTTGGTTCGGGCGGCAACCTAGTGCGGCGGGCGCGCGAGGGAAAGCGCCGATTGCGGCGCGGTGCGTCCCATTGACGTGACCGGCGGTTTGCCCACATGAGACGTCAGGCAAACGGAGCGAGCAAAGATGCCCTGGAAGACGCTGGACGACATGGACCTGGCCGGAAAGACGGTGCTTTTGCGCGTGGATATCAACGTGCCGGTTGCCGATGGCCGGGTGACCGACGCCACCCGAATCGCGCGGATCGTGCCCTCGGTCAGGGATATTCTGGCCGCCGGAGGCAAGCCGGTGCTGATGGCGCATTTCGGGCGCCCCGGCGGGCAGCGGGTGGCCGACATGTCGCTGAGCCAGCTGGTGCCGGCGCTGACAGCCGCCTTCGGGCGCGCCGTGACCTTTGCCGGCGACAACTCGGCCGGCGCCGTCGGTGCGATGGCGGCAGGCGACATCGTGTTGCTGGAAAACACCCGTTTCGACCCGCGCGAGACCGCCAATGACACGGGCATGGCCGCCGAGCTGGCCGCCCTGGGTGACATCTTTTGCAACGATGCCTTTTCGGCGGCGCACCGGGCCCACGCCTCGACCACCGGGGTGGCGCGGCTGCTGCCGTGCTGTGCCGGGCGCCTGATGCAGGCCGAGCTGCAGGCGCTCGAGGCGGCGCTGGGCACGCCGCGGCGCCCGGTGGCGGCGGTGGTCGGGGGGGCCAAGGTATCGACCAAGCTGGACCTGCTGGCCAATCTCACGCGCAAGGTCGACTGGCTGATCATTGGCGGCGGCATGGCCAACACGTTTCTGGCCGCCCGGGGGGTCGAGGTTGGCCAGAGCCTGTGCGAGCACGATCTTGCCGACACGGCGCGGGATATTCTGGCCCGCGCGGCCGAAACCGCCTGCCGCATCGTTCTGCCGCGCGACATCGTGGTGGCGCAGGCGTTTCGCGCCCATGCCGACACCCAGACCTTGCCGGTCGACGCCTGCCCGCCCGACGCGATGATCCTGGATGCCGGGCCGCGGTCGGTTGCGCGCATTTCCAGCATCATGGCCGAATGCCGCACGCTGGTCTGGAACGGGCCGCTGGGGGCGTTCGAGATCGCGCCCTTCGACGTCGCCACGACCGCCGCCGCGCAAGAGGCCGCGCGGCTGACCCGCGCCGGCAGCCTGACCTCGGTTGCCGGGGGCGGCGACACGGTGGCGGCGCTGAACAAGGCCGGGGTCGCGGACGCGTTCAGCTATGTCTCGACCGCGGGCGGCGCCTTTCTGGAGTGGATGGAGGGCAAGACGCTACCCGGCGTCGCGGCACTCGGCGCTTGATTTCCCCCCCCTTGACCGGGCCTAATCGGGTTACCGGTTTTGCTTGGAAAGGAATTTCACATGACCCGCCTTGTCTCTGCCTCGGCCCTGCTGCTGGCGCTGGCGCCAATTTCGGTGCAGGCGCAGGAAACCGTCGGCTGGCTTGACCTTCTCGATCCGACGCAGCTTGCGCAGCGGGCGCTGCAGATCGGGGTGTTCGGGCTGCGCTCGCAGGCCGATGTCAAATACGGCGACATGACGGTCGACCTGCGGAACGCGCGGGTGTCGATGACCGATATCCAGGTCTGGCCAATGCCGCCCTGGGACGACGCGGGCGAGTGCATGGTGTCGCTGAACCGGCTGGATGTGAAAAGCGTGCCCCTGTCGCAGCCCGACAAGCTGCAGCTGCGGGTTCAGGCCCTGGGGCTGGAGGTGTCGGGCGTCTGCCTGCCGCCGGATGCGCGCCAGCCGCTGGCCATGGCGGGGCTGAGCGATCTGGCGGTGCCGCGCCTGACCTTTGACGTGAATTACGATGTGCCCTCGGCAGAGGCCACGCTGCATGTCTATTCCGAGGTTACCGGCATCGGCGCTGCCAGCCTGGACGCCGATTTTTCCTATGTCGGGCTCGACGCGCGCGACCGCGGCCGGGATCCGCAGCCGGTGGTCTATCTGAATGCGGCCACGCTGACGCTGGAAGACCTGGGAATATGGGCCGGTCTGCAGGGCATGATGCCGGGCGAGTTCACCGACCCGGCCATCGCCGCCGGGGTGATCGGCGGCGTCGTGTCGGGGGCGCTGTCGGAAATGAACAGCGGCAATGGCGGCCCGGGCGAGTTGACCGCGGCGCAACTGTCCTTTGTCAATTCGGCCTCGGCCGTCTGGCCGGCCTTTCTGCGGGCGCCACAGAAACTGGTGGTCGAAACCGACCTTGGGCCGGGCAATGACGTGTATGTGGATTTTGTTGCCTACCAGGACAGCCCGTGGCTGATTTTCGAGGATCTGCAACCTGTCGTCTCGCTGGCGCCGGTGCGGTCGCGGGCGGCCCTGCCGGTGGCGCTGTTGATTGCGGCGCTGGGGGACGGGCTGGACGGCCTGTCGCGCGACGACCGGCGCCGGGCCGGTATTGCGCTGTTCACCGGGGTCGGCGCGCCGCGCAATCGCGCCGCGGGCGAGGCGCTGCTGGCGCCCATGGCCCGTGGCGGCAACGCCGAGGCGGCGCAGGTGCTGTCCGAGGCGATGGAGGCCGCGCGCCCGGTTGAAGCCTATCGTTTCGCCATGGTGGCGGCAGCCGGCGGCATGCCGGGCGCCACTGCCCGGCTTGACCGGCTTGAAGGCGTGATTTCCTTCGCCCAGGTCCTGCAACTGCAGCAAGAGGTGGTCGGCCCGGTCAACCATCCGGTCGAGGCGCTGCAGTCGGTGGCCGCGATGCGGACCCAGGCCTCGGAGCGGTTCGAGGGGCGCAAACAGCTGCGGTCTTATGGCGTGGCCGCGATCTGGGCCATTCTGGGTGCCGCGGCCGGCGACAGCGAATCGGCCGATATTCTGGCGCTGATCGACGAAAAGGTCGCCGCCGGAGGTGCCGAGGCGGCCAGCGCCTGGGCCGCGGTCGAGGCCAATGCGAGCGACCTGACCATGAACGCCTGGATCACAGAGGACCTGCCCGGCCGCTTTGGCGGACGGTAGCGGCGGGAAAGGGGCGCGCCCCGGCGCGCGCCCTTGCCGGTGGTGGTGGGCGCGGGGTCGCCAAAGGGCGCCCCGGGGGGGGAGGAGCCCGCAGCCCGGCCCCGGGCCTTGCCCAACGCGGCGGGACTGCCTATGCGTCTGCCTGACGCAACGCAAAGGGACTTTCGATGAAGCTGAACCGCAACATCCGCAAGATCATGGACAATTACGAGGGCGAAAACCCGGGCGTGAAGGGCAAGCTGGTCCGGATGCTGATGCAGGGGCGTCTGCGGGGCACCGGCAAGATGATCATCCTGCCCGTCGACCAGGGGTTCGAACATGGGCCGGCGCGCAGCTTTGCCCCCAACCCGGAAAGCTATGATCCCCATTATCATTACCAGTTGGCCATCGACGCCGGCCTGTCGGCCTATGCCGCGCCGCTGGGCCCGCTCGAGGCCGGGGCCGACACCTTTGCCGGGCTGATCCCGACGATCCTGAAGGTGAACTCGGCCAATTCGCTGATGTCGCCCACCGCCGGCAAGAACCAGGCGATCACGGCGTCGGTCGACGACGCGCTGCGGCTGGGCTGCGCCGCCATCGGCTTTACCATCTACCCCGGGTCGGACATGGCGCTGGAGATGTTCGAGGAAATCGCCGAGATGCGCCGCGAGGCGGCCTCGGTGGGCGTGGCCACGGTGATCTGGTCCTACCCGCGCGGCGAATCGATTTCCAAGGACGGCGAGACCGCCATCGATATTGCCGCCTATGCCGCCCATATCGCGGCGCTGCTGGGCGCGCATGTCATCAAGGTGAAGCTGTCCACCGACCATCTGGAATTGCCTGAGGCCAAGAAGGTTTACGAGGCCGAGGGCATCGACGTGTCGACCCAGGCCGCGCGGGTGGCCGATTGCGTGAAATCCTCGCTGAACGGGCGGCGGCTGATCGTGTTTTCGGGCGGCTCGAAAAAAGGCGCCGAGGGTGTCTATGACGACGCGCGCGCCATTCGCGACGGCGGCGGCAACGGGTCGATCATCGGGCGCAACACCTTCCAGCGTCCGCGTGACGAGGCGCTGGCGATGCTGGACAAGCTGGTGGCCATCTACAAGGGTCAGGACTGAAGACTACTGGGGCCTGAGGTTGCGGGCAGCGTGACCGCTGCCCGCCCAAGGCAGGGGGCGCTGCCCCCTCTGCGCCGTGCGGCGCATTCACCCCCGAAGTATTTCGCGAACGATGAAGCCTGGAGGTCGGGTCAGCCCAGCGCGGCGGTGAAGGCGGCCAGGGTCGCGGCCGGATCGTCGGTGGCCCAGATTTCCTCGCCCAGGGCGAGAAAGTCGGTGGCCGGCGCCAGGTCGGCCACCAGCGCCGGCGTGAGTGCGCCTTCGGCGACGACGGGAAGTTCGATCATCTCGGACCACCAGGCGAAGAGATCGCGGCCGGCCTGCTGACCGTCGCCCAGCGCGCTGCCGCCCACGGGGCCGAAGGCGACATAGTCGGCCCCGGCTTCGGCGGCGGTCATGCCGTCATGGCTGGAGGTTCCGCAAAAGCTGCCGACGATGGCGTCGGCGCCCAGTTCCTTGCGGGCCGCGCGCACGCCGCGGGAGCCGTCGGTCAGGTGCACGCCGTCAAGGCCCAGCCGCGCCGCCAGCGCGACGTGGCGGTCGAGCACGCAGGCGATGTCGCGGGCATGGGCGATCTCGCGCAGTCTGTCGGCGGTGCGGGCCACGGTGTCGGCGTCGTGGCTGGCCAGTGCGAGACGCAGGCAGGCCGGTTCGGCCCGGTCGAGAACCCGCTCCAGCAGGTTGGGAAAGCTGGACATGTCGGGCGCGGGCGGGGTGACGAGATAGAGCTGGGGGCGGGTCGGGTCGGCCATGGCAGTATTTCCGGAAAGGACAGGTCGCGCCCCCTTAACGCCCCCGGGCGGGAATGGCTACTTCGGCGGCAGCGATTCGACATATTCCGCCGCCAGTGCCAGCAGGGCGGTGCGGATAGCGTCGTCGGCCATGGCCGCGTCGGCGACATCGACGAAGCCCGACATCTTGCGGCCGGTGAAGTCCATCTGCCGCACGCCGTCAAGCGCCAGCGCCCGCGCCTCGTTATCCTTGCCGACCCGGTACATCGCGCCGTTCTTGTGGACGCCGCACAGCATGTGACCGCGCCACATATAGGCCATGCCGCCGAACATGCGTTTTTCGACGATGCCGGTGTAGTCGTCGAGATCGTCGAGGATCAGTGCGGCCAGGCCGCTGTCATAGGCCATTCCCCCCCCTCCTTGCGCCCGTGTTCTGGCCGGCGTATCACGCGGCCCCGAGCCCGATAGTGCCGCAAATGTCCCTGAACGTTCCAGCCTTTGTTCTTGTGCGCCCGCAGATGGGCGAAAATATCGGCGCCGCGGCGCGGGCGATGTGGAATTTCGGGCTGCCGCACATGCGGCTGGTTGCCCCCCGCGATGGCTGGCCAAATTCGCGGGCTGTGGCGCTGGCCAGCGGGGCCGGCCGGCTTCTGGACGCGGCCGCCTTTCATGCCACCACCGCTGATGCGGTGGGCGATTGTCATTACGTGCTGGCCACGACCGCCCGGGCGCGCGGCCTGACCAAGCCGGTTCTCGACCCCGCGGCGGCCATGGCCGAGGCCCGGGCCCGCATCGGCGCCGGCCAGAAAGTGGCCATCCTGTTCGGCCCCGAGCGCGCAGGGCTGGAAAATGACGACATTCAGCGCGCCAACGCCATCATCTCGGTGCCGGTGAACCCGGAGTTTGCCTCGCTCAACCTGGCGCAATGCGTGTTGCTGGTGGCCTACGAGTGGCGCCGGCAGGCGGCAGATGCCCCCGGGGTGCGCATGGCGTTTGCCGGGACCGAGCCCGCGACGGCGCTGGAGGTGGAAAAACTGGCCGAGCATTACGAACAGCGGCTTGATACCGCCGGGTTCTTCTTTCCGGCGACCAAGGCCGCGCATATGAAGGGGAACCTGCGCAACCTGTGGTCGCGGATGCCGCTGACCCGGGCCGACGTGCAGATGCTGCACGGCATGCTGCGGCAGATGGTGCGCTGGAAAGAGCGCGGGGCAGAAGGCGGGAAAGATGGCCGAGAAACGATCGATCTTTGAAGATGTGGGGGACGGTGCGCCGCGCGCGACCGCGGTGTCGGGCGGGCTGATCGACGGCGCCGGCGGGCGCGGGCGCCGTGCGCTGCGGGTCTGGCTGGGCCTGTTGTTCCTGCTGGTGGTGCTGATGATCGCCGTCGGCGGGCTGACGCGGCTGACCGATTCGGGCCTGTCGATAACCGAATGGCGCCCGGTGTCGGGCGCCCTGCCGCCGATGAACGCCGGCGACTGGCAGGTGGCGTTCGAGAATTACCAGGCGATCCCGGAATATCAGTTGCAGAACAAGGGCATGTCGCTGGGAGAGTTCAAGGCGATCTACTGGTGGGAATGGAGCCACCGGCAACTTGGGCGACTGATCGGGCTGGTCTGGGCCGTGGGCTTTGTGGTTTTCCTGGCCGCGCGGCGCATTCCGCCGGGCTGGACCGGGCGGCTGGCGGCCATCGGCCTTCTGGGCGGCGCGCAGGGGGCGCTGGGCTGGTGGATGGTGTCATCGGGGCTGTCGGGAACGGCGCTGGACGTTGCCTCGTATCGGCTGGCGATGCATCTGGGGCTGGCCTTTGTCATCCTTGGCCTGCTTGCGTGGTTCATCCTGCTGCTGGGCCGGTCGGCCACCGGGCTGATCCAGGCGCGGCGGGTGCGCGAGCGGCGGATATTCTCGCTTGGCACCGGGCTGATGCATCTGGCTTTCCTGCAAATCCTGCTTGGCGCGCTGGTGGCCGGGATCGACGCGGGGCGCAACTTTACCGACTGGCCGCTCATGGCCGGTGGCTTTCTGCCGCCCGATGCGCTGCAGATCGAGCCGCTGTGGCGCAACTTCTTCGAAAACGACGGGCTGGTGCAGTTCATGCACCGGATGGCCGGTTACCTTGTGTTCGCCTTCGGCCTGTTTGTCTGGACCCGCACGCGGCGTTCGGCCCTTGTGCAGCTGCGCGGGGCGGGTGCGGTGCTGGCGGCAGTGCTGTGCCTGCAGGTGTTGCTGGGCATCATGACGGTGATCTATTCGGCGCCGCTGCATCTGGGCATCCTGCACCAGTTGGGCGCGGTTCTTTTGTGGGTGGCCATCCTGCGCACCCGCTTTCACGCGGCCTATCCGGCCCGGCAATCCGTGAGGGGATAGCGCGATGACGGCCTATGACGAATTGATGGCGTTCCAGCGCCAGACCGAGGCGCTGGCCCAGGTTGCCGGGCGGCTGGGCTGGGACCAGGAGACGGTGATGCCCCGGGGTGCTGCCGAGCAGCGGGGCGAGGAAATGGGCGCGCTCGAGGCGGTTCTGCACGCGCGGCGCACCGACGCGCGCGTCGGCGACTGGCTGGCGGCGGCCGAACCCGGCGACGCGGTGGCCCGCGCCAACCTGCGCCACATCCGCCGCAGCTTTGACCGTGCCACGCGGGTTCCGGCCGAACTGGCCAGCGAATTTGCCCGCACGACCTCGGTCTCGCAGGGCACATGGGCCGCGGCCCGGGCCAGCGAGGATGTCGCGGCCTTCACCCCGACGCTGGAACGTGTGGTGGCCCTGTCGCGCGAGATGGCGGCGGCGCTGGCGGACGGGGGCGATGCCTATGACGCGCTGCTGGACGACTATGAAGAGGGTGCGACCGCCGACAGCCTGTCGGCGATGTTCGGAGCGCTCAGGCCGCGGCTGACAGCGCTGCGCGACCGGGTGATGGGGGCCGACCACCAGCCGCAGGCGCTGGACCACGCCTTTGCCGAGGGCCGGCAGCTGAAACTGGCCGACAAGCTGGCGCGCCGCTTTGGTTATGACCTGACGCGCGGGCGCATCGACAAGGCGGTGCATCCGTTTTCGTCGGGCTCGGGCGCCGATGTGCGCATTACCACCCGCACGGCCGAGCGTGATCCGTTCAACTGTTTTTATTCCACCATCCACGAGGTCGGCCACGCCACTTACGAGCAGAATATCGACCGCGCCCATGCGCTGACGCCGCTGGGACAGGGCGTGTCGATGGGCGTGCATGAAAGCCAGAGCCGGATATACGAAAACCAGCTGGGGCGCAGCCGCGCCTTTACCGGCTGGCTGTTCGGTGAAATGCGCGACCGTTTCGGCGACTTCGGCATCGCCGACGCCGATGCCTTTTACGGCACCGTCAACCGGGTGGGGCGCGGCTTTATCCGCACCGAGGCCGACGAGGTGCAGTATAACCTGCATGTGCTGCTGCGCTTTGATCTCGAACGCGACATCGTCGCCGGCCGGCTGGCCGCGTCCGATCTGGAAGAGGCCTGGAACGCCCGCTTTGCCGCCGATTTCGGCTATGCGGTCGACAAGCCGTCGAACGGCTGTTTGCAGGACGTGCACTGGTCGGTCGGGCTGTTCGGCTATTTCCCCACTTATTCGCTGGGCAATGTCTATGCCGGCTGCCTGCACCAGACCCTGCGTGCCGGCATGCCCGAGCTTGACGATAAATTGGCCGAGGGCAAGGCGCGGCCGGCCACGCGCTGGCTGTCGCGGCGCCTGCAGCAATACGGCGGGTTGCGGCGCCCGGCCGAAACCATTGAAAAGGCCTGTGGCTTCGCGCCCAGCGAAGCGCCGCTGCTGGATTACCTGGAACAGAAATTCGCGGCCATCTACCGGCTGTAGGCCGCGGGCACGGGCGCGGGCACAGGCCTCAGCCCGCTGCGCCGCCCTCGCGTGTGTCGGGGCCAGCCCTGGCCTCGAGACGCGCCTCCAGCGCGGCCAAGATCGTCCGTTCGGTGCCGGCCGCCAATGTCTTGCGGTCGGTGGCCGCGGTCAGGGGCAGCGGCGGGTGAAAAATGACCTCGACCGCGCCCTGGCGCCGCGCGGCGAGGGTTTGCAGCAGATGCGGCGCGAACTCCATGTCGCCCCACCAGCCATAGAACCGCGGCTCTTGCCCCCGGGGCGCGCGGTAAACCAACGTGACCGGCTGCACCATCAGGCCGGCCGGCACATCGGCGCCGAAAAAGGCCGAGAACAGGGTGGATTTGAACGGCAAGATGCGCAGCCCGTCGCTGGACGTGCCTTCGGGGAAGAACAGCAGCCGATGCCCCTGCCCCAGCCGCTGCACGAACGTGGCCCGATGCTCGCGCGCGCGCCGGCGGTCGCGTTCGATGAACACGGTGCCGGTGGCCCGGGCCAGCCAGCCGATTCCCGGCCAGTCGCGCACCTCGGCCTTCGACACGAAATAAAAGCGGTCGCAGGCGTTCAGCGCAAAGATGTCCAGCCACGAGACATGGTTGGACACCAGCGCCCCGCCGGTTTGCATCGGCTGGCCGGTGACGCGGCGGCGGATTCCGAGTATCCGGAAGGCGGCGCGGCAGACAAACTGGGTGATGAACGGGGTCACGGGCCGGCGGGGGCCGAACAGCGGCCGTTCAGCCAGGCGCACCAGCAGCAACAGCGCCAGGCAGCCGAACACCACGATCCCCAGCGGCAGCCCGCGCGCCAGCACACGCAGCCAGCCGGCGGGCCCGATGGGGGCGGGCTGGGGTTCGTTCCCCGATTGCCAGGTCGGGTTCACGCGCCGCGCCGGTAAAGCGACCGCTGCCGCGGGTCGACGCGGTCGGCGTCGATGATCAGGCAGATATCGGTGGTGTTGAAGTCACGGTCCAGATAGGCGCCGTCGCCCACCAGCCCGCCCAGCCGCAGATAGCCCTTTATCAGGGCCGGGGTCGCCTTCATGGCCGCCAGCCGATCTATCTGGTCCTCTGCCATCAGGTTCATCGGTTGATAGGCCCGGCTGCGCACCCGCAGCGTGGGCGGCGCCAGATAGCGGTGATGCAGCAGCGACAGCGGACCGGCCAGCGCCGCGGGGTCGGTGCCATGGAACGAGGCCACGCCGAACAACAGGCCAATGCCGTTGGTATCGACATAATCGGCCAGCCCCGACCACAGGTGAAACATCGCCGTGCCGCCGCGATAGTCGGCATGCAGGCACGACCGCCCAAGCTCTAGCAGCCGCCGCCCCGAGGCCTTTAGTGGCCCAAGGTCGTATTCATCCTCGGAATAATATTGTCCAGCCTGCGCCGCGCGGTCGTCGCGCAGCAACCGGTAGGCGCCCACGACCGGGTTGGAGCCGGCGCGTTCGCGCGCCCGGTCGAACAGCAGCAGATGGTCGAAGACCGGGTCAAAGCGGTCGGCCTCGCGCCGGTTGGCATGGTCGACCAGCGGGCCGTCGCCGCCAAGTTCGGCCACGAACACCTCGTAGCGCAGGTTCTGGGCCAGGCGCAGGTCGGCGTCGGACCGGGCCAGCTTTAGCTCGAATTCGGGGCGATTTTCGCTCATGCACGGGTTCCGCGGCGGCCATCATCGGTGCCCGGCGACTGATATGGCCCGGATGCCACAGTGGCAAGGCTTGCCAGCACGTTAACCCTTTTTGCGCAAATCGCGCCTAGGTTGAGAAGGCGCGTCATTTGCCCGGCGCGGGATGGAGGGCGACCGTGCGGCTGTCGATGACGATCTTACCCGCTTCACGGAACATGACCGTGACCTTGCCGGCGATGTTCGACTGCACCTGCCCCGGCCCCCAGTCAGGCCGCCCGGGGTGGCTGACGATCATGCCCGGCACAAGATATGCGTTGAGGTCTCTCACCGGCGCGGAGGCCGGGGGATGAACGAAACAGAGCTGGCCGAAACCACCGTGGCGCGCATCTGCCACGATCTGGTCAGCCCCATGGGCGCCATCGGCAACGGGCTGGAACTGCTGGCGATGACCGGGCAGCCGCCGACGCCCGAGTTGTCGCTGATTTCGCAAAGCGCCGAGAATGCCAACGCCCGGCTGCGTTTCTTCCGCGTGGCCTTTGGCGGTGCCAGCGCCGGGGCGACGATGGCAGCGCGCGACAGCCGGGCCATTGTTGGCGCGATGTTCGGCAGCGGGCGGCTGGAGGTTGACTGGCAGGTCGCGGTTGACAGCCTGCGGACCGAGCTGAAGCTGGCCTTCCTGCTGTTGCTGTGTTTCGAAACCACCCTGCCGCGCGGCGGACTGGTGCAGGTGCGCCGCGCCGACCGGCTGTGGCATCTGTGGACCGATGCCGAACGCGGTATCGACGCCGGCAAATGGGCCAACCTGCTGGCCGGCGGCCCCACGCCCACGCCACCCGACAAGGTGCATTTCACGCTGGCCGCGCACCATGCGCGGCACCTGGGGCGGCAGCTTGACATCTGTTCCGACAGCGGCGCCAGCGTCAGCTTCTGACCGCGCCGTCGGCCCGGACGAGGTATTTGAAGCTGGTCAGCTGCGTGGCACCCACCGGCCCGCCGCCCAACGCCCACGCCCCCCGACAGGGTGCATTTCACGCTGGCCGCGCACCATGCGCGGCACCTGGGGCGGCAGCTTGACATCTGTTCCGACAGCGGCGCCAGCGTCAGCTTCTGACCGCGCCGTCGGCCCGGACGAGGTATTTGAAGCTGGTCAGTTGTGCCGCACCCACCGGCCCGCGCGCATGCATCTTGCCGGTGGCGATGCCGATCTCGGCCCCCATGCCGAACTCGCCCCCGTCGGCGAACTGGGTTGACGCATTCTGCATCAGGATGGCGCTGTCGAGACGGCTGAAAAAGCGGTCGGCGGCGGCCTGATCCTGGGTGATGATGCAATCGGTGTGGTTCGAGCCATACTGCCGGATATGCGCGATGGCTGCGTCCACGTCGTCGACCATCCGGGCGGCGATGATGCTGTCCAGATACTCGCGGCCCCAGTCGTCATCTCTCGCCGCGACGGTGCCGGGCACATGGGTCAGGCCGGGCCCGGCCCGCACCTCGACCCCGGCATCGACAAGCGCGCGGATCACGCCCTGGCCGATGGTGTCGACGATATCGCGGTGGATCAGCAGGCATTCGGCGGCGCCGCAGATGCCGGTGCGCCGGGTCTTGGCGTTCAGCACCACGCGCAGCGCTTTTTCGGGGTCGGCGGCAGTGTCGAGATAGACATGCACGATGCCCTCGAGATGGGCAAACACCGGCACCCGCGCCTCGGACTGCACCAGCCCCACCAGCCCCTTGCCGCCGCGCGGAACGATCACGTCGATATGGTCGGTCATGCGCAGCATTTCGGCCACGGCGGCGCGGTCACGGGTGGGGACGCGCTGGATGGCATCCTCGGGCAGGCCGGCGGCCCGCAGGCCGTCTTGCAGGCAGGCGTGGATCGCGCCCGCGGAATGAAAGCTTTCCGACCCGCCACGCAGGATCACCGCGTTGCCGGCCTTGAGGCACAGCGCCCCGGCGTCGGCGGTCACGTTGGGCCGCGATTCATAGATCACCCCCACCACGCCAAGAGGCGTGCGCACGCGCTGGATCGACAGGCCGTTGGGCCGGTCCCATTCGGCGATGACCGCGCCGACCGGGTCGTCCTGCGCGGCCACGGCGCGCAGCCCGTCGACGATGCCGCCGATGCGATCCTCGGTCAGCTCCAGCCGGTCCAGCATGGCGGGCGACAGGCCCTTGCCGCGGCCAAACTCCATGTCACTGGCGTTGGCGGCGGCAATCTCGGCCCGGCGGGTCCGGACGGCATCGGCCGCGGCCTCGAGCGCGGCACGCTTCACCGGCCCCGGTGCAAAGGCCAGTTCGGCCGCGGCGGCGCGGGCGCGGCGGCCGATTTCGCGCATGGTGGCGGCGATGTCGGTCACGCCGGCGGCATGGTCTTCCATCTCGGTCTCCTGAAAACCCCGACCGGCAGGCTATACGCCCCGGCCCTCAGGCGCCAGACCCGGGGCGCGTCACGTCATGGTGGTAAAGCCAGTCGAACTGCCGGGTCAGCAGCGACGGCGCGGCCCCGGTCAACGCGCGCAATGCCAGATGCGCCGCCGGCCGCAACAGCGGCGTCGTCAGGTGATAGTTGCGCGCGTTGGCGTTGGCGGCGGCGATGGCGCGGGCCACGCGCGGCTGGCGCAGGGACTGATAGCGCTCCAGCCGGTCGGGCCCGGCTCCGGCAAGGCAATCGGCCAGCACCCAGGCATCTTCCAGCGCCATGTTGGCCCCCTGCGCCATGAACGGCAGCGTCGGGTGCGCGGCATCGCCGACCAGCGCCACGCCCGGCCCGGTCCAGCGCGCGGCAAGCGGATGGCGGAACAGGCCCCACAGGTTGACGGTGGTAACCTTGTCAAGGCTGGCCCGCGCCTCGGCGCCAAAGCCGGCAAAGGCGGCGCGCATGGCGTCGGGGTCACCGGGCGCCGACCAGCTTTCCAGTGCCCATTGCGACCGCTCTTCGATCCCGACAAGGTTGACCCGGCCACCGCCCAGCGGATAGCGCACCAGGTGCCGCCCCGGCCCCATGAACACCGTTGGATCGGGCGCGGTATCGCCGGCAATCACCGCGCGATAGGCCACCTGCCCGGTAAAGAAGGGCTGCGCGGGGCCGTTCAGATGCGGGCGCAGCACCGAATGCAGGCCGTCGGCGCCGACCAGAAACCCGGCTTGGGCCGGCGCCGCCCCGTCAATGGCGATCGTCGGGCCGGGCCCCACGCCCGTGACCCGCTGGCCGAACCGGAATGTGACCCCCAGATCAGTGGCGCGGGCGTGCAGCAGCCCCACCAGATCGGCGCGGTGAAACATCAGATAGGGGCGCGGCCCGGTCAGCGGAATGCGCGCGACCTGCCGCCCCGAGGGCCCGTCTTTCAGCCACACAGCCCGGGCGGCCGGCGCGGTGGCACGTGCGGCATCGGCCAGGCCCAGCGCGTCCAGCACTGCCACGCCGTTGGGGGAAATCTGCAGCCCCGCCCCGACCTCGCGCAGCGCGGGCGCCTGTTCGACCACCTGCACCCGGGCCCCCCGGGCCGCCAGCGCCGCCGCCGTGGCAAGCCCGCCGATGCCGGCGCCCAGCACGGTGATGTCACGCCCGGTCAGCATGGGCCGGCCGGGGGACAAACGAAAACGGCACCGCCAGGCTGCCCCCGCGATGCCGTGTCAATGTGCATGTGCGCCGCCCCTCAATCGTCGCGGTGAACCTTTTCGCGGCGCTCGTGACGTTCCTGCGCCTCAAGGCTCATGGTGGCGATGGGCCGCGCATCCAGCCGCTTCAGCGAAATCGGCTCGCCCGTGGCTTCGCAATAGCCGTATTCGCCTTCGTCGATGCGGCGCAGGGCCGATTCGATCTTGGCGACCAGCTTGCGCTGGCGGTCGCGCGTGCGCAGTTCCAGCGCACGGTCGGTTTCCTCGCTGGCACGGTCGGCAATGTCCGGAATGGCCCGGCTACTGTCTTGCAGCGTTTCGATGGTTGACCGGCTGTCGTCCAGCAGGTCGGCTTTCCATGCAAGAAGCTTGCGGCGGAAATATTCCATCTGCCGTTCATTCATGAACGGCTCGCCTTCCGCCGGGCGATAGTCGTCCGGCAGGAATACTTCTGCTTTCATATCGATGTCCTCGTCGCGTCCGTTCATAATCCCGGACGGGGAATGAGTCATGAGCGTCTCCTCGGGCGGCTGATACCCCAAGCTCCCGGGGTTGTCACTAGGGATTGGCGGCGGCTAGAACAGTTGTGACGTGACGCGAAAATTCCCCGCTTTTCCAACAATTCGAGGTTCGAAATTCCCATGCGTTTCAACGGGACCGATGCCTATGTGGCCACCGACGACCTGACGATTGCCGTCAATGCCGCCATCGCGCTGGAGCGTCCGCTTCTGGTCAAGGGCGAGCCCGGCACCGGCAAGACCGAGCTTGCCCGCCAGGTGGCCCGGGCCATGGACATGCCGATTCTGGAATGGCACGTCAAATCGACGACCCGCGCCCAGCAGGGCCTGTATGAATATGACGCCGTCAGCCGCCTGCGCGACAGCCAGCTGGGCGACGCGCGTGTGCACGACATCGGCAACTATATCCGTCAGGGCAAGCTGTGGCAGGCCTTCACCGCCGAACAGCGCGTCGTGCTGCTGATCGACGAGGTCGACAAGGCCGATATCGAGTTTCCCAACGATCTGCTGCAAGAACTCGACCGAATGGAGTTTCACGTCTACGAGACCGGCGAAACCGTGACCGCCCGCCATCGCCCGGTGGTCATCATCACGTCGAACAATGAAAAAGAGCTGCCCGACGCCTTCCTGCGGCGCTGCTTTTTCCACTATATCCGCTTCCCCGACACCGAGACGCTGCGCCAGATCGTCGAGATGCATCATCCCGGCATCAAAGAGGCGCTGCTGACCGAGGCGCTGACCCAGTTCTTCGCCGTGCGCGACACGCCGGGCCTGAAAAAGCGGCCCTCGACCTCGGAAGTGCTGGACTGGCTGAAACTGCTGCTGGCCGAAGACCTTGACGCGGCCGACCTGCGCAAGTCGGGCCGCGACAACCTGCCCCGCCTGCATGGCGCGCTGCTGAAGAACGAACAAGACGTGCATCTGTTCGAACGGCTGGCCTTCATGGACCGACGGCAACGTTAGGTTTGTTGCGTTAGCGTTAACTGTCTGTTTGACCTGTGCCTTGATTCTGCCCAACCTTGGCCATGGCGCTGCCCGGTTTCCTACTAGCATTCATATTGGGTGGGCCAAGAATTTGATGGTGAAATTGTGTCAATTGTCGCAACCATTCGGCCTCTTGCCCGGGCTGACGAACCGCAGTGGCGTGACTTGTGGACGGCCTATCTGGCCTTTTACGAGACCACCCGCCCCGAGCCGGTTTATCAGACCTATTTCGAACGGCTGCTCGGCGACGACCCGCGGGACTATTGCGGGCTCGTCGCCGAGGCCGATGACGGCAGGCTGCTGGGGCTGACCCACTATCTGTTTCACCGCCACGGCTGGTCGATTGAAAACACCTGTTATTTGCAAGACCTTTACGCCGCCCCCGACGTGCGGGGCCAGGGTGTGGGGCGGCGACTGATCGAGGCGGTCTATGCCGCCGCCGATGCCGCCGGCGTGCCCGGCGTTTACTGGCTGACCCAGGATTTCAACGCCGAGGCGCGCGCACTTTACGATCGCGTCGGCAAGCTTACGCCGTTCATCAAGTATGCCCGGCCATGATTGCCCGTGTCGCCACCGCCCTGCTGCTGACGCTCGCCGCCTGCGCGCCGAGCGTGCCGACGGTTGCGGTCGACCGTCTGGCCACGCCGACCATTGCGCTGCCACCGATGAAGACCTTCGGCGCCGGCCACGCCGGGGCACCCACCCGCAGCAATGCCGACATCGCCCGGGATTTCATGGACCTGACCTTTCGGCTGGAAAGCGGGCGCGCGTTGCCGGTGTTCTCGCGCTTCGAGGGCCCGGTCACCATTCGCGCCACGGGCGCACGCTCGCCCAGCCTGTCAGCCGATCTCGACCGGCTTGTCGCGCGCATCCGGTCCGAGGCCGGCATCGACCTGCGCCGCGTCGACCACAATTCGGCCGCATCGATCACGGTGCAGGCGGTGCCCACGGCCGACCTGCATGCCGCGGTGCCGCATGCGGCGTGTTTCGTGGTGCCGCGCATTGCCAGCTGGGATGAATTCCGCCGTTATCGCAACAGCGCGCGGGTCGACTGGACCACGCTTGTCACCCGCCAGAGCATGGCCGTGTTCGTGCCCTCTGACGCGGCGCCGCAAGAGATCCGCGATTGCCTGCACGAGGAAGTCGCCCAGGCGCTGGGGCCGCTGAACGACCTTTATCGGCTGACCGACAGCGTCTTCAACGACGACAATTTCCACACCGTCCTGACCGGTTTCGACATGATGGTGCTGCGCGCCACCTATGCGCCCGAACTGCGCCCCGGCATGACCCCGGCCGAGGTCGGGCAGCGCGTGCCCGGCATCATCGCGCGGCTGAACCCCGGCGGCCGGGGCGGCGCCAAAACGGTGCGCCCTGCCACGCCGCGCGCGTGGATCGACGCCATCGAAACCGCGTTGGGACCGCGGATCGCCAAAGGCCGCCGGCTGAACGCGGCCCGCGAAGCCGTGTCCATCGCCCGCACGCAGGGGTGGCACGACAACCGGCTTGGCTTCAGCCTTTGCGCCCTGGGCCGTCTGTCGCTGGCCACCGCGCCCGATCTGGCGCTGTCGTCGTTCCTTGCCGCCAGGCAAATCTTTGCCGCCGCGCCGGAAACCGCCATTCACGAGGCCCATGTCTCGATGCAACTGGCTGCCTTTGCGCTGTCCACGGGCCAGGCCGCCGCGGCGGTCGAGATTGCCAACGACAATCTCGCGACGGCGCGCGCGGGCGAGAATGCGGCGCTGCTGGCGTCGCTGCTGATGATCAAGGCCGAGGCTCTGGACCTTCTGGGCCATAGCGCCGATGCTCGGGCCGTCCGCCGCGAATCTCTGGGCTGGGCGCGCTATGGCTTCGGGTCCGACGCCGCAGTGCGCCAGCGCGCCAACGAGTTTGCGGCACTCAACCCGATGAACCGGCAGGAACCGCAGTCATGATCCCCTTGGTCACCGCCATCGTCGCCGGCCTGATCGGCGCCCTGCAGGCCCGCAAACGCGGCGGAAAGCCGGCCGACATGGCCCAGTATGCCACCGTCTATGCCATCATCGGGGCCCTGGTCGGGTTGTTCGGCGCCATCCTGCTGTCGCGCACGCTGGCCTGATGTTCCTGCAGTTCTTCGCGACGCTGCGCCAGCACAAGCTGCCGGTCAGCCTGCGGGAATTCCTTGGTTTTCTCGAAGCCACGACCACCGGGCTGGTCACCTTCGATGTCGAAGGCTTCTATTATCTGGCCCGCGCCGCGATGGTAAAGGACGAACGCAATATCGACAGGTTCGACCGCGCCTTTGCCCAAAGCTTCGCCGGGCTGGAAAGCGTCAGTGTCGATCAGGTTCTCGACGCGGTCGACCTGCCGCAGGCGTGGCTGGAAAAGCTGACCGAAAAACACCTGACCCCCGAGGAACGCGCCGAAATCGCGGCGCTGGGCGGTTTCGACAAACTGATGGAAACCCTGCGCCAGCGACTGCAAGAACAGCAAGGCCGGCATCAGGGCGGCTCGAAATGGGTGGGCACGGCCGGAACCTCGCCGTTCGGCGCCTATGGCTACAACCCGGAAGGCGTGCGCATCGGCCAGTCCGAAAGCCGCCACCAGCGCGCCGTCAAGGTCTGGGACAAGCGCGAGTTCCGCAATCTCGACGGCGATGTCGAGCTTGGGACCCGCAACATCAAGGTGGCGCTGAAGCGGTTGCGCCGCTGGGTGCGCGACGGCGCCGAGGACGAGCTTGACCTGAACGGCACCATCCGCGCGACCGCCGAAAAGGGCTGGCTTGACGTTCAGACCCGGCCCGAACGGCGCAATGGCGTGAAGGTGCTGCTGTTGCTGGATGTCGGCGGCAGCATGGACGCGCATGTGAAGGTGGTCGAGGAACTGTTCAGCGCCGCGCGCAGCGAGTTGAAGCATCTGGAACATTTCTACTTCCACAACTGCATCTACGAAGGCCTGTGGCGCGACAATCGCCGCCGTTGGACCGAACAGACGCCGACGCAGGACATTCTGAACACCTATGGGTCCGACTGGAAATGCATTGTCGTGGGCGACGCCAGCATGTCGCCTTACGAAATCTCCATGCCCGGCGGCGCCAATGAACACTGGAATCGCGAGGCCGGGCAGGTCTGGCTGCAGCGTCTGCGCGACCAGTGGCCGGACAATCTGTGGATCAACCCGGTGCCCGAGCGCTACTGGGGCCATACCGGCTCGATCGCCATGATCGGCAACGTTTTCGGGTCCGACCGCATGGTGCCGATGACACTGGCGGGGCTCGATCGTGGCATGAAGGAACTGGGGCGATGATGGCGCGGCTGCGGCTTTTGTGGCGCGACCACCGGCTGCTGATGCTGGGCTTTGTGCTGGCGCTGGCGGTATCGCTGTTTTTCGCCGGGCGCATGGCGATGTTCGCCGTCTACTGGGCCGACCCGGCCCACCGCAACCAGCCGGTGGCCGGCTGGATGACCCCGCGCTATGTCGCCCACAGCTGGAAGGTGCCGCCCCGGGTGGTGGGCGCGGCGCTGTCGCTGGCGCCGCCCGGCGACGGCGGGCGCCCGCAGACGCTGGCGGAAATCGCCGACCAGCGCGGCCTGTCCACCGCCGAGGCCGTCGCGACGGTCGAGGCCGCCATCGCCGCCCACCGGGCCGCCCACCGGCCATGAGTGATTTCTTCTTTACCCTGGTGTCGGACTATGGCGTGTGGCTGGTGCTGGCCTCGGCCTGTCTCAGCTGTCTGTTCGTGCCCATCCCCACCGCCTTCGTGATGCTGGCCGGCGGCGCCTTCGCGGCGTCCGAGGATCTGGTGCTGTGGCAGGTGCTGGCGGCGGGCTATGCCGGTGCGGTGCTGGGCGACCAGACCGGCTTTCAGATCGGGCGGCGGGGCGGTGCCGCGATCACGCGCATGACACAAACGCGGCCCCGCGCGGCGGCCCTGCTGAACCGCGCCCGCGCCACGGTGGCGCGCTGGGGCGGGCCGGGGGTGTTTTTCAGCACATGGCTCTTCGCGCCGCTGGGGCCTTACGTGAATGTCGTGGCCGGGGCCGCCGGTCTGGGCTGGTGGCGCTACACGCTCTGGGATATCGCGGGCGAAGCCGTCTGGGTCGGCGCCTATGTGATGCTGGGCTTCACCTTCGCCGGCCAGATCGCAACCCTGGCCACGGTGCTGGGCAACTCGGCCGGGCTTCTGGCCGCGCTGGCGGTCACCATCGGCCTTGGGCTGGCCCTGCGCGACGCGCTGCGCAAGTCGCGAGCCCGCGAAGCGGAACGCGCCGCAGAACGCACCGCCGGCACCCGCCCGGCCGGCCTCTGACACCCCCACCCTTGCCCCCT
>CAYYMJ010000009.1:6458-15120 GCA_964472855.1 uncultured Rhodobacterales bacterium | reverse complement strand
AACGCACCGCCGGCACCCGCCCGGCCGGCCTCTGACACCCCCACCCTTGCCCCCTGCCGCCAAAGGCCCAATATCTGACCCATGCTGAAATTCACGCCGATCCTTCTGGCGATCCTCTACGCCCTGATCATGTATCGCTTCTCGGCCTGGCGTACCGCGAAAGCGCTTGACGCCCGCTCGACCGAGCTTGCCGACCCGGTGCTGCGCAAACTGACCGACCGCATGGCAGCGGCGCTCGATCTGTCGCGGATCAAGGTCCACCTTTACGAAGTGGCCCCGGTCAACGGGCTGGCGGCCCCGGACGGACGCATCTTCCTGACCCGGGGCTTCTTCGACAGGTATCGCACCGGCGAGGTCAGCGCCGAAGAACTGGCCAGCGTCATCGCCCATGAACTCGGCCATGTCGCCCTTGGCCATTCGCGCCGACGCATGATCGACTTTTCCGGCCAGAACGCCCTGCGCACGGCGCTGGCGCTCGTGCTGTCGCGTTTCCTGCCCGGCATCGGCATCTGGATCGCCAACATGCTGACCACGCTGCTGGCCGCGCGCCTGTCGCGCAACGACGAATACGAGGCCGACGCCTATGCCGCCGCGCTGCTGGTCAAATCCGGCATCGGCACCGGCGCCCAGAAATCGCTGCTGGCCAAGCTGGAAAACCTGGTGGCGGCCCCGGGCGGCGTTGCCCCGGCCTGGCTGATGAGCCACCCCAAAACCGCCGAACGCATCGCCGCCATCGAATCGCTCGAAGCCGGCTGGACCACCGGCTGACCCCGCCCGACCATCAGCTTGGCGCAAATATCCCGGGGTGAATGCGCGGGGCACCCGCGCAGAGGGGCAGCGCCCCAAAACCAGATTTTCGACGAAAATCTGCCCCGGTCGTCGGGGCCGGGTCCTGGCATTTCGCGTCAACCCCGGGCCACCCGGCGCCGCCTGAACTCATCGACTTCAACACGCCAGGCGTTGCCGTCTGGCTCAACTCACTTGCGAAGCGACCCGGCGGCCCGCCAACCCGTCCTGCAGAACGTCACGCACCACCTCGCCCGGCACATCCGCCGACACGAAAGCCGCGCCGATCCCGCGCGCCATCACGAACCGCAACTGCCCGTCGATGACCTTCTTGTCCTGACCCATCAGCTTCAACAGCGCGTCGGCGCCGGGCAGATCGCCGGGAATGTCGCCAAGCTCGGTCTTCATGCCCATGGCCCGCAGATGCGCGCGCACGCGGCCGGGCTCTTCCTGCGCGCACCATCCCAGCCGGGCCGAGGTCTCGAAGGCCAGCGCGCAGCCGATGGCCACGCCCTCGCCGTGCAGCAGGCGGCCGGAATAACCCGTCGCCGCCTCGAGCGCGTGGCAAAAGGTATGCCCAAGGTTCAACAGCGCACGCTCGCCCTGTTCGGTCTCGTCGCGCACCACGATCGCGGCCTTCATCTCGACCGACCGGCGCACCGCCCGGGCCCGCAGGCCCTTGTCGCCGGCGGCCAGCGCGGGGCCGTTACGTTCAAGCCACTCAAAGAACGCGGCGTCACCCAACAGTCCGTATTTCACCACCTCGCCATAGCCGGCCAGAAAATCGCGCGGCGTCAGCGTGTCCAGCACCGCGATATCGGCCAGCACCAGCGACGGCTGGTGAAAGGCGCCGACCAGGTTCTTGCCATGAGGCGTGTTGATGCCGGTCTTGCCCCCGACCGAGCTGTCGACCTGCGCCAGCAGCGAGGTGGGCAACTGCACGAACCGCACCCCCCGGCGCAGGATCGCGGCGGCAAATCCGGCCAGATCGCCGATCACCCCGCCGCCCAGCGCCACAAGCAGGTCGCGCCGCTCGACCCGTTCGGCCAGCATCCAGTCACAGACCTGTTGCAGCGCCGCCCAGCTTTTGGTGGCCTCGCCCGCCGGCAGTGTCAGGGTCACATGCCCGATGCCGCCGGCCTCCAGCGCCGCCTGCAGCGCCCCAAGATGCGCGGCGGCGACATGGGTGTCGGTCACGATGGCCACGCGCGGCCGCTGCAAAAGCGGCGCGATTTCGGCCGCGATCCCCGCGATCAGGCCCGACCCGATCCGCACGTCATAGGCGCGCTCGCCCAACGGAACATGTACGGTTTCAACTGCGACCATGTCAGCGCCCTTCCAGGATCCGGGGTATGCCCGCCAGCTTGTCCAGCACCGCCCCGGCCATGTCCTCGACCGAATAGCTCGGCTGTGCCGCGACCGTCAGATCGGCAAGGGCATACGAGGGCTCGCGCGCCGCGCAAAGCGTTTTCAGCGTTTCATAGGGGTTATCGGTATGCAGCAGCGGGCGCGTGTCGCGATGGCGGACCCGGGCCCACAGAAGATCCAGCTCGACCTGCAGCCACACGGCAAATCCGTCGCGGGTGATCATCTCGCGATTGCGGGCCGACATATAGGCGCCGCCCCCTGTCGACAGGATGGCCGGCCGGTCCTGCAACAGGCGGGCGATGACCCGCGTTTCCTTTTCACGGAAGAAATCCTCGCCATCGCGGGCGAATATCTCGGCGATGCCCATGTTGGCGGCGGCGACGATCTCGGCATCGCTGTCGCGGAAGGGAACCCCCAGCATCCGCGCCAGCGCCCCCCCGACCGCGGTCTTGCCGGCGCCCATCATGCCGACCATCACAACCGTCTTGTTCAACTGGTACGCCACGCCGGCATCGACCCGCCCAAATGATCTCACAAGGTCTTTCATTGGCGTGATATTGCCGGAAAGACCATATATAAACGGCAGCAACAGACCGAGAGGCCGGGTTTCCGCCGATACGCGACACCCAAGAACAACCGGGGCAGACATATGCTGGGCACGCTACTGAAAATCATCATCGTTGTGGCATTGCTGGCCTTCGTGGGGCTGGCGGGGTTTGCCTATCTCGGCGATCTCACCCCCGACCAGACCGAAACCACGGTGCCGGTGGTCATTGATGGCTAGGGCCGGGCCGGTCGCCGCGCTGCTGGCCGCGCTGGCGGCCACGCCGCTGGCGGCGGCCGGGGACGATGCGCCCATCGCCGCGATCGACTGGCTGTCCGACACGGTCGCCGCCCCCATTGTGTTTTCTCCGCTCCTGACCGAACCCGGCATCACCAACAGCGCCCTGCCCCTGCCCATCGACGTGATGCCGCTGGACCGAGTCGACCCGGCCTCGGCCGGGCTGATCAGCGTGCAAGAGGCGGGCCTGCCGTCAGGGCTGTGGCTGGGGGCCGATGGCGCCGCCGCCGCCCGCGCCTTCCCGCCCGATCCGCAGGCGCTGTTGCCGGCGGCGCGCGATCTTCTGGTACTGCTGGCCACGGCGCGGGCCGATCCGCCGGCCACCGACAGCATGGCGTTCCTGCTGGCCCGGGTCGACATGCTGCTGAAGCTGGGCGACCTGCCGCGCGCCCGGTCGCTGATGGAGGCCACCGGCCTGCACGAGCCCCAGATATTCCGCCGCTGGTTCGATGCCGAGCTTCTGTCGAACGCCGGCAACCACGCCTGTGCGCAACTGCGCGCCATCCCCGAGATCCTGCCCACCTATAGCGCCCGCATCTTCTGCCTGGCCCGCGGCGGCGACTGGAATGCCGCCGCGCTGACGCTGGACACCGCCGAAACCCTGGGCGTGGTCACCACGTCCGAGGGCGATCTTCTGGCCCGCTTTCTCGACCCCGAACTGACCGACGCCGCGCCCGACCTTGCCCGGCCCGACCGCCCGACCCCGCTGGAACTGGTCATGTTCGAGGCCATTGGCCAGTCGATCCCCACCGCCACCCTGCCGCTGGCATTCGCCAATGCCGACCTGCGGCCGATTTCGGGCTGGAAACAGCGCCTCGCCGCGGCCGAACGGCTGGCCCGCAGCGGCGGGCTCAGCCCCGCCGGCCTGTTCGCGATCTATGGCGAACGGCGCCCGGCGGCGTCGGGCGGGGTGTGGGACCGGGTGGCGGCGATCCACGCGCTCGACAATGCGCTGGCCGAGGGTCCGACCGGCCAGCTTGGCAACCGCATCGACGCCGCCTGGGCCGAAATGCGCGCCGCCGGGCTGGCCCAGCCCTTTGCCGAAAGCTATGCCAGCCGGCTGCTGGCCCTGCCACCGGGCCGGGCCCCGGGGCCGCTGGTGGCCGAAATCGCGCTTCTGTCGTCGCGCTACGACTCGGCGCTGGGCGGGCTCGACAGCTCGGACCGGGCCCGCGCGCTGGCCGCCGTCGCCCGTGGCCTGCCGCCCCAGCGCAGCGCCGGCGCGCTGACCGATGCGCTGGCGAAAGGCTTTTCGGCCGCCGCGCCCGGCGATACGGCACCGCCCGGCCTGCAGATTCTCACCGCCATCGCCCAGTTGCAATCGGGACAGGGCGGCGACCGGCTGGCGCTGTCGGCCGGGCTGGCCCGCCTGCGGGCGCTGGGCCTGCACGACCACGCCCGCCGCGCCGCGCTGCAGGTCATGCTGCTGGACAACGGCGCATGACCCCCGGCCGCGCCATCGCCACCTTTCTGCAGGCGCAGGCGGCCGAGCTTGGGGCGAGCGAAAACACCCAGGCCGCCTATGGCCGCGACCTGCAGGATTTCACCGCCTTCCTGTGCGAGCGCGATATCGCGCCGCTTGACGTTACCCGGGCCGGGATCGAGGCCTATCTGGTCGACTGCAACACCCGCGGACTGGCCGCATCCACCCGCGCGCGGCGCCTGTCGTCGATCCGGCAATTCTTTCGCTTTGCCTACGAAGAGGGGTGGCGCGGCGACAATCCCGCCATCCAGATCACCGGGCCGGGGCGGCAGAAACGGCTGCCCAAAGTGCTGAGCACCGACGAGGTCGACCGCCTGATCACCGCCACCGGCACCGTAGGGCGCACCCCGGCCGACCGGGCCCGAAACCTGTGCCTGATCGAGCTTCTCTATGCCACCGGCATGCGGGTGTCCGAACTGGTGTCGCTGCCCGTGGCCGCCCTTCGCGGCGATCCCGCTGCGATTCTGGTGCGCGGCAAGGGCGGCAAGGAACGCATGGTGCCGCTGTCGCGCCCGGCCCGCGCCGCCGTCACCGCATGGCTGGCCCACCGCGACGCGGCCGAGGCGCAGGCGCAGGCCGCCCGCCGCCCCGGTTCGCCGCATCTGTTTCCGTCACGGTCGCGCGCCGGCCACCTGACCCGGCACCGTTTCTACCTGTTGCTGAAGGAAATCGCCGTTGCCGCCGGCATCGCGCCGGCCAAGGTCAGCCCGCATGTGCTGCGCCATGCCTTTGCCACCCACCTGCTGTCGGGCGGCGCCGATCTGCGGTCGATCCAGTCGCTGCTGGGCCATGCCGACGTGGGCACCACCGAAATCTATACCCATGTGCTTGACGACCGGCTGCGCGACCTGGTGCTTGGCCATCACCCGCTGGCCCGCAAACCCGACGGCTAGGCAGCCCGGCGCATTTCCGGCGGCAGGATATCCTCGCTCGGCCACCAGCCGCTGACCAGCGCATCGGCATAACCGCCGCCCAGCCCGTTGTCGCGCATCCGCGCCGCGGCGGCCCCATGATCATAGGCCAGACGGTGAAAGACAGGCTCGCCGTCGGCACCGATCTCGACATAGCGGGTCTCGGGGGCGCCATCGTTGGGCGGCAGCCCGATGGCGCCGGCGTTGATCCAGTCGACCCCGGCAACCTGGCGGCGAAAGGCAATGCCCGCATGCCCCGCCAACACCCGGTCGACCGGGCCGGCCACGGCGGTGATCGCCGCCACCTCGGCGGCAAAGGCATCGTCGCCGGACACCGGCCACAGGAACCGCGCGATATCGCTGACCCCGCCATGAATGGCCACCACTCGCTTCCCCGCGTGACGAAACCGCACGATATCCGGACAGCGCCCGCACCAGTCACGGTCGGCGGCGCCAAGCTGCGACAGCGCATAGGGATACCAACCCTGGCTCAGCCGGTCGCAGGCCGACCCCGGCGCAAAACCACAGCCACAATCGGTCGCCCCCGCCGCCAGCTGGCGCTCGCAATTGCCGGCCACCACGGCAGCCCCCATCTCGCGGACCAGCCCCAGCGTCGCGACCGGTGCGCCGCCATAGGCCACCACGTCGCCGGTGCATATCAGGTTCGCGCCCCCAACCGCCGCGGCCCGGGCCCGCGCATCCAGCGCGCGCAGGGCCTCAAGGTTCGAATAGGGCCCGCCAAACACCAAAAGCCGGCCCGCCAGTTCGCCATAATCGCGAATGTCCACGCCCGCCCCTCTCTTGAAAGCACGCCCCGCGCACCCCATAAGACGCTGAAGGGGCCCGACCCCGCAAGCCCCTGACCCATGATGCCAACCGACCCGATCACCCCCCTTCTCGACAACGCCTTCTGGATCACCGCCGCGGCGATTCTGGCGCTGCTGGTGCTGTCCGCCTTCTTTTCCGGGTCGGAAACCGCGCTGACCGCCGCCTCGCGCGGCAAATTGCGCGCCCATGCCGACAAGGGCAGCGGCGGCGCGGCCCGGGCGCTGAAGATCACCGAAGATAACGAACGCCTGATCGGCTCGGTTCTTCTGGGCAACAACCTGGTGAATATCCTCGCCACCTCGCTGGCGACGGCGCTGTTCACGCGGGCCTTCGGCGAATCGGGCGTGGCGCTGGCCACCCTGGTGATGACCCTGCTGGTGCTGGTCTTCGCCGAGGTGCTGCCCAAGACCTATGCCATCACCAACCCCGAAAGCGCCGCCTCGCGCGTGGCACGCGGTATCGGGCTGGTGGTGCTGGTCTTCGCGCCGGTGGTGGCGGCGGTGCGCGGACTGGTGCGCGGCATCCTGTGGCTCTTTGGCGTCCGCATCGACCCCGACAAACGTATCCTCGCCGTGCGCGAGGAAATCGCCGGCGCCCTGCAACTGGGCCATTCCGAAGGCGTGGTCCAGAAGGAAGACCGCGACCGTATCCTCGGCGCCCTCGACCTTGGTGAACGCACGGTCGAGGAAATCATGCTGCACCGCAGCCAGATCGAAATGGTCGACGTCGCCCAGGGCCCGCGCCAGGTGATGGAGCAATGCCTGCGCTCGGCCCACACCCGCCTGCCAGTCTACAGCGACCGGCCGGAAAACATCGTCGGCGTCATCCACGCCAAAGACCTGCTCAGGGCCATGTATGCCCGTTTTGGCGCCGCCACCGGCAGCGACGACCCCTTCCACGGCTTCGATGTGCTCGATGTCGCCATGACCCCCTATTTCGTGCCCGAAACCACGACGCTGGACGACCAGATGCGCCAGTTCCTGCGCCGCCATGCCCATTTTGCACTGGTGGTCGACGAATATGGCACCCTGCAGGGGCTGATCACGCTGGAAGACATCCTCGAAGAGATCGTCGGCGAAATCACCGACGAATTCGACAGCGATACCGACGCGGCCATCAGGCGCAACGATGCCGGCGAATTCATCGTCGATGGCGCCATGACCATCCGCGACCTCAACCGCGCCAACGACTGGTCCCTGCCCGATGACGAGGCCAACACCATCGCCGGCCTGGTCATTCACGAAGCCCAGTCGATCCCGACCCCGGGGCAGGTGTTCTCGTTCCACGGTTTCCGTTTCGAGGTGATCGACCGCAAGGACAACCGCGTCACCCGGGTCAAGGTCATGCGCCTGCCCTGAGCCCGCCCATCATCTTGGCGGAAATATCCCCGCCGGAGGCAGCCGCGCGGTCCCGCAAGGGACCGCGCCACCAATGGCGTGCGCCGCAGGCGCGCAATCAGGCCAGCATGGCCATGGGGCTTTCCAGGTTGTCCTTGATCGCGGCCAGCAATTCCGCGCCCAGCGCCCCGTCGATCACCCGGTGATCCACCGACAGCGTCACCGACATCACCGTCGCCACCGCCAACTCGCCCGCGTCATCGACCACCGGGCGCTTCACGCCGGCGCCCACCGCCAGGATGGCGCCGTGGGGCGGGTTGATCACGGCGTCGAAATTGTCGATCCCCATCATGCCCAGGTTCGAAATGGCAAAGCTGCCGCCCTGGTATTCCTGCGGCGCCAGCTTGCGCGCGCGCGCACGGGTGGCCAGGTCCTTCATCTCAGCCGACAGGGCCGACAGGGTCTTGACCTCGGCATCCAGCAGCACCGGCGTGAACAGCCCGCCCTCGATGGCCACCGCCACCGCGACGTCCGACGCCTTCATCTGCAAAATCCGGTCGCCGGCCCAGACGGCATTGGCCGCCGGCACCTGCTGCAGGGCCAGCGCACAGGCCTTGATGATGAAATCATTGACGCTCAGCTTCACGCCCCGGCCTTCAAGCGCCTTGTTCAGCTTCGACCGGAAGGCCAGCAGCGCATCCAGCCGGATGTCGCGGCGCAGATAGAAATGCGGGATGGTCTGCTTGGCCTCGGTCAGACGCGCGGCAATGATGCGGCGCATGCCGTCCAGCGCGACCTCGTCATAGTCGCGCCCGGAATACAGACTGGCCACGCTGGCCGCGTCGGCCTGCGCCGGCGCCGGCGCCGGAGCGGCCGCCGCAGCCGCCGGGGCAGCGGCGGGTGCCGGGGTGGCGGTCGCGGCCTCGACATCGGCGCGCACGATGCGCCCATGCGGGCCCGTGCCGCCGATCGCGGCCAGATCCAGCCCCTTTTCGGCCGCCAACCGCCGCGCCAGCGGCGAGGCAAAGATGCGCGCAGCGTCACCGGCAACCGGGGCCGCCGCAGCGGCAGGCGCGGGCGCAGCGGCAGCGGCAGGCGCGGGCGCAGC
>CAYYMJ010000009.1:4931-6358 GCA_964472855.1 uncultured Rhodobacterales bacterium | reverse complement strand
GCAGCGGCAGGCGCGGGCGCAGCGGCAGCGGCAGGCGCGGGCGCAGCAGCGGCAGCAGCAGCAGCGGGCGCAGCAGCGGCAGCGGCAGGCGCCGCGCTGGCCGCGGCATCGGGCACTGCCTCGCCCTCGTCAACCAGAATGGCGATGGGCGTGTTGACCTTCACACCCTCGGCCCCCTCGGCGACCAGCAGGCGCCCGACGATCCCTTCGTCGACGGCCTCGAATTCCATCGTCGCCTTGTCGGTCTCGATTTCGGCCAGCAGGTCGCCCGACGACACGCTGTCGCCTTCCTTGACCAGCCATTTGGCCAGCGTGCCCTCTTCCATCGTGGGGCTGAGCGCGGGCATGAGAAGTTCGATGGGCATCAGGTCAATTCCTCTGCGAGGACAAGAATACAAGGGGGCAAGGCGGCTTGGGTCGGCATCAGCGGTAGGTCACCGCCCTGACCGCCGCGACCACCTCGGGCACCGTCACCAGCGCCAGCTTTTCAAGGTTGGCCGCGTAAGGCATGGGCACGTCCCTGCCGGTGCAGTTGATCACCGGCGCGTCCAGCCAGTCGAAGGCCTCTTGCATCAGCACCGCCGAGATATGGTTGCCGATCGAGCAGACGGGGAACCCTTCTTCCACGGTCACGCAGCGGTTGGTCTTTTTCACGCTTTCGATAACGGTGCCGGTATCCATGGGCCGCAGCGAGCGCAGGTCGATCACCTCGGCCTCGATCCCCTGGGCGGCCAGATCGTCGGCGGCGGCCATGGCATGACCCATGCCGACGCCAAAGCTGACGATGGTCACGTCCGCGCCCGCCCGCGCGATGCGAGCGCGACCGATGGGCACCGTCCAGTCGGCCACATCGGGCACGTCGAACGCCTGACCGTAGAGGATCTCGTTTTCCAGCACCAGAACCGGGTTCGGGTCGCGGATGGCGGATTTCAGCAGACCCTTGGCGTCGGCGGCCGACCAGGGCTGCACCACCTTCAGGCCGGGCACATGGGCATACCACGCCGCATAGTCCTGGCTGTGCTGGGCGCCGACGCGCGCCGCAGCGCCATTGGGCCCCCGAAACACGATGGGACAGCCCATCTGGCCCCCCGACATGTAACGCGTCTTGGCGGCCGAGTTGATGATATGGTCCATCGCCTGCATGGCGAAATTGAAGGTCATGAACTCGACAATCGGGCGCAGGCCGCCAAAGGCCGCGCCAACGCCGATACCGGCAAAACCATGTTCGGTGATCGGGGTGTCGATCACCCGCCTGGCGCCAAACTCGTCCAGAAGCCCCTGGCTGATCTTGTAGGCGCCCTGATACTGGGCCACCTCTTCGCCCATCAGGAATACGCTGTCGTCGCCGCGCATCTCTTCGGCCATGGCGTCGCGCAGAGCCTCGCGCACGGTCATCTTCTTCATCGCCGTGCCGGGCGCAATCTCGG
>CAYYMJ010000009.1:0-4831 GCA_964472855.1 uncultured Rhodobacterales bacterium | reverse complement strand
ACCAGAACCGCGATGGGGCTGTTGACCTTCACACCCTCGGTGCCTTCGGCCACCAGTATCCGGCCCATGACGCCTTCGTCGATGGCCTCGAATTCCATCGTGGCCTTGTCGGTCTCGATCTCGGCGATGATGTCGCCGGACTTGACGCTGTCGCCTTCCTTGACCAGCCACTTGGCCAGCGTGCCCTCTTCCATCGTCGGGCTGAGCGCCGGCATGAGAAGTTCGGTTGCCATCAGACGTCTTCCTTTTCCGGGGCCAGCATGCCCACAACATTGCCTTGCCCGTCCTCGACATAGGCGCAACGGCCGATGCCCGGGAAATCGGTGGGCGGCAGCGCCTCGGCGCCGCCGTTGGCCAGCGCCCAGGCATAGCGATCATCGCAGTCGGCGACCGCGAAGGTCATCGTGCCGCCACGAATGGGGCCGCCGGCGGTGGGCGTATCGTTCACCCGTCGCATCAGACCGCCGGTCACACCCTTGCCCGTGCCGATGTCGGACCCTTCGATCAGATGATAGCCCACGTCCTCGGCCCCGGGCATCGGCGCAAAGGCCCAGCCGAACAGACCGGTGTAGAACGCTTGCGCCGCGCCGACATCGGCGGCGTGGATCTCGAAATGCGGCATCACAGGGCCTCGGCGTAGATATCGGTGTACAGTTCCTCGACCGCCGGCTCGGGGCTTTCGCGCGCGTAATCGGCGGCGGCGTTGACCACTTCCTTGATCTCGCGGTCGATGGCCTTCAATTCGTCTTCGGTGGCGTGGCCGCCGGCCAGCAGAAGCTGGCGCACATGGTCGATGGCGTCGCGTTCTTCGCGCATCTTCTGCACCTCGTCGCGGGTGCGGTATTTCGCCGGATCCGACATCGAGTGGCCGCGGTAGCGGTAGGTCTTGATTTCAAGGATATACGGCCCCTTGCCGGCCCGGCAGTGGGCCACCGCCTTTTCGCCGGCCGCCTTGACCGCCAGCACGTCCATGCCGTCGACCTCTTCGCCCTTGATCCCATAGGCCGCGCCGCGTTCCCACATCGACGGCGACTTGGTCGAGCGTGCCACCGAGGTGCCCATGGCATACTGGTTGTTCTCGATCACGAAAATCACTGGCAGGTCCCACAGCTCGGCCATGTTGTAGGTTTCGTAAACCTGGCCCTGGTTGGCGGCGCCGTCCCCGAAATAGGTAAAGGTGACGCGGCCGTTGCCCTTGTATTTGTCGGCAAAGGCCAGGCCGGCGCCGATGGGCACCTGCGCGGCCACAATGCCGTGCCCGCCGTAAAAGTCCTTTTCTTTCGAGAACATGTGCATCGAGCCGCCCTTGCCGCCCGAATAGCCGCCGCTGCGTCCGGTCAGTTCGGCCATCACGCCGCGGGGGTCCATGCCGCAGGCCAGCATATGGCCGTGGTCGCGATAAGAGGTCAGGCGCTTGTCACCGTCTTCGGCGGCGGCTTCCAGCCCGACAACCACCGCTTCCTGCCCGATATACAGGTGGCAGAACCCGCCGATCAGACCCATGCCGTAAAGCTGGCCGGCCTTTTCCTCGAACCGGCGGATCAGCAGCATGTCCCGATAGAATTGCAGCAGCTCGTCTTTCGACGCCTGAGGCCTTTTCGCCTGCGTCGTCTTTCTGGCGGCCATGCGGTCATCTCCCTGCCGTGGCGGATCGTTCAACGTTAAACTATTTCCGAATACAGCCGCGATGCAAGCCCCTGATCAGGCAATTTCCGCAACCTCGGCCGCGACACGCGCAAATTTTCGCCGAAAATTTGTCGGTGCCGGTCAGAGCAGGGCCCAGGTAATGGACGGGACATTGACGGTGAGGGCGTTGATGTTGACTGCGCTTCCGAACGTGCCGTCGCCGGCGTTCGATGTGGTCATCCCGCACCAGACCCAGATCGCATACCAGTGCGAGCCCGAAACCACCGACCTTCCCATCAACGGATGGCCGCTGGTTGACTTGTTGAAATTGTGCCCGATCCAGAAGGAAGAGTCCGAAAAGATCGTCTCGCGATGGTCCGACATGGTCTGATTGAAAGTATTGGTGCCCACAATGTATTCCCCGATGTAGGTACCAACCCAGCTCTTGCCGGTCGTCGTGCTGAGATTGTTGACCGAGACATAGGTCGATTGGAGCGCGGGCCGTGCATCGATTTGCAGGAAACCGCGCTTGGTCGGCGGGCGAAAATAGAACCCCAAGCCCACGGCGGCGTCGATCCGTTCTTCCTGGCGCGAATCTCCGTCAAGAAAATGCTGTATGTGCATTCGGCCGGGCGTGGGATCGTTGACCGTTTCATTGTGGCTCGCGACGATGCCGTTTTCGCGGAACCAAGTCCATTTGTAATCATAATTCGGCGTTTCGACCCCACCGATCGAACCGGTGTAGGCAAATGGCTCTTGCGCGATCATGGGCGGTTCCGGCGGCATGATGGCCGCGACGGCCGGGCGCTGGGCGCGTATGGCGTTCGCGCGTGCCCGGTGCGCCTCCAGCGCCGTTTCCGAAGCGCCGGCGGCGACCAGATCCCGCATGGCCTGGCCGGATGTGCCGAATTCGCCTTGCATTGCCATCGACGCGCCGATCTCGGCTTGCAGATCGGCCGCCGCGATCTGCATGCTTTCCTCGACCACTTCCGGCGCTACGATTTCGCCACCCCGCAGCAACAGCGTCGCTGCCTTGCCATCATAATTCGGCATCTCGAATCCTCCCAGCCATTCGCGCAGTGTGGCAAGTATCGGCGATTCAAGAAAGACCGACCGACCTGCCGAATTTTCGTCGAAAATTCGTGCCCGGCAGCGGGCTCAGCGCAGCACGACCTCGTCCTGGCGCACCAGCCCCAGCACGTCGCGGGCCTGCTGGTCCAGCAGATCAAGGTCAAGGTATTCGTCCGACAGACGGTGCGTGCGGTTTTCCAGCGACGCCAGCCGCGTCTTCAGCGCCGCCAGTTCGGTCTTGGCCGTCGCGATCTCGGCCTCGATCTGCACGCGGCGAAACAGGCCGTAATCGCCCTGCACGCTGGCAAAGGTGAAATACAGCCCCATGACAAACGCCAGGGAGAAAAAGATCAGGGCGCCGATTGCCGGGCGGGATCCGTTGTTCATCTGCACTGCCTCGCCGGGCCTCTGGCGGGCCCGTCTCGCGATCATGGCACATCGCCGCTGGCTTGTGAATCCCCATGGGCGAATCGTTGCTGCCGGGGTTAGGCTGAGCCCGAGCAAAGGCCTGAACGGGGGTGCGCCATGCGCGGCCGGGACGAGCTTGGGACCCATTCGGTGTTCAACCAGCCCGAGGCGACGGGCGACCGTGACCTCTGGTCAGAGGACCCTGTGCTGCAAACCCACGCCCGTGGCGGCGACGGCGCGGCGCTGGCCGCGCATGGGGCGGTGCTTGGCCGGGCCGATGTGCAAGCCGACGCCATCGCGGCCGAGCGCAACCTGCCCCAACTGCGCCTGTTCGACAGCGGCGGGCGGCGGCTGGACGAGGTGGCCTATCATCCCGCGTATCACCGCATGATGCAGCTTGGGCTTGGCGCCGGCTATGCGGCCACGCCCTGGACCGGCGGCAGCCACGTGACCCACGCGGCGCTGGTCTATCTGCACAGCCAGGTCGAGCCGGGCAGTTGCTGTCCGATGACCATGACCTATGCCGCCGTGCCCGCGCTGGACGCCGACCCCGCCTTGCGCGACCTCTGGCGGCCCCGGCTGACGGCGGCGGCCTATGATCCGTCGCTGCGGCCGGTCACGGCCAAGCGCGGCGCCACCATGGGCATGGCGATGACCGAAAAACAGGGCGGGTCGGACCTGCGGTCGAACAGCACCCGTGCCGAGCGCGCCGACGGCGCCTGGCGGCTGACCGGGCACAAATGGTTCTGCTCGGCGCCGATGTCCGACGCCTTCCTGACGCTGGGGCAGGCCCCCGGCGGGCTGACCTGCTTTCTGGTGCCGCGCTGGGACGACGCGGGCCGCAACGCCATCCAGATCACCCGGCTCAAGGACAAGCTGGGCAACCGGGCCAATGCCTCGGCCGAGATCGAATATCATGGTGCCCGCGCCCATCGGCTGGGCGAGGAAGGGCGCGGTGTGGCCACCATCATCGAGATGGTGCACCACACGCGGCTGGATACCGCCACCGCGCCGGCTGGCCTGATGCGCGCCGCACTGGCGCGGGCGCAGCACTGGCTTGGGGGGCGCAGCGCCTTCCAGCGCCGGCTGATCGACCAGCCGCTGATGCGGCAGGTGCTGGCCGACCTGACGCTCGACGCCGAGGCCGCCACCGCGCTGGCCTTTCACGTCGCCCGCTGTTTCGACGACCCGGCCCGGCGCACCTATGCACGGCTGGCGGTGGCGCTGGCCAAGTTCCTGAACAACAAGCTGTGCACCCCGGTCATCGGCGAGGCGATGGAGATGCTGGGCGGCATGGGCTATGTCGAGGATACGCAGATGCCGGTGCTGTTCCGCGAGGCGCCGCTGAACGGCATCTGGGAGGGGGCGGGCAATGTCATATGCCTCGACATTCTCAGAACCCTGCAGCGCGTGCCCGCAGCGGTGGACGCGCTGCGCGACCAGCTTGGCAAGGCGCGGGGCGACAACGGGGCCTATGACCGGGCGCTCGACGCATGGGACAGCCGCTGGCACACGCCGCCCGACGAAGCGGCGGCCCGGGTCTTTGCCGCCCAGACCGCGCGGCTTCTGGCAGCATCGGTGCTGATCGGCGCGGCCCCGGGCCCGGTGGCCGGCGCCTATTGCGCGACGCGCCTGTCCACGCCCGACCCGGTGGCCGGCACCGCCGAGATTGGCGACCCCGCCCCGATTATCGCGCGTCTGGGAGCGGGCTGATGGGAGAAGTCGG
>CAYYMJ010000008.1:60320-71982 GCA_964472855.1 uncultured Rhodobacterales bacterium | reverse complement strand
ATATCCCCGGGGGGACGCCGCAAGGCGGGGGGGCAGGCAGCCCCCCTGCGGCGCTGGACATGCGCGGCATCGTCAAAAGCTACAACCCCGGCCAGCCCAACGCCGTCGACGTTCTGCGGGGCGCGGCCCTGCGTGTGGCCCCGGGCGAGATCGTGGCGCTGGTGGCCCCCTCGGGCGCGGGCAAGTCCACGCTTCTGCATGTCGCCGGCCTGCTCGACACCGCCGACCGCGGCCACGTCAGCATCGACGGGCAGGACATGACCGGCCGCGGCGACCGCGCCCGCACCCGGGCCCGACGCGAACGCATCGGCTTCGTCTACCAGTTCCACCACCTGTTGCCGGAATTCACGGCGCTGGAAAACATCGCCCTGCCACAGATGGCGGCTGGCGTGGGCGGCGCCGCGGCCCGGGCCCGCGCCGCAGGCCTGCTGTCCGATGTGGGGCTGGGCGACCGCGGCGCACACCGCCCGGCCGAGCTGTCGGGCGGCGAGGCGCAGCGCGTCGCCATCTGCCGCGCCCTGGCCAACCGCCCGGCGCTGCTGTTGGCCGACGAGCCCACCGGCAACCTCGACCCCGGCACCGCCGGCACCGTGTTCGCGTTGCTGCTGGAGCTGGCGCGCGACACCGGGCTTGCCGCCCTGATCGCCACCCACAATCTCGACCTCGCCGCGCGCATGGACCGCACCGTGCGGCTGCACGCCGGCGCGCTGGTCTGAGGCTCAGCCCTTCTGCGTCAACAAGACCCCCAGCGCCATCACGGCGATGCCGGCGGCGCGGGTGGGCGTCAGCTCGGCGATCCGCGCCCCGAACAGGCCGAAATGGTCGATGGCGGCCGCGGAAACCAGTTGCCCCAACAGCACGAAGAAAACCGCGTTGCCCACCCCGAAGCGCGGTGCCACCCAGGTGATCGACAGCACATAAAACGCCACCAGCAGGCCGGCCGCGAACAGATGCGGCGGCTGGGCGCCCATGGCGGAAAACCCGCGCGCTCCGGTGACGACAGACACTGCGCCGGCGGCCGCGAAGGCCACGGCGAACAGAACCACGGCGGCCGAGGCCGGCGACCCGATGCGCGCGCCAAGCGATGCGTTCAACGCCGCCAGCAGCGGGATGCCAATGCCCGCCGCCAGCATGATCGCGGCAAATCTCAGGTCGTCTCCACCCATCAGCTGCAAATCCCTTCGGTTTCGGCGCCGGCCCACGGCAGGGCAACATTGGCGCGGGGCACAGGGCTTTGCGCCGCGATGGCCGGGAAGACCGGCCGCAGGATGTCATACAGCCGCCGGGTCCGCCCGCCACCCGGGTCAAGCGCCCTGCAGCACACGAACTCTTCGACCAGCGCGCCCTGTTGCTCGTCGGAATAGTCCAGAAACGCCCGGGCGCGCGTGATGTCAAAAAGATACGGGTCGCCGCCCGGCACGTGTTCGTTGGCGGCCCGCAGCGGCGAATACCCGGTCAGCGCGCGATTCTGCCATTGCCAGACATGGGTCATTTCATGGGCGAACAGCATCGCATGCGCCAGCGGCAGACGCTCGGGCCAGCCGTCGAGAAAATCGCGTCCGTAAAGATCGCGGCGGAAAAAACCGGTCTGGTACAGAACCAGCGCCGCGGTCGAGGTGCGCACGGCGTCGGCGCCGGGCGGCGGAAAGATGCGCTCGCGGCAGGCAACCTGTGGCCGGGCCGGGCGCCAGTGGCTGATGTTGCCGATCAGCACGCCATCCACCAGCCGAACCGCCCGAGCGTTCAGCGACGGGCCGTGCAATGTGTCGAGAAACCCGGCCTCGGCCTCGGTCACGGGTCGGCCACAGGCGGCCAGCAACACCAGCAACACCAGCAACAGGGGCAGAATGGTCGCCGGGCGCAACGCTCAAAGGCTCATGGCAAGCACGCGGCTGATCTCGGTCAGCGACCGGCCCGACTGGTCCATCCAGACATTGAACGCCTCCTGGATCGCCCGCATGGATTTCTTCGAGCCCGCGGCGCCGTCGAACACCCCTTCGGCCCGCAGCCGGGCCTGCACGTCGGGCGACAGGACAAAGGCGTCGCGACCCATGAAGCGCATGGCAAACATGGCCGTGCTGCCACCCAGCCGGCTGCCGTCGCGCTTGAGCCGGTCGAGCAGGCCAACAAAATCGGACGCCGGCCAGCCGCCCAGAACCGTGCCGGCGCCGCCCTGCTGGCGCAGCTCAAGGATGAAGGCCGCGTTGTCGATGACGCTTTGCAGCTTGGTGCCGTTGCGCACCACGCGGCTGTCGGACAGAAGCGCATCGAAGGCGTCGGGTTCCATCATGGCCACGCGGCCGGGATCGAAGCCGTGAAACGCCTCTTCGAAGCCGGGCCATTTCGCCGCGACCACTTTCCAGTTGAATCCCGCCTGAAACACACAACGGCTGAGGGTGCTGAGCCAGCGGTCATCGGGAATCTCGGCCAGCTTTTTGGCCGGCAAGGGGGCGGCAAGCTGCGATTCGAGCGCCGCCGCGCCGCCCTTGCGCGCGGCAGAAATGGCGAAGATTTCGTCGAAACTGCGCATTGTCGTCTCCTGCTGAGCATGGAAACCCTAAGGCGAAGGCGCGGGTGGCGTAAAGTCTGTGGATAACCCGTTGATTCCGCCGGGCCACGGCATCTTGTGACTGGCTCGGACGTCCACGCCAAGTGTAGCATCAGTCGTATGCTCAGAACCCTTTCGACGCCCCGCTTCGCCGGCACCATCAGTGCCCTGGCAATTTCATTGGCCGCCTGTTTCGCCGCCCCTGCCCAAGCCGACGCCATCAGCGTCTTCGTGGACATCTCGGACCAGCGCATGAAGGTCTATGACGGCAACCGCCTGATGGGCGACTGGCCGGTGTCGACCGCGCGGCCGGGCAAGCGAACGCCGCTGGGCACCTACAGCCCGCAATTCCTGAGCCGGAACCATCGCTCTTCGCTCTACAACAATGCGCCGATGCCATTTTCGATCTTTTTCAACGGCAATTACGCCATTCACGGCACCGACCAGATCAGCCGTCTGGGCAATCCGGCCTCGGCCGGTTGCGTGCGCCTGCACCCCGACAATGCCGCCAAGCTGTTTTCATGGGTGCAAGAGGCCGGGATGGACGCCACGGCCATCACGGTCCGGCAATAGCCTCGGACGGCGACCGCGCGTTCAGGGCAGGAAGAAGGTTGCCGTTGCCGTGGCGATGGCCTTGTCCGACGGCAGGGCGATCATCTCGGCCCGGGTAAAGATCATCGCCTTGCCTGCCCGGACGATGTCGGCCCGGCACACAACCGCGTCGCCGACGCCGGGGCGCAGGAACCGGCTTTCGAGATTGGTGGTGGCCACGGGGCGAAATTCGCCGAAATGGCCGGCGGTGGCCAGGGCCATGGTGGTGTCGGCCATGGCCACCAGCGCCTGACCCGACACGATGCCGCCGACCCGGGCCAGATGCGGCGACAGGGGCATGCGGGTGATGGTGCAGCTTCGCCCGATCTCGATCACGGTCAGGTCGAGCGCACGCACCCAGGGGGCAAAGTTTTCGTCCAGGAATTGGTGAGCGCGGGCTGGGGTCATGGCGGCTATCCGATCTTTGCCAGCGAACAGCACCGGCGCGGTGGATTCAAGCCCTTCGGGCGCCGTTCGGGGGGCTCTGCCCCCCCTTCGCTGCCGCGAATTCCCCCCCGAGGTATTTTTTCAGCCAAAGAAGAACGCGGGCTCGGCGCAGCGTTTCGGGTTCAGCTTGATCCATGGGGCATCATCTGACGCGGCGAAATCCAGGATGTCAGGGGGCGTCGGAGGCGTCAGGTTTGACGCGAAAGTCGATGCCGTGGGTTTCGGCCAGCCAGTCGAGGTCGTCGGTGCAGTTGGCGCGCAGCCGGTCGAGGTAGGCCCGTGGCAGCGTGAAGGGCGTGGTGCCGGAGCTGTCGGCGGCGGCGGTCTGGGCGTCGGTCAGCACCCGGTGGCCGTGCCGGGCCTCGAGATACGGAATGTCTTCCATGGTGATGGCGCCGGTGCTGTGGGCAATCTCGCGCCCGTCCAGAAGGCCGGGGCGGGCGATGGCGTGGCTGAAGTCGGCGATCAGGCTGCCACCGGTGAAGGCGCCGCGCGAAAAGGCGCGCACGTCAAGGCGGTTGGTCCCGAAGGCGCGGGTCAGCCGGGTGATCTGTTTGCGGAACAGCGGGCGCGGGTCGGGGCGGGCGACGATGGCAGCATAGGTCGTGCGGCCGCCCTTCACGGCCTGACCGGCGCTGGAGACCGCATGGTCGATGGGATCGCGCATGTAGTAGATCACGCGCAGCAGATGGTCGCGGCCCAGCAGGTCGCCCAGCCAGGACAGTTGGTCGGGGCTGGCGCCGGGCAGGCTTTCCGAGCTGAGGACGGTGTCGGGGGCCGGCGGCAGGGCGGCGATTTCGGCGCTGACAAACGCGTGGTCGTTGCCGCGCAGGGCCCGGCTGAGCGCATTGTGATTGTTGCGCGACCGGCCCCAGGCGTCGCCCCGGACGGCGGGGTATTCGACGCCCCGGCCACGCAGGAAGTCGGCGTTCTGGCGAAAGGTCCGCTGGATCGAGGTCGATCCGGTCTTGGCCGGGCCGACATGCAGCCAGAGCCGCGGCGGCTCAGACATCCAGTTCCTCGACGAAACGCGCGTTCTGCTGGATATACTGAAAGCGCAGTTCGGGCTTCTTGCCCATCAACCGTTCAACCAGGTCGCTGGTTTCGCCGGGCTCGTCTTCGTCGATGCTGACCCGGATCAGCTTGCGGCTGGCGGGGTCCATGGTGGTTTCCTTCAGGTCCTTGGCGTCCATCTCGCCCAGACCCTTGAAGCGCGAGACGTCGATCTTGCCCTTGCCGCCCAGCCCCCGGGCCAGCCAGTCGTCACGCTCGGCCTCGTCAAGGCAATAGACCCGCCGGGCGCCCTGGGTCAGCCGGTAAAGCGGCGGACAGGCCAGATAGAGATGGCCACTGTCGATCAGGGGCCGCATCTGGGTGAAGAAGAAGGTCATCAGCAGGGCCGCGATATGGGCGCCGTCGACATCGGCGTCGGTCATGATGATGACCTTGTCATAGCGTAACGCGTCGATGCGAAAGCGGGTGCCCATGCCCACGCCCAGCGCCTGGCAGAGGTCGGAGATCTCGGCGTTCGAGCCCAGTTTCGCGGCCGCCGCCCCCAGCACGTTGAGGATCTTGCCACGCAGGGGCAACAGCGCCTGGGTCTTGCGGTTGCGCGCCATCTTGGCCGAGCCGCCGGCGCTGTCGCCCTCGACCAGAAACAGCTCGGTCCCGTCGCGGCTGTTGACGGAACAGTCGACCAGTTTGCCCGGCAGGCGCAGTTTCTTGGTGGCCGACTTGCGCGCGGTTTCCTTTTCCTGCCGGCGGCGCAGCCGTTCCTCGGCCCGCAGGACCAGGAAATCGAGGATGGCGCCGGCGGCCCTGGTGTCGGCGGCCAACCAGTTGTCGAAGTGGTCGCGCACCGCGCCTTCGACCAGCCGCTGAGCCTCGACCGTGGCCAGCCGGTCCTTGGTCTGGCCCACGAATTCGGGTTCGCTGATGAAACAGGACACCAGCGCGCAGCCGCCGCCGGCAAGGTCGTCGCGGGTGATGTCGCGGGCCTTGCGGTTGCCGGCCAGTTCGCCATAGCCGCGGATGCCCTTCAGGATGGCGGCCCAGAAGCCGGCCTCGTGGGTTCCGCCCTCGGGGGTGGGCACGGTATTGCAATACGACTGGACGAAGCCGTCGCGCGCCGGTGTCCAGTTGATGGCCCATTCGACGCTGCCGGGGACGTGATACTTGTCCTGGAAAGAGACCTTGCCGGCGAAGGGGCTGTCGGCATAAGTCGCGGCGCGGCCCAGGGTTTCGCCAAGAAAGTCGGCCAGCCCGCCGGGGAAATGAAACACCGCCTCGGTCGGGGTGTCGCCATCCTCGATTTCCGATTTCCAGCGGATCTCGACCCCGGAAAACAGGTAGGCCTTGGACCGGGCCATGTTCAGCAGCCGGGCCGGTTTCAGGCGCAGGTTGCCGAAGATTTCAGGGTCGGGGTGAAACGTGACACTGGTGCCGCGGCGGTTCGCGACCGGGCCCAGGGCCATGATGTCGCCCTGGGGCAGGCCGCGCGAGAATTCCTGCGCGTAAAGCTCGCGGTTGCGGGCCACCTCGACACGCAGGCTGTCGGACAGGGCGTTGACCACCGACACGCCGACCCCGTGCAGGCCTCCGGATGTCTGATAGGCCTTGCCGGAAAACTTTCCGCCCGCGTGCAGCGTGCACAAGATGACCTCGAGCGCCGAGCGGTCGGGAAACTTGGGGTGCGGATCAACGGGGATGCCGCGGCCGTTGTCGCGCACCGTGACGGCGCCGCTGGCAAGAAGCTCGACCTCGATGCGGCTGGCGTGGCCGGCCACGGCTTCGTCCATGGAATTGTCGAGCACCTCGGCCACAAGATGGTGCAGCGCCCGTTCGTCGGTGCCGCCGATATACATGCCCGGGCGTTTGCGCACCGGTTCCAGCCCTTCCAGCACCTCGATCGACGATGCGTCATAGGTCGAAGGATCGGCGCCGGTCAGAAGGTCGTCTGCGGCCATGGCGCTGCTCGTCTCGTTTGCTTTGATTGGCGGACATCATGGCAGGGCGCCCGGGCCGGGGCAAGGCGGCAAGGGCCGTGGAATGGCCCGGGTTGCGGCCAACCGAGGCCGCATTCGCGGTGCAGCGATGGAGGTAATAAAAACGAGGTAGAGCAATGACCGCAGCCGACCTGCTGCACCGCGCCCGCGCCAGACGCCGGGCGGCGCTGAAGTGCCTGATTCACGTGGCCCGACCCATGGCCATGGTGGAACTGCGCGCCCGCCCGCCGCGTCTGACCCTTGGGACCGTGCAGCGATTCATGTCTGACGCCGCCTGAGCCGCGACGCGACGCTGCGCCGGGCTTGCAACCGGCCGACCGGTGAGGACATGGTCACATGTCCCCATCGGAGCACAGCTCATGCGCATTCTGTTTACCGGCGGCAGCGGCAAGGCCGGCCGCCATGTCGTTTCCTACCTGCTGGACCGTGGTCACCGGGTGGTGAATTTCGACCGGGTGCCGCTGGACGATCCGCGGGTCGACAACCTGACCGGCGACATCACCGCGCCCGGTCAGGTGTTTGGCGCCCTGACCCAGATTGCCGGGTTCGACGATCTCGATGCCGGGCAGGGCGTGCCGGCCTTTGATGCCGTGGTGCATTTCGCCGCCGTGCCGCGTATCCTGATCACCCCCGATCAAGAGTGTTACCGGGTCAACGTCATGGGCACCTACAATGTGATCGAGGCGGCGGTAAAGCTGGGCATCCGCAAGATCGTGTTCGCTTCGTCCGAAACCACCTATGGGGTCTGCTTCGCCGATGGCGAAAAAATGCCCGACTATGTGCCGGTCGACGAAGACCACCCCACCGTGCCCCACGACAGCTATGCCATGTCCAAGGTCGCCAACGAGGTGACGGGCCGGTCGTTTCAGGCCCGCAGCGGCTTTGACATCTATGCCCTGCGCATCAACAACGTGATCGAGCCGCACGAATACACGCAGAATTTTCCGGCCTACATGGCCGACCCCGGCCTGCGCCGCCGCAACATCTTTGGCTATATCGATGCCCGCGACCTGGGCCAGATCGTCGATTTATGCCTGCAAAAAGACGGGTTGGGCTGGCAGGTGTTCAATTGTTCCAACGACGATTGCTCGGTCAACCTGACCAGTGACGAGATCAGGCGCCGCTTTTACCCGGGTATCCCCACGCGGGGCGGGATGGGCCCGCGCGACACCTTCTATTCCAACGCCCGGATCCGCGATGTGCTGGGCTTTCGCCAGGCGCACCACTGGCGCATGTATCTCGACGACCCGGCGCTGGCCTGAACGCCGCGGCGCGGCTTGCCGCAACTGGCCGGCGCGTCTATGGGCCGGGGATGACAAGCACCCCGATGACCCACGCCGGGCACGCCCGTGCCATCCTGCGCCTTGGCCTGCCGCTGATCGGCAGCCATGTGGCCCAGTTCGGCATCGTGCTGACCGACGCGCTGATGCTGGGCTGGTACGATGTCGAGACGCTGGCCGCGCAGGTCATCGGTGGCACCTTCTGGTTTGTTTTCTTCATCGTCGCCTCGGGTTTTGCGTGGGGTATCGTGCCGATGGTGGCGGCCGCGGCCGCGCGCGGCGAACAAGTCCAGATCCGTCGGGTCACGCGCATGTGCATGTGGCTGTCGCTGATGGCGGCCGCCGCGGCGATGCCGTTCCTGTTGTCGACCGAGCGGTTGCTGCTGCTGATGGGGCAGGTGCCGGGAACCGCCGAACTGGCGGGGCAGTATCAGGACATTGCCGGCTGGTCGATCTTTCCGGCCCTGCTGGTCATGGTGCTGAAAAGCTATCTGTCGGCGCTGGAACGAACCCGCGTGGTTCTGTGGGCGACGCTGGCGGCTGTGGGCGTCAACGTGGCCATCAATTACGCGCTGATCTTCGGACATTTCGGCGCCCCGGAAATGGGGATACGCGGCGCGGCCGTGGCCACGCTGGCGGTGAATCTGGTGATTGGCGGTCTGCTGGCGCTGTATGCCGTGCGCGCGATGCCGCATCACCAACTGTTCGTGCGTTTCTGGCGCCCCGACCCCGAGGCCTTTGGCCGGGTGTTCCGGCTGGGGTGGCCCATCGGCCTGACCAGCCTGGCCGAGGCCGGCCTGTTCACCGCGTCATCGCTGATGATGGGCTGGCTGGGCACGGTGCCGCTGGCCGCGCATGGCATCGCGCTGCAGATTGCCTCGATCGCTTTCATGGTTCACCTCGGGCTTAGCAACGCCGCAACGGTCCGGGCCGGCAATGCCATGGGCCGGGGCGATGCGCTGGGCCTGCGGCGGGGGGCGCTGGTGGCCACCGCGATGTCGGTGGGTGCGGCGCTGGTCACGGTCACGGTGATGCTGAGCCTGCCCGAGCTTCTGATCGGCGCCTTCATCGACCCGGCCGACCCGGCCCACGACGAGGTGCTGGCCACCGGGGTGCTGTTGCTGGTCGCGGCGGCGTTCTTCCAACTGGCCGACGGCGGGCAGGTCATGGCGCTGGGGCTGTTGCGCGGTATTCAGGACACGCGGGTGCCCATGTGGATGGCCGGGGTCAGTTACTGGGTGCTGGGTGTGCCGGCGTCTTATGTGCTGGCCTTTCGGCTGGGCTGGGACGGCATCGGCATATGGGTGGGGCTGGCGCTGGGTCTGGCACTGGCGTGGCTGCTTCTGTCCTGGCGATTCTGGACATGGGGTGTGCGCCGGCCCATGGGGCCACAGGCGCCCAGGGCTGTCAGTGGCTGAACGGATCGACGGCATAGCCGACGCCGGTCAGATACAGGCCCTGCGGCGGCGCAACCGGACCACAGGCCGCGCGGCTTTGCGCCGCCAGCGCGGCGGCCACGTCCTGCGCGCTCCACGCGCCGGCGCCCACCCGTTCAAGCGTTCCCACAAGGCTGCGCACCTGATTGTGCAGGAATGACCGGGCCCTGAAGGTCAGCCGAACCTCGGTGCCAAAGGGGATATCGGCGGCGGTGATCGTGATCTCGTCCAGCGTCTTCACCGGGCTGGGCGCCTGGCATTGCGAGGCGCGGAAGGTCGTGAAATCGTGCCGCCCGACCAGATGCGCGGCGGCGGCGCGCATTCTGTCGATATCCAGCGGCAGGCGGACATGCCACGCCAGCGAGGCGTCATGCACCAGCGGCGCCCGGCGGCAGACGATGCGGTAAAGATAGCGCCGCTGGAGCGCCGAAAACCGCGCGTGCCAGTCGTCGCCAACCCGCGCCGCGCGCAAGATCGCCACCGGATCGGGCCGCAGATGGTGGTTCAGCGCCTGCGCCAGTCGGAACGGGTCCCAGTCTTTCGCCATGTCGGCCTGCGCCACCTGGCCGGTGGCATGCACGCCGCTGTCGGTGCGCCCCGCCGCCGCAACGGCGGCCACGCCGGGTTCCAGCCGCGCCAGCGCGCGTTCCAGCGCCGCCTGCACCGAAGGCGGGCCGGCCTGCCGTTGCCAGCCGGCGAACGGCGCGCCGTCATATTCGACAAGAAGAGCAAAACGCGGCATGGCGGCGGCTTATCTCTGTCGCGCGCCTCAGGCAACACTGGCAGCGGCAGGCCCGGCTTCCTATGTTGGGGCCGAGGATGCCGCGGAGAAGCATGTGAGATTGGGCGATTGAGACTGGGCGATGTTGCCGATGGGCTGACCCGTGGGGCCGAAAGCCTGCAGGACACGATCAGCGAAGCGTTTTTCGAACCGGTCATCCGCCTTGGCGTGACCGGGCTCAGCCGCGCGGGCAAGACCGTGTTCATCACCTCGCTGGTGGCCAACCTGCTGAACCGAGGGCGCATGCCCGGGCTGCGGGCGGCGGCGGACGGCGCGATCAGCACCGCCTTTCTGCAGCCCCAGCCCGACGACATGGTGCCGCGCTTTGCCTACGAAGACCATCTCGCGGCCCTGACCGGCCCGGCGCCGCACTGGCCCGAAAGCACCCGTTCGGTCAGCGAATTGCGCCTGTCGCTGCGGGTTCAGCCGGGCGGCCTGCTGGCGGGGCTGTCGGGGCCGCGCACTGTGCATCTGGATATCGTCGACTATCCCGGCGAATGGCTGCTGGACCTTGGCCTGCTGGATCAGGGGTTTGCCGACTGGTCGCGCGCCACCTTGGCCCGGCTTGCCAATCGCCCCGAGGCGGCGGCATACTTGGCGCTGGCCGAGGGCGCGCCGGCGCTGGACAGCTGGTCCGAGCCCGACGCGCAAGCGCTGGCCCGCGCGTTCACCGACTATCTGCAGGCGGCGCGCAAGGCCGGTTACTCTGACCTGGCGCCCGGGCGTTTCCTGCTGCCCGGCGACCTTGACGGCTCGCCCGCGCTGACCTTTGCGCCGTTGCCGCCCGGGCCGTCGCGGCGCGGGTCGCTGCCGCGCGAGATGGCGCGCCGCTATGACGCTTATCGGCGCAATGTCGTCAAACCGTTCTTTCGCGACCATTTCTCCCGGCTCGACCGCCAGATCGTGCTGGTCGATGTGCTGGGGGCGATCCATTCCGGCCCGCGCGCGGTGGAAGACCTGCGCCAGGCGCTGGCCGACATCCTGAGCGCCTTTCGCCCGGGCCGGAACGCCTTTTTGGCGCAGCTTTTTCTTGGCCGCCGGATCGACCGTATCCTGTTCGCCGCCACCAAGGCCGACCATCTGCACCATGCCCAGCACGACCAGCTTGCCGCCATTATGGGCGCGCTGGTCGAAGACGCGCGCGCCCGGGCCGATTTCGCCGGTGCCCGGACCGGGGCCATGGCCATCGCGGCCCTGCGCGCCACGACCGAGGACAGCCTGCGCCACGATGGGCGCGACCTGAACGTGGTGCGTGGCGTGCTGCGGGCCAGCGGCAAGCGCGCGGCCCTGCACCCCGGCGCTCTGCCGGATGACCCGGCACGCCTGCTGGCACCCGCCCGCCAAGGTGCCGGGGCCTGGCTTGACGGCGAATTTTCGATCATGGATTTCGCCCCGCAAGAGGCGCGGCTGAAACCGGGCGAGGGGCCGCCGCATATCCGGCTGGACCGGGCGGCGGAATTCCTGATCGGCGACCGGTTGTGAGCGTCGCGCTGCAGATCGCCCCGCCGACGACCCCGGACGCGCTGGACGCCTGCGCTGCCATCCTTGGCAACCGGGTGGCCGAAACGCGCTGG
>CAYYMJ010000008.1:59141-60220 GCA_964472855.1 uncultured Rhodobacterales bacterium | reverse complement strand
CGCGCTGGACGCCTGCGCTGCCATCCTTGGCAACCGGGTGGCCGAAACGCGCTGGATGCCCAAACCGAACAGCCGCGCCGCAGATCGCGGCTTTGTGGGGCGCCTGCGGGCGACGGCCGATTTCTTCGTGGCGCAGGCGCAGGCGCCGGGCGGGATTGCCGGCAGCGTTGCGGTCGAAGGGCAGGCGGTGCCGGCGCTTTACGTCGCCGGGCCAGCGCAATGGCAGGGTGTGGGCGCCGCGCTGCTGGGGCGGGCCCGGCAGGGGCGGGCGCGGCTGGGTCTGCGGACCTTTCAGGCCGACCTGGGCGCGCGCCGGTTCTACCGCCGCCACGGGTTTCGCGAATTGCGCATGAGCGGCGGACAGGACAACAAGGAACGGCTGCCGGATGTCTGTCTGGCATCGCCGCGGAGCGACATGACATGACCAGCCAGGGCCCGGTTCTGATCGAAGACGACAGCGCACAGGCGCCTCTCCCGGCCGAGGTGCCGCCGGTCCCCGAGCCCGCGCCCGGCCCTGAAGGCCGGGCCATGCAGACTGTGTTCGCCCTTGGGGCGCGGCGGCCGTCGCGGCTGACCCGCTGGTTCTGGCGCAGCCTGTGGGCGCTGTTGCTGTTCGGCCTGTCGCTGGCGGCATGGAACAAGGTGACGGCGCTGGTCGCGTCGAACGCGGTGCTGGGCGGCATCGCGCTGGGCCTTCTGGGGCTGGTCCTGTTTCTGGCGCTGCTGATGATCCTGCGCGAATGGGCGGCGCTGGCCCGGCTGTCGCGCATCGACGACGTGAAGAAGGCCGCCGAAAGCGCCAGAGCCGGCGGGCAGCTTGGCGACGGGCGCGCCGTGGTCGCGCGGCTGATGCGGCTTTACGCCGGGCGCGACAGTCTCAGCTGGCAGCGCCAGCGCGTGCAGGAACGGCTGGACGATGTGTTTGACGCCGACGCCGCGCTGGAACTGGCCGAGGACACGCTTTTGCGGCCGCTCGACGCGGCGGCCACGCAAGAGGTCGAGACCGCCGCGCGGCAGGTCGCGACCGTCACCGCGCTGGTGCCGCTGGCGCTGGCCGACGTGGTGGCGGCGCTGACCGC
>CAYYMJ010000008.1:49276-59041 GCA_964472855.1 uncultured Rhodobacterales bacterium | reverse complement strand
TCGGTCTCGGGCATCGTGGGCCGGGCGCTGAAGGGTCTGTTCGGGCGCGGCAGCCCGGCGCCCGAGTGAGCCATAGGGCGGCAGCAGGTCGCCGCAGACCAGCCGGCCCAGAATGCGCGGAACCGGCGGCATTTGCGACAGCGGCATCAGCAGGTGATCGCGAACCAGCGGCAGGAACCGGCTGTCCGACTGGTATTGCGGGGTGAAGGCGGCGCTCATCAACTGGTAGGCGCGCACATGCCAGCGCCGGCCAAGGACATAGGCCTTCAGGGCATCGGGCAGGTGATGGTGCTGGGCCAGTGCGGCGGCCAGGGCACAGGCGTCAAGCAGCGCCATGTTGGCGCCCTGGCCCAGTTGCGGGCTGGTGCGGTGCGCAGCGTCGCCGATATGGGCGATGCCCGCGCCGGCAGGGCGGGCCAGCGTGCCATGGCCATAACGCGCCATGGTCATGTCGTCATGGGCCGCGATTGTCGCCAGAAACGGCGCAATGGCCGGCCACAGGGCCGTGGCCTGCGCCTTCCAGTCGGCCAGCGGCCGGGCCCGCCATGCGTCGTAACCGTCCGCCGGCAGTGACCAGAACACCGCCGCCAGCGGCTGGCCGGCGCCGGGCAGACGGCCGATGGGAAGGGCACCGATCATGTGCCGCGCCCCGCGATAGCGTTGCGACAGGTGATCGGGCGCCAGCGCGGTTTCGGGCCAGGGCACGTTGGCCCAAAGCGCGCCATAGCTCAGCGGTCGCGCCGCCAGCGGCGACAAGGCCGAGCCGGCGCCGGTCGCATCGACGATCAGATCGAACGGCCCGGCGTCGGGCTTGCCCGACAGCTTAACCCGTCCGCCCGCCTGCGCGGTGACGGTGTGCCCTGCCCTCAGTTCGGCCCCGGCGTCGGTGGCCGTGGCCAGCAGGCTGGCGAACAGCGCGCCGCGGTGGATGCCAAGGCCGTGGCGCCCGCTGCCGGTCAGATCGTAGGTAACATCCAGAACCGCGCGGCCCGAGCGCGCCTCGTGCCCCAGCATGCGCGTGATCGGCTGGCCCAGCGAGCGCGCGGCGTCGCCGGCGCCGACCGCGTCCAGCACCGCCTGGCCCACCGGCTGAATCACCAGCCCCGACCCCACCGGTGCGGGCGCGTCGAAGCGGTCGAACACAACCACCCGGTTGCCGGCCCGCGCCGCCGCGGCGGCAAAGGCCAGCCCGCCGATGCCGGCCCCGGCAACGCCGATGTCCCGCTTCATGCCAACCCCTGCCTCATGGTCGCGAACCCTAGGGCCTTTGTCCGCGCTTGGAAATCGGGCGCGTGCCGCTTGCCGGTTCCTGCACGCCGGCCTATAACCCGCCCCATGTTTGGACCGCGTTCGATCATCCTTCGAATTACCGGCCCGGCGCCTTCATCGTAAGAAGCCGCCGGGACATGGGCGCATGGCCATTCGCGCCGACCCCGAGCATTCTGATTTTCCGACCTGAGGACCAACCTCATGTGCGCTGACACGCCTGACTACAAAGACACCCTGCGCCTGCCCGAAACCGATTTCCCCATGCGCGCGGGCCTTCCGAAACGCGAACCCGGCTGGCTGGACCGCTGGGCGCGGATCGGCATCTATGACCGCCTGCGCGACCGTGCCGACGGCCGCCAGCCCTTTACGCTGCACGACGGGCCGCCCTATGCCAACGGGCATCTGCATATCGGCCACGCGCTGAACAAGATCCTCAAGGACATGGTGGTGCGCAGCCAGCAGATGATGGGCCGCGACGCGCGCTATATCCCCGGCTGGGACTGTCACGGCCTGCCGATCGAATGGAAGATCGAGGAAGCCTATCGCCAGAAGGGCCGCGACAAGGACCAGGTCCCCGTGATCGACTTTCGCCGCGAATGCCGGGCCTTTGCCGAGAACTGGATCGACATCCAGCGTGCGGAATTCAAGCGTCTCGGCGTGACAGGCAACTGGGCCCAGCCCTACCTGACCATGGATTTCCATTCCGAGCGGGTGATCGCCGAGGAATTCATGACATTCCTGATGAACGGCACCCTTTACCAGGGCTCAAAGCCGGTGATGTGGTCGCCCATCGAGAAGACCGCGCTGGCCGAGGCCGAGGTGGAATATCACGACAAGGAAAGCTTCACCGTCTGGGTGAAGTTTCCCGTCGTGACGCCCCATGAAGGCATCGGCACGCCCGACGATCCGTCGCACAAGCTGCAGGGCGCCAAGGTGGTGATCTGGACCACGACGCCCTGGACGCTGCCGTCCAACAAGGCGGTGGTCTATGGCCAGTCCATCTCGTACGGGCTGTACAAGGTCACCGGCCGCCCCGAGGAATGCTGGGCCCGCATCGGCGAACGCTATATCCTGTCCGACGCGCAGGCCGAGCAAGTGTTTGCCAGCGCCCGCCTGACGCCCGATCTTTACGAGCGTGTGGATGACGTCAGTCAGGGCGAACTGGCCGAGGTTGGCCTGCGCCACCCGCTTGCGGGGGCCGACGGCGCCAACGGCGAATGGGACGACGTGCGCGATTTCCGCGCCGCCGACTTCGTGACCGATGACGAGGGCACCGGCTTTGTCCATTGTGCCCCCAGCCACGGCATGGAGGAATACGAGCTTTACCGCGATCTTGGCATGCTGTCGCAGGTCATCACCTATAACGTCGAGGACGACGGCCGTTTCCGCGATGACCTGCCGTTTTTCGGCGGCCAGTTCATCCTCAGCCGCAAGGGCGGCGAAGGCACGGCCAACAAGGCGGTGATCGACAAGCTGATCGAGGTTGGCGGCCTCTTGGCGCGTGGCAGGATCAAGCACAGCTATCCCCATAGCTGGCGGTCGAAAGCGCCGGTGATCTATCGCAACACGCCGCAATGGTTTGCCGCCATCGACCGGCCGGTCGGCGACGGGCAAGACGATTATGGCACCACCATCCGCCAGCGGGCGCTGGCGTCGATCGACCAACTGGTAAGCTGGACACCGGCCACCGGGCGCAACCGGCTTTATTCGATGATCGCGGCGCGCCCCGACTGGGTTCTGTCGCGCCAGCGCGCCTGGGGCGTGCCGCTGACCTGTTTCCTGCGCAAGGGTCTGAAACCGGACAATCCCGACTATTTGCTGCGTGACGAGGCGGTGAATGCGCGCGTGATTGCAGCATTCGAACAAGAGGGCGCCGACGCCTGGTATGCCGAGGGCGCCAAGGAACGCTTTCTTGGCGACGCGCATGACCCGGACGCCTTTGTGCAGGTCACCGATATTCTCGACGTCTGGTTCGACAGCGGCTCGACCCATGCCTTCGTGCTGCGCGACCGCGCGGACGGGTCCGAAGACGGGCTGGCCGACCTTTATCTGGAAGGCACCGACCAGCATCGCGGCTGGTTCCATTCGTCGATGCTGCAGGCCTGCGGCACCCGGGGACGCGCGCCCTATCGCGGGGTTCTGACCCACGGCTTCACGCTGGATGGCAAGGGCACCAAGATGTCCAAGTCGCTGGGCAACACCATCGTGCCCGAACAGGTGGTGCGCCAGTATGGCGCCGATATCCTGCGGCTGTGGGTGGCGCAGTCGGACTATACCGCCGACCAGCGGATCGGTGACGAGATCCTCAAGGGCGTGGCCGACAGCTATCGCCGCCTGCGCAACACGCTGCGCTTTCTGCTGGGGAACCTGAACGATTTTTCGTCGAAAAATCGCGTCGCCCCGGATCAGATGCCGGAGCTGGAACGCTGGGTTCAGCACCGGATGGCCGAGTTGGATGTCCGGGTGCGCGACGGCTATGCGGCCTACGACTTTCAGGGCGTGTTCCAGGCGCTGTTCAACTTTGCCACCGTCGACCTTTCGGCCTTTTATTTCGATATCCGCAAGGACACGCTTTATTGCGATACCGCCGACGCGCCCGACCGACTGGCGACGCTGACGGTGCTGGACGAATTGTTCCACCGGCTGGTGACATGGCTGGCGCCGGTTCTGGTGTTCACGATGGAAGAGGTGTGGCTGGAACGTTTCCCCGGCGATGAAAGCTCGGTCCACCTGACCGACATGCCGGCAACGCCGGGCGGCTGGAACAACCCGGCGCTGGCCAGCAAATGGGAGGCGGTGCGCAAGGTGCGCCGTGTCATCACCGCGGCGCTGGAAGTGGCGCGGCGTGACAAGGTTATCGGCGCCTCGCTCGAAGCGGCGCCAGTGGTTCACATCGCCGATCCGGCGCTGGCCGCGGCGGTGTCTGGGGTCGATTTCGCCGAGATTTGCATAACCTCGGACGTCAGCCTGTCAGACGCGCCGCTGGGTGACGGCGCCTTCACGCTGGCCGAGGTGCCGGGCGTCGAAGTGGCCTTTGCGGCGGCCGACGGCGAAAAGTGCCAGCGTTGCTGGAAGATCCTGCCCGACGTCGGCAGCCATGCGCACGCCGAAACCTGCGCGCGTTGCGATGCGGCGCTGACCGACAGCGTTTCGCGTTCTGCCTGATCCGGCAGGCATCGCCCAGCGCCCTGAAACCCGTGGCTTCAGGCAGCGTTGGGTGGCCCGGGTCTGACGCGAGATACTGCGGGGGACGGCAGCGGTTCAGGCCCGGGGATGTGCGCTGGCATAAACCTGCGCCAGCCGCCGGGTGTCGACGGCGGTATAGGTCTGGGTCGTTGACAGCGATGCGTGGCCCAGCAGTTCCTGAATGGTGCGCAGGTCGCCGCCGGCCGACAGCAGGTGGGTGGCAAAGGAATGGCGCAGCGCATGCGGCGTGGCCGACGCCGGCAGGCCCAGTGCCAGCCGCGCCGTTTCCACCGCCTTTTGCACCTGCCGTGCCCCCAGCGCGCCGCCGCGCACGCCGCGAAAGACCGGCGCCGCCCCCTCCAGCCGGAAGGGGCACAGCCGGCAATAGGCGTCCACGGCCTGGCGGGCGGCAGGGATGACCGGGACCCGCCGCTCTTTGCCGCCCTTGCCGCGGATGGTCAGGCTGTCGCCCAAGGGCAGAAGATCGGCGGTCAGGCTCAGCGCTTCGGACACCCGCAGGCCGGCGCCGTAAAGCAGGGTCAGAACCGCCATGTCGCGGGCCGCGACCCAGCCGCTTGCGGCCAGCGCGCCGGCGGTGTCGATCATGTCGGTTGCGCCCGCCTCTTGCAGGGGGCGCGGCAGTCGTGGCGCCAGTTTCGGGCTGCGCACCGACAGCGCGGCGCTGGCGTCGAAGCCTTCGCGGTCGGCCAGCCAGCGGATGAACACGCGCACCGCCGACAGCGACCGCGCCAGCGACCGCGCCGACAGGCCGCCGGCCCGTTCGGCCGCCATCCATGCCCGCATGTCCGACAAGGTGACGTCGCCAACACTGCGCGGCAGCGTTGGCACGCCGAGGTGATCTTGCAGGAACGCCAGCCAGCGGTGCAGGTCGCGGCGATAGGCCGAGATGGTGTTGTCGCTGCGCGCCTTCAGGGCCGATTGCGCGGCCAGCCAGTCTTCGACGGCCGCGGCCATGGCCGCGGCAATCATCCCAGCCAGCGGTGCATGGCCCGTTCGAAGGCGCCGGCGAAAAAGGCCAGCAGGTCGGTGCCCTGACCGGGCGCGAACATGTGCGGGTCTTCCGAGCCGAAGGCCAGCATGCCCGGCAGCCGCCCCTCGCCGAAATCGAGCCGCAGGCAGGCCTCGGACCGCACCCAGACCGCATCGTTGCCGAACACCCGCGGATCGCCCGAATCCCGCTGGCGCAGCGTCACCTGCCGAACGGGCATGGCGCGCCCGGCGCCAAGATGCGCGGCAACAAAGCCGGGCTCGGCAATGGTGAGAATATTGCTCAGCCGGCTGACGGCGGGCTCGCCCTCGGCATCCAGCGACTCGAGCACCAGCCGCACCGCCTCGACCCGCAGGATGGCGGCAACATCGCCGCCCAGCCCACGCAGAAACGATTCGAAATCCACCGGGTCGAGCATCGCCAGAACCGCGCGGTGGATCTGGTTGGTCGACGCCAGATTGTCATAGGCGGCCGCGATCACCGAGCGGTGCGTGTCTTCCAGCCGGTCAAGCCGCGCTTCCAGCTTGTCCATCGCCAGCCCGCGAAGATCGACGATATTGTCGCCCATCGCCGTTTCATTGGCGCTGACCAGCGCACGCATGACGTCGATATCTTCAAGTATTACATCGGGTTGCGATATAATCTGTTCGCGCAGATCCTCTGCGTTCAAGGCGCTGTTGCCCATGTCTGCCTCATACCGTTTTTTTGTTATTCGGTCTTGATGAGGCGACTATAGACCAGCTTTACAGGATTTTCTGCCCTGTTTTTGCCCAATCTTTCAAAAAGCCATCAAGGCCCTTGTCGGTCAGCGCGTGATTGGCCATGGACTTGATCACGCCGGGCGGTGCGGTTGCAACGTCGGCCCCGATCAGCGCAGCCTCTTTCATGTGATTCACCGACCGGATCGAGGCCGCGAGGATCTCGGTCTCGAACCCGAAATTGTCATAGATGGTCCGAATGTCTTCGATCAGCTCCATCCCGTCGATATTGAGATCGTCAAGCCGTCCGATGAAGGGCGAGATGAAGGACGCCCCGGCCTTGGCGGCCAGCAGCGCCTGGTTGGCGCTGAAGCACAAGGTGACGTTGACCATGCGGCCTTCGCCGGTCAACGTCTTGCAGGCTTTCAGCCCGTCCCATGTCAGCGGCACCTTGATGGCGATATTGTCGGCGATCTTGGCCAGTTCCCGGCCTTCGGCGATCATGGTGTCGGCATCCATGGCGATGGTTTCGGCGCTGACAGGGCCGTCGATCATGGCACAGATTTCACGGGTGACCTCGCGGATGTCGCGGCCCGATTTCATGATCAGCGACGGGTTTGTCGTGACCCCGTCGACCATGCCAAGGTCGTTCAGTTCACGGATGGCGTCGGTGTCGGCGGTATCAACGAAAAACTTCATGGGGATAGCATCCTGATGGCTGTGGCCGCGGTTCGGCGCATCTCTAGACCATTCGCGCCGGGGCTTGAAGGCCCTCATGGAGGGCGCCGGTGACCGGCTGGTTCGACGAAGGGGCGCTGGTGGCGGTGCTGACCACCCAGCCACTGGACGGCTGTCTTGACTATCGCGCGCCCGAAGGCGGCTGCCATCTGGGCGCGGTGGTCGAGGTTCCGCTTGGCCCGCGCAAGGTGACCGGTGTGGTCTGGGGCCCGGGCGAGGGCGGCTATGATCTGTCGCGGGTGCGCGGCATCATCCGGGTGCTGGACGCGGCCCCCCTGCGCGACGAGTTGCGCGACTTTCTGGTCCGGGCCGCCGATTACACGTTGACGCCCCTGCACGCGATGTTGCGGCTGGCCATGCGGGCGCCGGGGCTGGGCGATCCGCCGTCGATGCGCAAGGTCTACCGGCTTGGGCAGGGCGCGCCCGACCGCATGACCGATGCCCGCCGGCGCGTGCTGGCGGCGCTGCGGGATCTGGGCGGCCTGGCCTTTACGCTGGGCGAACTGGCCGAGGCGGCCGGAACCTCGGCCTCGGTCGTCAAGGGGTTGCTGCCTTCGGGCGCCGTGGTCGAGGAAAACAGCCCCCGCGACCTGCCGTTTCGCCTGCTCGACCCGGCCCGCCCCGGCGCCAGCCTGACCGACGAACAGGCCAGCGCGGCGACGGCGCTGTGCGCCACGGTCGCCGGCCGGCGCTATGCCACGACGTTGCTGCGGGGGATCACCGGGTCCGGCAAGACCGAGGTTTATCTCGAGGCCGTCGCCGAATGCCTGCGGCAGGGTCGTCAGGCGCTGGTGCTGATGCCCGAGATTGCCCTGACGGCCGAGTTCATCGCCCGGGTGCGCGAACGCTTCGGCGCCGAGCCGGCCGAATGGCATTCGGGCGTGACCATGACCGCGCGCCGCCGCTGCTGGCGCATGCTGGGCGAGGGCGGGGCGCAACTGGTGGTGGGCGCGCGGTCGGCCTTGTTCCTGCCGTTCCGCGACCTGGGGCTGATCGTGGTCGATGAAGAACACGACGCGTCCTACAAACAGGAAGACGGCGTGCTTTACAGCGCGCGTGACATGGCGGTGCTGCGCGCATCGCTTTGCGCAGCGCCGGTGATCCTGGCATCGGCCACGCCCAGCCTGGAAAGCTGGGCCAATGCCGAAGCCGGCAAATACGCCCGCATTGACCTGACCGCCCGTTACGGCAGCGCGGTTCTGCCGGACATCGGCGCCATCGACATGCGCAGCGAAGACCTGCCCTCGGGCCGCTGGATCTCGGCCAGCCTGGCGCGGCAGGTCGACGACCGGCTTGCGGCGGGCGAACAGGCGCTGTTGTTCCTGAACCGCCGTGGCTTTGCGCCGGTCACGCTGTGCCGGGCCTGTGGCCAGCAGATCGGCTGCCGCCAGTGCGACGCGCGTCTGGTCGAGCACCGGTTTCTCAAGCGGCTTGTCTGCCACCAGTGCGGCGACACCCAGCCCGTGCCGACCGTGTGCCCCCACTGCGCGGCCGAGGACCGGCTGGCACCGGTTGGTCCGGGGGTCGAGCGGCTGGCCGAAGAGGCGGCCGAACGCTTTGCCGGGGCGCGCATCGCGGTGCTGTCGTCTGACCTGTTCGGCTCGGCCCGGGCGCTGAAAGAGCAGATCGAGACCATTGCCGCCGGTGGTGCCGACCTGATCATCGGCACGCAGATCGTGGCCAAGGGGCATAATTTTCCCCTGCTCACGCTGGTGGGGGTCATCGACGCCGATCTTGGCCTGCAGGGGTCGGACCTGCGGGCGGCCGAGAGAACGTTTCAACTGATGCGGCAGGTCGCGGGGCGGGCCGGGCGCGCCGACCGGCCGGGGCTGGCGCTGTTGCAGACGTTTCAGCCCGACCATCCGGTGATGCGGGCCATCCTGTCGGGCGAGGACGAGGCGTTCTGGCGGGCCGAGGCCGACGCAAGGCGCGCCGCCGGCGTGCCACCCTATGGGCGCATGGCGGGGATCGTGCTGTCGTCGGCCGAGGTGCAGAAGGTGTTCGACCTGGGCGCGGCTTTGGCGCGCAACGACACGGAACTGCGCAAGGTGGGCGCGCAGGTGTTCGGCCCGGCGCCGGCGCCCATCGCGCGGGTGCGTGGCCGCCACCGGGTGCGGCTGTTGGTCAAGGCACCCAAACAGGCGCCGCTGCAGGCGGCGCTGGCCCGCTGGGTCGGACAGGTCAAGCTGAAGGGCGATGTCCGGCTGAGCGTCGATATCGACCCCCAGAGCTTTCTCTGACAGGCTTAAGGGCGCCTTAATCCCGATCGGGGCAGACTGCCTTGCAAGGAGGCTGCCCATGAAGGAAGACGAGATTATTGCCATGGTTCTTGCCCATTGGCGCGGCAAGCACCGGGCCGAGATTGCGGGCCGCAGCGAACGTGACCTGCGGGTTGATGCCCGCGCCGTGGCCAGGTTGGCCCGGCTGGAGGTGTCGCGCCTGATGCGCTTTGGCCTTGATCCCTATGGCGCCTGGTCGGATGTGCGCAGCGTTCATGTGCTGGCCCCACCGCGTCTTGCGCCGGCCTGACGACCGGGCGCGAAACGGGCGCGCCAGTGTTGGCCGCGCGCGGCGACCCTCGGCGTCGTCGCCCTGTCGCCCTGGCGAGGGCTGACCCGCCGGTCTCGCCTTTGCGGGCGCGGTGGGCTTGTGGTGCAACGGATCGGCCTTGATCGACCCTGGTGGGCTGTCGCGTCGGCTGTGGCGGCCCCGGCGCGGGCTGACCCGCCGGTCTCGCCTTGGCGGGCGCGAAGGTCTTGCGGCGCAGCCTGGCCTTGATCGACCCTGGCGGGCTGTCCCGTCGCCCTGTCGCCCCGGCGCGGGCTGACCCGCCGGTCTCGCCTTGGCGGGCGCGAAGGTCTTGCG
>CAYYMJ010000008.1:22598-49176 GCA_964472855.1 uncultured Rhodobacterales bacterium | reverse complement strand
GCCCCGGCGCGGGCTGACCCGCCGGTCTCGCCTTGGCGGGCGCGAAGGTCTTGCGGCGCAGCCTGGCCTTGATCGACCCTGGCGGGCTGTCGCGTCGGCGCCTTGGCATCCAATGCGGGCTGCACTGCCAGTAGCGCCCGCGCGCGCAAGGTGGCCGGGTGGTGTCGCGGATCGGCCCTGACCGACCGTGACGAGTTACCCCACCGGCGGGCGCGGCGCGGGTGTGAACTGGCCCGCCAGCTCCGCCTGAGCGGGCACGACGGTCGTGCAATGCGCGACCTTGGCCATGGTCGACCGTGCCGATCTGTCCTGTCGTCGAGTGCGGCACGCATTTCGCCGGGCGGGTCCGGTTTGCGTCAACCGCATCTGGATCAGCATCATCAGCATCACCAGCATCGCGCGGTCTGGTCGGCCTAACGCAGACTTGCCAGCGCCTCGGACAATTCTGCAAACAGCGTCTGGCGCTCGTCGGGGCTGAGAAACGCGCCCAGTTCGACCGTGCGGCCCGCGCCGGCAAGGGTGACATAGTTGGCAACCGGCCCGCCGTCGCGCCGCAGATCGAGACGCACCCAGTGCGGGTTCGCGTCCCAGCGTTGCACCTGGCTGTTGGCGCCGGTCCGCACAATCTCGATCCGGTCCCGCCACAGCCGCAGGGTTTCGTTCAGCATTCCGTCGCGGTCGTTGCGGCGCAGCATGACCCAGGTCAGCGCAAAGGTGCCCAGCAGGAACGGCAGCAAGACCCACATGACCGCCGACCCGACATTGGTGAGCAGCGGCAACATCATCATCACCAGCGTCATGGTCATGAAGATGCCAAAGCCGCTGTTCGAAAGCGACCGGCTGGGCCGCAGCACCGCGTGCCACAACAGACCGCCGTCGTCGACACGAGAAATGGCCCCGGAGTTACCCGGAGCCATTTCGCTTTTCTTTTCCCAGTGAATGGGCATGGGGCCTAGTGGGCCGCGCCCTTGTCCCAGTCGCTCTGCTTGGGCAGCGTCTCGAACGTATGCTCGGGTGGCGGCGACGGCAGGGTCCACTCCAGCGTGTCGGCGTGCTCGTTCCAGGGGTTGTTCGCGGTTTCCGGCCGGCCGGCATAGATCGACCGGAAGATCACGACCAGGAAGAACAGGAACGACGCAAAGGACAGGAACGCGCCCCAGCTGGAAATATGGTTCCAGTAGGCGAAGGCGTCGGGATAGTCGATATACCGGCGCGGCATCCCCTGACGGCCCAGAAAGTGCTGGGGGAAGAAGGTGACGTTGACGCCGATGAAGAACAGCCAGAAGTGCAGCTTGCCGGCCCATTCGGGATACATCTTGCCGGTCATCTTGGGGAAGTAGAAATAGATGCCCGCGAAGATGCCGAAGACAGCGCCGATCGACATCACATAGTGGAAGTGCGCCACCACGTAATAGGTGTCGTGATAGGCCCGGTCCAGCGGAGCCTGGCTCAGCACGATGCCCGTGACGCCGCCCAGCGTGAACAGGAAGATAAAGCCCACGGCGAACAGCATCGGGGTCTTGAATTCGACCGAGCCGCCCCACATCGTCGCGATCCACGAGAAGATCTTGATGCCGGTCGGCACCGCGATGACCATGGTCGCCAGCATGAAATAGCTCTGCTGGCTCAGCGACAGGCCGACCGTGTACATGTGGTGCGCCCACACGACAAAGCCCAGCGCGCCGATGGCGATCATCGCCCAGACCATCGGAAGATAGCCAAAGATCGGCTTCTTCGAGAAGGTGGAAACCACGTGGCTGACGATGCCGAAAGCGGGCACGATCACGATATACACTTCCGGGTGGCCAAAGAACCACAGGATATGCTGGAACAGGATCGGGTCACCGCCACCGGCGGCATCGAAGAACGTGGTGCCGAAGTTGCGGTCGACCAGCAGCATGGTGATGGCACCGGCCAGCACCGGCAGCGACAGCAGGATCAGCCAGGCGGTCACGAAGATCGACCACGAGAACAGCGGCACCTTGAACAGCGTCATGCCGGGGGCCCGCATGTTCAGGAATGTGGTGATCATGTTGATCGCGCCCAGGATCGACGAGGCGCCTGACAGGTGCACCGCGAAAATCGCCAGGTCGGTCGAGAATCCGGCCTCGGTCGTGGACAGTGGCGGATACAGAACCCAGCCGATGCCCGACCCCATCTGACCATCGCCACCGGGGCTGAAGACACTCGAAATCGCCAGCGAGGTTCCGGCGACATACAGCCAATAGCTAAGGTTGTTCATCCGCGGAAAGGCCATGTCCGGCGCGCCAATTTGCAACGGCATGATATAGTTGCCAAATCCGCCGAACAGCGCCGGGATGACCACGAAGAACATCATCAGGATGCCGTGGGCCGTGATCAGCACGTTCCACAGGTGCCCGTTCGGCGTGCAGTTCTCGACCGCTTGCGGCAACAGCGATGCACCTTCAAGGCACATATACTGCACCCCCGGGTTCATCAGCTCCATCCGCATATAGACCGTGAAGGCCACCGAGATGAAGCCGGCCAGACCAGCCGTGAAGATATAGAGAATGCCGATGTCCTTGTGGTTCGTCGACATGAACCAGCGGGTAAAGAAACTCCGCTCGTCGTGGTGGTCATGGCCTTGAACGGCTGCGTCAGCCATTAGCGCCTCCTGATTACAGACGTAACGGTGCGCAGGATCGCCCCGGCACCTTTCCGCCTTGTCTTAAAGACCGTCCGCGCAAGGGGCAACAATGCCTTCCGGCATTTGAGGGGAAAAATTGCCGCGCCCCTTGTCGTGTTGCTCAGGTCACCCAGCGGATCAGTCGCCACAGCAGGCTGTCGGGGGCAGACTTGGCCGCGCCCCGCATGTAGGCGCGCTGCATTTTCCCGACACGCCCGGCGATGATGGCGTCGGCATCTGCCAGACGGAAGGTGCCGCCGGGCCCGGCGGTGGCGATTTCGCGGCGGGCCCGGGCCGGGTCGTCGCCCTGTGCCTCGGCCAGCAGCGCCGCCAGATCGCTCAGGGCCTCGACCGTTTCATACTGGCCAAGATCGTCGACCTGCCGGTGGCCATAGGCAGCGGGTGTGTGCCAGCGCGGGTCGGCGTCGAACGCGGCGCGGTCGGCGGGCGAAAGCATGCCGGCCAGCGCGGCATGGGCCGGCGCCAGCTTGCGCAGCACTTTGCGGACATGATCCGGGCCCAGCATCCACGGCGTGGGCCAGCGCCGGGCTGGCAGGGCCGCGGCGACCACGAATTCGGTTCGCGAATCGTGAAGGTCCTTGCGGAAAACGCGGTTGCGGGTCAGGAACATCAGGAAAGCGGCCGGCGTGCCGGTATTCGAACGGGCAATATCAGGCGCGGGCGCGTCCAGCAGCGCGAAGAAACGCGCCGTGACATCGTCGGCCAGCGCAACCGTTACCCGGTTGACGCCGGGCACTGCCTGCCAGGCACGGGCGGTCGCCGCCCAGTCGAGGGTTTTCAGGTTGCGGCGAACGAACTTGTCCTGCGGCATCCCTGTCCAGACACCCCATTGCCACCAGGCGCTGTTCAGCCAGTCCACGGGCGGACGCACGAACAGGACAACATGGGCGCCGCCGATCTTGTCCAGCAGGCCCGAAGCCGCGATCTGGCCATGCTGACGGGCCCAGCCCTCGCTGGACAGGATCGGCAGGGTCCCGGCATCGGCGATGCGCGCCAGCCCGGCGCCCGCCCTGCCCAGCGCGCCGGGTTCGATCTTGCTCAGGCTTGCCGACTTGGCCGCGCCGCTGGCCGAGATGCCGGCGCGGGCCGTCACCCCGGCACCGGTCAGAAGCTGCCCCGAGGGCTGGACACAGACATAACGACAGGCCCGTCCGTTCCCGTCGGCAAAGTCGGGCCGGTGCGACAGGGCTTTCTGGATCGAGCTGCTGCCGCATTTCGGAGCACCCACATGGACGATCACGCGATCGGTGCCGGTCATTCCGTGCCGTCGCCAAAAATCGTGGTGAAACGGTTCATCAGGGCGACGTCGACGTCGGCCACACTCACCGGCAATCCCAGATCGACAAGGCTGGTGACCCCGTGCCCGGTGATGCCGCAGGGAACGATGCCCGAGAAATGGTCCAACTCGGGCTCGACATTGATCGACAGGCCGTGAAAGCTCACCCATTTGCGCAGGCGGATGCCGATGGCGGCCACCTTGTCTTCTCGCGGGCTGCCATCGGGCAGGGGCGGCTTTTCGGGCCGCGCGACCCACACGCCGACCCGGCCGGCGCGAATTTCGCCGGTGACGCCGAACTCGGCCAGGGCCGCGATGACCCAGCGCTCCATCTGCTCGACAAAGCGGCGCACGTCGCGTCCGCGGGCGGCCACGTCCAGCATGACATAGGCCACCCGCTGCCCGGGCCCGTGATAGGTATACTGGCCCCCGCGCCGGGCCTCGTAGACCGGGAAGCGGTCGGGCTGGATCAGGTCGGCGCGCCGGGCGCTGGTTCCGGCGGTGTAAAGGGGCGGATGCTCCAGCAGCCAGATCATCTCGTCCGCCGTGCCGTCACGAATGGCCGCCGCCCGCTGTTCCATGAAGGCCAGCGCGGTTTCGTAGTCGACCAACCCTTCGCTGATGCGCCATTCAACCACCGGGCTGCCCCTTTGCGAACGCAGCCGCATCTTCGGGAACCGGCCGGTCGGCGCGGCTGACCGGCAGGTCGCGCCGGTGCACACGGGTTACGCTGCCTTGGCCGGCCAGTCGCCGTGCCGCCGCCATGGTCACCCGCTGCAAGCGGTGGATCGGCATGCCCGCGCTCGCCCCGGTTTCGGCCATGGTGACCCACATCCGCGACCGGCGCCCAGGCGACGTCGTTTCAAAAAGCGCGAATTGCGGCGCTGGTTCCCTCACGTCTGTGCCTTGCCTTTTGCGCATCTGTCGCGGCCCGCCGGGGCCGATTGCCCTGTCTGCGACCCGGACCTATCGCAGATAACTGACGAGGCAAATATGAATCTCGGGGCTTTCCCGGGTCCGCCGCACATGGGCTGACATCCAAGTCATCGCCGGGCCTGTGGCGCGAACCATCGGTCCCTTGTCGCTGAACCGCCTGCCGCGTCCTTGGTTTTTGCGCGCGCGTCGCTTTCCCCCTTCACAAGCGCCGGGCGCTTCGCTAAGACCCGCGCGGCTACTCCGTGCGGTCGTGGCGGAATTGGTAGACGCGCAGCGTTGAGGTCGCTGTGGGGTAACACCCGTGGAAGTTCGAGTCTTCTCGACCGCACCAGATTTTCTGAAAATCACTGGTTTTGATGGCCCGCCGTTCGCCGCCAGTGGCGCGCGCCGGCCGGCCAACGGCGCGGTCAGTTTTCGCGACCCGGCGGCCCGCCCAGATTTTCAAGGATCGGGCAGTCGGGCCGGTTGTCGCCGGCGCATTCATGCACAAGGTGCGACAGGGTCGCCCGCATGGCCTGCAGATCGGCGATCTTGGCCTCGATCCCGGCCAGATGCTGGTTGGCGATCGACTTGACGTCGGCACTGGCGCGATCATGGTCCTCGTAAAGCGCCAGCAGCGCCCGGCAATCGTCGATGGTGAACCCCAGCGCCCGGGCCCGGGCGAGGAAATGCAGCTTGTGCAGGTCACGCTCGGCGAAGGCGCGATAGCCGTTCTGGCTGCGCAGCGGCCGCACCAGCCCGATGTCTTCATAGTAGCGGATGGTCTTGACCGGCAGGCCCGACTGGTTCGACACGTCACCGATATTCATCTGCTTCTCTCCTCATTCCGCCGGGGCAAGCCCGGCCTGTGCCGGCGCGATCGCCGGCCGGGAAGGGCCGCCGGTGGCCGGGCGGACCCAGCGCAGGCGCAGGGCGTTTGACAGCACAAAGACGCTGGACAGGGCCATGGCCCCGGCCGCGAGCACCGGTGACAGCATCAGTCCGCTGACCGGATACAGAACCCCGGCCGCCACCGGGATCAGCAGCGTGTTATAGCCAAAGGCCCAGAACAGGTTCTGCCGGATATTGCGCATGGTGTGGCGGCTGATGTCGAAGGCATTGACCACGCCGTTCAGATCGCCCGACATCAGCACCACGTCGGCCGCCTCGATGGCGATATCCGTGCCGGTGCCGATGGCGATGCCCACGTCGGCCTCGGCCAGCGCGGGTGCATCGTTGATCCCGTCGCCGACAAAGGCCAGCCGCCCGTGATCGCGCAGCGCGCGCAGGGCGTCGACCTTGCCACCGGGCAGGACCTCGGCAACCACATCGTCGATGCCCAGCGCATCGGCGATGGTCCGGGCGGTGGCCCGGTTGTCGCCGGTGATCATGGCCACCTTCAGGCCCAGCCGGTGCAGGGCGGCGATGGCGTCGGGCGTTGTCGCCTTGATCGGGTCCGACACCGCGATGACCGCCGCGACCTGCCCGTCGATGGCGGCAAACAGCGGCGTGCGGCCCTCGGCCCCAAGGGCCGTGCCGCGCGCGGCCAGATCACCCAGCGCGACGCCACGGTCGGCCATCAGCCGGTCGGCGCCAATCAGCAATTGCCGCCCCTCGACGGTAGCAGCCACGCCAAGCCCGGTGATCGAGGCAAAGCCCTCGGGCGTCGCCAGCGGCAGGCCTTCGCGTTCGGCGGCGCGCACGACCGCTTCGGCGATGGGATGCTCGGACAGCGCCTCGACCGAGGCGACAAGGCGCAGCAATTCGGCCCGGTCGACACCGTCCACCAGCTCGATCGCGGTCAGCTCCGGCCGCCCCTCGGTCAGCGTGCCGGTCTTGTCGACCGCCACAACCCGCGCCTCGTGCAGCATCTGCAGCGCATCGCCCTTGCGGAACAGAACCCCCATCTCGGCCGCCCGCCCGGTGCCCACCATGATCGAGGTCGGCGTGGCCAGCCCCATCGCGCAGGGGCAGGCGATGATCAGAACCGCCACCCCGGCCACCAGCGCCCGTCCCAGCACCGGGTCGGGCCCGAAGGCCAGCCAGACCAGAACCGTCAGCAGGGCCACGCCCATGACCACGGGCACGAAACGCAGGGTGATCTTGTCGACAAGCCCCTGGATCGGCAGCTTGGCCCCCTGCGCCTGTTCAACCATCTTGACGATCTGGGCCAACATGGTGTCGGCGCCCACCCGCGTCGCCCGGAACGTGATTGCCCCGGCGCCATTGACGGTGCCACCGACAACCGTGTCGCCGGCGCCCTTGGCAACCGGCAGCGGTTCGCCGGTGATCATGCTTTCGTCAACGTGGGATGTGCCGCCCTCGACCGTGCCGTCAACCGCGACGCGCTCGCCCGGGCGAACATGAATGACGTCGCCGACGACGATTTCGCCGATATCCACCTCGCGCGGGGCACCGTCGCGGTTCACCCGGGCCGTGCGGGGCTGCAGCCCGGCCAGCTTGCGAATGGCCTCGCCCGTGTGGCCCTTGGCCCGCGCTTCCAGCCAGCGCCCCAGCAGGATCAGCACCACGATCACCGCCGCGGCCTCGTAATAGACATTTGCCGTGCCCGCCGGCAGCAGGCCCGGCGCAAAGGTCGCCACCAGCGAAAAGCCATAGGCCGCGGCGGTGCCCAGCGCCACCAGCGAGTTCATGTCCGGGGCCGCCCGAAGCAGCGCCGGCACCCCCTTGGTATAAAAGCGCCGCCCCGGTCCGAACAGCACCAGCGTTGTCAGCGCGAATTGCAACAGCCAGCTGGTCTGCAGCCCGATCGTGTCGGCAATCAGCCGGTGCATACCGGGGATGAAATGGCTGCCCATCTCCAGCGCGAACACCGGCAAGGCCAGCAGACCCGCGATCAGCGTCAGCCGGCCCAGCCGCGCCGCCTCTTGTGCCTTGCGGGTCGTGTCGTCGCCCTGATCGCGGTCGTCAGACATGGCCCGGGCCGGATAGCCGGTTTCGCTGATCCTGCGCCCGATCTCGGCGCGGGTCGTGGCGCCGTCGACAAAGCGCACCTGCGCCGTTTCGGTCGCCAGATTGACCCGCGCCGCGACAACCGCGGGCAGGGCGGTCAGCGCCTGCTCGATACGACCGACACACGAGGCACAGCTCATCCCCTCGATGGCAAACTCGGCCACGTCGGTCACAGCGGGATAGCCGGCCGCAGACAGCGCGTCGGCCAACGTGCCTGCCGTCGCCGGGTCATCGAACCGCAGCTGCGCCGATTCCGTGGCCAGGTTGACCGCGGCTTGCTCGACACCAGGCACCGCCCGCAGCGCCTTTTCGGCCCTCCCGACGCAACCCGCGCAGGACATTCCGGAGATCTTGAGTGTCAGGGACCGCGTTTGAGACATGAGTCGTCGCTCCTCAGAGGGGATTCGTCCGATATCTAGGGTCTCCAGTTACTGGAAGGTCAAGCCGCGACCAAAGATATTTTCCCGCCTCCGGGCCCGGCCAGCCATACAGCCGCCCCGGGCGCCGGCCCGGCGCGCCCGGCGCAAATCACGCCCCGTCCCAGACAACGCGAAACCCCATGTGGCTGGTGGTGCTGTCCGCCGAATTTCCGGTGCGCGCCGCAATGCGGTAACGGTAGCAATAGCTCTTGTGGCACAGAAACGACCCCCCCTTGATCAGCTTGAACCCCTGCATGCGCGCCTGTTGCGCCCTGGCCGCCCGCTTTTGCGACCGCACCCGAAACGGCTCGGCCGTCCATTCCCAGACATTGCCGCACATGTTGTACAGCCCAAACCCGTTGGGCGCGAACGACCGCGCCGGGGCGGTGGCGGCAAAGCCATCTGCACAGCTGTTGTGCCGGGGAAAGCGGCCCTGCCAGATGTTGCAGGGCTGAAAATCGCTGTCGTCAGGCTCGCGCGTGCCCCATGGAAAGCGCACGTCGCCCAACCCGCCCCGGGCCGCATGTTCCCACTCGGCCTCGGTTGGCAGGCGCCCGCCGACCCAGCGCGCAAAGGCCCGCGCATCGTTCCACGACAGATGCACCACCGGATGGTCGGGGTCCCAGTCGCGCCCGGCCGTGCCGGGGCCGTTGATGTCGCGCCACGTGGCGCCGTCGACCCGGCGCCACCATTCGACGTCGGCCACGCCCAGCGTTGGCCCGACCGCCGCATCGACCTGGTCCCAGAACACGAAGCTCCAGCCAAAGCGCTCGGCCTCGGTTTCCCACCCGGTGCTGTCGACAAAGTCCGCGAACTGCGCGTTGGTGACCGCGGTTTCCGCCATCCGGAAACGGCCAAGCCGGCGCGTCCGCAGCGGCCCCTCGCCGTCCTGGGCGATCAACGGCTCGGCCGTGCCGATCAACGCCATGCCCCCCGGAATATCCCGCGCCGGCGGCCGTGGTCCGCCGCCCCCGGGCAAACTTGCCACCGCGCCCGCGCCGCCGCGCGCCGGGGCGCAGCACAAGCTCTTGCCGCCGATCTGCTCAGACACGCCCAATACCCCTACTTCTGTCGGAAAATATCCTCGGGGGTCCGGGGGCAGACAGCCCCCGGCGGCCAGCCGGGTCGCGGCCTCGGGTCACTTCTGCAGGTCATCCAGAAGGTCCAGCAACTGCTCCAGCTTTTCCGGCCCGATCCGCGCCTCGATCGCGCGGGCTATGTCGCGGGCCTCGTCGGCGTTGGCCGCCAGAATCGCTCGGCCCGCGGCGGTGATCGTCAGCGTCTGCCGCCGCCGGTCGCGGCTGTCGGTGGCGCGGGTAATCAGGCCGCGTTCCGACATCGACTGAACGATGCGGGTCTGGCTGGGCAACAGCAGGCCCGACCGGTCGGCCAGCGTGGTTGCATCCAGCGGACCGTATTCATCCAGCACCCGCAGGATGCGCCACTGCTGTTCGGTGATGCCCGATTTCGACAGCATGCGCCGGATCGGTTCCATCACTGTCTCGCGGGCCCGGATCAACGCCATCGGCAGCGACCGGGCGGTCGCGGGCAGGGCAGAGGCGGGCCGTGTGTTGTCGTCCATGCGACATGTCTACAACCCCGCGGCGGGCGATGACAATTCAACTGCGCCGCAATTCTGCCCCGGCCCCGGGCGGGCGGCTTCGCGAATCGGATGCCAGCCGCCATTGTCGGGCCCGTCCGGCCCGCGCGCCGCCAAAGCAGAACGAGGACGAAAATGCCTGCCCCGGAAAACAAACTGAAAACGGCGCTCGCCGCCGGCAAGCTGCAGGTCGGCGCCTGGCTGGGCCTGTCTGACGCCTATGTCATGGAAATCTCGGCCGCGGCCGGTTTTGACTGGGTCACCATCGATGGCGAACATTCGCCCAACCAGACCCGCACCACCCTGGCCCAGCTTCAGACGCTGGCCGGGCATGCCTGCCACGCCGTTGCCCGCCCGGTCGCGGGCGAGGCGTGGATGCTGAAACAGCTGCTCGACCTCGGCGTGCAGAATATCGTCGTGCCAATGGTCGAAAGCGGCGACGCGGCGCGGGCACTGGTGCGCGCGGTGCGCTTTCCGCCGCGCGGCATCCGTGGCGACGGCGCCGCGATCAGCCGCGCCGGCGGGTTCGGAACGGTTCAGGACTATCAGACCACGGCCGACGCCCAGATCATGCTGCTGGCCCAGATCGAAAGCCGCGCCGGCTGGGCGGCGCTGGACGATATTCTTGCGGTCGACGGTATCGACGGTGTTTTCGTCGGGCCGTCTGACCTGGCGGCGGATCTCGGGCATCTCGGCCGCCCGAATGCGTCCGAACCGCGCGCGGCGGCGCTGGACATCGTCGCGCGCACCCGCCGGGCCGGCAAGATCGCCGGCATCCTGTCGCTCGACATGGCCTATGCCGCGCAATGCGTTGCCGCCGGGGCGACCTGTGTTGCGACGGCGATCGACGCCGTGAGCTTTCGCGACGCCATGGTCGCGGCCGCCGGTGCGGCGCAGCGGCTGAAATCGTAGCGACTTGAGATGAATCAATGATCGCCGGCGCGTTGCGGGCGACAGTGACGACCAGAGCACCGGTCGAGAGAGGGCAGACAGTATGGCTGTAACCCAACGGCAGATCGCCCTGATCCGGGCGAGCTTTGACGGCCTGCGTGGCGACATGCGGCCACCGTCCGAGCAATTCTATACGGCACTGTTCCGGCGTGCGCCGCAACTGCGCCCGCTGTTTCGCGAAGATCTGGAGGGGCAGGGCATGAAATTCATGTCCACGCTGGCGGTGATCGTGGACAATCTGCATGACGAGGCCGATCTGGCCGAGCGCTATGTCGAACTGGGCGGCAACCACGCCACGGTTGGCGTGCACGTGCGGGATTTCGATACCATGCGCGAAGCGCTGATCGACATGTTCCGATATCTGCAGGGCGACGCCTTCGACGCCGAGACCGAGGCCGCATGGCGGGTGGCTTATGACGACATGGCCCGCGCCATGATCGGCAGCGGCGGAATATCCTGACGGCCCGTCGCCGGGCTGCGGCGTTTCGCGGTAAACCGGTGGCAACGGGCATCGCCTGACGAGGTGACGTCCGTTATTTCAGGCAGCGTCTGGCGTTTCAGGATCGGCGCGCCGCGCCTAGTGGAACAGGCGCATCGACGCGCGGTCGGCATCGCTGCCGCCGGTGATGTCGACCTTTGTCGCCTCGGCCGCCTTGGATTCGACGTCACTGATCGCGGCCTTGATCATTTCGTCCACGCCGCGCCGTCGCATCCGGCTGGGCGTATGCGGCTCGCTCATGCAGACCGACACGCCAATGGGCTGTCCGTCGGGATAGCACAGGTCCATTTCCAGAAGATTGGCGCTGAGCTGGTCGAAGAAATCTTCGGCAAAGCGCGCCTGACCGCCGACCATGGCCAGCACCAGGTAATAGCCGCTGCCAGCATAGGTGAAATGATACTTGCCGCCTTGCAGGCAGTCGGCGACGGCATCGCCAACGTCGGTGACGAAATTCACAAAGTCGCGGCCCGACAGCCGGTTGAACACGTTGGTGATGTTGGCGACCTTCACGGCGACAAGCTCGCCGAAATACGTGTCGCCGCGGCGCAACTGCTCGAGATAGTTCTTGAAGGCGTGGAATTTCAGGTGGCCCGGCATGTCGTCGAAGGCCAGGGCGTCTTCCAGATCGACCGCAGGCTGAAAGTCCCAGTCGCTGGTGACACTGGCCAGTTCGCGCTCGGCCGCTTCCTTTGATCGGGTCTGGTCAATCAGCGTCTGCGCCATGTTCAGGCGGGCGTTCAGCTCGACGGTTTCGAACGGCTTGGTGATGTAATCGGTGGCGCCGGCATCAAAGGCGCGCTCGATATAGGCGCGCTCGCTCATGGCGGTCAGCATGATCACCGGGGTTTTCTGATAGCCGGGAATTTGCCGGAAGGCGGCGCAGAACTCGACGCCGTCAACCTCGGGCATCTGGATATCCAGCAGGACGCATTCGAACGGCTCGACGGCATCGCGAACGGCAATCATGCCCTCGTTCGCGCTTTGCGCGGTCACCACCTGTTCGTGGCCAAGCGCCACCAGAGCCAGGCTGAGCACCTGGATGATGAACGGATCGTCGTCGACTGCGAGAATACGCATTTGCAGATCCTAGTTGACGGAACGTAAACCTGCCTTGGCCTCGAACGTTCCTGGTGTCCCCGTCGTTAACCTTGTTGGCGAAAACCGGCATTTCTTGGGCGCGACCATGGTGAATCCTGCACCAGTTGGCGGCGCGTCGGCGGCTATTTCAGCCGCTCGAATTCCAGCGAGAACGTGGTGCCGACGTCGGGCGTGCTGACGTAGTCGATGGTCCCACCATGGGCGAGGACGATCTTTTCGGTGATGTTCAGTCCCAGCCCCGAACCCTGGTGCGACCGGTGGTCCGAACCATCGACCTGAGTGAATTTGCCAAACACCATCTCGCGCGAATTGGGCGGTATGCCGATGCCAAAATCCTGAATCTCGACCCGGGCCGTTTCACCGTCGGCGTGGACCGAAACCACAACCTCGTGCCCCGGCTTGGAAAACTTGATCGCATTCGACATCAGGTTGGTCAGAACCTGGGTCATCCGGCCGGCATCAGCGCTGATGAACAGCTCGTCCATGCTGAAATTGACCCGGATCGCATTATCGGTGCGCTCGCTATAGCCATGCATCATGCCGACGGCTTCGTTGATCAGGTCGCACAGGTCGACGGCCGCGAAATCATAACGCATCTGCCCCGACTCGATTTTCTGCAGGTCCAGAAGGTCGTTGATCAGGTCGCTCAGCCGCTTGCTGTTCTTGAAGGCGATATCGACGATCTCGTTGGTCCGCTCGGGTGAATCCGCGAAAGCGCCAGTTCTCAGCACGCTCAGCGACCCGTGGATCGACGTCAGCGGCGTGCGCAATTCATGGCTGACCACCGACACGAACTGCGACTTGATCTCCAGCGCCGCGCGGGCCCGGTCACGTTCCTTGCGCAGGTCGTCCAGCTGGTCGAGCCCGGTGCGGTAAAGCAGCAGGAAGATGCGCGAGCATTCGATGACGAAGAACAGCACGAAGATGACCGTGACCAGTTGCAGCCACAGGGTCGAATCCCACCCCGGACGCACCAGCATGAGGTCGCGCGCCGGAATATAGATGAACACCAGCCCATACAGCACCAGCCGCACCAGCAGGACGCGGGGCAATTGATGGTTGTTGACGGCCGCAAAAAGCCCGGCCGCGAACAGGAAGAACAGCGGCGTGAGATGCTGCGACGGCCCTTCGAGATGGGCCACCGCGATGGTGAATCCCGCGACGGTCAGCGAACTGAGGGTCGAGGTCAGCAACAGTGTATTGTGCAGCCGTTCTGCCACTTGTCGCCTGCCGTCGGCCCAGGCGCTGGCCCGATTTACGACCCGCATGTCGATCCATTCGGAAAGTTGCAAAAGAATGATGAAGATAAGGGATATGGTCAGGTTGTAGTAAAATGCCGTCAGAATGCCGGCGCCGATATACATGCCCTGGCGCTGCCAGGCCAACATGCGCGCGCCGGCGCAAAAGTCCTTGATCTGCTTTTCAAGCCGGGGCGTCGAAATCTGGCGGCCCAGGATCAACAGCCACGACCGCCGCCACCATTTGTTCAGCAGGCTCCGCCCGGATTGCCGGACCGATCTTCGGGTCACCATTCTGGATGTTGGAACGCTGAACATCGCACCTGCAGCCTGTTGCGCCCGGCCGGTTCGCGACCGGGCAGTACCAAATTGACGTGAACGTGATAGGCGGCGACTGCGCCGATTTTTGGGCCGATTTGCCTAAATCTTTCGGAAAATCAGTGGTTTCCGCGACGTAAGGCGGCTTAGAAAGACCCGCAAACACAGAAAATCGCAGGGTTTTGGAGACGGCACAACCGGCAGACATGGCGCCATACTGGTGCAACAAAGCCACAATCGCACTTGTGGCGATCGGGTTGGATTCTGCCAATTGTGGTAAAAGCGTCAAACCATTGGGGTGCAGCCGCCCGGGAATGCGAAACAGTTCGGGCATTTTTCGGGCAGAAATCAACTTTTCGTGGACAAACCTGTGGATAAATCCCTGGCAATCGTGCGTTAATGGTTAATACGAAGGCATTGAGCAGTCCCTTCCGATAATCGGGACGACGGGTTCGGCCAGGCAGCTTGCGGGGCAACTGGACCGGACAATCACCCACCGCGCGTCTTGCGGGCGGCTGGGCTGTTGATGTCGGCGCGACTGTTGGGGGTTTGCCGCTTTGGCGGCGCATCAGGGGGTGAAAGGGCAAATGCGGGTAACATCGCTGTCTTTCGAGAATATGCACGAGCATGGCGAGTTGTTCATCAACTTCCTGCGCGCACGCAAACGCGCGTTCATCGAACGCAACAACTGGGACCTGCCCGAGGCCATGGGTATGGAATATGACCAGTATGACACGCCGGCCAGCCGATGGATCGCGGTTCACGAGGGCGACAAGATACTGGCAGGCGTCAGGCTGACACCGACAACGGCCCGCTGTGGAATCTACTCTTACATGATCCGCGACGCTCAGCTTGGGCTGGTGGATTCGATCCCCAGCGATCTTCTGGATTTCGAGGCGCCCATCGATCCGCAGATCTGGGAATCGAGCCGTGTTTTCGTGATGGAAAGCGTTCCTGCGCGTCTGCGCACCCGGGTGCAGGCCGCGATGATGCAGGGCTTGATCGACACCGCGCGCGACTTGCACGCCCGCGTCGTGTTCGGCCTGGTGCCGGCGGTCTGGTCGCGCTGGATCGGGCGGCTTGGGCTGATCGCCCGGCCGGTGGGTCCGGTGCTGAACATTGACGGTTGGGAAACGCAGGTGGCGTTGATGCATCTGCAGCCCGCCGACGACGACGCGGTTGCCGATGCCCGTCCGCCATGGCTGAAATCGAACTGGATGGCGGCCGGACAGGTTTCGCCCGCCCCCGAGCCGACAGCCAAGAAGCCCGAGGTTGCCAAAGCCGACGGGCCGGGCGCCCACGTCTGAGCCCGGTCAGTGCCCGGGTGACGCCGATTCACTGTCGCTGAGATAGTTGCGCAAGAGCGCCTCGTAATCGTGGCGCTGGGCCTCGGATGCGCTGGCCCCCGGGCCGCGCCCCCGCTGATGGTTAAGCTGCTCGGCCTTTTGCTCGACCGCCTCGATGGCCTTGCGAAAAGCGTAAAGGGCGTTGCGCTTGCGCAGCGTGGCAAGCGGCACCGAATCGCCAAGAACCATATCCAGCGGCTGCAGCCCCAGCGACGCCAGATAGCCACCGGCGGCATGTGCCGCTTCGGCAAGCCTCTGGTCGAACGCGACCATCTTCAGCTTGCGGCCGTTCCAGTTGAGCCCGAGAAACACGCCATTGCCGCGATAGCTGAACAGGTGCCCCTGTTCCTGGCTGGCGTTGGAAATCACATTGGCGGCCACGTTCAGCAGCTCGCGGAAATCGGGCGCGGCAAGCTTGGCGTGCATGTCGTCGATATCGGTGATCTTGACCGCATAGACCGACGACAGCAGCAGGCTGGCCCGCGACATGGCCATGACGTAATTCTCGAACGCAAAGTTGCCGATCGAGCGGCTGACCCCGTGGATTTCCAGCGCGTCGCCCAGGCGGAACATTGGCGGCTCGGGGGTTTCGTCCTTGGTCTCGGGCGCGTCGGCGGGCGTTGCGGGCACATTCTGCAGCACCTGCTCCGTCGTGCGGGCGGCGGCGACACTCAGCCTTGTGCCCAGCTCCATCAGGTCGAAAGGTTTGGTGATATAGTCGGTCGCGCCCACAGCAAAGGCGCGTTCGATATAGTCGCGGTCCGACATGGCGGTCAGCATGATGATCGGCGTGTCGGCAAAGCGTTCGATGGTGCGGATATGCTGGCACACGGCCACGCCGTCGCGGCCGGGCATCTGGATGTCCAGCAGGAAGATGTCGAAATCGTCCCGGGAGGCGTCAAGCATCGCGATGGCCTCTTCGCCCGAACAGGCGGTCGTCACCCGATCGAAGCCCGAGATCTGCAGAGCATGCCTCACCAGCGTGAGGATTTCCCTGTCGTCATCAACCGCAAATACTCGCATAGCCCGCGTCCGGCGCAGCTTGGGGCCGGTCCCATTGTTACCGATCGACGGATAATCCGCCGTCAACGCCAGTATTCGCATCGCGATAGGTCATTATTGAGGCCCCAATGGGGCGCGGTGCGAAAATCTTCATGCTTCGGGCGGAACCATGGCAACGGCGCCCCGAAGGTCGGCCACCCCCGGCGGCATGTCCGGGGGCGGCAGGTTTGTGCTGTGGCAGATCGGGTCGGCTGGCCCTGTCGCTGGCCGGGCGGTCAGGCGGTTTGCAGCACCCTCTGGAAGCGGGTCGTCACCAGGGTGTCGCCGGCCACGGCCTGCAGCTTACCGGAAAAATCCTGGAAATAGCCCTTGCTTTGCAACAGCTTGACTGTCTCTGGCCTGTCCCAGCGACCGACGTGAACCCGCCCGGCACCTTCCATGGCGCGCTGCACCTCGTAGGTGAAGCTGCCGGCCATGTCGGCGTCGGCATTCACGGCGGCGACAAAGGCGCCGACCGCATCCAGCCAGACCTGTTCGTCACCGTCATAGTCATAGGTTATGCATATCCCGAATTGCACTTTTCTGCCTTTCTTTGGTCATGTCATGCTGCGGAACAGGCCCTGGCATATCACCATTATGACAAGCGCGACGATCCAGTATCCAAGATTGATATTCGCGGCCCTGGACGATGCCCGCCCGAACAAGGTGCCGGCATAGGCCAGCACGCCGAAAGCCAGTGTCGCAAGGATGACGGTCAGCAATGCGTCGGACTTGGCGGTCACACCGACAAACCAGCTCATCAGCAGCAGGCCCAGCGCCTGCGCGCCCATGGCCTGCATGGGCATTTCGCTGGCGTCGCCCAGTTCAACCCCCATGTCTTCGGCCCAGCGTTTGCCGAAAAGACGGGGCGAAAACCACAACCACCCCACCAGAAACGAAACGACGGCTCCGACGATGACGCCAAGCCAGCTGATGTCAGCAGTGATTTCTTCCATGGTAGCTCTCCCGTTCCACGCCATTTGCGGCGCCGCGTCTTTTTAGCACATTCCGGCGCAAAATTCGCGGGTCCCGGCCCGGGCCGCAGGCCAACGCGACCCGCGGCACCCGAGGCTGTTACATGTCGATGGCCTCGGCGACCTCGACTGTGCCATCGTCGATCATCGGGCAGCCCTTGGCGATTTCGCAGGCCTCGGCCATCGAGCCCGCGGTCACCAGCGAATAGCCCGACACGGGGTTGGCGCCGCCGCCTTCGGCCACACCCGACGCCGATACCGTCATCGACAGCCCGGCCGGGTTGCCGGCGTCGACCACCGCCGCGCCAAGCCCGCTGAACCAGGCCTCCCATCTGGCCATGACCTGTTGGCCTTCTTCCGGTGTCTCGGGCACTTTCCCGCCGTGATAGGCAAAGATATACTTGGGCATTTCTTGTTCCTCCCGGTTGCGTTGTAACTGTCAGGCAAATTCCGCTTCGAGCTTGCGCAGCGACGATGTCCAGCCCAGCTGGTGGTTGTCGCGGCTTTCCGCGTCGGCCAGGTCGTCGTGGCGCAGCAGCATCCGCGTCCAGCCGTTTCCAGCGTCTTCCAGCCGGATCATGACGTGGCTTTCACGGCCGCGCTGGTCGGCGTCGTCGTGCCAGCCCCAGGTAAAGGCCACCAGGTTCGGCGGGTTCACCTTCGTCACCTGCCCCGACACCTTGAAGCGTTTGCCGTCAGCGTTCTGCATCACGGAATGCCAGGCGCCGGTGCGGGTGAAGTCCAGAGATTCTTCGGTCAGATGCGTGCCCTCGGGGCCCCACCAATGCAGCAGGTTCTCGTGGCGCGAGATAAAGTCGAAGACGGTCGCGACCGGGGCGCGAAAGCGGCGTTCCAGCTCGAGCAGGCTCATTTGCGGTTCATCTCTCGGGTCAGGGCGGCGTCAAGGCGGCTCAGGCTCGCCTCCCAGAAATCGCGGTGGCTGATCGTCCATGCGCCCACGGTCTCGATCGCCTGCGGGCGCACCGAATAGATGCGCCGCTGCTTGTCGGCGCGCCGCTGAACGACGCCGGCATGCAGCAGAACGTTCAGATGGTGCGACATGGCCGGCGCGGTCATCGCAAAGCCTTCGCGCAGCCGCGCCACCGGCAGCTCGCCCTCGTTCATCAGCCGGTCGACGATGGCAAGGCGGGTCGGGTCGCTGAGGGCCGAGAATATGCGGGGCAGGGCGGACATGATCTCAGGTTAAGGAAACGTTTAATTAAAAGATACTCAAATTATCGTGATCCGAATATCCCGGTTGCGGCCGTGGCGCCGTGGCAGATAGCTTTGCTGCATGACGATACGGCGGTTCGCGTTCTGCCTGATCCGGCAGGCATCAGGTTTGACGCGCGGCGCTTTGGTCCAGCCTTGGAGAGCAGCATGAACATTTCCGGATCCCATGCAATCGTTACTGGCGCAGCCAGCGGGCTGGGCGCGGCCACGGCACGACATCTGGCCGGGCTGGGCGCGCAGGTTTCCCTGTTCGACCGGTCCCGCGACGCGGCCGGGGCGGTCGCGGACGAAATCGGCGGCACCGCCGTTCCCGTCGATGTGTCGGACGAGGCGCAGGTCGAACAGGCGGTTGCGGCCGCCGTCGCCGCCCATGCTGCGCCGCGCATCGTGGTGAACTGCGCCGGCATCGCCACCGGCGCGCGTATCGTCGACCGCCAAGGCACCCTGTCGGTCGATGCCTTTCGGCGCACGCTGGACGTCAACCTGATCGGCACCTTTATCGTGATGAGCCATGCCGCCAGGGCGATGATGGCGGGCCCGGCCGACGCCAATGGCGCGCGCGGCGTGGTTGTCAACACGGCGTCGGTGGCGTGGCAGGACGGACAGGTCGGGCAGACGGCCTATGCGGCCTCGAAAGGCGGCGTCGCGGCCTTGTGTCTGCCGGCGGCGCGCGAACTGGCGCGTTTCGGGATCAGGGTGATGGCGATTGCACCGGGGGTGTTCGATACCGCCATGGTGGGCACGTTGTCGGACGAAATCGTTGCCGGCGTCGCGGCCAACATCCCCTTTCCGTCGCGGCTGGGCGTGGCCGACGAATATGCGGCGCTGGTCGCGCATATCGCCGCCAACGACTATCTGAATGCCACCACGATCAGGCTGGACGGCGGCGTGCGCCTGCCGCCGAAATAGGCCCCGGGTCGGCCGAGGCGGTTCGGAAATTCGACGAAGGCGCAGGAGTCGGTTGCCGGCCCGTCTGCGGGCCCGGAACATGCGCTGGCATCAGTTGTGGCCTGGAGGGGCGCAAGCGCCGCGCGTCGTTCCTGGCGGTTTTGCTGATCGTGCGGCTGCGGATTGCCAAAGGCGCGGGCGTGGCGCGGGCGCGGGGCCACGGGCTGCTGGGCGCAAACCCTTGATGAAGGCGATATCGGCCACACTCTGGCGCGTGGGCGATGCCGCGCCGGCCGGGCAGGTCGTCAAGGCCCGCCCGCGGGGCGCTGTCGGGCGCCATGTTCTCGGCCACCTGCGCGGCGGGCTTTCACGGCCAGGGCGGCGATTGATGACGAGGCCGCGGCGACGGCGAATTGGAGGCCGGGTTTTGCGTGTGTTCCACAAGTCAGGGCGCCGTTTAGTTGAGGTGGTTGCGCCGCGCTGGCGCGCGTCGCGACGGGCGGGGGGCGCTGCCCCCCGCACCCCCCGAGGTATTTTGCGAGCCAAAGAAGGCCGCAGGTCAGTCGAGCGCGCGCAGCCCGGCTTCGAGGGCGTCGAGGATGGATGTGGCCTCGGCCTCGGACAGGATCAGCGGCGGTGACAGCAGGATGTTGGGACCGGAGGCGCGCACCATCACGCCTTCCTGATAGGCGACCTGCTGCACCTTGGCCGGCGCGGTCTTGTCGGCGGTCTTGTGGTGTTTGTCGGACACGAACTCGATCGCCGTCATCAGGCCATGGCCGCCGCGCACGTCGCCGATGGCGTCGTAGCGTGCCGCCAGCCGCTGGCAGCCTTCGTAAAGCTGGGTTCCGCGTGCGGCGGCGTTGGCGGGCACGTTCAGCCGGTGCATTTCGCCAAGGCAGGCGATGGCGGCGGCGGCCCCGACCGGGTGGCCGGAATAGGTATAACCGTGGCCGATGAAGGCCTTGCCGGTGGTATCGTTCTCGAACACGTCGGCAACCTTTTCCGAGATCATCACGGCGCCGAAGGGGAAATAGCCGTTGGTGATGGCCTTGGCCGTGGTCATCATGTCGGGCTGCACGCCCCAGAGCCGCGCGCCGCTCCAGGCGCCGGTGCGCCCATAGGCGGTGATGACCTCGTCGGTGATCAGCAGGATCCCGTTGCGGTCGCAGATGTCGCGCACCATCGGCAGAAACGACGGGTGCGGCGGCAGGACCCCGCCGGCGCCGAGGATCGGTTCCATGATGAAGGCGGCCACGGTGCCCGCCCCCTGGAAGGCGATTTCGTCTTCCAGCGCGGCGGCGCAAAGCTGGGCCAGGCGCGCGGGGTCGCTTTCGTCGAAGGGGTTGCGATAGGGGTAGGGCGCCGGAATGTGATAGCAGCCGGCCAGCAGCGGTTCATACTGGGTGCGGAAATTGGCGTTGCCGTTGATGCTGGCGCCGCCGAAATGGGTGCCGTGATAGCCTTTCTTGAGGCTGATGAACTTTACCCGTCCCGCTTCGCCGCGCACCTTGTGATATTGCCGCGCCAGCCGCAGCGCCGTCTCTACCGAATCCGAGCCGCCCGACGTGAAGAAAGACCGCACCAGCCCGTCGGGCGCGAAAAACGCGGCCAGCAGGTGGGCAAGCTCGATCATCTTGTCGTTGGTGGTGCCGCGGAAGGCCGAGTAATAGGGCAGGTCGTGCAACTGGCGGGCCATGGCCTGTTTCACCGGCTCGCAGGAATAGCCGAGGTTCACATTCCACAGCCCGGCCACCGCGTCGATGACGGTGTTGCCGTCGATGTCGCGGACCTTCACGCCTTCGCCGCCGGTGATGATGATCGGCGGGTTTTCCATGCTGTCGGCCGGATGGGCCATGGGGTGCCAGGTCTGGCGCGCGTTATGTTCCTTGAGGAAGTTCGAATCTTTCATGCGGGCATCTCCGTCACTTGGCTGAGCGTCGCGGCCCAGAGGGTATCGACCGGGGCGGGCACCTGCCCGCCCCAGCGGCGCGTGGTTTCGCGGCAGGCGGCGACAAGCGCCCGCCTGATCGTCAGTGAATTGCCGGGGCCAACCCGCGCCTGCACCGCGGCGACCGCCAGCGTTCCTGCCAGCCCGCCGGTGCCGCCGAAGACCGGGGCGGCGAAGCTGTAGACATCTTCTTCGAAGGTGCCGGCGGTTTCGGCGATTCCGGTATGACGGGCTTCGGCGATGGCCTGTTCCAGCGCCGCGGGCGTGGCCGCGGTGTCCGCCGTGAACCGATGCAGCCCGTCCAGTGCGGCGGCGCGCAGTTGCGCCGGTCCGAAGGCCACCGCCGCCAGCCCCGAGGCGGTGGCATGCAGCGGCAGGTCGGAGATGTCGATCTTGACCCGTGTGCCGTGGGCCGAGCTTTCGCGGTGGTCCAGTGTCGTCAGGCGCGCGCCTTCCAGTTGCGCCGCGTGGCTGGTTTCGCCTGTCGCGGCGGCCAGGTCGGACAACACGCTGCCCACCACCGACAGCCGCGGCATCGAGCGTTCGCGCAGGCGCGCCAGCCGCAGAACCGCCGGGCCGATGCAGTATTTCGGCCCCTCGCCCGCCCGTTCCAGAAGCCCTGCCGATTCGAGCGCCGCGAGATAGCGATAGGTGGTTGCCTTGTCGCGCTTTGACAGGCGGCGAAGCTCGGAAAGGCCAAGCTCGGTTCGCTCTTCATCGAAGAAGCGTAACAGGGCAAGGGCTTTTTCGACGGTCGACATGGGGGCTGCCTGGGGGGGGTGAGTGCATTGGGTGTCAAAATTGTTGACATGTTAAGAAGCGCGCGGCAAGCTATTTTATGACACAACGGTTCATTATGCAAACCGATCACAGGGAGATCAACAATGAAAACCGCCCTTAGACTGGCCGCCGCCCTTCCGGCACTGGCGCTCAGCGCCACGATGGCGCTGGCCGAATATCCGGAAAAGCCGGTCGAATTTGTCGTGCCGTGGCCGCCGGGCGACCTGGAAGACGTGCTGACCCGCATGATCGCCGACGATTTCCAGGCGGAATATGGCGTGCCTGCCGCGGTGGTCAACAAGCCCGGCGGCGGTGGTGGCCCGTTTCCCGGCGCGATCGAGGTCGCCGGCGCCGCGGCCGATGGCTATACCGTGGGCTCGTTCGTGATCGGCGTGCCGGTTGTCGGCCACAGGATCGGCATCCCCGAGCTTGCGCCGGAAAAATTCGACCCGCTGGGCATTTTCCTGACCTATCCCTTCGTGCTGGCCGCCGCCGCAGACGCGCCCTATGACACGCTGGAAGAGATGGCCGCCTATGCCCAGACCAACGACCTGGCGCTGGGCCATTTCGGTGGCGGCCTGATCCCGACCCGGGTGTCGCTGGCCTATGCCAAGGTTGCCGGTTTCGAATGGGGCTCGGACGCGCCGTTCGACGCGCTTGACTGCAACACGCTGGCCTCGGGCGATGCCGATGTCATCAATACGACGCTGCAGCTGATCCTGCCGTGCCTTGACGATGTGAAGGTGCTGGCGTCGATCACCGACAGCCGCATCTCGCTGACCCCGGACACGCCCACCATTGGCGAACTTGCGCCGGATTTGAACATCGGGCTGTGGAATGGCCTGTTCGTGCGCAAGGAGGTGCCGCAAGACGTGCGCGACAAGATCATTGCCGTGGCAAGGGAAACCGTCACTGGCGAGCGTGCGCAGCGATTGGCCAGCGAAACCGGCGCGGTGATCTACTGGCAGGATGCCGCGGCCTCGGCCGCGCGGATCGCCGCTGACGGCGAGGCGCTGGGCCGCATCGGCGCGCTGCTGGAATAGCGCCGGCGCACGCTGGCTGACAACCGGCTGGCCCTGCATGCGGGGCCGGCCGACTTCTTTCGGCAAGGGGCAATCCGTGAAAAACCCATCCAACGTCCGGCACCGTCCCGGAGCCTTGCTGTTCGCCGCACTCTTCGTTCTGCTGGCGCTGTTTCTGGTGACCCAGATCCCGGCGCAGGTGATCTGGGTCAAAAATGGCAAGGTCTTGGGGCAGCCGGCGCTCTGGCCCGGCGTCGGCGTGGTCGGAATGCTGCTTTTTGGCGTTGCGCATCTGGCAACCCGTTTGCGCGCTCCGCGGATCGAGGTCGAGCTGGCCGAAGGCCTGACCTGGCTGCGGTCGATCGAATTTGCCATCTGGTTCATGGTCTATGTCTGGGCGGTGCCGCAGATCGGGTATCTGCTGGCCAGCCTGGTCTTTGCAACGCTTCTGGCCCTGCGCGCCGGCTATCGCGATGCGCGTACGCTGTGGCTGGCGGCTGGGTTCGCGCTGGCGGTGGTGGTGGTGTTCAAGGCGTTGCTGTCGGTGCGCATCCCCGGTGGCGCCATCTATGACTGGCTGCCCTCGGGGGCGCTGAAAACCTTTCTGATCGTGAATTTCTAGGCCATGGACCTGCTGCTTTCCGCGATTGGCATCCTGTGGCGCTGGGACGTGGGGCTGGCGTTGCTGGTCGGCTCGGTCGGGGGGGTGGTGATCGGGGCCATCCCGGGCGTTGGCGCGGCGGTGGCCATTGCCATTCTGCTGCCGGCCACGTTTTCGCTGGACCCGATCGTCGGGCTGACGGCGCTTTTGGGCATCTACGGCAGTTCCATGTACGGCGGCGCGATCCCGGCCATCCTGATCAACACACCCGGCACGGCGGTGAACGCGCTGACAACCTACGACGGTTACCCGATGACCAAGCGTGGCGAGGGCCGGCGCGCGCTGAGCCTTGCCTATTCCGCCAGCTTCTTCGGCGGGGTGTTTTCGGTGCTGGCGCTGATCGTGCTGGCACCGGTCCTGGCCTGGATCGCGCCGCATTTCGGATCGCGCGAGATCTTCCTTGCGGCGCTGCTTGGCATCATCCTGGTGGTGACAGCCCATCGCGGCAACGTGCTTGCCGCCGGCATGATGGCCTGCCTCGGCATCTTCCTGAATACCATCGGGCTGGAAACCATCCGCTATTCGAAACGCTTCACCTTCGATCAAAGCTGGCTGGCTGGCGGCGTTGACCTGATTGTCGTGGTGCTGGGCCTCTTCGCGATATCACAGGCGATCCTGCTGCTTGTCCAGCCTGACGAAAGGCCCCGGTCGGCCCGGATCGACGGCGGGCTGTTCCAGGGCTTTCGCGAGCTGTTCCAGCACAAGCGCCTGACGTCCGTGTCGGCCTCTTTCGGGGTGTTGATGGGCATGATCCCCGGGGTCGGCGAATTTACCGCGCAATTCCTCAGCTACACCTACGGGCAGCGCACGTCGAAAACCCCCGAGATGTTCGGACAGGGCGCCCCCGAAGGGCTGGTGGCCTCGGAAACCGCCAACAACGCGGTGCCGGCGGCAGCAATGATTCCGCTTCTGGCGCTGGGCATCCCGGGCGAGGCACTGACGGCGATGATGCTGTCCGTCTTCTACGTCCACAATGTCATTCCGGGCCCGCAGCTTTTCGAAAGCCAGATGGATTTCGTGGTGGCCATCTACCTCGCGTTGCTGGCGCTGAACGTGGCGGTGGTGCTGTTCCTGCTATCCTCGACCAACCTGTTGCTGAAGATCATCCAGATCCCGACGCGCTTTCTGGGGGTGATGATCATGGTGCTGAGCTTTGTCGGTGTCTATTCCCTGCGCAACAGCGCCGTCGACTGCGCCATCGCGGCAGTGATCGGGGTCTTCGGCTTCATCCTGAAGCGCCTGAACCTGCCGGTCGTGCCCATTGTGCTGGGCATGGTTCTTGGCGGCATCATGGAGGTAAAGCTGCGCAGCTCCATGGCGCGGCTCAAGACCCCGATGGACATGATCGACCGACCCATCGCCTTCATTCTGTTCCTGATGATCCTGCTGGTGCTGGGTCTGCATCTGCGCGCGGTCCTGCGCGAACGGCGCGCCCGCCGTTGAGCAACCGCTGGGCTACTTCTGTCCGAAAACATCCCGGGGGAGTCCGGAGGCGTCAGCCTTCGGACGGGGGCAGCGCCCCCTGGGGCAATGGATTGCGCCGCCATTGGCGGCGCGCAACAAAGGGGGGTGCTGCCCCCCTCTGCGCCCTTGGGGGCGCATTCACCCCCCGGGATATTTGCGGACAGAAGTAGGGTCGGTCGTGGTCAGTCGCTGCGGCAGCTCTGGCCGCTGTCGAGGTCGAACAGGTGCATGGCGCCGGCATTGATATGCAGCCGCACCTCGTCGCCGCGGCCGACACCGGATTGACCGCTTTCGTGCACGGTGATTTGTTCGCCAACGTCGGTCTGGCAGTAGAGATAGCTTTCGGCGCCCAACTGTTCCACGGTGTTGACCGTGACCCGAATGCCGCCGGGGTCGCCGACGATCAGGTCTCCGGCGCGGATCCCAAGCTCGACCGTCTGGCCCTCGCGGGTGGCAAATCGGTTATCCAGCGCCTGGGATGCGCCGTTGTCCAGCATGACCGTGCCGTCGCGGACCGTGCCTTTCAGGAAGTTCATCGACGGCGAGCCGATGAAACCGGCGACGAAGCGGTTGGCCGGGGTGTTGAACAGGTCGAGCGGTTTGCCGAATTGTTCCACCACCCCCAGCCGCAGGACCGCGATCTTGTCGGCCATGGTCATGGCTTCGACCTGGTCGTGGGTGACATAGATCATCGTGTTTTTCAGCCGCCTGTGCAGTTCGGCGATTTCGGCCCGCATGGCCACGCGCAATTCGGCATCGAGGTTGGAGAGTGGTTCGTCGAACAGGAAAATCCTGGGCTCGCGGACCACGGCGCGCCCGATGGCGATGCGCTGGCGCTGGCCACCGGACAGCTGGCCGGGCTTGCGGTCCATCAGTGGCTCGATCTGCAGCATGCGCGCCGCTTCGGCCACGCGTTCGGTGATTTCGGCCCGCGACATCTTGAGATTTTCCAGCCCGAACGACATGTTCTGGCGCACCGACATGTGCGGGTAGAGCGCGTAGCTCTGGAACACCATGGCCAGCCCGCGCTGGGCGGCGGGGATATGGTTGACCACATCGCCGCCGATGGCCACGTCACCGGCGGTGATGTCTTCGAGCCCGGCGATCATGCGCAGCAGGGTCGATTTTCCGCAGCCCGACGGCCCCACGAACACGCAGAAGTCGCCCGAGGCGATTTCCATGTCGATGCCGTGGATCACGTCGACGGGGCCGTAGGATTTATGCACGTCGCGCAGGGTGAGGTTCGACATTATTTCAGCCCCG
>CAYYMJ010000008.1:16383-22498 GCA_964472855.1 uncultured Rhodobacterales bacterium | reverse complement strand
GCGTCCATGCGGGCGGCCTCGAGCAGTTCCTCGGGGATGGTCAGCATGTATTGCCGCAGCAGGAACACGCCGGCGGGCGTTGCCGCCCCGGGTATGATCACCCCCCAGATCGAGCCTGACAGCCCTGTGGCGTGAATGGCCTTGAAGACCCCCACCAGCGTGATGGTCGCCGGCACCATCAGTGTGGCGAGGATGAAGAAGAAGAAGAACGTGCGCCCGCGGAACTGGTATTTCGACAGGGCGAAGGCGGCCATCGAGTTGATGGTCAGCGTGATGATCGTGGCCAGCATCGTGGCGAGGAACGAATTGGTGAAGCAGCGCGCGAAATTGACGGTGACCATCGACGTGGTGCCGGCCAGAGGCTCGGTATAGTTGGTGAATGCCGGGCGGATGCGGCGCTCGACCTCGGCGGTCGCGGTGGCGATCCTGATCACGCCATCCTGCGAATTGTCGGCCACCCGGGCGGGCAGGGTTTCCTTGCTGGGGTCCCAGCGGGGCACGGCAAAGCGTTGGCGTTGGCCCGTGTCGGGGTGAATGGCGGTAACCAGAACCTGACCGCTGAGCTTGTTGGGCTGGAAAGGTGCCCGGCCGAGAAACTCGGACAACAGGCGCACCTCTTCGTCGTCAAGCCCGGCCAGCGCGGTCTCGACATCGAAGGCTTCCTTGGCGGTGTTGGTCAGCGCGGGATAGCGCACCAGCCAGTCGGGCAGGTTCTTGTCGGCGATCAGGGCCCGGGCCAGCACCGGCACCTGTCCCAGCGCGCTGCGCAGGGCGTAAAAGCCGTCGCCATCCCAGCGCGCCAGCAGCCCCGCGACATCTTGCTGCGCGCGTTCGTCGTTATTCATTCCGCGCCAGTCCAGCACCCAGCCGGGCAACCCGTCGATGATGAAGATCGACCGGCCTTCAGGGCCATAGACGGTGGCGCGTGCCACTTGCGTATATTCGCTGGGCAGCAGCGACAGGTCCTGTTTTTCCAACTGGAACTGGGTCTTGAAGCTGTTGAGCAGCAGCCAGCAGACCGGCAGAAAGATCAGCAGGAAGCCAAGCCCGAGGTAGATATAGGTGACCCAGTCGACCCAACTCAGCCGGCCACGGCCGCGGGTTCGCGACAGAAAGCTCCAAACGGCGGTCATCGCGAGGCCCTCGCTGAAATCCAGATCTGCACAAGCGACAGGATGATCAGCCCCGCGGCCACCAGCAGCGACGCGACCGCCGCCAGCCCCAGCCCGTGGGCGGTAGGATTGCCGCGCAGGCCGGAGGTTTCGAAGATATAGGCTACAACCGAGATCCAGCGCACGTTCAGCGCGTAAAGCTCTTCAAAGGCCTGGAATGCCTTGATCAGCGACAGCACGGTCACCACCAGCAGCGTCGGGCCCAGCAGGGGCAGCGTGATACGCCTCAGTTGTCGCCAGGGCGAGGTGCCGTCCATCTCGGCGGCTTCATACAGGTCCTTGGGAATGGCCTGCAGCCCGGCCAGCAGGATCAGCATGTAAAACCCCAGATGCGCCCATGTGAACACGAAGACCGACCAGAACATCGTCCAGCTTGGGTCTTGCAGCCACTGGATCGGCTCGTCGATCCAGCCCCAGTTCTGCAGCGTGACCGACAATGCCCCCTGGCGTTTCAGCACCAGTGTCCACAGGAACGCCACCACCACGGGCGACAGCATCACCGGATAAAAGAAAACCGACCGCCAGAAGCCGCGCCCGCGAATGTCGCGGTTCAGCGCCAGCGCGGTGCACAGCGCAAAGAAGATCATGATCGGCACCTGGAACACCACGAACACGGCCGTGTCGGCCACCGCCTGAAGGAATTTGTCATCCTCGCGGTTCAACTGGCCGGTATCGATGTTGATGTCGCCCAGCAGACGCTCGAAATTGGCGGTCCCGGCATAGGGGCGGTCGCTGAACAGGATCGACTGGCCCTCGGTCACCGAGAAGCCGACGTTGACGAACAGCGGCGCAAAGGTGAACAGCCCGAACACAATAAAGTTCGGCAGCAGAAACAGATACGGCAGGCCGGTGGCGCCGGCGATGCGCTGGGTGGCCTCGATCGGCCAGCCCACGACGCTGACAAACTGGGCGCCGATCCCGCCGCCGGGCCGGATCACGATCCAGCCGACGACGAAATAGATCAACAGGTAAAGGGGCCAGTTGCTGCCGGAAAACGCGTCTCGGACGGCGTCGAAGACTTCCATGCAACCGGCCCCCCTGTTCGCTTATTCGGCGATCTTGGCGGCAACGTCCTGGTCGATCGCGGCCAGCGCGTCATCCAGGCTCATCTCGCCGTTGATAGCCTTGGTGATATAGTCCGGAACGATGCCATAGATCGCGAAGTTCTTGGCATAGCCCTGGAACGTATAGGCCTGAGGCGTGGTGTCGGCGGCCTTGCCGGCGTTGGCGGCGAAGGTCGACAGCGCCGCGGCCACAGCGGGCGAGGCGTTCTGATAGTCGACCCCCGATGCCTGCAGGCCCTGATGCGCGGAAATGTTGTTGGTCTCGGACGCGAACATCTCGGCATTCTCGGTCTGGGCCATGAAGTCGATCCAGGCCGCCGCCGCTTCGGGCACCTCGGTGGACGAGAACGCCACCAGGGCCGAGCCGCCGGGCATGGCGCCACAGCCGCCGGGGCCACAGGGGATGGGAACCGCCTGCCAGTCAAAGTCCTTGATGTTGGTCGCGTAGTTGTTGATCATCCACGACCCGGACATGTGCATCGCGGCATCGCCCGACAGGAACAGCGGCGCGGCGTTGCGATACTGGGTGCCGGAACCGGCCGGCCAGCCTTCGGCGGGCATCAGCCCGCTTTCGTGCCAGCCGATGAACACCTTGGCAAAGTCGCGGAAGCCGTCGTCGACAAGGATCGGCACACCGTTTTCATCGAAGAACTTGGCGCCGTAGGAAAAGGCCGGACCGGCCCAGCGGTGGGCGGTGCGGTCCATGACCAGACCGGCGGTCATGCCGTTGGCGTCCTGCACTTCCTTGGCCGCGGCGGCCCATTCGTCCCATGTGGCGCCTTCGCCGGGCAGATCGACGCCGGCATCTTCGAAAGCGGTCAGGTTCACATAGGGCCCGGTCACGGTCAGCTGGGTCATCCAGCCGTAGATGCCGTTGTCTTCGCCGCCGGGCTTGCGGAACCAGGGCAGGGTGGCGGAATAATTCTGCTCCCAATAGCCGCTGTCCACATGGTCGGCGAGGTTCAGGTAATACTGGTTCAGCCCGCCAAGGTTGGTAACCCGGGCCACGTCGGGCGCGGCGCCGGTCTGCAACTGGTTCTCCAACTGATCGCGGATCACTTCATAGCCCACGGTGTTGATGGTAACCGTGTGGCCGGTCATCTCGGTGAATTTTCCGGCCATCGACGCGAAGACTTCGCATTCGTTGCTGTCCTGATAGCACAGGAAATTGACCTCGTCGGCCTGGGCCGCAAGGCCGCCGGCGACCAGACCGGTGGCGATTGCCGTGGTTTTCCAAAGTCGCTTCATTGTGATTCTCCCGGTTACCGCCCGATGAAGGGCGCAGTTCGGCGCCTGTCCGCATAGCAGCGGCACGCAAGCCCATGGACAGGTCCGTTTTATGTTGGTTGCCGCAAACCATAGTCCTGCGCAGAAGCTGCGCTCTGTCAATTGAAACCGGTTTCAACATGTGAGAAATGGGGAAAATCCGCGGTTTTTGCCCGGAACGGCGACCGCCACGGCCGGCGTTGCCGGCGCGGCTGGACCCAGGCCGCGCGCCGTGATTAGCTCGGGCCGCGACCGGCCCCCGGCCGCCGCCAAGGGACCAAAATGAACATCACCAGCAATTCCCGCTTCGCCGCCCGCCACCCCGGGGCCGGCCCGGCATGACCGGGCCATTTCCCTTTTCGCCCGAGGCCACCGCGCAGATGCTGGCGTGGGTCAGCGAACGGTTGCAGCGCGGACCCGACCCGACCCACGGCGCCCAGACGGTCGCGGCGCTTGACCGCAGCATGGCCGGCGCAATCACCGACGACGGGCGCGGCTGGGACCGGGCGTTTGCGCTGTTCACGGATACCGTGCTGCCGGCAACGCGCCCCTTCGGCCACCCGTCGAGCCTGGCCTTCGTGGCTTCGGCGCCGACCCACGCGGCGCTGAGCTTTGATGCCGCCCTCGGGGCGGCGGGGATATTTGCCGGCAACTGGGACGGCGGTGCCGGGGCGATTCACGCCGAGAACCAGGTGCTGCGCTGGTGCGCCGATCTGGCGGGCTGGCCGGCCTCGGCGGGCGGCGTGTTCGTGGCCGGCGGCACGCTGGGCAACCTGTCGGCGCTGCATGCGGCCCGGGCCCGCGCCCGGCGCAAACGGGCCGGGCAGGTGCCGGCGCGCTGGAAGGTGTTGTGCTCGACCGAGGCCCACAGCTCGATCCATGCGGCGTGCGAGGTGATGGACGTGGATGCGGTCACCGTTTCGCCCGACGCGCAGGGGCGGATGTCGGCGGCCGCAGCCAGCGCCGCACTGGCCGAGCCTGACGCCTTTTTCGCCATCGTGGCCAACGCCGGCGCCACCAACTCGGGCGCGGTCGACGACCTGGCCGGGCTGGCGCAACTGGCGCATGAACACGGCCTGTGGCTGCATGTCGACGGCGCCTATGGGCTGGCGGCCATGGCCGACCCGGCCGCGCGCCCGCAATTCGCCGGTATCGAAGGCGCCGACAGCCTGATCGTCGACCCGCACAAGTGGCTGTTTGCCCCCTATGACAGTTGCGCGCTGGTCTATCGCGACGCCGCAGACGGCCGCGCCGCCCACGGCCAGTCGGCGGTGTATCTCGACGCGCTCGCGCCTGACCGCTTCAACCCTTCCGACTATGCCCTGCACCTGACGCGCCGGGCCCGGGGCCTGCCCTTGTGGTTTTCGCTCGTCACCCACGGCACCGGCGCCTATGCCCGCGCCATTGCCCGGACCATCGCCACCGCCCGCCAGATTGCCGACGGCATCGCGGCGACCGACGGGTTAGAGCTGTTGCTGGGGCCACAGCTGACGGTGATCCTGTTTCGTGCCACCGCCATGACCGACAGCGACATGGATGCCTGGGCCGAGATCCATCGCCGTTCGGGCGCGCTGTTGTGCCTGCCGACCGGCTGGGCCGGGCAGAAGGTGTTCCGCCTGTGCATCGTCAACCCCGCCACCGACGCCGACGAGGTGCTTGCCGTGTTGCGCACCATGGTGCCGGCGCCATGACGCGGACCCTTGCCAACCTTGACCGGCTGATCGGCTTTGACACCGTCAGCGCGGCGTCGAACCTGGACCTGATCGCCTTTGTTACCGACCTGCTGCGGGGGCGGGGCTTTCGGGTTGCCCGTGTCGTCGACCCCACGGGCACCAAGGCCGGGCTGTTCGCCTGCGCCGGGCCGGAAACCGGCGCCGGCATCGTCTTGTCGGCTCATAGTGACGTGGTGCCGGCCGAGGGCCAGGCCTGGACCCGGCCGCCGTTTCGCCTGACCCAGGAAGGCGACCGGCTGTTCGGGCGCGGAACCACCGACATGAAGGGCTTTCTGGCCGCGATGCTGGCGCTGGCCGAACGGACCGATGCCGCGCGGCTGCAACAGCCGCTGATGTTCTCGATATCGTATGACGAGGAAATCGGCTGCGTCGGCATGGGCCACATGATCGCGGCCATGCCGCCCGGCTTTGGCACGGCACGGGTGGCCATCGTGGGCGAGCCGACGGAGATGTCGGTCGTGACCGGGCACAAGGGCAAGCTGGGGTATATCGCTACCGCGCGGGGCGAGGCCGGGCATTCGGCGCTGGCGCCGCGCTATGTCAACGCGCTCTACCTGGCTGCCGATTTCGTGCAGGAACTGCGCGCAATCCAGAAGATGCTGGCCACCAGCGGCGCGCGGGACAATGCCTATTCGGTGCCGTATTCCACCGTGCATGTCGGCACGCTGTCCGGCGGCACGGCGCTGAATATCGTGCCCGACCACGCAGAGTTGCGGTTCGAGCTGCGCCATCTTCCGGGCGACGACCGGGCCCGGATCGAGCGCCTGTTTGACGAGGCTGCCGGCGACGGCATCACGCTGGAGCAGACCGTGGCCTATCCCGGCCTTGAAACCGACCCCGGCTCGGACGCCACCGCGCTGGTGCAGCGGCTGGCCGCGAC
>CAYYMJ010000008.1:0-16283 GCA_964472855.1 uncultured Rhodobacterales bacterium | reverse complement strand
GCTCAACCCGCCTGCGGTGCGGCCAGCGTCGCCGCCACCGCCTGACGCCAGCGCGTGTAACGCGCATCGCGCGTATCGGCGGCCATAGCCGGGGTAAAGCGGCGGTCGCGGGCCCAGCCGGCGGCGAATTCGTCCATGTCCGGGTAGATGCCTGCGGCCGAGCCCGCCAGCCACGCCGCGCCCAGCGCCGTGGTCTCCAGCACCCTGGGCCGGTCGACCGGCGCGCCAAGGATGTCGGCGAGAAACTGCATGGTCCAGTCGCTGGCGCTCATCCCGCCGTCGACGCGCAGCACCGCCGCCTCACCGTCCGCCGACCAGTCGGCGCGCATGGCCTCAAGCAGATCGCGGGTCTGGAACCCAACGCTTTCCAGCGCCGCACGCGCCAGCTCGGCCGGGCCGGAATTGCGCGCCAGCCCGAACAGGGCGCCACGGCATTCGGCGTTCCAATACGGCGCGCCCAAGCCCACGAAGGCGGGCACGAGGTAAAGTTCCTGCATGGGGTCGGCGGCCTCGGCCAGCGGCTGGGTTTCGGGCGCGGCGCCGATGATCTTCAGCCCGTCGCGCAGCCATTGCACCACGGCCCCGGCGATGAAGATCGACCCCTCCAGCGCATAGGTGGGCTGGCCGTTCAACTGATAGGCGATGGTGGTCAGCAGCCGGTTTTGCGAGGTGACGGGTTCGGGCCCGGTGTTGAGCAGCGCAAAACACCCGGTGCCGTAAGTGGATTTCAGCATGCCGGGCCGGAAACAGGCCTGTCCAACGGTGGCCGCCTGCTGGTCGCCGGCCGACCCCATGATCGGCAGCGCCGCCCCAAGGACCGCCGCATCGGCGGTGCCGAAATGGCCGGCGCAGTCGCGCACCTCGGGCAACATCGCCATCGGAATATCCAGCAGCGCGCAGATCTCGACGCTCCAGCAGCCGCGCCGGATGTCGTAAAGCATGGTGCGCGCGGCGTTGGTGGCGTCGGTCACATGCGCCGCGCCGCCGGTCAGCCGCCAGATCAGGAAGCTGTCGATGGTGCCGAACAGAATGTCGCCGCGCCCGGCCCGCACCCGCAGGTCGGGGTCGCGATCCAGAAGCCATTTGAGCTTGGTGGCCGAAAAATAGGGGTCAAGCAGCAGGCCGGTCTGGGCCGTGACCAGCGCCTCGTGTCCGGCGGCGCGCAAGGTGGCGCAGATGTCGGCGGTGCGCCGGTCTTGCCAGACGATGGCGTTGGCCACGGGCTTGCCGGTTGCCCGGTCCCAGACCACGACGGTTTCGCGCTGGTTGGTGATGCCGATCGCGGCCACCGGGCCGGGGGCCTGGTCCAGAACCTCGCGGCAGGTGGCGACCACGCTGTCCCAGATCTCTTCGGGATCATGCTCGACCCAGCCGCTGGCGGGGAAATGCTGGGTAAACTCGCGCTGGGCGCTGGCCAGCGGAGCAAGATCGTCGGAAAACACAATGGCGCGGCTGGATGTCGTGCCCTGGTCGATGGCCAGAATTGTCATGGTTGCCCTCTCTCGTCGGGGGGAATCGGGCGCGCCGGTTCGGCGCCAGAGTGTTGCGCCGCCATCCACCGTGCAAGCGCCTGCACCTCTTGCGGAGCAAGGCGCAGGCCCAGCTTGGTGCGGCGCCACAGCACATCGTCGCTGTCGCGTGCAAATTCGTGGCGCATCAGCCATGTAACCTCGGCCGCCGTCAGCCCGGCCCCGAAATGCGGCCCCAGATCGTCCATGCCTTGCGCCGCGCCCAGTATCTCGCGCGCGTCGGTGCCATAGCCGCGCACCAGCCGCCGGGCGAGGGCCGGGTCGAGAAACGGGAAATCGGCCAAAAGCGCGGCCCGCAGAGCCGCCACCCCACTGACCGGGAAATCGCCGCCGGGCAGAGGCACGCCGGCGGTCCAGGGCTCGGGGCGGGGCGGCTGCAACAGCGGAGCCAGTTTGTGCAGCGCCGCCTCGGCCAGCCGGCGATAGGTGGTGATCTTGCCGCCGAAGACATGCAGAACCGGCGCCGCGCCGCTGTCGAGCGTCAGGACATAATCGCGCGTTGCCGCCGCCGCCGATTTCGCCCCGTCGTCATAAAGTGGCCGCACCCCCGAATAGGTCCAGACGATATCGGCGCTGGTCGGCGGGTCGCGGAAATAGCGCGCGGCAAACTCCAGAAGATAGCGCTGTTCGTCTTCGGTGCAGCGCGGCTTGGTGTCGGGGTCGCCATGTTCGCTGTCGGTGGTGCCGATCAGGGTGAAATCATCCTCGTAGGGAATGGCGAATATGATGCGCCCGTCCGGCCCCTGGAAGAAATAGCAGCGGTCGTGGTCGTAAAGCTTGCGGGTGACGATATGACTGCCCCGGACAAGGCGCACCTTTTCGCGGCTGCCCAGCGCCAGTGTTTCCTGCAGGACCTCGCCCACCCACGGCCCGGCCGCGTTGACCAGCGCCCGGGCCCGGATGTCGCGCCGCTGGCCGGTGTCGCCATCGACGACGCTGACCGTCCAGTGCGTCGCACCGCGCGCCGCCACCACCACCCGCGACCGGGTCAGGACCGTCGCCCCCAGTTCGTGCGCGTCGCGCGCGTTCAGCGCGACCAGCCGCGAATCCTGCACCCAGCAGTCGGAGTATTCGTAAGCGCGGGCAAAGCCGCGCCGCAGCGGCGCGCCGGCCGGGTCGGTGCGCAGATCCAGCGCCGCCGTTCCCGGCAGGATTTTCCGCCCCCCCAGATTGTCGTACATCAGCAGGCCCAGCCGGATCAGCCAGTTGGGCCGCCGCCCCTTCAGCCATGGCATGAACAGCCCCACCAGCCGCGAGGTCGGTGTGTCACTGTCAAAGCGCATGTCCGGGCTGAGCGGCAGCACAAAGCGCATGGGCCAGCTGATATGCGGCATGGCGCGCAACAGGGTCTCGCGTTCGCGCAGCGCCTCGCGGACCAGCCGGAACTCGAAATACTCCAGATAGCGCAACCCACCATGAAACAGCTTGGTCGAGGCCGAGGACGTGGCCGAGGCCAGGTCGTTCATCTCGGCCAGGCAGACCGACAATCCGCGACCGGCAGCGTCGCGGGCGATGCCGCAGCCGTTGATGCCTCCGCCGATGATGAAAAGGTCGAATTCGGTTTCCGAAACGGTCATGGCCTCGCCTTTCACGGTCATCATGCATGCGCCCAACCATGTGCGGATTGTCAACAAATATTTTCGAATATGTTCGAATTGGCGCCAAACTTGCCTTGCCGGCGGCGGTATGAAACAAAATGGCGCATGTCATCCGCCTTTCGCAAACCCGAGATTCTGGCGCTGGCCCGTCGCGACGGCCGCGTCACCGTCGATGATCTGGCGGCCCGCTTCGGGGTGACCGCCCAGACCGTGCGCCGCGATCTGGCCGCGCTTTGCGACAGCGGCCAGCTTGGGCGGGTGCACGGGGGCGCCGTTGTCCCCGCCGCCACCGCCAACATTGCCTACAGCGCGCGACAGGCCCTGAACCGGGGCGCCAAGGGCGCGATTGCCGCCGCCGTGGCCGGCGATATCTGCGGCGGCGCGACGGTGTTTCTCAACATCGGCACCAGCACCGAGGCCGTGGCCGCCGCCCTGCTGGATCACCGCGACATGCTGGTGGTCACCAACAATCTGAACGTGGCCAACATACTGCGCGGCAACGACGGCTGCGCGGTGATCGTTACCGGCGGGTCGCTGCGCCCGTCCGACGGCGGCCTTGTCGGCCCGCTGGCCATGAAAACCGTGGGCGAGTTCAAGTTCGACATCGCGGTGATCGGCTGTTCGGCGCTGGACGCCGACGGAGACCTTCTGGACTATGACCTTGACGAGATCGGCGTCAGCCAATGCGTCCTGCGCCAGGCCCGCCAGCGGTTCGTGGTTGCCGACGCCACCAAGCTCGACCGCGCCGCCCCGGCCCGAATCGCGTCGCTGTCCGAGGTTGACGCAATTTACACCGACGCCCCGCCACCCCCGGCCCTGGCGCGCCTGTGCGCGGGCTGGAGCACCCGCGTGGTCGTGGCACCAGCCTGACCGGGCGCCCGGGTTTTGCCCGAAAATTCAAAGGCTTGCGCCTCGTCTGGGTCTCAGGTTTGTCATGTTTGCGCGACATAAAGCAAAAAATACTTTACAAGATGAACACCCAACCTTACACAACGTTGACAATATCAAACATTGAGTAAGGAATATTGGCCATGAGCTACGAAGAAAGAAATGCCGCCGCCGCGCTGATCACGTCGATCGCGCTGTTCACCGTCTACGCGATGCGCCTGTCGCAGATGTACCAGGCCGGGCGCTTCGACGGACCCGATGCCTTTGCCGTCGCCGCCGTGGCGGTGCTGTGGCTGATCGGCGCCGGCATCGTCGCCACCATCCTGGTGACCATCCTCGCCAACATCCTTGCCGCGATCGTCACCGGCGATCCCAATCCCAGATTTACCGTCGACGAACGCGACCGGATGATCGAACTCAGGGGCATTCGCGCCGGCCAGTATATCTTTGGCGGCATCTTCATCATCGCGGTCATCGCGCTGGCCCGCGGCGCCGCCCCGCTGACCTTTTTCCACATGATCGTGTTCGGCTTCGGCATCTCGACGTCGTTCGAAGCCGTGATCCGGCTTGCGATGTACCGGATGGGTGCCTGAGCCATGGCAAAAAGCCTTGTCACCAACAACATTCGCCGTCTGCGCTTTGACGCCGACGAAATGACCCAGGCCGCGCTGGCCGAACAGGTCGGCGTGACCCGCCAGACGATCATGGCCATCGAAAAGGCAAAATATTCGCCCTCGCTCGAACTGGCCTTCCGCATCGCCCGTGTCTTCGGCCTGCCGCTGGAAGATGTCTTTGGCTATGCCGGCACCGACTGAGCCTCTCTCGGCCTCACCCGCCCCCGCCCCGCAACGACCGCTGCGAGAACAGTTCCTCGCAGCCGCCGGGGCTGGCCGCGCACCACCCGGCCGGGCCAAAAGCCCCGGCCCGACATTTGCCAACCCCCGCCGCGCGGTCTACCCATGCAGGCGGGGCCACGGCCCGGACCGAACCCAAGGGAAGGATGGCCAATGCGGCTTGCAGGAAAACGCGCCTTCGTCACAGCAGCAGGCCAAGGCATCGGCCGGGCCATCGCCCAAGCGTTTCTGGCCCAGGGCGCCTCGGTCATGGCCACCGATCTCGACCCCGGCCTACTGGCCGGCTTTGCCGGCGACAGCGCCGCCGTCGACGCGACCGACAAGGCGGCGCTGCAGGGCGCCATCACCGATGCCGCCCCCGACGTGCTGGTCAATTGCGCAGGTTTCGTGCACGCCGGCTCGATCCTCGAGGCGACCGATCAGGAATGGGACTTTGGCCTTGCGCTGAATGTCACCAGTCATTTTCACGCCATGCAGGCAGCCCTGCCAGGGATGCTGGACGCGGGCGGCGGGTCGATCATCAATATCTCGTCGGTGGTCTCGTCGATCAACGGTGCACCGAACCGGTTCATCTATGGCGCGACCAAGGCGGCGGTGATCGGCATGACCAAATCGGTGGCGGCGGAATATGTCACGCGCGGCGTGCGGGTGAATTGCATCTGTCCCGGCACCATCGACAGCCCCAGCCTGCACGACCGCCTGCGGGCCACCGGCGACTATGACAAGGCGCTCGACATCTTCCGCCACCGCCAGCCCATGGGCCGGCTGGGCACGGCCCGGGAAATTGCCGCAATGGCGGTCTATCTCGCCTCGGATGAAAGCGCCTATACCACCGGCCAGGCGCATCTGGTCGATGGCGGCTGGGCCATGGTCTGAGCCGGCTCTACTTCTGTCTGAAAATATCCAACTGCCGCGGCGCGCCAGCGCCGGGGCGGCATTTGCCCTCGCAAATGCCATCCCCTGGCGGCGCCAGCCAATTGGCAGGTCGGCTCAACGCGGCAGGTCGTCCTCAAGGTAGAACCGCACATTGTCTTCAAAGCTGGCGTCGTCGCGCAGGCCCATGCCATAGCCCTTTTCTGGGCGCAGGTCCCAGCGCCAGCCCTCGACGATACGGTTGACCTCGGGCTGGCGTTCCCAGCGGATCAGGCGCGCCGGCTCGGGGCCGGCAACCGCCGTCATCGCCGCGACCAGCTCGCCCACCGACAGGATGCGCCCGGGCATCTGCACCGCGCGGTTGGCGCCGAAGGCGTCGGCCCCGACCTCGGCGCCGCGCAGCAGATTTGCCACCACCTGTCGCGGTGACAGGTAATAGTGGCGGAAATCGGCGTCGACCGGGCACACCGCCTCTTGCCCGTTCAGAGGCTCGCGGATGATCGACGACATGAAGGACGATGCCGCCTTGTTGGCCTTGCCCGGCCTGACCGAGATCGTCGGCAGCCGGAAGGCGCGCCCGTCGATCAGCCCCCGGCGCGAAAAGTCGGTGATCAGGAATTCGCCCATGGCCTTTTGCGCGCCATATGATGTCTGCGGGTTCAGCGACGCATGGTCGGTGATCGGGTCGGGCGTGTCGCCGCCGTAAACCGCCATCGACGATGAATGCACCAGCACCGGGCAGCTGCCCAGCGCCCGGGCGCGCTGCACCACGTTGATGGTGCCCAACAGGTTGCCGGCCAGCCCGACGTCAAGGTCGGCCTCGGCCTCGCCCGACACCACGGCGGCAAGGTGAAAGATCACATCCGTATCGGGCGGGATCATCCGTTCCACCACCGCCGGGTCGGCGATATCGCCGGTCACCTGCGCCGTCTCGACCCCGGCAACCGGTGCCGGCGCCACCATGTCGGCCAGCGTCATGCGACCGATGTCGCGCCCGCGCAGATGGCCGCGCGCCGCCAGCGCCCGCGCCAGTTTGCCGCCGATCATGCCGCCGGCGCCGATAATCACGATATGCATGGGTGTTCTCCCTTGTGTCATTTGCCCCAGCGCAGCACCAGCGGGTCAAGCGGGGCCAGCAGGTCCAGCAATTGCGCGCGGGTCTCGGGCGCCAGCGGCTGCACCGGGTGGCGGCTGAAGTCCGACGCGATGACCCCGCCGGCGACCATCGCCGCCTTGGTGGCCAGAAACCCGCACTGGCGGTTTTCGTGGTTGATGGCCGGCAGCACGCGCGCATGGCCGGCCCGGGCCGCGGCGCGGTCGCCACGGGCAAAGGCGGCAATCACCGGTCCGATCAGGTCGGGCAGCAGGGCCGACGTCATCGCGCCCCGCGCCCCGGCCTCGAGATCGGCCATCAGCGTGATGCCTTCTTCCCCGTCCAGCGGCGTGGCGTGGTCCGCGACGCCCGCGGCCACCAGCGCGCGGATCTTGTCGGCGGCACGCGGGCATTCGATCTTGAAGGCCTGCAACATCTCGATCTCGCGCGCCATCTTCGCCAACAGCGGCACCGGCAGATCGACGCCCGACACCGGCGCGTCCTGCACCATCAGCGGCAGGCCAAGGTCGCCCATGACCTTGAAGCGTTCGAAAACCTGCTGCGGGCCGGGCTGCATGCCCACGCCATAAAAGGGCGGCATCATCATGAACGCCGACGCCCCGGCCTCGCGCGCGCTGACGGCCTTTTTCACGGCCACGGCGGTGGAATAGTGATTGACCGTCACGATCACCGGCACCCGCCCGGCCACATGCGCCAGCGATAGCTGCATCAGCGCCTTCCATTCGGGGTCGCCCAGCAGGAACTGTTCGGAATAGTTGGCCAGAACGCAGATGCCGTCGGCGCCCTGGTCGATCATGCAGTCCAGAACCCGGCGCATGCCGTCTTCGTCGGTCTGGCCATTGGGGTGAAACGGGGTCGGGGCGACGGGCCAGATGCCGGAAAAGTCCATGATCATGCCTTCAGTATGCGCCCAGCGTCGAACGCAGGGCCAGCGCCACGACCAGCAAGAGCGCGGCGGCCATGGCCAGATTGATGCGCCGTTGCCAGCGCTCGGGCAGCTCAAGCCGGTGCAGGGTGACACCGGCATATAGCCACAACAAGTGAATGGGGATCCAGATGGCGTTGAGGATCAGCAGTTTTGCCGCGGTTTCAGCGCCCAGCGACATGCCCGTGAAGGCAAAATTGGCAAACAGCGTCGTGTTGACGGCATAAGCTTTGGGATTGATGAACTGCAGCAGCACACCGTCCACAAGACCGGGCGCCGCCGCGGCCTCGATAAACGCGACCCGTGAACCGGACAGCGCGATTCTCAGCGCGAGATAGCCGAGATACAGCGCCGACAGAACCGCCAGAACCACGCGGATGACCGGCACGCTCAGCACGATGGCGGCCAGCCCCGAGATCACCGCCAGCGCCACGATATTGTTGCCAATCCCCAGCCCGGCGACATAGCGCAGCCCCGCCCGATAGCCAAAGGCCGACCCGACGCCCGCCGTTGTCAGAACGCCCGGTCCGGGCGTGGCGATCAGGAACAGGATCGCGGCGGCAAAGCTCAGCATGTCAATTGCGTCACGTTTCCGGCCTTCCCGTCTGGGGTCTGTCGCGGCCCCGGGAAAGCCTCCCTTGCGCGGCCAGCGCGACGGTATAGCATTCGTGTGCCGAAGCAATGGCCTGAAAGAGCGGGGAAAGATGTCGATGCAACCAACGATCGGCTTTGTCGGTGTGGGCCATATGGGCCATGGAATGGCGGCGAATATCCTTAAAGGCGGCTACCGCCTTTTCGTGCGCGGCAACCGCAACCGGGGCCCGGTGGACGACCTTGTCGGGCGGGGCGCGACCGAGGCCGCCTCGGTTGCCGACCTTGCCGCGCGCTGCGACATCATCCACCTGTGCCTGTCGAACTCGGGCCAGGTCGAAGGCGTGATCCGCGGTGCCGACGGCATTCTGGCCAACGCCCGCCCGGGCACCACCGTGATCGACACCACCACCGCCGACCCGAATTCCACCCTCGCGCTGGCGGCCGAGTTGTCCGCCGCCGGCATGACACTGGTTGATGCGCCGCTGGGCCGGACCCCGAAAGAGGCCGAGGCCGGTACGCTTGACGCCATGGTCGGGGCAAGTGCCGAAGACCTTGCTCGGCTGCGCCCGGTCATCGACTGCTGGGCCGGCAATATCGTTCACGTCGGCGACACCGGCGCCGGCCACAAGATGAAGCTGGTGATGAACCTGATCTCGCTGGGCTATGGCGCGCTGTTTGCCGAGGCGCTGACCATGGCGGTCAAGTCGGGGATCTCTCCGCAGGTGTTTGACCAGGTCATTGGCTCCAGCCGCATGAGCAACGGCTTTTACGAAACCTTCATGAGGGCGGCCGTGGGGCGCGAGCGCGACGTGCACAAGTTTTCGATTGCCAATGCCGCCAAGGACACCCGCTATGCCGCGGCCATGGCCCAGGCCGCGGGCATGGCCAACCCCATCGGCGCGGCGGCCCGCAACGCCTATGCCCAGATGGAGGCCGCTGGTGGCGCAAACGCCTATGTGCCGCATCTGGCCGATCATGTCGCCGCCCTGAACGGCGTGGATCTGGAAGCCGAGGTCGCCAGCGGGGCCGGGGATGCCGACGACTGAGCAGCAGAGCTTTTGCGTCCGCAACGGCTGTTTGCCGCGCAACGACGTCGTGACGCCCGACCTGTTGGCGGCGCTGTGGGGCATTGCCGCAAGCCGGCGCCGGCTCTGGGCCGGATGGCTTGACCGGCTGATTACCGGCAGGCTGGCGTTTGTCCCGCCGCTCGCCCCGGTCCCGGTGCGCACACCGCCGCCGCCACCGGCCGGCGCCAACAGCGCCTTTTCTGACCGATAGCCTTGCCGGCACAGGCGCCCTGCGCGGCCATTTGTCCCAAATAGTGAAAGCTGGGGCCAAATATTGGGCAGAATCGCGCCGCCAGCCCTAGCGCCCGGATCCATTATGGCTAAGACTGAACCAAACGGTCTTCAAAACAGCTGGTCCACAAAAGGTCCTCGCACGCCGGGAGCAAGGTCATGTCCGATACCAAAGCAGGACGGAAATTCCGCAGCCAGGAATGGTTCGACAACCCGAATAACCCCGGCATGACGGCGCTTTATCTCGAACGTTACCTGAACCAGGAATACACCCGCGACGAATTGATGGGCGGCAGACCGGTCATCGGCATCGCCCAGACCGGCAGCGACCTTGCGCCCTGCAACAAGATCCACGTCTTTCTGATCGACCGGGTCAAGGCAGGTATCCGCGACGCCGGCGGCGTGCCCATGGAATTTCCGGTGCACCCGATCCAGGAAACCGGCAAGCGCCCCACCGCCGCGCTGGACCGCAACCTTGCGTATCTGAGCCTTGTCGAGGTTCTGCACGGCTATCCCATCGACGCCGTGGTGCTGACCACCGGCTGTGACAAGACCACGCCGGCCATGCTGATGGGGGCCGCGACCGTCGACATCCCGGCCATTGCGCTGAACGGCGGCCCGATGCTGGACGGGTGGTGGAACGGCGAGCTTGCGGGCTCGGGCATGGTCATCTGGGAAGGCCGGCGCCTGCTGGGCGAGGGCAAGATCGACTATGACGAGTTCATGAACCGGGTCTGCGCCTCGGCGCCGTCGCTGGGGCATTGCAACACCATGGGCACCGCGTCGACCATGAACGCGATGGCCGAGGCGCTGGGCATGACGCTGACCGGGTCATCCGCGATCCCGGCGCCGTTTCGCGAGCGCATGGTCATGGCCTATCAGACCGGCCGCCGGATCGTGGAAATGGCCCACGAAGACCTCAAGCCGTCGGATATTCTGACCCGCGACGCCTTCGAGAACGCGATCGTCACCAATTCGGCAATCGGCGGGTCGACCAACGCGCCGCCGCACCTGCAGGCCATCGCCCGGCACGCGGGTGTCGCGCTGGACGTCAGGGACTGGCAGACCATTGGCTTCGATGTGCCGCTCATGGTCAACATGCAGCCGGCGGGTGAATTTCTGGGCGAAAGCTTTTACCGCGCCGGCGGCGTGCCCGCGACCATGGGCGAACTGGCCCGGGCCGGGATGATCCGCGCCGGCGCCATGACAGCGACCGGCCGGACCATGGGCGAAAACCTGGCCGAATGGTCCAGCCTTGACGAAAAGGTCATCACCACGGTCGCGGCACCGCTGCGCACGCAGGCCGGTTTTCTGGTCCTGTCGGGCAACCTGTTCGATTCGGCGCTGATGAAGACCTCGGTGATCTCGGACGATTTCCGCTGCCGGTTCCTGTCCAGACCCGGCAGCGAGGGCGTGTTCGAGGCCCGCGCCGTGGTGTTCGAGGGCCCCGAGGATTATCACGAACGCATCAACGACCCGGCGCTGGACATCGGCGAAGACACGATCCTGTTCATCCGTGGCGTGGGCTGTGTCGGCTATCCCGGTTCGGCCGAGGTCGTGAACATGCAGCCGCCCGATGCCGTGATCCGGGCCGGCATCAACCATCTGCCCACGGTCGGCGATGGGCGCCAGTCGGGGACATCGGAAAGCCCGTCGATCCTGAATGCCAGTCCCGAATCGGATGTCGGCGGCGGGCTGGCCTATCTCAACACCGGCGACCGGGTGCGGCTGGACCTGAACAATTCGACCATGAATGCACTGGTCGACGAAACCGAATGGGCGGCGCGCAAGGCCGCCTGGACGCCGCCAGAACTGGTCAACCAGACGCCGTGGCAAGAGATTTATCGCAACAATGTCGGGCAACTGGCCGATGGCGGTTGCCTTGAACTGGCCACCGCATATCGTGGCATCCGGCATCAGGTGCCGCGCGACAGCCACTGACCGGGGCCGGGCCGGCCCTGCCGCAACTGCAAGGGGTCACGCCGATGGCAAGGTCAATCATCGTCACGGGTGCCTCCAGCGGCATCGGCCGGGCCACGGCGCTGTGCCTGCTTGATGCGGGCTGGTCCGTGGGCCTGCTGGCGCGCCGGGCCGGCGCGCTGGACGCGGTGGCCGGCGGCCATCCGCGCGCGCTGGCGCTGCCCTGCGACGTGACCGACCCGGCGTCGGTGGACGCGGCGTTCGACCGGGCGATGTCAGCATGGGGCCGCATTGACGCGCTGTTCAACAACGCCGGCGCGGCGCTGCTGTCGACCGAGATCGACGCAATATCCGACGCCGACTGGCTGAACATCATCAACGTCAACGTCAACGGCATGTTCTTTTGCGCCCGGGCCGCCTTTGCCCGCATGAAGGCGCAACAGCCCCGGGGCGGGCGGATCATCAACAACGGGTCGATCTCGGCCCATGTGCCGCGGCCGGGCTCGGTGGCCTATACCACGTCGAAACATGCCATAACCGGCATGACGCGGTCGCTGTCGCTTGACGGACGCGCCCATGACATTGCCTGCGGCCAGATCGATATAGGCAATGCCGCCAGCGACATGACCGAGCGCATGTCAGGCGGTGTGCCGCAAGCCGACGGGTCGGTGCGCCCCGAGCCGGTGATGGATGTCGCCAACGTGGCGCGGTCGGTGCTGCACATGGCCACGATGCCGGCGGATGCCAATGTGCAGTTCATGACGGTGATGGCCACCCAGATGCCCTATATCGGGCGCGGATAGCCGACGGGCCGGGCCGGCGCGAACCGGCACCGCACGTGCTTGACAGGCGATGTGTTACAAGGTCCCCTGCGCGAAACTGGAGGGCGAAACATGTTCGGTGCGTCGATGAATTTCGGTCTGGGCGACGATGTCGATGCCTTGCGCGATGCTGTCCACCGCTGGGCACAGGAACGGCTGAAGCCGCTGGCCGGCGATATCGACCGCAACAACGACATGCCGCGCAGTCTGTGGCGCGAAATGGGTGATCTGGGCATGCTGGGCGTCACCGTTCCCGAGGCCGACGGCGGGCTGGGCATGGGGTATCTTGCCCATGCGGTGGCGGTCGAAGAGGTGGCCCGCGCATCGGCCAGCGTCTCGCTGAGCTATGGCGCGCATTCGAACCTGTGCGTCAATCAGATCAACCTGAACGGCACGCCGGCGCAAAAGGCGAAATACCTGCCGGGCCTGATCTCGGGGGAACATGTCGGTGCGCTGGCCATGTCCGAGGCCGGCGCAGGCTCGGACGTGGTGTCGATGAAGCTGAAGGCGGAAAAGCGCAACGATCACTACCGCCTGAATGGCAGCAAATACTGGATCACCAACGGCCCCGACGCCGACACGCTGGTGGTTTATGCCAAGACCGATCCGCAGGCGGGCTCGAAAGGCGTGACCGCGTTCCTGATCGAGCGTGCGTTCACCGGCTTTTCGACCGGCCCGCATTTCGACAAGCTGGGGATGCGCGGATCGAACACGGCCGAACTGGTCTTTGACGATGTCGAGGTGCCGTTCGAAAACGTGCTGGGGGACGAGGGGCGCGGCGTCGCGGTGCTGATGTCGGGGCTCGATTATGAACGCGTGGTGCTGTCGGGCATCGGGCTGGGCATCATGGCCGCCTGCATGGACGAGGTGATGCCCTACCTCGCCACCCGCAAGCAATTCGGCCAGCCGATCGGGAATTTCCAGCTGATGCAGGGCAAGATCGCCGACATGTATACGGCAATGAATTCGGCCCGGGCCTATGTCTATGCGGTCGCGGCAGCCTGCGACCGGGGCGAGGTCACGCGGCAGGACGCAGCCGCCTGCGTGCTTTATGCGTCCGAAGCCGGCATGCAACAGGCCCACCAGGCGGTGCAGGCCATGGGCGGGGCGGGCTTTCTGAACGACAGCCCGGTCGCGCGCATCTTCCGCGACGCCAAGCTGATGGAAATCGGCGCCGGCACGTCCGAGATCCGGCGCATGCTGATCGGCCGCGAATTGATGGGAGCGATGCAATGAAACCTGGGGTTCTGGCCGGCGGGGCCGATGATCGGCGCGGTCTGACGATGGCTCGGCCGCGACCTGTCGCCGACACGTGCGGCGCAGTGGGCGAAAACCGCGCGGCGATCAGCGCCGATGCCGCGCGCATGGGCGGCCACATTTCCCGGATGGACCTGATGACCCCGGAACTGACGGCCTGCGAGCCGGGGCGGTCACGGCAAGCCCGTCGCGCGGATGAAAGCTGCCCATGCGCCTGACCTCGGTGCTGTCCAATGCCAGCCCGGCCGCGCAGGGTTGCCGCGCCGACCAGTTGGCCGCGCTGGACCAGGTGGCCGCCGCCGCTGGCGTGGCGTTGGCCGGCGGCGGTGCCGCATCCCGCGACCGCCATGTCGCGCGTGGCAAGATGCTGCCGCGCGACCGGGTGGCGGCGCTGCTGGATCCGGGCGCGCCGTTTCTCGAGATCGGGCTTTTCGCCGGCCACGGGCTTTATGACGGCGCGGCCCCCGCCGCCGGCATCATCGCCGGGGTCGGGCGGGTCGAGGGCCGCGACGTGATGGTTGTGGCCAATGACGCCACGGTCAAGGGCGGCACCTATTACCCTATGTCGGTCAAGAAACACCTGCGGGCCCAGGAAATCGCCGCCGAAAACCGGCTGCCCTGCATTTATCTGGTCGACTCGGGCGGCGCCAACCTGCCCAACCAGGACGAGGTTTTCCCCGACCGCGACCATTTCGGGCGCATCTTCTACAATCAGGCCCGGATGAGCGCGGCTGGCATTCCCCAGATTGCCGCCGTCATGGGCTCGTGCACCGCCGGCGGCGCCTATGTGCCGGCCATGTCGGACGAAAGCATCATCGTTGCCGGGCAGGGCACGATCTTTCTGGCCGGGCCGCCACTGGTCAGGGCGGCCACGGGCGAGGTGGTGTCGGCCGAGGATCTGGGTGGCGGCGATGTTCACACCCGCCTGTCGGGCGTGGCCGACCATCTGGCCCGCGACGATGCCCACGCGCTGGCGCTGGTGCGCCGCGCGGTGGCCAACCTTGGGCCGGCCCATCCGGCCCCGGCGGCGGACCCGGTCGAAGAACCGGCCTATGACCCCGACGGCATTCTTGGCGCGGTGCCCACCGATCTGCGCATTCCCTATGACGTGCGCGAGGTGATCGCCCGGGTTGTCGACGGGTCGCGGTTTGACGAATTCAAGGCGCGCTATGGCACCACGCTGGTCACCGGTTTTGCGCGCATCCACGGGCTGCAATGCGGGATCGTCGCCAACAACGGCGTGCTTTATTCCGAAAGCGCGCTGAAGGGGGCGCATTTCGTCGAATTGTGCTCGCAACGGGGTATCCCGCTGGTTTTCCTGCAAAATATCACCGGGTTCATGGTGGGCCGCAAGGCGGAATCGGGCGGGATCGCCAAGGACGGGGCCAAGCTGGTGACCGCCGTGGCCACCACCGCGGTTCCCAAGATAACGGTCATCATCGGCGGGTCGTTCGGGGCCGGCAACTATGGCATGTGCGGGCGCGCCTACCAGCCGCGGTTCCTGTGGAGCTGGCCGGCCTCGCGCATCTCGGTCATGGGGGGCGAACAGGCCGCCGGGGTCCTGGCCACCGTCCGCCGCGACGGGATCGAGCGCAAGGGCGGCACCTGGTCGGCTGGCGACGAGGCCGCCTTCAAGCAACCGGTGCTGGACCAGTTCGAAACCCAGGCGCACCCGCTTTATGCCTCGGCCCGGCTTTGGGACGATGGCATCATCGACCCGCGCGACACGCGCAAGGTGCTGGCCCTGTCGCTGATGGCGACACGGAATGCGCCGGTTCAGGACACGCGTTTCGGATTGTTCAGGATGTAACCATGGGTGAATGGACCGACGAAACCATCGACTGGTATGTCGAAAACCACGGCGAAGACCCGACCACCCGCGCGGTTGCGCGCGCCGCGCCGGTCCGGCCTGCGGATGACGTTCTCGACATCGGCTGCGGTTCCGGCGCAACCCTGCGCTATCTTCGGTCCGGGGGCCACGCGGGCCGTCTGGTGGGTGCCGACCCCTATCCACGCATGATCGCCCATGCCCGCAAGCTGTCCAATGGCATCGACTTTGTCGTCGCTGCGGCCGAAGACCTCGCCTTCCCGGACGCGAGTTTCGATGGCGTTCTGGCCGTCAACGCGGTGCATCACTGGGCCGACATGAACGCGGGCTTTGCCGAGGCGTTTCGCGTTCTGCGTCCGGGCGGCTGGATCGCGATCGGCGGCGAGGTGTTCGGCGAAACCATGCTGGGGGCGCAGCAGGCATATGCGGCGCCTTTGTCCGCGGCCGGGTTTGCCGGGGCGCGGCGGCGGGACATCGCCGGCGGCTTTATCGAGGTTGCCCACGCAGGAGGCCGGGCATGAAGCGGCTGCTGGTTGCCAACCGGGGCGAAATAGCCTGCCGCGTCATGGCCACCGCCCGCGCCATGGGCATTGAAACGGTTGCAATTTATTCCGATGCCGATGCCGGTGCGCGCCATGTGGCCATGGCCGATCAGGCGGTGCGTGTCGGCCCGGCCCGGGCCGCCGACAGCTATCTGCGGGCCGAGGCCGTTCTGGCCGCCGCGCGGGACAGCGGCGCCGACGCCGTGCACCCGGGCTATGGCTTTTTGTCCGAGAACGCCGAT
>CAYYMJ010000007.1:65754-72869 GCA_964472855.1 uncultured Rhodobacterales bacterium | reverse complement strand
TGGGGTTCGCCATTTGCGCCAGGCCAAGCGCGGCCGGGGCGGGGTGGCGCTGCCGCCGCCTGAAATTCTCGGGCGGTCTGGGCGGACCTGTTGCCGTTGCTGCCGAGCCTCCGGAGCACCGGCGCGCGGCGCCACCACGCGATTGCGGATGGTCATCCGGCCAACGCGGGCCGCAAGACCCGCTGGCCTTGCCAGCCCCCTTTGGTCAGACGTCGCGGCCCCGCGCGTGCGGCGCGCTGATCTCGGCCACGATCGCGCGCGCCGCTGCGGCGGGGTCTTGCGCGCGGTGCACCGGGCGGCCAACGACGACATGGTCGGCGCCGGCGGCAATGGCCTCGGCCGGGGTCATCACCCGCTTCTGGTCGCCCGGATCGGCGCCGGCCGGGCGCACGCCGGGGGTGACGATCAACCGGCCCCGAGCCTCGGGCAGCGCCCGGATCAGCGCCGCCTCTTGCGGCGAGGCGATGACCCCGTCGGCCCCGGCGTCAAAGGCGCGGCCCGCGCGTTCGGCCACAAGGTCAGGGATCGTGCCGGCGCGGATCTGCGCGGCATCCAGATCGGCCCGGTCCAGCGAGGTCAGGACCGTCACCGCAAGGATTTTCAGGTCGTGGCCCGCGGCGCCTTCGACCGCGGCGCGCACCACGTGGGGGTCACCATGCACGGTGAGGAAATCGAGGTTGAACTGCGCCAGCCCGCGCACCGCCGCCTCGACCGTGGCGCCGATGTCGAACAGCTTCATGTCAAGAAAGACGCGCTTGCCGTGCTCGTCCTTCAGCTCGTTGGCCAGCGCCAGCCCGCCGCCGGTCAGCATGCCCAGCCCGATCTTGTAAAAGCCGACCGCGTCGCCCAGCCGCCCGGCCAGTTCCAGCCCGGCCAGCGCGCTCGGCACGTCAAGGGCGACGATCAGGCGGTCATCGGCTTTCATCGGGCTCTCCTGGTGCGGTGTTTCGCGCCTTCCTGGTGGATCGAATCTGACGTTTCGCGCCACCAGTATTTTCACTATGCATCAACTTATCAAAACATTTGAATGGTTCATGATCCAAGTCTTCGCCCGGCGGCGGGATTCAAATGTGTCGGTCGATCCATCAGGGTGGGGGCGGGCCGGGCACAAGGATCAGCGGTTGCCGTGGATCCAGTCCATGTCCGGTTTCTCGGTGCAGTACATGTGCACCCAGATATAGGCGTGCTGGAACAGCGCCAGCACCAGTGCGTTCCACGACCCGAACAGCAGCGCGATGCCCCACAGGCCAAGGAAGGCGACGCCATACATGGCGTTGGCGGTGACGGCGAAGGCGCCCTTGTCGACCAGCGGCATGGCGGCGATCTCGTCGCGGAAATGGTCTCCGCCCAGCGCGCGCGGAATGGTGAAATGCACCAGCACCGAATGCATGGCCCAGACCGCGGCGGCCACCAGCGCGACGCCGGCCGCCACCTCGGGCCAGCGCCAGCCGGTCAGGGGCACGACGTCGGCCCAGCCGGTCATCAGCAGGGTCAGCGGGCGCAGAACCAGCAGCGGCATGAAGATGGCCCGCCACACGGCCATGTCACGGTCGCCGAACAGCCGGCTCAGCAGGCCCCGGTGCAGTTGCAGCCGGAACACCAGCGCCACCACCGCCTGATGCAGCAACGCCAGCACGATCGAAAGCTGCGCCCAACCCACGGCGGTCAGGCCCAGCAGACGGGGCGCGTCGGCGGGCTGGGTCAGCAGCGCGACCGCCCCCAGCGTCATCAGCAGCGCGATGCCAAGATGCTGGGGCTGGCCTTCGACAATGTCGGAAAGGCGCGACCGGGCGCGGATGTCGGCAAGGCTGGACATGGCCCATTGTCGGACGTGGCGCGCCGTGGCGCAAGCCCCGGCGTCACGCCACCGGGCGCTCTTGCGGGGTTGCGCCGCCGGTCCCATATCAACCCCGAGGCCCTGAATGATGTGCCGCCGGGCGGGCATCGGGACATGGGGCGCTTGGAAGAAAAGGAGCAGGTGATGAACCTGGAAAAGTTCACCGAACGGTCGCGCGGTTTCATTCAGGCGGCCCAGACGATTGCCATGCGGGAAAGCCATCAGCGGCTTGGGCCCGAACATCTGTTGAAGGCGCTGCTGGATGACGATCAGGGGCTGGCGGCCAACCTGATCCGCCGCAGCGGTGGCGCACCCCAGCGAGTGGCCGAAGCCAATGACGCGGCGCTGGCCCGCGTGGCGCAGGTATCGGGCGATGCGGGGCAGGTTTACCTCGACAGTCAGACCGGCAAGGTGCTGGACCAGGCGGAAAAGCTGGCCACCAAGGCCGGCGACAGTTTCGTGCCGGTCGAACGCATCCTGACGGCGCTGGCCATGGTCAAGTCGAAGGCGCGCGAAGCGCTTGAAGCCGGGGCGGTCAACGCCCAGGCCCTGAACGCCGCGATCAACGACATCCGCAAGGGCCGCACCGCCGACACCGCCAGCGCCGAGCAAGGTTATGACGCGCTGAAGAAATACGCGCTGGACCTGACCGAGCGCGCGGCGGCGGGCAAGATCGACCCGATCATCGGACGTGACGACGAGATCCGCCGCACGATGCAGGTGCTGTCGCGCCGGACCAAGAACAACCCGGTGCTGATCGGCGAACCCGGCGTCGGCAAGACCGCCATCGCCGAGGGGCTGGCTCTGCGGATCGTTGACGGCGACGTGCCGGAATCCTTGCGCGACAAGAAGCTTCTGGCGCTGGACATGGGCGCGCTGATCGCCGGTGCGAAATATCGCGGCGAGTTCGAAGAACGTCTGAAGGCGGTGCTGTCCGAGGTGACCGGCGCCGCGGGCGAAGTGATCTTGTTCATCGACGAAATGCACACGCTGGTCGGCGCGGGCAAGACCGACGGCGCGATGGATGCCTCGAACCTGCTCAAGCCGGCGCTGGCCCGTGGTGAATTGCACTGCGTCGGGGCCACGACGCTGGATGAATACCGCAAATACGTTGAAAAGGACGCGGCGCTGGCCCGGCGGTTCCAGCCGCTGTTGGTCGCCGAGCCGACGGTGGAAGACACCGTGTCGATCCTGCGTGGGATCAAGGAGAAATACGAACTGCACCACGGCGTGCGTATTTCCGACAGCGCGCTGGTTGCGGCCTCGACGCTGAGCCATCGCTATATCACCGACCGCTTTCTGCCCGACAAGGCCATCGACCTTGTCGACGAGGCGGCCAGCCGTCTGCGCATGGAGGTTGACAGCAAGCCCGAGGAACTGGACGCGCTGGACCGCGACATCCTGCAAAAGCAGATCGAGGCCGAAGCGCTGCGCAAAGAGGACGACGCCGCCTCGAAGGACCGGCTGGAAAAGCTGGAGCGCGAACTGTCGGACCTGCAGCAGAAATCGGCCGGGCTGACCGCGCAGTGGCAGGCCGAGCGTGACAAGCTGGACGCCGCCCGCGGGCTGAAGGAACAGCTTGACCGGGCGCGGGCCGATCTGGACATCGCCAAGCGCGAGGGCAACCTCGCCAGAGCGGGCGAGCTGAGCTATGGCGTCATCCCCGACCTTGAACGCCAACTGGCCGAGGCCGAGGCGGGCGAGGCCGACATGATGGTGGAAGAGGCGGTGCGCCCCGAACAGATTGCCGCCGTTGTCGAACGCTGGACCGGCATACCGACCTCGAAGATGCTGGAGGGCGAGCGCGAAAAGCTGCTGCGCATGGAAGACGCGCTGCATGCCCGGGTGATCGGGCAGGATGCCGCCGTGCGCGCCGTGGCCAATGCCGTGCGCCGGGCGCGGGCCGGGCTGAACGACGAAAACCGGCCCTTGGGGTCGTTCCTGTTCCTTGGGCCCACCGGCGTCGGCAAGACCGAGCTGACAAAGGCGGTGGCCGAGTTCCTGTTCGATGACGACAGCGCCATGGTGCGTATCGACATGTCTGAGTTCATGGAAAAGCATGCCGTTGCCCGCCTGATCGGCGCGCCGCCGGGCTATGTCGGATACGACGAAGGCGGGGTGCTGACCGAGGCCGTGCGCCGCCGGCCCTATCAGGTGGTGCTGTTCGACGAGGTCGAAAAGGCGCACCCGGATGTGTTCAACGTGCTGTTGCAGGTTCTGGATGACGGCGTGCTGACCGACGGTCAGGGGCGGACGGTGGACTTCAAGCAGACGCTGATCGTTCTGACCTCGAACCTTGGGTCGCAGGCGCTGAGCCAGTTGCCCGAAGATGCCGACAGCGCGACCGCGCGGCGCGACGTGATGGACGCGGTTCGGGCGCATTTCCGGCCCGAGTTCCTGAACCGGCTGGACGAGACCATCATTTTCGACCGACTGGCCCGGGCCGATATGGACGGGATCGTGACCATCCAGTTGGGCCTGTTGGACAGGCGGCTGGCGGCGCGCAACATCGCGCTGGCGCTGGATGACGACGCGCGGCAATGGCTGGCCGACGAGGGCTATGACCCGGTGTTCGGGGCCCGCCCGCTGAAGCGGGTGATCCAGCGGGCGCTGCAGGACCGGCTGGCCGAGATGATCCTGGCCGGTGACATCGCCGACGGGGCCACGGTGCCGGTTTCGGTTGGGCCTGACGGGCTGATCGTGGGTGGCCGGGTGTCGGCCTCGAACCGGCAGCTGCCACAGGGCGCGGTCGTGCACTGAAAACCGGTCGGCGCGGCCCTTGGCGGGGCCGCGCCGTTCCGCGCCCGCGGTTCGGGACAGGGCGCGACTGTTACAGCTTGCGAACGCGATTGTTATGAGCCGTGGTTTGGCGGCGCGGCCTCTGACCGTTACATGTCTGCCGCGACACGTGAACGAAAGTGACAGGAGCACGCCCGATGGCTGGACGTTACAAAAGCCCCCTGAAATGGTCTGACGTGACCCCCGAAGCCGATTTTCTCAGTCGCCGCCAGTTGATGGCGGGCGCTGCGGCGCTGGGGCTGAGCAGCGTCGCCGGACCGGCCCTTGCGGCCGAGCGCAACGAATCCAAGAGCACCTGGGAAGAGATCACCACCTACAACAACTACTACGAATTCGGCACGCGCAAGGGCGATCCGGCCAAGAATGCCCACCAATTGACCACCGCGCCGTGGACGGTTGCCATCGACGGCATGGTGGACCGTCCGGGCAATTACGACTTTGACGACATCATGTCCCGGATGCGGGTGGAAGAGCGTGTCTACCGGCTGCGCTGTGTCGAAGCCTGGGCCATGGTCGTGCCCTGGAACGGTTTCGAACTGGCCGACCTTCTGAACATGGCCGGCGTGCAGTCGGGCGCGCGTTACGTCGCCTTTGAAACCGCGGTTCGCCCCGACGAGATGCCGGGCGTGCGGACACGGGTTCTGGACTGGCCCTATCGCGAAGGTCTGCGTCTGGACGAGGCGATGAACCCGCTGACCATCATGGCCACCGGCATTTACGGGCGCACAATCCCCAACCAGAATGGCGCGCCCCTGCGCCTGGTGGTGCCGTGGAAATACGGCTTCAAGTCGATCAAGTCGGTGGTCAGGATCACCCTGACCGACAGTCAGCCGCCGACCAGCTGGAACATGGCGAACGGGCGCGAATACGGGTTCTATTCGAACGTGAACCCCACCAAGGACCATCCCCGCTGGAGCCAGGCCTCGGAACGGCGGATCGGCGGCGGGCTGTTGGCGCGGCGCCAGCCGACGCTGATGTTCAATGGCTACGAGAACGAAGTCGCCAGCCTTTATTCCGGGATGGACCTGAACCGCTTTTACTGAGCGGCAGCGCCCGCTGGCCGCTGGCCCGCACCTTGATATCCCGGCAAGGGGCCGTGCCCCGTGAGGCCCGTGAGGTCGGTTTGCGTTCGGAGGTCGTCAACGGCGGTCCGGGGACGCGCTGTGGCGGGATGCGGGCGCCGGGTCCGGTGCGGTGGCTACACCGGAACAATTGCTACGTCCTGACCGGTCATGCCGGACGCGCTGCCCACCCTGTGCAATCCGGCTGTGTTCACCGGCCGCCGAAATCGTGGTGTCCAGCGACAGGTTGATATGATCGCGCATCTGCCGCGCCGCTTTGGGCGGGCCAGTCGCCAACTCTTGTTTTGCCGACAGTACCGGCCAGAGGAGACGGCTGTGCGCCGGTCGCTGGCTGGTGGCAAACGCGGTGCAACAAGCGGTGCGGCTGGCCTCGGCGATCCGCGCCTTTTCCGCCATGTGGTTGTGGATGTCGGGATTGGCGGCCAGACCCTGCCGGCCGGGGCGCGGGTGCTGGCGAACTTTGCCTTGGCCGACCGCGATCGCGCTGTCTTGGCCGATCCCGACCGCCTTGATTTGTCGCGGCCCCTGCGCAAGCACATGGGCTTTGGCCACGGGGTGCATTCCTGCATGGGCATGCACCCGGTTCGAACGGATCGGTTGGCCGCGCCGCGCCGGGCGATGAACGGCGCGATTCGCGGGCTGGCCGCGTTGCGGGCGCGGGTGCGGCGGGCCGAGGCGCCCGCCAAGGCCGGCAAGCGGAAGGCTGCCGATTGATTCGCGCGCGTCGCGGCGGCCTGTTCGGGTTCTGCTGCCCGCGGCTGACCGAGGGATCCTGTTTGGGACCTTTGGTTTATGCGGGGGTCGGGCGATGCGGCGCGCGGCGGCAACGCCCGGGGGCCGGGCTGTGGGTTTTGCCAATGGTTTCAGCGGGCTGCATGACGGATAAACGCGAGGTGTAAGACGTTAAACGGGTGGAATATGGTGATTATTTCCCGGGGCGGCGATGAAGGTTGCGTTGAATTTCAGACCCACAGAAAAGGGAACGCCCCAATGAAACTTTCCACCCTTCTGATCACCACGTCGATTTGCGCCATGACGGCCGTGCCTGCCCTGGCCCAGGGCGTGCCCTTTGGCGATATCGACGTCGACGGCAACCGCGCCCTGTCGCTCGACGAGCTTTCCGCCGTGTTCGGCGCCGATGGTGCTCAGCGCATTCTGGCGCAGGAAGACAGCAACGGCGACGGTGCGGTCTCGCTTCGCGAGCTGCGCGATTCGAGCGACGACGACAGCGGCGACGATTCGTCGGATGACTCGGGCGACGGTTCCAGCGATGACGGCTCGACCGACGATGGCTCGACCGACGATGGCAGCGACGATGGCTCGACCGACGATGGCAGCGACGATGGCTCGACCGACGATGGCAGCGACGATGGCTCGACCGACGATGGCAGCGACGA
>CAYYMJ010000007.1:48116-65654 GCA_964472855.1 uncultured Rhodobacterales bacterium | reverse complement strand
GGACGCGGCCGTGGCCGTGGCCGCGGTGGCGACGACTGATCCAGTCCGAACGGCCTGAACGCAAGACGACTGCCCGCGCAACGTTTCCTCCGGTTGCGCGGGCATTTCTGTATCCGGGGGGCCGAGACTGCGCGAGCCTGCTCGACGGCCATGTGCCGGCCACCAAGGTGGAGCCGGCGCTGGCGTTGGCGGAGGTCGAGGCCGCGACCCATGGGCTGAGGTGCAGCGGCGACCGGGGTTGCGCCGCGCTGTCGCGCGTCGCGGAAACAGGGGGGCGCTGCCCCCCTCGGCGCTGGCGCGCCTCACCCCCCGGGATATTTGCCGACAGAAGTAGGGGCAGAGCCCGCCAGCGTGCCGCGCCGTTTTCGGGTTGCGCCGCATGGCGGTGGCGGTGATCGTTGGGTCCGAAATCGTGGGGGGGTGCGTGATGACCAGCGAGACCAGGGCCGAGATACTGTTGCCGACCGGCGAGTTGCGCGATGACCTGCCGTTTTATACCGGAGTTCTGGGGATGCGGCTGGAGTCGATCTTTCCCGCTGACAACCCCAGTTGCGCCAGTTTTTCCGGGCATGGGCTGAACCTGCGCATCGACAAGGCGGCCACGACCGCGCCCGGGGTTTTGCGTATCCTGACCGATGATGTGGCCGGGTTTGCCGGAGGGGAAACCAGGTTGGTGGCGCCCAATGGAACGCAGGTCGAGATCGTTGCGCTGACGCCGGCGGTCGCGACCCCGGTTGTGGCGCATGAGTTCGTGGTGCGCCGGTTGCGCGACGAGGCGCCGTGGATCATCGGGCGGGCCGGGATGCATTACCGCGACCTGATCCCGTCGCGGCTGGGCGGGTCGATCATTGCCAGCCACATCCGCATTCCCGATGGCGGGCCGGTGCCGGACATGGTGCATTATCACGCGGTCGGGTTTCAGCTGATCTTTTGCTACCGGGGCTGGGTGGATGTTCTTTACGAGGATCAGGGCGACATGATCCGGCTTGAGGCCGGTGATTGTGTGACCCAGCCGCCGCGCATCCGCCACCGGGTGTGCCATGCCTCGCCCGATATCGAGGTGATCGAGATCGGGGTGCCGGCCGAGCATGTGACCACGATCGACCACGAGATGCGCCTGCCAAATGGGCAGGGCGACCCCGGGCGCGAATGGGACGGGCAGCGGTTCGTGCATCATGTGAAGTCGGCGTCGGCGTGGAGACCGCATCGCATTGCGGGCTTTGTCAGCCGCGACACCGGCATTGCCGCCGGCACCCGCGGCCTGGCCGGGATCAACGTTGCCCGGTTCGACGGCGGGGTGCCGCCGCGCACGCGACAGGACGCCGACATCCACTTTGGCTTCGTTATGGACGGGCAGGTGACGCTGAACGCCGATGGCCAGCCGCCGAGCAGGCTGATGGCGGGCGATGCCTTTGTGGTGCCGCCGGGGCTGGGCTCGCGGTTCAGCGATTGTTCGGACGACCTGGAACTGCTGGAGGCATCGCTGCGTGGCGATTGCCGGACCGAGGTTCTGCCCGACTGACGGAGCTGGCCGCGTTCATGGTGCGATCAGGGCCAGCGACGGGGCGGCACGACGCTGGCTGACCACCATCGGCACGGCGATCAACGTGGCGATGAAGGGCGGGACCGGGCGCGCGATCAGGCCGAGGGCTTTCTTGAAGCTGAACCGGGGCGACCGGTGGGCCTGGCACGCGGATTTCGAGGTTCGGCACCGTGATGATGCCGGGGCGCACCGAGTGAATGGCGAAGGCGGCGGTGCAGCGTGGCAGCAGCGATCGACGGTTCGGGGGGGGTGCGTGAAAGCGGGTTCGACGCGGCATCACCCGGCAAGCCGGGGTGGCGGCGGGGGGGTTCCATTTCCAGTTCGGCGCGAAACGGCGGGCTGCCGGCCGCCTTGTCGGGCGGTTGTGTGACGAAGGGCGTGCCGATCTGGCGGCGCTGGAACTGGACGGATCGGGCCCGCGCGACGCACGGCGCCGGGTTCTGAGCGTGGCGCGGCGGTGGGTTCGCGGGAACCCCGGGGCCTTGCGGGGCCCTGGCCGCGCCTGTGCAGATTCTGCCCGCGCCCTGGCCGCGCCTGTGCGGCCGCGTGCCTTGAAAATGTGGCCCGATTGCGCGGCGCGGTTCGGGCGCTGACTGGCCGCGCGCGCGTGCCCGTGCCGCGCATGGCGCCTGGACGCGCCTTTCAGGCGGTGCTGGCGCTGCCGACCCGCATTGCGATATTCGGGATCGGCGCAGCCAAGCCGGACGATGACGCAGTGAAAGACCAGACTTTCGGCCGTGCCTCGGCCAAGCTGACCCAAGACTTGCAGACGCCGATTGCGGAGACTTCACGACATGACGAGCGAAATCATCGGGTGGAGCGCGGTCGAAACCGCCGACCGGGTCGCCAGGCGGGCGGTTTCGGTGACCGAGGTCATCTCGGCGCATCTTGACCGGATCGCGGCGGTCAATCCCGGCATCAACGCGGTGACCGAGGTTGATGACAGCAGCCTTGAAATTGCCCGCCGGATCGACGCCGCGCCTCTGCCTGACGATCTGCCGCCCCTGTTGGGCGTGCCTGTCACATCGAAGATCAACACCGACCAGACGGGGTTCAGCAATTCCAACGGGATACCGGCGCAGGCCGGGAATATCTGTGACCAGGACAGCGCCGTTGTCGCCAACCTGAAATCGGCCGGGGCCATCGTGATCGGGCGCACCAACACGCCCGAGTTTTCCTTGCGCTGGTTCACGTCCAACCCGCTTTATGGGGTCACGTCGAACCCGTGGGATGCCAACGCCACGCCCGGCGGGTCAAGCGGCGGCGCGGCGGCCTCGGTGGCGATGGGCATCGGCAGCATCGCCCATGGCAACGATCTGGGCGGATCGCTGCGCTATCCGGCCTATTGTTGCGGGGTCGCGTCGATCCGCCCGTCGCTGGGGCGTATTCCCGCCTTTAACCCCAGTGCCGGCGAAGAACGCCCGCCCCTGACCATGATGATGAGCACGCAGGGCCCGATTGCCCGGTCGATCGCCGATGTGCGGCTGGGGCTGCGGGCCATGGCGCAGCGCGACAGCCGCGACCCGCAGTGGAGCGGCGCGACCAACTCGGGGCGCCGCCGCGAGGGGCAGATCACCATCGGCTTTGCCACCAACCCCTTCTCCGCCCCCATTCACCCGGGCGTCGAACAGGCGATGGCCACGGCCTGCGACGGGTTGCGCGCCGCCGGGCACCGGTTGGTTGAAACCGTCCCGCCGCAGGCCGACCTGCTGGCGCGGCTGTGGGGCGACATGCTGTTCACCGAGACCGAATATGCCCTCGGCCCGGCCATTCGCGAGGCCGGGTCGGCCGAGATGAACCGGCTGACCGATGGTTTCATGATGTATTACCAGCGCCGCGATCTTCAGGGTTTCCTGGCCGGCCTGGCCCAGCGGCTTGCCGGGCAACGGGCGTGGGCGCAGATGTTTGACGACATTGATCTGTTGCTGATGCCCACGTCGCTGGTGCCGCCGTTCGACAACGATCAGGATTTCGTTCGGCCCGAAACGCTGCCGCAGATCATCGCGGCGCAGGCGCCGCTGTTCGTGATCAACGTGCTGGGGCTGCCGTCGGTGGCGGTGCCCACCGGGCTGGCCGACGGGCGCCCGGTGGGGGTGCAACTGGTGGGGCCCATGCATGACGATGCCTTCGCGCTGGACGTTGCCGAAAGCCTGGAGGCGCAGATTGGCCGGCTGTCCGACAGGCTGCTGGCGGCGGGGTGACCGGCGGCGGGCAATGCGGCGCCGGGCAATGCGGCGTCAGCGCGGTCGTGGCGCAAGGCGTGCGGCCAGCACGAAACTGAGCACCAGCGTCGGCAACAGCAGGCCCAGCGCCAGTTTCAGCGAGGTCGCCTCGGCCACATAGCCGATCATCGGCGGCCCGATCAGAAATCCTGACAGGGCGCCGAACGTCATGACCGAGACGTTGCGCGCCTCGCCCCGGCGGCTGAGGCTGGCACTGGCGCTGATGCCCAGCGGAAAGATGGTCGACACCCCGAAACCGGCCAGCGCGAAGCCGGCGAATGACATCCAGACGCTGTGGCCGGTCACCAGCAGCGCGATGCCCGCGATGGCCGACCCCAGGCAGATGCGGGCCAGCGCCGCGGCCCCCAGCCGCCGGTTGATGGCGTCGCCCGAAAACCGCCCGATCGTGACCATGGCGGTAAAGACCGTCAGGGCCAGCGCGTCGTTATAAGTGCCGCCCCAATGTGTTTCGCGCATGTAGACGGTGGCCCAGTCGTTCATGGCGCCTTCCACGATGGTGGCGCCGAACACCACGATCACGATGGGCAGCAGCGCCCGCGAAACCGGGCCGCGCGCGTCGTCGTGTTCCGGCGCGTCGCCGGGCGCGCTGTCCTTTCCGGGCAGGCTGGCGGCGACGATCTGCAACAGCGGCAGCAGGATGGCTGCCGACAGCATCAGGGCCGCGCCCGCGGACAGGCCGGCCCTGGCCAACTGGATCCCCACGAGACTGCCCAGCGCGACCCCAAGGCTCCAGAATCCGTGGGCGCGGCTCATGATGCGCACGCCAAAGCAGCGCTCGGTCATGGCGGCAAAGACGTTCAGGCTGACCTCGACAAAGGCCACGCAGGCGCCCAGCAGGAACAGCGCCGCGAAAAGCGTGCGCATGTCCGTGGCCAGCCCGGGCAGGAACCCGGCCACCAGCATCGGCGGAAAGACCAACAGCAGCGAATGGCGCGGCCCGAACCGGTCGACCGCGCGGCCGGCGAAATACAGCGACGGCAACAGCCCGCAGGGCATGCCCAACAGCGCGATGGCCAGTTCCGACTTGGACAAGTCCAGCGCGATCTGCACCTCGGATATGCGCGACAGCCAGTGGCCCAGGTGAATGGGTTGGGCCAGAAACAGCAGCATCGTCAGAAACGTCGCCCGCCGGGCGCCGATACTGTCCATCCGGCGCCCCGCCCCTAGCCAAAGCATGCTGCGTTCCATGTCCAGCCCATGGCGGTGAAGATGTCGCAGACGGCGCGGGCGTCTTGCCGGAACCCGGCGATATCGACCGGCGCGTCGCCGGCCCAGCCCTTGGTGGCGACGCCAAGGATGCGCGGGGCCAGCATCGGCTCGATCTCGTGATCCTGCGTTGTGAATTCCGACCAGAAGGTGCCCTCGACCCCGGCGATGCGGTCGGCGACGTCGGGCACGGGGACCACCGACCAGTTCAGGGTATCGTCAAGGCCGACGAATGCCGCCCAGGCCGCGCCCCAGTCGTCGGGGTCGCTGCTGTGAGCCATGTCCAGATAGACATGCTGTGCCGGGCTCATCACGATGTCATAGCCGGCGCGCGCCGCGTCGATGCCCGCCTGTTGCCCTGTCCAGCTGAACAGCAGCGCGCCGTTGCCGATGCCGCCATTGACGCCGCGCGCCGCCTCTTCCCACGCGGCGGTGCGGATGCCCTGCTCGCCCAGGCGCGCCGCCAGCCGCGCCAGCGCCCAGCCCAGCACGTCGTCGCGCCCGTCAAGGCCGGGCTGCCCGGCCCGCAGCGCCGCGACAGCGGGCGAGCCGCTCCAGGTATCGGGCGGCAGTTCGTCGGCGCCCAGATGCAGCATGCCAAATGGAAACAACTCGGCCACCTCAAGAGCCAGCGGCACGATCAGGTCCCATGTTGCGGGCAGCGCCGGGTTCATCACGTTGCCGCCATAGCCCTGAACGCTGACCTCGCCGCTGTGGTCGTTGGGGTCGCGGGTCTGGGGCGCGACGCGGACCAGACCCAGCGCATGGGCAGGAAACTCGATCTCGGGCAGAACCTCGATGAACAGCGCCCCGGCATGGCCGACCAGCCGCGCGACGTCGGCCTTGCTGTAGTGTCCGCCAGCGCACATGCCGCCGCCAAACAGGCCGGGGATCAGGCGGCCTTCGCCGCGCAGCGCCGTCTGGCGCCACAGTTCGGGCAGGCAATCAACCTCGAGCCGGAAGGACTCGTCATCGGAAAAATGCCAGTGAAAGCGGTTCATCTTCACCAGCGCCATCAGGTCGACCAGCCGCAGCACCGTGTCCAGCCCGTAGAAATGGCGCGCGCAGTCCAGATGCTGGCCGCGCCAGCCATAGGCCGGCGCGTCGTCGATGGTGCCGCAGGGCAGGTGGGCGCCGTGCACGGCCCGCAACATCAGCAGGCTGATGGCGGCATAATGCGCGCCGGCCGCGCCGCCGTGGGTGACGGCGATGTCGCCGGGGCCGATGGCGATGCGATACGCGCCGTCCGTCATGCTCGGGTCGGGCGTCAGCCGCAGCGGCACACCCGCCGCGTCGCGCAGCGGCGGCAGGTTGCAGCGGACGGCCAGCGCGTCGGCGGCGGCAATCAGCGGCGAGGCCGTGGCGAAGGACGCCGCCTCCAGATGCCCGCGCGCCGGCGCCCATGACCGGGGCGGCGGGATCAGCCCCAGCCGGTCGCCGGGCGCGGCCGGCGCGGGGGTTACCGGGCGCACCCCGGCGGGCAGCAGCGGCAGGGGCAGGGTTTCGTCGCCGGTTCTGAGGTATCCGCCCAGCGGCAGCCACGCCCGGTTGACAGCGCGATAGCCGTCATTGGCATAGGCCAGCGTCACCTCGTGCGGCTGGCCGGCCACGAGGTCGGGCAACTGCACCTCGCCATAGCCGCCGTCCGTGCGCAGCATCACGCCACCCGCCACAACCGCCGGCGGCGCCATCAGCGAAAAGCAAAACACCGGCGCGGCAAGATCGCGGTCGCTGGAGATGCGGCAGCGAATATGGTCGCCGTCGATTTGGGCCGCGAATGTCAGATCGGTCACGTGGGCGCCTCCAGCGTCAGTTCGGACACAAAGTCATACAGGTCCGACCGGTAAAGGCCGGTGGTCAGTTCGATCGCGCGGCCATGGGGAAGATAGGCGGTGCGCTGGATGTTCAGCACCGCCTCGCCGGCGGCCATGCCCAGCCTGTCGGCATCTTCGGCGTCAAGGTTGCAGGCGGTCACGCGCTGGATGGCCCGCACCGGCGCCCGGCCACCGGCGCGCAGCAGATCGTAAAGCGAGGTCTTTACCTGCGTCGGGTCAGGCAGGATATCGGCCGGCAGGGTCGAGGATTCGATAGCCAGCGGGGTGCCATCGGCCGAGCGCAGGCGCTTGATCCGCGCGACCCGGGCCGAGGGCGACAGCCCAAGGATCATGAATTCGTCGCGCGTGGGCATATAAAGCCCCCGGTCAAGCACCACCGACGACGGCGTCTGGCCGCGAAGGCGCAGGTTTTCAGAGAACGAGATCAGCGACGACAGCGACTGTTCCAGACGCGGCGAGGCATGGCAGACAAAGGTGCCCGACCCGTGCCGCTGTTCGACCAGCCCTTCGTCGGCCAGCGCCCGAATGGCCCGGCGAATCGTCACCCGGCTGACCTCGGCCAGTTCGGTCAGCGCACGCTCGGGCGGCAGTTGAGTGTCGGGGGCCAGCACGCCCTGCCGGATGGCGGCGCCAAGGTGGCGCACCAGTTGCTGGTAACGCGGGCCTTTTCCCGGTTCGTACCAGGAGCTCGGCTGGTAGAGGTCTGCCTTGACGGTCACGGTTTCCGGCCAATATTTTGGTATCGTATTTTTGATACCACTTGTTGGGATCATTGCTGATTTCGGTCGATCATTGGCGAAAAACCCCCGAAAAACAAGCCAATTATGCAAGATCGCCAAAGGTGGTTCTTTACTGGTTACTTTTTTCCTTTCTTGGATAAAATTGATGACAGACAACGATTCGAAGCCCGGCGGAGGGAACGTGACCGATAACGCTCAGCGAAAACGCATGCCCCAGTGGGTGTTTGCATGGTTGCTAATCGCGCCGGCGATGGTCTTCATCGGCATCATCGTCGCCTGGCCGCTGTTCGAAACTTTCCGGCTGTCGTTTACCGATGCCCGGCTGGGCGGGCAGAGCTATGTCGGGCTGGAAAATTATCAGGACCTGGCCAGCAGCCGGAAGTTTCACGCCACCATCGTGCGCACCTTCTACTGGATGTTCCTGTCCGTGGGGGTCAAGCTGATCCTTGGCCTGATCGGCGCCACCTTGCTGAACGCCGCCGTGCCCGGCCGGGCGCTGTTTCGGGTGCTGGTCATGCCGCCCTGGGTCATTCCGATCGCCATCGGCATGATCGGCTGGCTGTGGCTTTACAACGGGGCCTTCGGCCTGCTGTCGGGGGTGATCCAGTATATCGGCATTCTCGACAAGCCGTTCGAGTTTCTTGCCTACAAGCGGTCGGCCTTCTATTCGGCCATCGTCGCCGACGTCTGGGTCGGGACGCCGATGGTCACGCTGTTTCTTCTGGCCGCCATGCAGGGCGTCAGCCGCGACCTTTACGAGGCCGCTTATGTCGACGGCGCTGGCCGCTGGTACCGGTTCCGCCGCATCACCATTCCGCAGATCATGCCGGTGATCGTGTCGATGGCCCTGCTCAGCGCGATCTGGACCTTCAACAGCTTTGAAATCATCTGGATTTTGACCGAGGGCGGCCCGCGCAGCGCCACCACCACGCTGATCGTCGACACCTACAAGACCGCCATCGCCAACTTCAAATTCGGCGAAGGTGCCGCCCGCGCCGTGGTGATCGTGATCCTGCTGGCCGTCTTCTCGCTGATCTACCTGTTCTTCCTGAACAAGGTGAACCGCCGCTACGGGGTGAAATGACATGATGGACCGCTATACCAAATTGCAGATCGTGGGCATCTATGCCGCCGTGGCGGTGTTCCTGATGTTCGTCCTGCTGCCGTTTTTCGAAATGTTCATGGCCTCGCTCAGACCGCTGGAGCATCTGTTTCGCAGCCCCTACCAGTTCTGGTCGCAGGATTTCAGCTTTCAGGCCTATCGCGACATGTGGGTGACGGTGCCGCTTTTGGGCCGCTACATCGTCAACTCGGTCTTCATCGCGTTCACGGTCACCGCCATCACCATGGTTCTGGTTATACCGGCGGCCTATGCCTATGCGCGGCTGAAATTTCCGTTCAAGTCGGGTTCGCTCGCGATCTTCCTCGGTGTCAACATGTTCACCGGCGCCGTGCTGCTGATTCCGCTTTACCGGGTGCTGCGCACCCTTGGCCTGCTGAACACCTACTGGGCGATGATCGTGCCCGGGGTCGCCTTTCTGATCCCCACCGGCATCTGGCTGCTGCGGTCGTATCTGGAAAAGATCCCGGTCGAGCTGGAAGAGGCGGCCTTCATGGACGGGGCCAGCCGTATGTACACCCTGCGGCGCGTCGTGCTGCCGCTGGCCGTGCCCGGGCTGATCGTGGTGGGCACCGCCATCTTCATCGGCGCTTATGCACAGCAATTCCTGTTTGCGATCACCTTCAACCAGACCCGCGAATACCAGCCGCTTCCCGCGGGTCTGTTCGAGTTCATCGGCTACCAGTCGGTGACGTGGAACGAGATGATGGCCGCCGCATTGACCGGCGTGCTGCCGGTCATGGTCATCTTCCTGTTCCTGCAAAAATACCTCGTCGCGGGGCTGACCGCCGGCGCGGTGAAAGAGTGAATCAAGTCAACCAAAGGGAGACCATCTCAATGAAACATCTCAAACCAGCCCTTGTCGGCGCCGCGATCGTCGCGGCCAGCGCGATGAGCGCACAGGCGCAGGATCTGCACTTTATCATGTGCGGTGGCGAGGTTCGCGATGCCGACCAGGCTGTCGTGGATGCGTTCGAAGCCAGCCATGACGGCGTCAGCGTCAATCTCGAGGCGGTTCCGTGGGGCACCTGCCAGGACAAGTCGCTGACCCTGGCTTCGGCCGGCGATCCGCCGTCGATTGCCTACATGGGTTCGCGCACGTTGCGCCAGTTGGCCAACAACGATCTGATCGTTCCGGCCCAGATTTCGGCCGATGCCGAAGGCGCCTATCAGCCCGGCATTCTGAACACGGTTACCATCGAAGGCACGCGCTGGGGCTACCCGCACGCGTTTTCGACCAAGGGCCTTTACATCAACTGCGACCTGGCCGACGCGGCCGGCGTAGCCTGTGAAGCCCCCGCGACCTGGGACGACATGTATGCGATGGCCAAGGCCATCAACGACAACACCGAAGCTTCCGGTGTCGGCCTTGCCGGCAAGGACTTCGACAACACCATGCACCAGTTCCTGAACTACCTGTATTCGAACGGCGGCGTGGTCATCGACTCCGCTTCGGGCGAAAACATGCTGGACAGCGACAACACCCGCGAAACCCTGGCCTTCTATGAAAAGCTGGTTTCGGTCGCGCAGGAAGGCCCCACCGCATGGGAGCGTTCGCAGCTGAAGGACCTGTATAACGACGGCAAGATCGGCATGTATATCGACGGTCCCTGGGGCCGCGGCCAGCACAAGGAAGGCATCAACGAGATCACCGTGCCGATCCCGGCCGGCCCGAATGGCGGCAACGGCACCATCCTGATCACTGACTCGATCGTGGTGTTCAAGGGCTCGGGGCATGAAGATCTGGCCCAGGAACTGGCCCAGTTGATCACCAGCGGTGAAAGCCAGTACGGGCTTGATTCCAGCTGGGGCCTGACGCCGATCTTCGACTATGCCCAACTTGGCTTTGACGCGCCCTATTACCAGGACGACGCCTTCTGGCAGGTCTTTGTCGACGGCATCGCCGTGGGTGGTCCGGAACCGCTGGTTGAAGACTTCAAGTCGCTGCAGTCGGTGTTCACCAACATGATCCAGGGCGTCATTCTGGCTGACGATACGGTCGACAATCTTGTCACCATCGCCGGTCAGGAACTGGCCGACGCCCTGTAATCTCGCAATTGCCCCGGGGCGGTTCGCCGCCCCGGGCCTTCGTCCAATAACGGAGCGGACAATGGCCACGCTGGACCTTCAAAATATCAACAAGTCCTTTGGCGAGGCGGATGTCCTGCATGACATCGCCCTGTCCGTCCGGGACAAGGAATTCGTGGTTTTCGTCGGCCCCTCGGGCTGTGGAAAGTCCACCCTGCTGCGGGTGATTGCCGGGCTGGAAGAGGCCACGAGCGGCCGGCTTCTGATCGACGAGCGCGACGTCAGCGACATGCATCCCGTGGACCGCGGCATCTCGATGGTGTTTCAAAGCTATGCGCTTTATCCCCATCTCACGGTTTACGAAAATATCGCTTTCCCGCTGCGGGTTGCGAAAATGCCCGCACCCGAGCTGAAAGAGCGGGTGGCGCGGGCCTCGGCGATTCTGCAGCTTGACGACAAGCTTGACCTCAAGCCCGGTCAGCTTTCCGGTGGCCAGCGCCAGCGCGTCGCCATCGGGCGGTCGATCGTGCGCGAACCAAAGATTTTCCTGTTCGACGAACCGCTGTCGAACCTCGACGCGGCCCTGCGCGGCGATATGCGGGTCGAGCTGTCGCAGTTGCACCGCGAGCTTCAGGCGACGATGATTTACGTCACCCACGACCAGATCGAAGCGATGACCATGGCCGACCGCATCGTGGTGCTGAACGCGGGCCGGGTCGAGCAATTCGGCACGCCCATGGAGCTTTACCATCATCCGGCGACAAAATTCGTGGCCTCGTTCATCGGCCAGCCCAACATGAACTTTCTCGACGGCAGCATACGCACCGCCGGCGCCAAGGGTATCGCCGTTGAACTGGACGCCGGGCCAACGCTGGAGATCCCGGTCGACGGTAGCGGCGCCAGCGCGGGCGACCGCGTGGAAGTGGGCATTCGCCCCGAAGATCTGTCACAGGGCGCCGGTGGCCTGATGCTGAACGTGGCTGTGGTCGAGCGGCTGGGCGGGGCGTCAATCACCTATGGCACCACGACAGCCGGCTCGCGCTTTTGCGCGGCCCTGGACGGGATCGCCGACGTGACCGAGGGCGTCGCGGCCGAGCTGAGCGTCAACCCGGGCGATTGCCACGTCTTCGACGCAACCGGCAAGGTCATGACCCGGCTGCAGGCGCCGGTTCCGGCAAACTGAAGAGACAGGCGAAATGCGTATTGCGACCGCAGGCATAGGGCTTCGCGCCGGGCATGTTCTGAGCATCTTTTCCCAGACGATGCCCGAGGCCGAAATCGTCGGCTATTTCGACCCGCAGCCCACCCATCTTGACATGATCGGTGCCGACACGCCGGCCTATCCCTCGGTCGAGGCGATGCTGCGCGACGCCCGGCCCGATATTCTGTTCGTCTGTTCGCCCAACCAGTTTCACCTTGACCAGATCGAGGCCGGTCTGCGTGCCGGTGTGCGCGTGTTCACCGAAAAGCCGGTGGTTACCACCGTCGCCGACACCATGCGGCTGGCGGCCCTGCTGGCCGAATTCGGACCCGACAGGGTGATGGTCGGGCTGGTCCTGCGCCATTCGCAGCACATGGTCGACCTGCGCAGCGCCATCGCCCAGGGCCATCTGGGCGACATCGTGTCGCTGGAGGCCAACGAACATATCGCCCCCTTTCATGGCGCATTCTTCATGCGCGACTGGCGGCGCATGACCGGGTATTCCGGCGGCTTCATGCTGGAAAAATGCTGCCACGACATCGACATCTACAACATGGTCACCGGCTCGCGGCCCAAGCGCGTAGCGAGCTTTGGCGGGCGCCGTTCGTTCCTCCCACAGAACGCGCCCGCCTCGAATTCGGAAGCCGAGATCTTCCATGTCAAGAAATCGGTCTGGGAATCGGTCGACGATCCCTTTCAGTCGGACGGGGACATCATCGACTATCAGACCGCCATTCTCGACTATGAATCCGGCCCCTCGCTGGCCTTTCACACCAATATCAACACCCCCGACCAGCACCGGCGTTTTTGCGTGATGGGCACCCATGGCATGGCCGAGGGCGATTTCGTGCGCGGGTATCTCAAGGTGACGCTGCGCGACGGAACCGTGGTGATGGACCAGGACTATACCAAGGGTGACAAGGCCCGGATGAGCGCCCATTACGGCGCCGATCACATGATGGTCGAAGACATCGCGGCGCTGCTGCGGGGCCAGATCGCGTCGCTGCCCGTGGGCATTGTCGACGCGCTGGTCGCCGGCATCGCGGCGCTGGCGCTGGACGAGGCGCGCATCAGTGGCACAGTGGTCGACCTGTCCGAGACCTGGGCCGAATTCGACCGCTTCGGTCTGAGAGCGAAATGACCATGACCACACGAAACACCCAGACCCTGATGGCCGCCGAAATCGCCGAGGCGCCCGGCGTCTTCACCGCCGCGGCGCGGGCCGACCATCGCCCGGCGCTGGACGGCCGCGGGCTGGCATCGGCGGCCGCGATCTACACGGTTGCCCGCGGGTCGTCAGACGCCGCGGCCAACATTCTGTCCTATCTTTACATGCGTCACCTGCAGGTGCCCGTAACCTCGCTGCCGCCGTCGACCTTTTCGGTTTATGACGGCGTGCGCTGCACCGGCGCGGCCGGTCTGGTGATTTCCCAATCCGGGGCGTCGCCGGATCTGGTGGCCTGCGCCCGTGGCATCCGCGCCCGGGGCGGGGCGGTCGTGGCGATCACCAACCAGCCGGGCTCGGCCGTCGAAGGCGCGGCCGATGTGACCCTGCCCATCGGCGCCGGCCCCGAACGCGCCGTGCCCGCGACCAAATCGGTCATCGGCTCGATCGCCGCCGGCATGGCCCTGCTGGCGGCCCTGAAACCCGGCTATCGTGCCAGCGCCGACGCTGGCGCGGGCGCCATGGACGCGCTGGCCCACGGCGGTGGACAGGACCTTGCGCCACTGAACGCCGGGCTGCTGCGGGCCAATCATGTCTATGTGGTGGGTCGTGGCGCCGGCTTTGGCGCGGCGCAGGAAGTCGCGCTGAAGCTGAAGGAAACCTGCGCCCTGCATGCCGAGGCCTATTCGGCGTCCGAGGTGCTGCACGGCCCCCTGCAACTGGCCACCAACCCGCTGTTCGTGCTGTTGCTGGACAGCGGCGAGGCCGAGGTTCAGCAAAGCCTCGATCAGGCCGAGGACCGTTTCCGCGCCGCCGGCGGCGACGTGTTCCGGCTGCGCCCGCCCGGCGCCGGAAACTGTTGCCCCGCCGCCGTGGCCGCGATGCTGCTTTACCTGTTGTATCCCGTGGTTCTGAACACGGCGCTGGCGCTGGGCCTGAACCCCGACAAACCGTCAACGCTTTCGAAAGTGACGTCGACCTCGTGACCGGGCCGGACAAGATCATCGGTGCGTCCAGCACCTGGGCCGAGATTCACGCCCAGCCGGACATCTGGCGGTCGTGGGGCGATGCCTTTGACCCGGCGCCGCTGTGCGACTGGATCGACCGGGCCGGGGTTTCGCAGGTCTGGTTCTGCGGTGCCGGCACGTCGGCCTATATCGGCGACATACTGGCCGCCGGGTTGCCCGAAGGCGGGGGGCTGCGCTTTCGCTCGGTTCCCTCGACCGACCTCGTGGCGCGGCCCGGCCACTATCTGGCCGGCCTGCGTGACACCCTGATCGTGAATTTCGGCCGGTCCGGGGATTCCACCGAAAGCGTGGGCACGCTTGACGCGGTTGCCGCGCTGGCCCCCGCGACCCCGGTGCTGAACATCACCTGCAACGCCAGCGGCCGGCTGGCAACCGAGGCGCGGGCGCGCAGCGTCGTGTTGCCCGACGCCTGCCACGACGCCGGCTTTGCCATGACGTCGAGCTTTTCGACCATGCTGCTGACGGCGCTGGCGCTGTTCGACCGGCGCGTGCCTCAGCGCCAGACCATGCGCCGGCTGGCCGATATTTCCGCCGACAGCTTGCCGCTGATCCGTGGGGCCATGGCCGCCACGCCACCGCCGGCGCGGGCAATTTATGTCGGGTCGGGACCGCTGGCCTTTGCGGCGCGCGAAAGTGCCCTGAAGGTGTTAGAGCTTTCCGCCGGCCGCATCCCGGCGCTGTGGGATTCGACCCTTGGCTTTCGGCACGGTCCGAAAAGCTTTGTCACCGACGACAGCATCGTCCATGTCCTGTTGTCGGGGGCGCCTGACACGGCCCGCTATGACCATGACCTCGTGAGCGAATTGCGCCGGCAGTTTCCCGCAACCCGCACCGTGGCGGTTGGTCCCGGTGGCGACATCGACATCGCCTCGGCCGGGCCCGACGTGTGGAACGCGGCGCTTGCCGTGCTGCCGGCCCAGATCGAGGCGGTGACCTGGTCGGCGGCCCTGGGGCTGAATATCGACGATCCCTTCGCCGGGCGGTCCACGCTGACCCGCGTGGTGTCGGGTGTTCGGCTGCACCCGGTGGCGGCTGTCTGATGGTCATCGCGGGGGGCATAGACCTTGGCGGAACCAAGATCGAGGCTCAGCGCTTTGCCGGCGACTGGGCGCTGCAGGACAAGCGGCGCATCGACACCCCCGCCGATTACGAGGGCCTTCTTGCGGCCATGGCCGACCAGATCGGCTGGCTCAGGGCCGCGCATCCCGCCTTGCCGGTGGGGGTTGCCGCCGCCGGGCTGGTCAACCCCGCCGATGGCCGGTCGATCGCCGCCAACCTGTCGTCGCAGGGGCGCCCCTTTGCCGCCGATCTTGCGCAGCGCGTGGGCGCGGGCATCGTCTGGCTGAACGATTGCCGGGCCTTTTCGCTGGCCGAGGCGGTATTCGGCGCCGGGTCTGACCATGGCACCATGCTGGGGCTGCTGCTGGGCACCGGCATTGGCGGCGCGGTCACGATTGACGGGCGGCTGATCAACGATGGTGCCGGCCAGTCGGGCGAGTTCGGTCACATGGCGCTGCCGGCGGCGCTGGTCGCGCGGCACAAGCTGCCGATCCTGCGTTGCGGTTGCGGGCGCGACGGATGTTTCGAGACCCTGGGCTCGGGGCCCGGCATGGAACGGCTGGCCGCGCACCTGCTGGGCCGGCCGGTCAGTGCACGCGATATCGCGGCGGCACGGCAATCCGACCCGCGGCTTGGCGCGGTCTGGGATGTCTGGGCCGAGATCGTCGCGGCATTGCTTCACGAGCTGTCGCAGGTGGTCGATCCGTCGACCGTGGTGCTGGGGGGCGGGCTGTCGCAGATGCCCGGCCTGATCCCCGCGATCAAAGCTGAACTGGCACGCCTGTCATGGCCGGGTTTCCCCCTGCCGGCGGTTCGACTGGCCGCGCGGGGCGAGACCGCCGCCGCCCTTGGCGCGGGCTATGCCGCCTACAGCGAGCGTTGCGATGCCTGATACACACACCACCGAGACATGGGTTTGCCCGACGCTGCTGTTCGAGGACGGGCGCCTAAGGGCCGGGCGGGCGCTGGCCCTGCGGGACGGCCGGGTCAGCGATGTCGCCGACCGCGACAGCCTGCCCGCAAGCGCCACAACGGTCGCGGTCGACGGCATCGTCGCGCCGGGCTTTGTTGACTTGCAGGTCAACGGTGGCGGTGGGGTTCTGATCAACGCGACCCCGACCCAAGAGGCGATGTGGGCCGTGGCCCGCGCCCATCGGCCCTTTGGCACCACCGCGATCTTTCCCACGGTGATCACCGACAGCCGCGACGTTCTGGATCGGACCGTGAGCGCCGCTATCGAGGCCTGCGGCATGAATGGTGTCGCCGGACTGCATATCGAGGGGCCGCATATCTCGGTCGACCGGCGCGGCACCCACAAGGCGGCCTTTGTCCGGCCGCTGGACGACAGCACCATCGCCCATATCCGCCGGCTGCGCGCCGCCGGGGTGCCGACCATGGTGACCGTGGCGCCCGAGGTGGTGACGCCGGCGCAGATCGCGGCGATGGTGGCGCTGGGCGCGGTCGTGTCGCTGGGCCATTCCAAGGCCACCGGCGACGAAACCCGCAAGGCACTGGCGGCCGGCGCCACATGTGCGACCCATCTTTTCAACGCAATGCCGCCCATGACCGCGCGCGGGCCCGGGCTGGCGGGCGCGGTCATCAACTCGCAGGCCTATGCCGGGCTCATCTGCGACGGGATCCATGTGTCCGATGACATGCTGGCCATGGCCATCCGCGCCCGGCCGGTCGCGGGGCGCATGTTCCTGGTGTCCGACGCCATGCCGACCGTCGGCGGGCCGCCCGAGTTTGACCTGTACGGTACGACCGTGCATCTTGAGGGTCACAAGCTGGTCAATTCCGAAGGCTCGCTGGCCGGCGCGCATACCACGATGTCCGAAGGCGTGCGCTGTGTGGCCGACACCCTTGGGTTTGGGCTTGAAACCGCGCTGCAAATGGCCATCACGGTGCCCTGCCGGGCGATGGGCCTGTCGCTGGACGCGCTGGCGGGGCGCGACGCGGGCGATCTTGTCCTGCTGGACGCCGCCGCCAATGTCGTCGGCGCGCTGAACGGCGTCCTTGCCGACGCGCCGGCCGGCTGACCCCGCCGGTGCGGTTGGCTTGATCCAAGGATCAACGCGAAACGCGGTATTGGGTGACCCTTCGGCTCCATGCAGCGCCGGCGCCGAAATTGGATCAAGGCGCCAAACAGTATCGTCCGGCCCGCCTTGCCGCTTAAAACCTGCGCAGTCAGTTTCCGCAAATCTTGTAGTCGCTCGCCAAACATTCACGGGCCAAATTTTGGGCCGTTGAAATATCAGTCGGGGACATTTCTGCGGCCAGAACGTCCCTGGCACGGGGACCGTATGCAGATCCGTTCGTGGTGGCGATATCGGCCCACATATACCCGAGCAGGTAATCCTGCGGGACGCC
>CAYYMJ010000007.1:0-48016 GCA_964472855.1 uncultured Rhodobacterales bacterium | reverse complement strand
TCGTGGTGGCGATATCGGCCCACATATACCCGAGCAGGTAATCCTGCGGGACGCCATTGCCGTTGAGGTACATTACGGCCAGGTTGTTCTGAGCCTCGGCATGGCCCTGTTCCGCCGCCAGCCTGTGCCAACGCGCCGCTTCGGCATAGTCCTGCGGGACGCCTTCGCCATTGCTGTGCATAAAGGCCAGGTTATACTCGGCGTCAACCAAACCCTGCACTGCCGCCAACCTGAACCATCGCGCCGCTTCGGCACGGTCCTGGGGGACGCCGTTGCCGAAGAAATACGCCAAGGCCAGGTTGTTCTGAGCGTCGGCATGGCCCTGCGCTGCCGCCAGCCTGTACAATCGCAACGCTTCGGCCTGGTCCTGCGGGACGCCTTCGCCATGGCTGTACATCAAGGCCAGGTTATACTGGGCGTCAGCCATACCCTGCGCTGCCGCCAACCTGTACCATCGCGCCGCTTCGGCACGGTTCTGGGGGACGCCTTCGCCGAAGTAGTACGCCAAGGCCAGACTAAGCTGAGCAAAGTCAAAGCCCTGCGCTGCCGACAAGCTGTACAACCGCACCGCTTCGGCACTGTCCTGCGGCACGCCCCGGCCGTTAAGGTACATCGTGCCCAGGTTGTTCTGAGCGTCGGCCATACCCTGCGCTGCCGCCAACCCGTACCATCGCGCCGCTTCGGCATGGTCCTGCACGACGCCCTCGCCATGGTCGAACATGACAGCCAGGTTGTACTGAGCGTCGGCATCGCCCGCCACGGCCAAGGGCATCCATTCTATAAACGCCGTCGCATAGTCACCATTGTTGTAGGCTTGAAAACCTTTCCCAAAATCCGCGGCACTTGCGGTTGTCAGGCTCAAAACCAGTGCGGCAACAAAGGCCAATGCCCGGTGTTTCATTATGAATCATTCTCCAATTTGGCGCCACGATGATAGCCCCGGGCCCACGAAATACAATTCACCCGGGCTTCCCCCAAGTGATCAGGGCGGTCCACGTCCATTCCGCCCTGAACGGGCCGGCGGGAAAGGGCGTGGCCAACGCGAAACGCACCTAGAGTGTCAGGGTGCCCACGCTGGCGCCGCCGCAGACATACAGCGTCTGCCCGGTGACAAAGCCGTTTTCCGGGTCGGCGAAATAGAGGAAGGCGTTCGAGATGTCGCGCACGGTGCCAAGGCGCCCGACGGGCAGCTTTCGGGCCAGTTCGGCCTCGCGGTCCGAGCCTTTCGGGACGATGCCCCAGAAATTGTCGGTCAGCACCGGCCCCGGCGCCACGACATTCACCGTGATCCCGTGCGGTGCCAGTTCCAGCGCCCATGTGCGCGCCATGCCGATCACCCCGGCCTTGGCGGCGGCATAGGCGGTGCGGGTGGGCACCCCCAGCGCGGCCCGCGACCCGTTGAACAGCACGCGCCCGAACCGGCGCTGTTTCATCGCCGGCAGGAAGGCCTGCATCAGGGTCAGCGCCGAGCCCAGCTGAAGCTGCGCCAGCCCGGTGATATCGCCCGGTTTGGCGTCTTCCAGCAGGTTGGGCCAGATCAGCCCGGCATTCTGCACAAAATGCGTCACCGCGTGGCGAGCCGCGATATCCTGCGCGACCCGGGCCACGGCGTCGGCGTCCAGCAGGTCGGCGGACATCTGGATCAGCCCGGCCGGCGCGTCGGTTGCCGTGCCGCGCGCGATCGAGATCACGGTATAGCCCTTGTCCAGCATCCGCGCGGCAAGGTCGCGGCCGATCCCCTTGCTGGCGCCGGTGATCACGGCGGTATAGCCGGTCATCGGCCGGTCTCCACCAGCGCCAGAACCCGCAGCGGGCTGCCGGTGCCGTTTCTGATCTTCAGCGGTGCGGCCAGCAGAACCGCGCCGGTGGGCGGCAGCCGGTCAAGGTTGCACAGGCATTGCAGCCCGAATTTCCCGGCCCCGTGCAGGGTGAAATGTGCCGGATAGGGCGGGGTGTAATGCGCGCCCTGGCCCGCGTCGGTGCCCACGGTTTCGGTGCCGAAACCGCGGATGTTGCGCCGGTCGACCAGCAGGCGGATGGCGTCGGGTGTCGGCCCGGGTGAATGCGGGCCGTCGTCGCGCATGTTCAGATAGGCGGCGCCGCGCCGTCTGGACCAGTCGGTGCGCATCAGCACCCAGGCGTTTTCGGGAATGGTGCCATGCGCGGCCTCCCACGCCGCGATCAGGTCGGGCGTCAGTTCGAAATCGTCGTCGGCGGCCGAGCCGGCGGAACAGTCGATCACCACCACCGGGCCGACAAAGGCGTCAACCGGAATTTCGTCGACCGACCCGTTGGGAATGTCGCGGCCCGAAATCCAGTGGCTGGGGGCGTCGAAATGGGTGCCGGTATGTTCCGACATCGAGATGTTGTGCCATTTCCACGCCGGGCCGCGATGGTCATAGGCGCTGATTTCCTCGATGCGAAAGCGCGCGCACTGGCCAAACTCGGGCGGCAGGATGATCACCGGGAAATCCGGGTCCAGCGTGTGCGTCAGGTCGACCACTTCGATGGCGCCGCTGGCGATCCGGCTGGCCAGTGCGGCGAGATCGCTCATGCGCCCTTCTCCATCATTTCGCGTTCCAGAATCTTCGGCCCGGCGCGATAGCGCGCGATCATGTCGCGGGCCACGTCGCCGCAATAGACGTCTTCCAGCCCGTCGCGCAGCCCCGCCACCACCGACCGCGCGATGGCGGCGGGCCGGACCTTGGGCGGCGGAAGTTGCTGGTGCCACTCGTCCTCGGTCTGGCCGACGAAGACGTTGGTCAGGCGCAGCCCGCTGGGCCGGAACTCGGCCCGAAGCGATTGCGACAGCGACAGCGCGGCGGCGTTCGACGCCCCGAAACAGCCGTAATCGGCCGCGTTCATCAGGGCCAGCGCCGACAGGATATTGACCCAGGCCACCGCCGAATTGTTGCCGTCGGCGGTGCGGCTGCACATGGCGGGGCCAAAGGCCTGCGCCAGCCGCATCAGGCCCAGATAATTGACCTGCATCTCGTCGATGGCAAAGGCCGTGTCGCCCCGCGCCATGACACCGCCGGGACGCACGTAGCGGGCGTTGTTGATCAGGATGTCGACCTTGCCGCCGATCTCGCCCGCCAGTTCGGCGACCGAGCCGGTGTCGGTGACGTCCAGCGGCAACAGGTCTACCTTTGGCAGCGCCGCCAGCCGGGCGCGGTTAGGGTTGGGCAGCCAGGTCTCGGCCTCGCCAACGAAAATCGTCGCGGCACCGGCGCTGGCCAGCGCCTCGGCCAGCGCCGGTGCATTGGGGTTGCGGCCATCGGCGATCAGCACCCGGCGCAGGTTCGGGTCCGAGGTCATGGCACGCATCTGCGGATCATCTTCCATGTTCGGTGTCCTTTCCTGTGGGACGGCCAGAATGACACCCTGGCCCGAACGGTCGAGGCGGTTGAGAAGGCGCACCCGCGACCGTGGCGTCACGTCGCCATGGAGGTGGCAGATCACCACCGGCCCGGCGTCGAGCCTGACCGAGCCGGTGCGCCACGGAGCCCGCTCGCGGAAATAGACGTTGGTCGAGGTGCGGATCGTGGTTTCGGCCAGCAACTCGCCGGTTGGCGGCACGTCCTGCCAGACAAGGTCGACCGACAGACAGCGGCAGCAGGCGTCGCGCGGCGGGTATTGCAGGGTTGCACAGTCGGCGCAGGACTGGAGCATGAAGCGCCCCTCGGCCGCCGCCGCCGTCAGGCCCAGCGCGGCCCGGCTGCGGGCCGGCGGCGGGCTGGTCGGCGCAACCGCGCGTTTCAGCGGGTTCTTGCGCGGGGGTGGCTGCAGCGGCCTTGTCATGTGCGGCCCCGCCCAAGGATGGCGGCGCCCGAGCAGACGCCGCGGTCGTAATTGATCAGCCCAAAGCCCGACACCATGGCCCGCGCCGCTTGCCTGACCTGCCGAGGGCCGGCACTGTCGGTCACCTGCCGGATCGCCTCGACCAGGCCGATAAAGCCCCCGGCGGCCCCGGCCTGCCCGCCCGACAACTGCCCGCCCGAGCTGTTATGGGGAAAATCGCCGGCGATGGTCAGATCATGGGCGCGCACGAATTGCGGCCCTTCGCCCTTGGCGCAAAAGCCAAGGTCTTCCATCTGCATCATCGCGATCACCGGATAGTCGTCATAGGTCTGCAGCAGGTCGATATCGCCGGGCCCGCAGTCGGCCATGGCATACAGATCGTCGATATCCAGCGTCCAGCCACCGCGCAACTGAACAGGGTCGTCGGGGTGGGCATTGTGGCGCTCGATCGTGCCCAGAACCGTGGCATAGGGCAGGGCGCGCCGCTCGGCCTCGTCCACCGACATGACCAGGAAGGCCTCGGCCCCGGCGCAGGGCATCACGCAGTCAAACAGGTGGATCGGGTCGGAAATCGGGATGGCCCCCATATACTGATCCAGCGTCAGCGGCTTTTTCATCACCGCGCCGGGGTTCTTCAGCGCGTTGTCGCGCTGGGCCACACAGATGCGCCCGAAGTCTTGGCGCGTGGCACCGTATTCGGACATGTAGCGGTCGGTCAGCAGGGCGAAATTGGCGTTGGGCCCGCCCGCGCCATAGGGGTAGGACGCGTCCATCGCAAAGCGCGAAAATGTCGACAGCATCGCGCGGAAGCTGTCGATATGGTTGGTGTCGCCCGCGGTGCAGGCCACGATGTCGGCGTCGCCCGCCTGCACGGCCCGCGCCGCCCGGCGCAGCGCCACCACCCCCGACGCGCCGCCCATCGGGATATGGTCCAGCCAGCGCGGGCACAGGCCCAGGTGCTGGGTCAGGCCAACCGCCGTGTCGGGAAAAAGCGTAAAGCTCGACACGGTGAACCCGTCGATCTCGGCCGGGCGCAGGCCGGCGGCGTCAAGCGACCCTTTCAGCGCGCGGGCCAGCCACCAGTGCGCGGTTTCGATGGAAAAGCGCTGGTAGGGCACCGACATCGGCGCCACAAGGGCCACGCCGTCATACGACTGGCGCCGGCGGCTCATGCGGGCTGCCGTTTCTTCAGGGCGGTGGTGTCAACGGTCGCCGGGTCGTTCACAAGGCTGGCCGCAAGCGTTTTCAGCGCGGCCCGCTGGATTTTCTGGGTCGACGTCAGGGGCAGTGCGTCGACAAAGGCGACATGGCCGGGCACCTTGTAATAGGCCATCTGGCCCAGCGCCCAGGTCACGATCTGACGGGCTTTTTCCGGGCCGGGGCTGGCGACCGTCAGGCAGGCGAGAACCTCGTCACCGCGCAGGGGGTCGGGCACCGGCGCGACGCCGGCGGCCGACACGTCGGGGTGGCGCATCAGGACCGATTCGACCTCGACCGCGGCGATATTCTCGCCCGACCGGCGGATCACGTTCTTCTTGCGGTCCACGAAGAACAGGAAGCCGTCGGCGCCCCGCCGCACGATGTCGCCGGTGTGGAACCAGCCGCCGCGCCAGGCCGCGGTGGTGGCGCGTGGGTTCTTGTAATACGCGCTGAAGAACCCCAGCCGCGGCGTGGCCCCCTTGCGGCGCAACAGCAATTCGCCCGGCTGACCGTCGGGCACCGGGTTGCCCGTGTTGTCGACAAGACGGATGTCCAGCGTATCGGGCGCCCGGCCCAGCGCCGCCTGTCCGATCACCCGGCCGTGGGAATGGTTGGAAATGACCGCGCCTGCCCCGGTTTCGGTCATCGCCCAGGCCTCGGCCAGCGGAAAGCCAAAGCGCGCCTCGAACGGTGCGTGCAGCTTGGGGTCGATCCCGGCGCCAAAGCCAAAACGCACGCGGTGCTGCCGGTCGCCGGGCGACGGGACGGCGGCCATCAGGATCGACGGCATGACCCCCAGATAGTGCAGGCAGGTGGCGCCGCTGTCGCGGACGTCCTGCCACCAACTGCGCGGATGGAACCGGTCCAGCACGGTCAGGCATCCGCCCAGCGTGATCATGGCCATGAAGGAATAGGCCATGGCGTTCATGTGAAAGGTCGGCAGCGGCGTGATCATCCGCTCGCCGGCGGTGGTCAGCGAAACGATCCCGCCCAGCGTGGAATACCAGCGCCCGACCTCAAGGAAATAGCTGTTGGCCAGCACGCATCCCTTGGGGCTGCCGGTGGTGCCCGAGGTGTAAAGCACCGCCGCCTCGCGGTCGGTGCCCAGGGCATGGGGCGCGGCGACCACGGCGCCGGCACGCGGGGCGGGCAGGGGCTGGCCCGGCGCGATGGCGCGAACGTCGACCCCGGCGGCATCGGCGGCGGCCTGCACCCCGGCCAGCCGGTCGGGCAGCGCGATGATCAGCGCCGGTTCGGCATGGCCGATCAGATAGCCAAGCTCGGCCGCCCTGAGGTCGGGATTGATCGGCACCACCGACGCCCCAAGCCGGTTGAGCGCCAGCCAGATCAGGAAGAACGCGGGCCGGTTCTCTGACAGCAGCGCCACGCGCATGCCCGCGCCATAGCCCGCTGCGGCAAAGGCGCCGCACCATGTTTCAACCCGGGCCTGCGCGTGCGCATAAGACAACGCGCCAGCCTCGATCCCATAGCCGTTCGCTGTCGCCGGCAGCACGTTCAACACGGGGCGGTCGGGATATGTGCGGCAGGCCGAGGCAAAGACCTCGGACACGGTCTGGGTGTCGGGCGGGATCATGGCAACAACTGGATATTCCCGAAGGCGGCATCGGAGTTCAGCAGCTCGACCCGCTTGTTGGCGATCCGCAACTTGCCGTCGACCAGCTTCAACTGGTGCGTGGCGGTCAGGGCCAGAAGGAACTGTTCGTCAAGCCGGGTTTCCACGTAATGCATCGCGGTGTTGGTTTCAAAGTCACCGGCCGCGGCCTCGAACCGGTCGATGAACGGGCGCTGGATCACGTGATGGCAGCGGCTCTTGGGTTTCTGGCTGAAGGTTCGTTCCCCGTTCAGCCGTTCGACCCGCAGGCGGCGCATGAAATCGTCTTCGTAAAGCAGCGAGGTCACGTTGTCCGGGTCGGTCTGTTTATAGTCCAGCGGCATCCAGTAATGGCCTTCCGGCAGCCACAGGCCCAGCCATTCCGTGAAGCGGCCCTCGTCCAGCATCCGGGCTTCGGCATAGATGAAATCGATGATATCGTCGCGGGTCACCGTCATTCCGCCGCCTCCGGGCCCGGCTGTTGCATCGACATGGTGATGAATTTTTTCCAGGCGTGCATCTGGTTGCGCATCTGGCGCTCGGTTGTGCCGTTTTCGACGACGACCGCGTCATAGTCTTCATCGCCGTCGTGCAGCCGCTGGATGTTGATCCACTCGTTCCCGTCGGAATGCAGCCCCTCTTGGGCGCGTTCGTACATTTCCAGATCGTCGTGCCCCACGATCGAGGTCGGCGCGTTGATCAGCCGGTTATACATGGCGGTGCGCTGCAGCAGATAGTCGGGCGCGCCGACCAGGCGGTAGACATGGCTTTCCACCAGCGTCCTGTTGGCGCCAAGGGGAATGAAGTTGCGCAGCTGCTGCACCGGCCCCTTGATCATGATGTTCGGGAAATAGACGGTGTTGTGCCGGTTTTCGTCCAGCGTCGCCTTGGCCTTGTCGGCGCCATAGGCCGCGACCATCGCGTCCCAGTATTCGGCCATTTGCGAATAGTCCGAGTGGATCGAGTGATGAACCCCGGTATGCCCGTGCCCGTTGGGCCATGTGCGAATGCCCATGCCTTCAAAGAATTCATAGGACGACATGAAGGGGGCGATGATTTCCATCGCCATCGGTTTGGGTTTGTCTGCCGGCCAGTTCGAGGCCTCGAACAGCCGCACCGCCGTTCCGGCCGAGCTTTCGTGCGCCACCATCGGGTGGCAGGTGTCGGTCTGGTTGTCGACCAGCATCTTCCAGTTGCACTGGTGCATATAGCGCAGCGGCGGGCCGGCGACCTGTAGTCGCCCCTCGGGCGCGCGGTCGACCATGTTGTCGATCGAGCTGAGCGCCTCGCCGAAATAGTCGTCAAAGCCGATGCCTTCGTCGGCGACCCGCGCGAAGACGAAACCGCGATAATTCCGGACTGCGCCCATGGGTCTCAGCCCGCGCTGGGCCTCGCCGTTCTGAAAACCGGTTTCGGCATAGCCCTTTTTCAGCGGGACCGCCAAAAGGCAGCCGTTGGTCTTGAAGCTCCACGCGTGATAGGGGCAGCGGAAGAATTTGCCGGTATTGCCGAAGCGGTCGATGGCGATCTTGGTGCCCTTGTGCGGACAGCGGTTGGCCAGCACGTAGATTTCACCGTCGGAATGCCGCGTCATGATCACCGGCTGATCGCCGATCTGCGTGGTGATATAGTCGCCCTTGTTCGGGGTCTGGCTATCATGCCCGACGAACACCCAGACGTTGCGGAACAGGTGCTTCATCTCGAGATCGAAGATCTCGTCGTCGATATAGGTATCGCGATGCACCTGATGCTGTTGCACCAGCGCGGCGACAGCGGCCGGATTGTCGGTGTATCTGCCCATCGGCCAGTCTCCCTAGATGTCCAGCACCAGACGTGCCGACCGGGCGCGGCTGACACAGATCTGCATGACGTTGCCGGCGGCGCGTTCGGCATCCGACAGAACCACGTCGCGATGGTCGGGCTCGCCGCTGATCACGTCGGTCTGGCAGATGCCGCAGTCGCCGCGCGTGCAGTCGAACATGACATCAACGCCGCCTTCTTCAAGCACTTCGATGATGGTCTTGCCAGCCGGAACGGTAAACACGCGGCCGTCTGCGATCTCGATCTCGAAGGGCCGATCGCCGTCATGGGGCGTGGGCGACGAGAACAGCTCGAAATGCACCTGATCTCTGGGCAGGCCGGCCGCCTCGGCGCGTTCGCGCACCGCCTCGATCATCCCCTTGGGGCCGCAGCAGTAGACGTGGGTTTCGGGGGCGGCACCGCCGATGATCCGGTCGAGATCGATCATGTTGCGGTCGTCGAACCACAGGGTCAGGCTGCCGGCGAACCGCTTCTCCAGCCGGGGGCGAAACGCACACAGATCGGCACTGCGCGTGGCATAGTGAAAGGCGAAGGGCGTGCCGCGGGCCGTCAGCGCGCCCGCAAAGGAAATCACCGGCGTCACCCCGATCCCGCCGGCGATCAGCAGCGCGGGCGCCGGCCCGTCATGCAGGCGAAAGTCATTCTTGGGCGCCGTCACCGTCACATGGTCGCCGGGCGCAAGCGCGTGCATCGCCCGCGATCCGCCCTGACCGGCATCCTCGCGCTGAACCGCGATCCGGTAAGCGCCGGGCGCCGTTTCGGGGGCGGCGAACGCCACCAGCGAGTATGACCGGGTTCCCGCCGCGCCAAGGTCGAAATCGAGATGCGCGCCGGCCGCGAACCCGTCCAGCGCCCCAGCATCGACGGCAACCAGCGTGAACATGCTGATCCGGTCGCTGACCGTCTCGACATGTTCGACCCGAAGCTTTGCCATCATCATGCCCCTACCAAAGGCCCTCAGGCGGGGCCCCTACGCCGGCAGACCGCTGTGCGCCGGCGTGGATGCTCCGAACATATTGTTTTTGCGGCCTTCAACGCAATCGCGATCCCGGTCGCCATGCCAGGGACCGGCGGCCATCATTGGGCGTGACGGCGCGCCGCCGGCAACCTACGGTCAAACGCAAACGGAAGGGTTTGATATATGGGAATATCCTGCTGGACGGCACACAAGGCGGTTTGGTCTCCGTCGCAGACCGCAGTTCGGTTTCGCGGCCGCGACATCCCGTATGTTGCGCTTGAACGGCAGGTTGCAGCGACAGCGGGCTATTTGCGCGACCGTCTGAACATCGGCCAGGGCGACCGCGTCGCCTTTCTGGGAACCAATTCGCCGGCGATCCTGGTGTTGCTGTTCGCATGCGCGCGTATCGGCGCGATTTTCGTTCCGATGAATTCCCGCCTGACGCCACCGCAACTGAATGTCATGTTCGACAATTGCGCGCCAAGAGTTCTGTTTCACAGCGCGGCTTTCGCAGAGCCTGCGAAGATATGCGCCGCTGCCTACCCGGACATCGCGCTGCGACTTCTTCTTGAAGACGACGATACCCAACAGGATCAGGCGATTGTCCTGTCGAAACTGATCGACAGTGAAACTCCGGTGCGGTGCGATCCCAATCGAGACCAGAACATTCCGGCGCTTATCGCCTACACGTCCGGAACAACCGGGGTGCCGAAGGGCGCGGTTCATACGCAGGACTCGCTGACCTTTACGGCGATCGACGGCAACAACACCTACAATATGCGCGCCCGCGACAACGTCTTGACCTATCTGCCGATGTTCCATGTCGGCGGTCTGCTGATCCATTCGCTGCCCGCCCTGCATATCGGGGCTACTGTCACGATTCTCGAGGGCTTTGATGCAACCGAAATCCTGCGGGAGATCGATCAGAACAAGGCGACCCTGATGCTGGCGCCACCGGCATTCTCGCAACAAATCACCGCGCATCCGAACTGGTCCAAGACCGACCTGAGCAGTTTGCGCGGCGTCGGGATCGGCTCGAACTTCGTGCCGACCGACGTCATTCAGGCATGGCTGGATCGGGATGTTCCGACGCACCAGAATTATGGCCTGACCGAGGGGGTGCAGATCCTTGCGGTGCCAGAGCGCGCGCATCGCAAGAGGCTGACTTCCGCGGGAACGTCGCTTTTGTATATGCAGGCGCGCGTTGTCGATGACGAACTCGAGCCGGTCGCACCGGGCGGAGTAGGCGAAATCGTGTTGCGCGGGCGAAGCCTGTTTTCCGGCTATTGGCGCAATGAAGACGCCTCAGCGTCGGCGTTTGCCGATGGCTGGTTCAGAACCGGCGATTTGGCCTCTCGCGACGAAAAGGGGTTTTTCTACATCGTGGATCGAAAGAAGAACATCGTGATCGTCGGGTCGTCCAACGTCTATCCGGCGGATGTGGAGCGGGTTTTGAATGACATTCCGGGCATAGCCGAGGCCGCGGTCGTGGGCGTCCCCGACCCGGAAACCGGCGAAGCCCTGGTGGCATGCGTGCGGTGGTCAGGGCCGGATGGCCTGAACGCCGACACCGTCAGCGCCCATTGCGCCGCCCGGCTGGCACAATACCAGATCCCGAAGCATGTTCTTGGGTTTGACACGTTCCCACGCACGTCTCTGGGGAAAGTCATGAAGCAGGACTTGCAGAAACTGGCGCACCAGCGGGTCAGCTAGCAGGGCAGCGCGGCTTGGTGCAAACGCAGGCGCCGACCCGTCGACCGGCGTCGCCCAAACCTTTGTCTTGTTGATCAAAGTGGCAAGGACCCGACCCGTGACCACTGCATTGCCAAGGCGAAAAGACATGGCAACGAGATCGGTGATCGCGATCTTGTCGGGCGGGGCCAGGGCGCTGATATACGCGCGAACCACAATGAACATTGTGGTCAAACCAAGAAAAACCAAAGGCCCCGTCAGGGGCCTTGTTTCATTGGTCGGAGTGAGAGGATTCGAACCTCCGACCCCTGCCTCCCGAAGGCAGTGCTCTACCAGGCTGAGCTACACTCCGACCGTGCGCGCGAACTACGCGACCTGCAACGCCTTGGCAAGCCTTAACGGCCCGGCCCGCTGCGCCGCCGCAAATGCTGTCCGATCCGCAGCCCCGACAGCGTTCCGACCCGCATGCGCGTGCGCAGAACCGGGGTGTTTTCCGACGAACCGCTGGCCTCGCGGCGCAGGATGTAAAGGCCGCTCAGCACGATGATCAGGGCGCCGGCCACGGTGTTCATCTCGACGCTTTCGCCGAACACAAGCGCCCCGAACAACGCCGCCCAGATGATCTGTGAATACTGCATGGGCGCCACGACAATGGCATCGCCCGTGCGATAGGCGGCCACCAACAGTTGCATCGCGGCAATGACCAGCAGGCTGACCAGCGCCAGCTTGCCCAGATCGGCCAGCGGCAAAGGCTGGTACACAAGGGGCAGGATCGCACCGGTGATCAGGAAGTTGGTCATCATCGGGTAAAGGATCATCACAACCCCGCGTTCCTCGCGCCCGATCTTGCGCACGATCACGGCGTTCAGCGCCCCGAAAAAGGCCGCGCCCAGCGCGGCGGCATGGCCGGGTCCGAAACGCGTCGCGGACGGATCCAGAACGATGACCACGCCGATCAGGCCCACCGCCACCGCCAGTCCACGCCGCAGCCGCACCACCTCTCCCAACAGCGGGATCGCCAGCAAGGTGATGATCAGCGGCGAGGCGAAGATGATGGCATAGACCTCGCCCAGCGACAAAAGGTTGAAAGCGGAAAACGCCGAAATCACCGCCAGCGACCCCGAAATGCTGCGCAGCGCCAGCCACCACGGGTGGCGGGGCCGCAGGGTCCCCGGGGCGCCGTCGCGGATCATGACGACCGAGATCAGCGGAAAGCTCATCAGCGCGGCGAAAAAGATGATCTGGAACGGCGAATAACGCGCGCCAAGGTCCTTGACGATCACGTCATGCGTGGAAAACAGCGTGAAGGCCGCCAGACCCAGAAGGGCGGCCCGGCGGGTGGCGTTCGGGGAAGGGCGCATGACAATGTAGCCAGATAGCTTTCAGACCCCGCGCACCTATCGCAGTTGGCGATCCCTGTCGCCACCAGGTCGAACAACGCCGCCCTGACGCTGGTGCATGGCGCACGCAACCCTTCAGGGCTTCTTTGGCTTGCAAATACCTCGGGGGTGAATTCGCGGCACGCGAAGAGGGGGCAGCGCCCCCTCACCTTGCGCGGCGCGCCCGCGCGTCGCAATCGCGTGGGTCAGGCGCGGTTTCGCGCACCGCGCCCCGCCCCCGGGTCGCGGTCAGTCGACCGGGCCCAGCAAGGCATCGCGCAGCGAACAGTCGCGCATGACATCCGGCCCGCAACGCCGCGGCTCCAAGTCACGGGTCAGGCAGAATCGCACCTCCGATATTCGTCCCGCCTTGCAGGTCACGGTTACCCCGTCGGCGACCGTTCCGGGATTGTCGGCCAGAAATGCCTGCTCCACCACGCTGGCCGGCAGGGCGATTTCGCGGGGCAGGCGCCGGAACACCTCCGGCCGTGTGACGCGCGCGAAGGCCAGCCGCGAAAGCGCGAAGAAATCGTCGGGGCCAAGACCACTGCAGCGGCCGTGCTTTTTCCACTGGTGCCAGGCGCTGCCGGACGATCCCATGATGTCGGCCATCGCCGCGGTGTCGGCCCGCGACGGGTCGCGCCGGGCGGTGCGGCAATAGCTGGGCCAGCCGGTCTCGTATTGCGGCCACAGGCCGTGCAGCACCCAGCCGAGCGGGCGGTTGCACTGGGGGTTGCCGCGTGCCGCGCCCTCGGTCGCGCAATAGGACGGCGACCATGACAGCGACAGGACCCAATAGTCGAAATCGCCGGCCGGTTCCCCTTCGGCGGCGGCCGCAACCGGCCACAACAGCAGCCAGACCAGAAAGCGCATTTCCCCTTTTCTCCCGACCCGGTCCCGACTATATGCGTCACACTTCCCCGAAAACGAGGATGTGGTCCAGCCGGACCGGCCGTTTTCCCCGGCCCTGTCCTTGTATTCGCCTGAACCGAAGGAGCGCGAGAGATGTCGAAACCCCTCATGGCCAAGGCAACCGCCGTCTGGCTGGTCGACAACACCACCATCAGCTTCAAGCAGATCGCCGATTTCTGCGACCTGCACGAGCTCGAGGTTCAGGGCATCGCCGACGGCGACGTCGCCACCGGCGTCAAGGGGTTCGACCCCATCGCCAACAACCAGCTGACCCAGGACCAGATCGACGCGGCCGAAAAGGATCCGCTGCACAAGCTGACGCTCAAATTCTATCCGGCCGCCGTGGGCGAAGAAAAGCGCCGTGGCCCGCGCTATACCCCCCTGTCCAAGCGCCAGGACCGGCCGGCGGCCATCCTGTGGCTGGTCAAGTTCCACCCCGAGCTTCTGGATTCGCAGATCTCCAAGCTGGTGGGCACGACCAAGCCGACCATTCAGGCGATCCGCGAACGCACCCACTGGAACATCTCCAACATCCAGCCCATCGACCCGGTGGCGCTGGGCCTGTGCAAACAGTCCGAGCTGGACGCAGCCGTGCAAAAGGCCGCGGCGCGCAAGTCCAAGGAAGGCGTTGTCATGTCAGATGACGAGCGGCGCAAGCTGGTGTCGACCGAACAATCGCTGGCTGGCCCGTCCGATCCCAAGATTCCCACCGCCATTTCCGGGCTCGAGACCTTTACCCTGTCCGACGCCGGCGATGACGACGATGACAACACCAGGATCGACAGCTCGCGCGATGCCGACAGCTTCTTCAATCTGCCGTCGGGCAGTGGCGATGACGAGGAAGACGAGGGCTGAGACCGCGGCCGCCGGCAGCCGCCGGCAAGTCGTGGGCCTTGCGCCCGCGTCAGACCCGGCGCCGGGCCGACAGGGCGGCTGAAATCGTTCCGTCGTCGAGATAGTCAAGCTCGCCGCCGACGGGAACGCCGCGGGCCAGCGAGGTGACGGCGGCACCGCTGCCGCCCAGTTCATCAGCGATATAGTGACCGGTGGTCTGACCGTCGACCGTGGCCCCAAGCGCCAGGATCACCTCGGTCACGCCGCCCTGCCGCACGCGCGACACAAGGTGCGGGATGCGCAGGTCTTCGGGCCCGACCCCGTCCAGCGCCGACAGCGTTCCGCCCAGCACGTGATACCGGCCCTTGAACACCCCTGACCGCTCCATCGCCCACAGGTCGGCCACATCCTCGACCACGCAAATCTCGGCGCTGCTGCGCCGCGGGTCGCGGCAGATGTCGCAGGTCTCGCCGGTGCCGATATTGCCACAGGTCACGCATTCGCGCGCCGTTGCCGCCACCGCCTGCATCGCGTCGGCCAGCGGCATCATCAGCAGGCCGCGTTTCTTGATCAGGTGCAGCACCGCGCGCCGGGCCGACCGCGGACCCAGCCCCGGCAGTTTGGCCATCAGTTCGATCAGGGCCTCGATTTCCTGGCTGGCGGCCATGGGCGGGCTCAGAAGGGCAGCTTCATGCCCGCCGGCAGTCCCAGCCCTTCGGTCAGGCGCTGCATTTCCTGCTGGCTGCGTTCGGCGGCGCGGGTCTGCGCGTCCTTGACGGCGGCGACGATCAGGTCTTCGACCACCTCTTTTTCATCGGCGTGAAAGATCGACGGGTCGATGTCCAGCGCCGTCAGTTCGCCCTTGGCGGTGGCCGTGGCCTTGACCAGACCGGCGCCGCTTTCGCCGGTGACGGTGATGCTGCCAAGGCTTTCCTGCAGTTCGGCCATCTTGCCCTGCATTTCCTGCGCGGCCTTCATCATCTTGCCCATGTCGCCCAGTTGGCCCAGACCCTTCAGCATCGTCGCATTCCTCTTTGTCGCGGTCTGGCAGAGATACGGTCTGGCGCCGGCCCGGACAAGGGGCTGCGGGGTTCGCCGGTCGATCCGGCCTGCGCGGGCGGCGGTTCCCGCGCCGACCTGCCCCGCGCCGGGCGGCGGGCAAAAGGGTCTTGCGCCGGATCACGCCATTGCACCTGGGATTTGCCGCCTCAGGCGTCGCGGCTGTGTCCGACCGATTACAAGTCAACCGATCCGGGCGACAAGAGGTGTCGACCGCCGGATGCCGCCGAAACCCAACATGTGCGGCGCCTCGATCATCTCGATCTCGGGCACGGCTTCCATCAGCGCGGCCAGCCCTTCTTCCAACTCGATCCGGGCCAGCATTTCGCCCAGACAACGATGCGCACCGCCGCCGAACACCAGATGCGGACGCACATGGTCCTTGCGGTGCAGATCGAAGGTTTCGGGCAGCTTGATGCGGTTTTCGTCTCGCATTGCGGAAAGGGTGGACAGGCCCAGCACCTGCCCCGGAGGGATTGTCATGTTGTCCAGCGCGACCGGGGCGGGCGTAAAGCGCGGCATCGAGCCTACGGGCGGCTCGATGCGCAGCGCCTCGTCGATGGCCGCGGGGATAAGATTGGGCTGCGCGCGCACCTCGTCCCAGATTGCGCGATCGCCCAAAAGCCGCCCGACGGTGATGTTAAAACCAGAGCGGGTTGTATCGCTGCCGGCGAGAATGACGGACATCACCTGATGGATCAGCTCTTCGGCTGCCAGAGCGCGGGCACTTTCGTCGGTGACCAGCCTGGACAAAAGGTCGTCGCGCGGCGTTTCGCGACGCTCGTCAAGCGCGTCGGCGACGAAACAATAGAGCGCTTCAGCGGCTGCTTCGATCTCGTCATGATGCTCGATATCATAGGGCAACATCAGGCAGCGGCTGAACGAATAGACGCGTGTGGCGAACCACGTGCTCTGGTCGACCGGCAGGCCCAGAACCTCGGCGATCATTTCGGCGGGCAGGCGCGAGGCGCAAAGTGCAAGGAAGTCAAAGTCTTCGCCACGCGGCAGATCGGCGACGATCCGGTCGGCCACCGCGCGAACCTGTTCACGTTTGCCGCGCACCACAGGGTGCGCAAAGGTTTTCGCGAACGCCCCGCGCAGTCGTTTGTGATCGGCCCCGTTGCTCATCAGCATGGACCCTTCGAGAAAACCGCGGCAGCGCCCCGGCGGGATACCCATTGCATCAGCATAGGGCGCACCGGGCAGTTGCATCAGGCCCGGATCGTTCGACAGCTTTTCCACATCGTCGCAGCGAAGGGCGACGACGCGCATCTCGCCGGTGCGAACCAACGGCGTCGTTCGGCGCTGATCGTCGATATCCGATGGTGGCAACTCTGCCAGTCGTTCCACTGTAACCAGGGGAATCCCGTCTTCTCCGAAACTGAGTGCCATGCGCCCGCCCATTCATTCAAGCCATTGACTGAGGTAAGGCGAGCGCGTTGCGCGTGGCCCGGTCCACGATGACCCGCAATTACCGGCACCCGCAGAGGTGGCCAGCGTAGGTCTCATCCAGACCTGAATCAACCGGCGCAACCTGACATGAGGGCCGGCGCGTCGGGTGATCACATCTGGATCAAGCTTGACGTGAAAGGCTGCTAGTCGTCCTCGAACGGGTCCCATTCGTCGGCGATTTCGGGCAGCGCCTCGGCCGCGGCTTGCTGCATCAGTGCCTCGGTCGTGCGGATGTCGGTGATCTTTGCGCCGGGAAAGGCGGCAAGGACGGACTGAACCAGCGGATGCGCCCGCGCCTTGTCCCGTTGGGCGCGGGTTTCGGCGTCGCGGGTTTCGGCGATGGTCGGTGCGCCGCCGTTTGAGACGACGCTGACGGCCCAGCGGACGCCGGTCCACAGTTGCAGCCGCTGCGCCAGCCGCGCGGCCAGATCGGCGGGCGCGGGATCGGCTGGCTCGAACTCGATCCGGCCGGGTGCATAGCGGGCCAGACGCAGGCCGGTTTCAACCTCGATCAGCAGCTTGCCGTCGCGGTTGGCGCGGATCAGGTCGACCACCTGTTCGAACCGCGTAAAGCGGGCCAGCGCGGTGTCGGGGGCCTGCGCCGGCGCCAGCGCCGGGCCATGCCCGTGGGCCGCCGGTGGCGAAACGGCGCGCGGTGCGTGGCCGCCGCTGCCAGTGCTGCCGCCATTCCCGGCGTGCCCCGCAGGCGCAGGCCGCGCGGCGGGGGGGCCGGGCGCGGGGGCTGGCGTATCGCGCAGCTTGCGCACCAATTCTTCCGGCGCCGGCAGGTCGGCGACATGGGTCAGCCGGATAATCGCCATTTCGGCGGCCATCATCGCGTTGGGGGCGGTCGCGACCTCGTCCAGCGCCTTCAGCAGCATCTGCCATGTCCGGGTCAGCACGCGCATCTGCAACTGTCCGGCCAGCGCCTGTCCGCGCGCGCGTTCGTCGGCGCCGATGGTGGGGTCTTCGGCGGCCTCGGGCGTGATGCGCACCACGCTGACCCAATGGGTGACCTCGGCAAGGTCGCGCAGCACGGCCATCGGGTCGGCCCCGTCGGCATACTGGCGCCCCAGTTCGGTCAGCGCGCCGGCCGCGTCGCCCCGCATGATCAGGTCGAACAGGTCCAGCACGCGCCCGCGGTCGGCCAGCCCCAGCATGGCGCGCACCTCGTCGGCGCTGGTTTCGCCGGCGCCGTGGCTGATGGCCTGATCCAGCAGCGACTGGGCATCGCGGGCCGACCCTTCCGAGGCGCGGGTGATCAGGCCCAGCGCCGCATCCGAGATCTGCGCGCCTTCGGCATCGGCGATGCAGCGCAGCATGGCAATCATGTCCTCGGGCTCGATCCGGCGCAGGTCGAACCGCTGGCAGCGCGACAGCACCGTGACCGGCACCTTGCGGATCTCGGTCGTGGCAAAGATGAATTTCACATGGGCCGGCGGCTCTTCCAGCGTCTTCAGCAGCGCGTTGAAGGCGCTGGTCGACAGCATGTGCACCTCGTCGATGATGAACACCTTGAAGCGGGCCGAGGTGGGGGCATAGGCGACGGTTTCAATGATCGCATCGCGGATATTCTGCACGCCGGTGTTCGAGGCGGCGTCCATCTCCATCACATCGACATGGCGGCCTGCCGAGATGGCGCGGCAGGGCTCGCACTGGCCGCAAGGGGTGGTCGTGGGGCCGCCGGTGCCATCGGGGCCGATGCAGTTCATGCCCTTGGCGATGATCCGCGCCGTGGTGGTTTTGCCGGTGCCGCGAATGCCGGTCATGATGAACGCCTGGGCGATCCGGTCAGACGCGAAGGCGTTTTTCAGCGTGCGCACCATCGCGTCCTGGCCGACGAGATCGGCAAAGGTTTCGGGGCGGTATTTGCGGGCAAGCACCTGGTATTCGGTTTGGGACATGGACGCCAACAGCAGCAGGGTTTTCGGACCCGCGCAACCTAGGCCCTGCCCGGGGCCGCGTCTACCGCCCGCTGGCTTGCCGGGGCCTGCGCGTCGGGTTACAAGGCCCCTGCCGCACGGGGGCGGCAACCTGATCCGCGGAAAGCCGACCCGGCACCCCCTTGTTTTGCAGAAGAACCCTTCAATCGGTTTTTCTCTTGCCCGGACAGTTGGCGGATCCATCGGGCAGCGTCAGGAGAATCCCGATGAGCAATTCACTGGACCAGTTGCGCCGCAAGGCCAAGGCGTTGCGCCGCGCCTATGCGGCGCATGACCCGCAGGCGGCCGACCGCGTGCGCGCCGTCATCGCCGACGGGCCGACCGCGCTGAAACATGCTGACTTTCTGCATGTGATCGCGCGCGAGGCCGATTTCGAAAGCTGGCCGCGCCTGAAACTGGCGGTCGAGACCGAGGGCCTGGACCGGGCCGGCAAGCAACAGCGGCTGAAGATCGCGCTGTTTCACGGGCAGAATTGGGTGGCCGAACGGTTGCTGGCCGACACGCCGGACCTGGCGCGCGGTATCCTGGGGCTCGAAATCGCGCTGCTGGACCTGCCCGCCGTGCAGGCGGCGCTGGCCGGCGATGCCGGGGCCGCGACCCGCACGCTGGGCCCGCGCCGCCCGATCTTGCACCTGACGTTTTCACAGTGGCACAAGGCGCACCCCGATCTGCGCGACGACATGCTGGAAATCGCGCGCCTGCTGGTCGACGCCGGCGCCGATGTGAACGACGGCTATGCGTCCGAGCCGGGCAGCGACCACAAGCTGTCGGCGCTGTATGGGGCGCTGGGCCATGCGGGGAACCTGCCGCTGGCGCGCTGGCTGCTGGAACATGGCGCCACCCCGGACGACGGCGAATCGCTTTATCACGCGACCGAGCTTGGGCATCGCGACGGGCTGCGCCTGTTGCTGGAGTTCGGCGCCCGGCCGGCCGGCACCAACGCGCTGCTGCGGGCGCTGGATTTCAACGACCACGCGGCGGTTGCGCTGTTGCTGGCGGCAGGGGCCGATCCGAACGAGGGCGTGGCCGCCCATGGCTCGGGTCAGCCGCCAGCGGTGATACCGGCCCTGCATCAGGCGGTGCGGCGCTTGTGCGACGGCGACATGATCGCGCAGTTGCTGGCGGCCGGGGCCAACCATGGGGCGGTGCATGACGGGGTGCACGCTTATGCGCTGGCGCGGGTCTGCGGCAATGCCGGGGCAGCCAGCGCCATCGCGGCGGCGGGCGGCGACACGACCCTGACCGCGCAAGAGGCGATCCTTGCCACGGCGGCCGAGGGCACGCCCCAGCCCGGCGTTTTCCTGAACCCCGACAGCCTGCCCGGCGAATATCGCGGGCTGATGGGCCGTTTGCTGCATCTGCCGGGCAAGCTGGCGCATCTGCGGGCGCTGGCCGATATCGGGCTGGAACATGATCGCCCGGACGAGATGGGCGTGACCCCGGTGCAGGCCGCCGGGTGGGAGGGGATGGCCGATGTCATGGCCCTGTTCATGGCGCTGCGGCCCGACATCTCGCATGTCAACAACTATGGCGGAACGCTGCTGTCGACCATCATCCACGGGTCCGAGAACTGCCCCCAGCGGGACGAGCGCGACCATGTCGCCTGTCTTGAAATGGCGCTGAACCATGGCGTGGCCCTGCCGCGCCGCGCGGTTGAACGGGCCGGAGACCCGGCGGTGGCGGCCCTTCTTGGCGACTGGGCACAGGCGCATCCGGGGCAGGTGGTGGAAGGCGGGGTTGCGTGATGGCCCATCTTTACCCGACCGACGCGGCCGGCGCCGCCCTGATGCGGCGCGGCCTTTCCGGCCCGGTCGTGATGCTGAACCTGCTGCGGTTCCGGGCTGTGGCGGACTATTCCCAGACGCCGGCGCTTGCCCCGGCAAAGGCGCTGACCGGCAGGGACGCCTTTGATCTTTACGTCGCGCACACCCGCCCGCTTTTGCAGGCCAGCGGCGGCGCGATCGACTTTCTGGGCGATGGCGGGCCGTGGCTGATCGGGCCGGCTGACGAACGATGGGACTGCGCGATGCTGATCCGGCAAGCCTCGGTCGCGGCGTTCATGGCATTTGCCGGGGACCGGACCTATCTGGCCGGGCTGGGCCACCGCACCGCGGCCATCGAGGATTCGCGGCTGCTGCCACTGGTGCAGCGCGGGTTCTGACCCGTGGGATGGGGTGAGAGGCTGGACAACGACCCAAGCGAGGCTCGTTACGGCTGCTTCCTTCCGGACCTGACCGGGTTGGCGAGGTGCCTGCCCGCGCCAACCTCTCGGCACCGCAGATAATGCGGGCCGCGCGGAAACTCAAGATCACCCGGGTCAGAATTGCAGGCGGACGCGCTGAAATCCTTCCGGGGTCAGGCCCAGCGGCTTCAGGCCGGGTCGGACGGCGGTGCGTGGCCCGTGACCGGCGTCGATCCAGGCGTGCGCCTGCGCCGGGCCGTCGAGGCGCCAGTTCGCCGGGCGGTCGGCGGGCCGGTGCCCCAGACGCAGGTGCGCGGCGATTGCGTCGCTCACCCGGGTCTGGCCCAACATCCACACATCGCGTTCGGGCACGGCCGGATAACCGCCGCCGCCGTTGGCGCGGTAGGTGTTGGTCACCACGGCGAAACGATCCGTGTCACCGACCGGGCGCCCGGCATGGCAAAGCTGCGCCACCCGTCCCGGGGAACCGGCGGCAACCGACAGGTCGAAGGCATAGTCGATGCCGTCGAACACATCGAACACGTAGCCGGGGACAGTCGGGTCGATCAGCGGACCATCACGGCCCACGACGTTGAAGATGCTGGCGGCACGCTGCAACCAGCGCCGCAATCCGGTGCCTGTCACGGTGACAAGGCAGGCAAGGTTGGCAAAGGGGTAGAGGCTGCGAACATCGGCCCGGGTCACCGGGCCGGGGGGCAGAATGACAAAATCCTGCGGGCCGCCCGCGCCGGTTGCAAAGGGCGACGCCACGGACAACAGCGGCAGACCGGCAAGGTCGGGCGGCATCAGCCGGCGCGCCAGACGGCGCTGGGCCGCGTTGACCAGTTCGGCCACCGGGTCGCCCGGCAGACAGGGCAGGCTGCCGTCAAGGGGCTGCGCGATCCGGCCGACGACCGTGGCGCCAGATTGCGCCGCGCGGCGCTGACTGCTGCGCAGCAGCGCGGCCACCCGGGCGGCCGGACCGCCGGGGCTGACGGGGCTGGCGCCTGCGTTCGGGGCCGCCGGCGGAGAAACCGGCACAGCGCGCGCCATGTGCCGGGTGACCGTCCATGTCCGGTCATGGAGATGCAGCAACAGGTCGACCAGCCCGACATGCGAGCCCCCGGACCCGGGCATGACAAGAGGCGCGAGCGCCCCGCGGCTGTCGGCCAGCGGTGATCCGATGACGTCATGGGTATGTCCGGCGACCACCGCGTCGACGCCGGGCAGGGCGCGCAGTGCCGTGGCCACATTCTCGCTTTCGGGCGCCGGCCGCGCCGCGCCCACACCGCTGTGGGCCAGAACGATCACGATGTCTGCCCCGCCCATCCGGGCCTGCCCGACCCAGTGGCGCGCCGCGGCAAGCATGTCGCGCGCTTCGAGACGCGCCGCCAGAAGCTGTCGGTCCCACTGGATGGTTTGCGGTGGGGTCAGCCCGATGACGGCGATCTTGACGGCCCTGCGCTGGCTGGCGCCGTCGACCAGATCGCGGCTTAGCATCGCCATTGGCGGGAACAGGTGACGGTCGAGCGCTGGGGTCGGTTCGAGCCGGCGCACCAGATTGGCGCAGACCACGGGAAAGCTGGCCCCGGCAAAGGCACGCTCGGCAAAAGGCAGGCCATAGTTGAAGTCGTGGTTGCCGGGGGCCGCGGCGTCATAGCGCAGGCAGTTCAAGGCCGCGATCAGCGGATGCCGGCCGCCGGGCCAGTTGTGCGGCTGGGCAAGAAAGTCGCCCAGCAGGCCGCCCTGCAACAGGTCGCCATTGTCAAACAGCAGGCAGTTGTCCGACTGGGCACGGATCTGCTCGACCTGCCCGGCGATCTGGGTCAGACCCATGCCTCTGCCGTTCGGCAGGGCCGGGTCGGGCGTTGCGCAGGCGTGCAGGTCAGACGTTGCGAGGATGCGCAGATGCACGACGCCGGCGCGCGCCTCGGCCCCAAGGTCGGGGCCGCTGTCCAGTCGTTCCGGACGGGTCATGTCAGCCTGTCCCACAATCTCATTGCGTGACGGTAGAAGATTGTTAACCATGACTCAACCACAAGTTGCGAACGCGGCGGAATGCCACGATTTTCGATTTACGCTCTGCCCGCTGCGTGGCACGCAGAAGAAAATGGGATCGGGCATGGAACCACGGGACGCACTGACATTCACGCATTTCCGGCTGGACCGGGCCGCGTATCTGCGCAGCGATGCCGAGCGGCTGGATGGCCTGATCGAGACCGGGGGCGATTGCGTTCTGCCGATGTGGCGCGGCAAGGCGCTGCTGGGGCCCGGGCCCGACGGCGACCTGGTGCCCGGACTGTTGCCCGCCAACTCGCCTGTGTTCGAGGGGGCCGGCCCGCCGATATTCCTGGGGCTCGACGATGGCGCGGCGCGTTTTGTCCGCGACATGTCCGGCTGGGAACCGCCCGTGGACGACCTGGCCGAGGTCGGCCGCTTTTTCGACCCCTCGCAGCAGCGGCACCCGGCGGCGCCCGATCATGCCTTCACCGACTTGCGGGCCAATCTCGCCCGGCTGGCTCTGGCAGGCAACGAGTTGCTGGCGACGGCAAAGGCGCTGACGGGCTGGCACGCCACCCACGGCTTTTGTGCGCGATGTGGCACGGCGTCGGTGGTGTCCATGGCCGGCTGGCAGCGCGACTGCCCGGATTGCGGCACAAGGCACTTTCCGCGGGTCGATCCGGTGGTGATCGTGCTGGTCACCCATGGCAACGATCTGCTGCTTGGTCGGTCACCGGGCTGGCCGGAAGGGATGTATTCACTTCTGGCTGGCTTCATGGAGCCCGGCGAAACACCCGAAGCCGCGGCCCGGCGCGAGATTTTCGAGGAATCGGCCATCAGGATCGGTCCGGTCAGCCTGCTGTCGGCCCAGCCATGGCCGTTTCCGGCGTCGCTGATGCTGGGATGCCGGGCCGAAGCGCAAAGCCGCGACATTCAGGTCGATCCGGCCGAGCTGGACGATGCCCGCTGGATCAGCCGCGAAGACATGGTTGCGGTGTTTGCCGGCACGCATCCTGCCATGTTCGCGCCAAGAAAGGGCTCGATTGCCCGTCATATCATCGGCGCGTGGCTGGAAGGCCGACTGTAACCGCCCCGCAACGACTGGAATAACCGCATGAAGTTTTCGACCACGACCGACATCGACGCCCCGCAGAAATTCAGCTTTCGCGCCGCCTCGAATTTCAACCGCATGGAAAAGCAGGTCATGCGGCGCGGTATCGCGCTGGAGCGGGTGAACAACGGCGAGGGGCATATCGTCGGCCTGGCGTGGCGGTCGCGCGTGGCCTTCAAGGGGGTCGAGCGGGATGTGGACGCAGCGGTGGCCGAATATGACGCGCCCGAGCGCTATCTGATCGCCGGCAAGTCTGACGGGCTGGACCTGCGGTTCGAGGTTGCGGCGGTGTCACTGGCCGCCGGGCGCACACGGATGCAGACCACCCTGACGCTTGAACCCCGGACGCTGACCGCCCGCGTGCTGCTGCAGTCGCTGAGACTGGGCAAGTCCCGTCTGGACCGGAAATTCGGCGAACGGGTCGACGATTTCATGCAGGGCATCGCCGAACGCTTTCGCGACCGCGCGTCGTAGCCCCGATTTTTCTGCGAAAAATCGCCCCCACCGCCGAAGGCCCTCGCGGTCAGTCGCGCTTCTGGTCCGCCGGATAGGTGCCGAGAATGCGCAAGACGTCGGTGAAATAGCCCAGTTCGTCCATCGCCAGTTGCACGTCGCGGTCGTCGGGGTGGCCCTCGATGTCGGCATAGAACTGCGTGGCAGAAAACGACCCGTCGACCATGTAGCTTTCCAGCTTGGTCATGTTGACGCCATTGGTCGCAAAGCCGCCCATCGCCTTGTACAGCGCCGCCGGAATGTTGCGCACCCGGAACACGAAGGACGTCAGCATGTGGTCCGACCGGCGCGAGAAATCCGGCTTGGGCGCCATGACGACGAAACGGGTGGTGTTGTGTCCGTGATCCTCGATGTCGCGGGCGAGGATATCGAGCCCGTGGATCTCGGCCGCCAGCTCTGACGCCAGCGCGCCTACGGTGCGGTCACCCGACGCGGCGATTTCGGCGGCGGCGCCGGCGCTGTCGGCCGCAGCCTCGCCGGCGATGCCGTGACGTTCAAGAAAGCCTCGGCATTGGGGAATCAGCACCAGATGCGCGCGCACCTTGGTCAGGTCGCCCAGCGACACGCCCTTGATGGCCATCAAGCTGATCCGCACACGCACAAAGCTTTCGCCCACGATATGCAGACCCGACCCGGGCAGCAGGCGGTGGATATCGGCGACTCGGCCATAGGTCGAGTTTTCCACCGGCAGCATGGCCAGATCGGCACGGCCGCTGTTTACTGCCTCGATCACATCCTCGAAGGTCTTGCAGGGCAACGGTTCAAGCTGTGGGTGGGTGCGGGCGCAGGCCTCGTGGCTGTAGGCGCCAAGCTCTCCCTGGAAGGCAATCCGGCCGGTCATGGGCATTCTCCTGCGGGAAATCGTCGTTTGGCATCAATCGGGCGATTGGTCGCGGGGCATATCGCTTGAAAGCCGGACCTTGAAGCGGATAGATAACGCGCAAATCAGACACGGAACGGATCGCGACATGTTCGACACAATGACCCTGACCAAGATCGTTGGCGGTTTCTGCGGCGCCTTCCTGGTATTCCTTCTGGGAAGCTGGGCCGCCGAAAGCATCTACCACATCGGCGGCGAAGGCCACGGAGAACATGCCGAGCAGGCCTATGTCATCGATACCGGTGACGCCGGTCATGACGAAGAAGCCGTTGCCGGCCCGAGTTTCCCCGAGCTTCTGGCCGCCGCCGACGTGGGCCGCGGCGAGCGGGTGTTCGGCAAGTGCAAGGCCTGCCACAAGGTCGAAGAAGGCGTGAACGCCACCGGCCCCAGCCTGTATGGCGTGGTCGGCCGCCCGGTCGATGCGGTCGATGGCTTTGGCTATTCCGGCGCGCTCGAGGCGGTGGCCGAAACCTGGGACCCGGAAACGCTGTTCCACTTCCTGGAAAACCCCAAGGCATTCGCCCCCGGCACCAAGATGACCTTTTCCGGTCTCAGAAAGCCCGAGGACCGTGCCAACGTGATCGCCTATCTCGATTCACTCGACGGCTGACGCAAACCGCGAAAACGCCCTGAATTGTTAACAACGCCCGGACACACCGTCCGGGCGTTTCGCTTTTTCGCAATCACGCGTGATCAACTCTTGGTCTTGAGCGGTCGCCGGGGCAAACTCTACGCTAACTGAAACCCAAAACCGACAGTCCAGCGACGGAGACCATCCAATGGAAAACCGGAAAACCCGTATGACGGCCCGCACGGCGGTTCAGAGACTGGCCCCCAGCCAAAGCTGGCTTTTGTGGTCGCTGGCCGGCGCCAGCGCGATTGCCCTGGCCGCGGCCGCCTTTGCCGAGGGCGACGAGACGGTCATCGTAAGCCACGGCTTCACCAATTTCGGCGACGTGATGCACCCCGCCGACATGGCCTATCTGCCTTACGTGAATCCTGACGCGCCGGTCGGCGGCGAGATCAGCCAATGGGCGCAGGGCAGCTTTGACAGCTTCAACAATTTCACCCGCAAGGGCGTGACGGCGTCGATGGCCACCATCTTCTATGAATCGATCCTGACCTCGGTCGCCGACGACCCCTATGGTGTGTATTGCTACATGTGCACGACCATGGAGTATCCCGAAAGCCTGGACTGGGTGATCTTCAACCTGCGCGACGACGTGACATTCTCGGACGGCACGCCGCTGACCGCCGAGGACATCAAGTTCACCTTCGAGCTGTTCATCGAACAGGGCATTGCCGAATACCGCAACGTGGTGGAAGGCTTCGTGTCGTCGGTCGAGGTTCTGGACCCCTATCGCATCAAGTTCACCTTTACCGACGAAGCGCCGCGTCGCGATGTCATCAGTTTCGCCGGCGGGACGCTGGCCTTTTCGAAGACATGGTTCGAAGAAACCGGCGCCCGGCTGGACGATAGCACGCTGGAACCCTTCCTTGGCACCAGCCCCTATGTGCTGGACAGCATGGATGTGGGCCGCCAGATCGTCTATCGCCGCAACCCGGATTTCTGGGGCTGGGACAGTCCCTTCAACGTTGGTCAGAACAATTTCGAAACCATCCGTATCGAGTATTTCGCCGACAGTTCGGCGGCGCTCGAGGGGTTCAAGGCCGGCGAATACACCTTCCGGGTCGAAAACAGCTCGAAAGACTGGGCGACCGGCTATGACTTTCCGGCGGTCGACAATGGTTGGGTAAAGAAGGAAGAGCTGCATAACGGCAACATCGGGTCGGCGCAGTCCTTCGTGTTCAACCTGCGCGATCCGAAATGGCAGGACCCGCGGGTGCGCGAGGCCGTGCGCTCGATGTTCAACTTCGAATGGTCCAACGACACGCTGTTCTTCGGGCTTTACGAGCGCGTCAATTCCTTCTGGGAAAACTCGGCGCTGGAAGCGACCGGAGCCCCCGGCGCCGGCGAAACCGCCCTGTTGCAGCCGCTGGTCGACGAAGGTCTGCTGGATGCCGCGATCCTGACCGACGACGCGGTGATGGCGCCTGTCAACGAGGCCGGGCAGAACCTGCCGGCCCGGGCCATGCGCCGCAAGGCCAACGCGTTGCTGGACGAAGCCGGCTGGGTGGCCGGTGACGACGGCATGCGGTCGAAGGATGGCGAGCCGCTGACCCTGACGATCCTGTCCTTCAGCCCGGCCTTTGACCGGATCATCAACCCCTATATCGAAAATCTGCAGAATATCGGCATCGACGCCAAGCTGGAGCGGGTCGACATCTCGCAATATATCGAACGGCGCCGGGCCGCCAAATACGATCTGGTGAACCACACATTCTCGATGGGGTTCGAACCGGGCGTCGGACTGCGCCAGTGGTATGACAGCTCGACCGCCGCCGACAGTTCGCGCAACCTGATGGGGCTGCAGAATCCGGCCGTCGACCGGCTGGTCACGGCGGTGATCGACGCTACGTCGCTGGAAGACGTCACGACCGCCACCCATGCGCTGGACCGCGTTCTGCGCGCCGAAGGCTTCTGGGTGCAGCAGTGGTTCAAGGATGTGCACACCGTCGCCTATTACGACCAGTATCGCTATCCCGAAAACCTGCCGCCCTTCTCGTTGGGGGCGACGTCTTTCTGGTGGTATGACGAAGACGCCGGTGCGGCGCTTCGCGAGGCTGGCGCGCTGAAATAGGCGCGCAGAAAGGAGCGAACCGGCGTGGGAGCCTACATTCTCAGACGGCTGTTGCTGGTGATCCCGACCCTTCTGGGCATCATGGTCATCAACTTCACTCTCACCCAGTTCGTTCCGGGCGGCCCCATCGAACAGATCCTGGCCCAGATGGAGGGCCAGGGCGACGTCTTCGAAACCATCGCCGGCGGCGGTTCGGAAACCATCGAAGGAACCAACGAAAGCTATATCGGGTCGCGCGGCCTGCCCGAGGATTTCATCAAAGAGCTTGAGCAGGAGTTCGGCTTTGACAAGCCGCCGCTGGAACGGTTCCTCAACATGATGTGGAACTACATGCGCTTTGATTTCGGAGAGAGCTATTTCCGCTCGATCAGCGTGGTCGATCTGGTGATCGAAAAAATGCCCGTGTCGATCACGCTGGGGCTGTGGTCGACCATCATCGCCTATATCGTGTCGATCCCGCTGGGCATTCGCAAGGCGGTGCGCGACGGGTCGGGTTTTGACACCTGGACCTCGGCCCTGATCATCGTGGCCTACGCCATTCCCGGTTTCCTGTTCGCGATCCTGCTGCTGGTGCTGCTGGCGGGGGGGTCGTATTTCCAGATATTCCCGCTCAGGGGGCTGACGTCCGACAACTGGGCTGACCTGTCGCTGATCGGCAAGGCCGCCGACTATTTCTGGCACATCGCGCTGCCGATCATCGCCTCGTCGATCGCGGGCTTTGCCACCCTGACGCTGCTGACCAAGAACAGCTTTCTCGACGAGATCAAGAAACAGTATGTGGTGACGGCACGGGCCAAGGGCCTGCCCGAGGGGCGCATCCTTTACGGCCACGTGTTCCGCAACGCCATGCTGATCGTCATTGCCGGATTTCCGGCGGTCTTCATCTCGGTCTTCTTCGGCGGGTCGCTGATCATCGAAACCATCTTCTCGCTGGACGGGCTGGGCCGGCTGGGGTTCGAGGCGGCGCTGCAGCGCGACTATCCGGTGATCTTCGGCACGCTGTTCTTCTTCGGCCTTGTGGGGCTGGTGATCGGTATCCTGTCGGACATGATGTATGTCTTCGTCGATCCGCGCATCGACTTTGAAACCCGGGAGACCTGAGCCATGGCGCTGGCTGAAGAGCATCTTCCCGAGGTCACCGAAGCCCCGCAACCGGCCGACGCCCGGCGTCGCCGGCGCCCCTGGCTGAGCCCGCTGAACCAGCGCCGCTGGCGTAATTTCAAGCGCAACCGCCGGGCCTATTGGTCGCTGATCATCTTCGCGGTGATCTTCGGGCTGACGCTGCTGGCCGAGTTTATCGCCAACGACAAGCCCATCTTGCTGAAATACGACGGCGGCCTTTACATGCCGGTGTTCGCTTTCTACCCGGAAACCGCCTTTGGCGGCGATTTCCGGTCCGAGGCGGTTTACAGCGACCCCGAAGTCGAATGCCTGATCCGCTCGGGCGGGCGCCAGGAATGTTTCGATGACCCGGTTGGCGTGATGGCGCAGGCCGAAACCGGGGTGGTCAACGGCCAAGCTGTCGCGCAGGGCTGGCTGTTGTGGCCGCCGATCCGCTATCGGTTTGACACCATCGTCGATACCGGCGGCGTGGCGCCGGGACCGCCCAGCGCGCAGAACCTGCTGGGCACCGACGATACCTCGCGCGATGTGGTGGCGCGGGTGATCTACGGTTTCCGGCTGTCGATTTATTTCACGATCATCGTGACAGTGCTGACGTCGGCCATCGGTATTCTTGCCGGGGCGGCGCAGGGATATTTCGGGGGTTGGCTGGACTTGATCTTTCAGCGCGCGCTGGAGATCTGGGGCTCGACCCCGTCGCTTTATGTCATCATCATCCTGTTCGCGATCCTCGGGCGAAGCTTCTGGCTGCTGGTCTTTGTGACCGTGCTGTTCGGCTGGCCGGCACTGGTGGGCGTGGTCCGGGCCGAGTTTCTGCGGGCCCGCAATTTCGAATATGTGCGCGCGGCGCGGGCCTTGGGCGTGTCGAACTGGACCATCATGATGCGGCACATGTTGCCCAATGCCATGGTGGCGACGGTCACGCTGCTGCCCTTCATCATCACCGGCACCATCGGCACGCTGGCCTCGCTTGACTTCCTTGGTTTCGGGCTGCCGTCGTCGGCGCCGTCGCTGGGTGAACTGACCTTGCAGGCCAAGCAGAACCTGCAGGCGCCGTGGCTGGCCTTTACCGCCTTTTTCACCTTCGCGATCATGCTGTCGCTGCTGGTGTTCATCTTCGAAGGCGTGCGCGATGCCTTCGACCCGAGGAAAACCTTTCAATGACCCGCATCCTCGACGTTTCCAACCTGACCGTCAGTTTCCGGCAGGACGGCGCCAGCATGGCCGCGGTGCGCAACGTCGATTTCCACATCGACGCCGGCGAGACGGTGGCACTGGTCGGCGAAAGCGGGTCGGGCAAATCGGTGACCGCGCTGTCGACGGTGTCACTGTTGCCCGACAGCGCCCGGGTCGAGGGGGCGATCACCTATCGCGGCGCGCAGATGGTCGGCGCTGACGAGGCCGAATTGCGCCGGGTGCGCGGCAACGACATCAGCTTTATCTTTCAAGAGCCGATGACGTCGCTCAACCCGCTGCACACGCTGGAAAAGCAGTTGGCGGAATCGCTGGCGCTGCACCAGGGGCTAAGCGGCGCGGCCGCGCACCGGCGGGTTATCGAGCTTTTGATCAAGGTCGGTATCCATGATGCCGAAAGCCGACTGAAGGACTATCCGCACCAGTTGTCGGGCGGACAGCGGCAGCGGGTCATGATTGCCATGGCTCTGGCCAACGGGCCCGACCTGCTGATCGCGGACGAGCCGACGACGGCGCTGGACGTGACCATTCAGGCGCAGATTCTGGAGCTGCTGGCCGAACTGAAGCGCGCCGAGGGCATGTCGATGCTGTTCATCACCCACGATCTTGGCATCGTGCGCCGCATCGCCGACCGGGTCTGCGTGATGAAGGACGGCGAGATCGTCGAACAGGGGACGACCGAGGATATCTTTCGCGATCCCCAACATGATTATACCAAAAAGCTGCTTGGCGCCGAAAGCACCGGCGGCCCGGCACCGGTGCCTGACAATGCCGCCGTGGTGGCCGAAACCGCCAACCTGAAGATCTGGTTCCCGATCCTGCGCGGCCTGCTGCGGCGCAATGTCGGCTATGTGAAGGCGGTCAACGATGCGTCGCTGCGGGTGCGCGCCGGCGAAACCGTGGGTATCGTTGGCGAAAGCGGGTCGGGCAAGACGACGCTGGCGCTGGCGATCATGCGCCTGATCTCGTCGCAGGGGCGGGTGCTGTTTCTGGGCGACGACATCCAGGGGTGGAAGTCGGGGCGGCTGCGGCGGCTGCGGTCGGACATGCAGATCGTGTTTCAGGACCCGTATGGCTCGCTCAGCCCGCGGATGACGGCGGAAGAGATCATCGCCGAGGGCCTGACAGTGCACGGGCTGGAGCCCGGGCAGAACCGGCGCGAGATGGTGGCCGGCATCATGGCCGAGGTCGGGCTGGACCCGGCGACGATGCATCGCTATCCGCACGAGTTTTCCGGCGGCCAGCGCCAGCGCATCGCTATTGCCCGGGCCATGATTCTGAAGCCGCGCCTGCTGGTGCTGGACGAGCCGACAAGCGCGCTGGACATGACGGTGCAGGTGCAGATCGTGAAGCTGTTGCGCGACCTGCAGCAGAAATACCAGCTGGCCTATCTGTTCATCAGCCACGACCTGAAGGTTGTGCGGGCGCTGTCGCACAAGGTGATGGTCATGCAGCGCGGTGACGTGGTCGAGGCCGGGCCGGCCGAGGCGATCTTCGAGAACCCGGCGACCGAATATACCCGCCAGCTGATGGCCGCGGCCTTTGATCTGAGCGCCGCCTGAGGATTGCGCCGCGCCGGCGCGAGAGACGCCCTTGGCGGGGCTGTCGCCATGACAGACGGCTGTCCCGTGCATGGCAGCGTCATGTTCAAGTATTTTTGGAACAGTGAAATGCGCCGCGTGGCGCGGTCAGCCCGGGCCGAACACCAGGCAGTCGACGGCCCGCGCCGCAAGCCGCTGGCAGGCCAGTTGCGCCGTATCGGGTGACAGGCCGACGAAATTCGCATCATAGGCGCCGGCCCGGACCACGACCTTGCGCAGGGCTTCGTCGAGTGTCCCAAGCTCCATCAGGGCGGTTTGCAGCAGCACGCGCTCGGCCTGGTAGGCGGTGCCGAAGCTGCCGACATTGATGCCCCATTCCCGCCCGCCCGAGGTGGACACGCGGGTCACGACGCGCGGGCCGCTTGGTTCGGGCTCGGCCCGGGGCGCCGCTGCGGCCACGGCGACGGCCGCCGCCCCGGGGCGCGGCTGCGGGCGCGGCGATTTGGCGATTGCGGTCACCAGCCGGATCGTGCGCCCGGCCGTGCCCGGCGCCCCGTAGGGCGGGGGTTGCGGCCGCCGCTCGGCCACCCGGGCGGGTGCGCGTTCGAACCCCATGTCCAGAAGCTCGGCCACCCGGGCGTTGCGGCTGGCCGACGACCGGCCGCCGAACACGGTGGCGATGATGCGCTTGCCGCCGCGCTGGGCCGAGGCGACAAGGTTGAACCCGGCGGCGCGGGTATAGCCGGTCTTGATGCCGTCGGCGCCGCGATAGGCGGCCAGCAGCTTGCGGTTGGTGTTGGATACCTCGCGGATGCCGGCGTCGGTTCTGGTGCGCGAGAAGAGATTGTAATATTGCGGATAGTCATAGAACAGGTGCCGTCCCAGCGTGGTCATGTCGCGGGCGGTCGACAGGTGGCCGGTCTCGGTCAGACCGTTGGCGTTCTTGAACCGGGTGCGGGTCATGCCCAGCGCGGCCGCTGTCCGGTTCATGCGGCGGGCAAAGGCGGCCTCGCTTCCCGATATGGCCTCGCCGATGGCGGTGGCGGCGTCGTTGGCGGATTTGACCGCCGCGGCCCGGATCAGGTAGCGCAGCTTGATCTGCTGGCCGGCCCTGAGGCCCAGTTTCGACGGTGGCTCGGCCGCGGCCCTGGCCGTTACGCGCACCATGTCGTCAAGCGAGATCTCGCCATGCTCGACGGCCTGGAAGGCGATGTAGAGGGTCATCATCTTGGTCAGCGATGCCGGGTGCAGGCGCGCGTCGGCGTTGCGCGAATGCAGGACCTCGCCGGTGCGGGCGTCGATCACCATGGCGGCATAAGGCGCCGCGGCAACGGCGACGGCCCCCAGCGCGAGAAGGGCCGCAACAATCACAACACGCAGGGCGCCGGACAGGCGCCGTACCAATAGCAATACCACGATTGCCGCCCTTTACTGCCTCGTCACCAGCCGGGTCTTGCAGGCGCCCGGTCCGGATTTTTGGAAGCCTAGCACAGGGTTTGCGTCAGGAAAACCCGTTGATTCAAGGGTTTCCAACAGGTGATCGCGGCGGTCTCAAAGCAGGCTGGTCACCAGCCCGGGCAGGCCGGCGAGGTCGGTCACCTGGTGATATCGGGCGTGTGCATCCGGGGGCTCGGCATGTTCCAGATCCCAGTGCAGGTCATGCGGCACGAAAACGCCCCAGGCCCCTGCGGCAAGCGCCGGCAGGACGTCGGATTTCAGCGAATTCCCGACCATCATCGCCGCGCCGGCCCCGTGGCCGTGGCGGTCGAAGACGCGGGTATAGACGGCGGCGGTCTTGTGGGACACGATCTCGACCGCGTCGAACAGATCGCCCAGCCCGGACTGGGCCAGTTTCCGCTCTTGGTCCAGCAGGTCGCCCTTGGTCACCAGCAGGACCCGGAAGTTGGCGGCGGCCCACTGCACGGTTTCGCGCGCGCCGGGCAAAAGTTCGACCGGGTGGCGCAGCATGTCCTGCCCGGCGGCGATGATCTGCCCGATGACACTGGCGGGAACCCGGCCATCGGTGGCCTCGATGGCGGTTTCGATCATCGACAGCATGAAGCCCTTGATGCCAAAGCCGTAGTGGCCGATGTTGCGCCGCTCGGCCGCGATCAGGCGCGCGCCAAGCTGGGCGCTGTCGGCATGGTCGGCCAGAAGGGCGGCAAAGCGGTCCTGGGTCAGCTTGAAGAACGCCTCGTTATGCCACAAGGTGTCGTCGGCATCGAAGGCGATCGTTGTCAGACTGGGCATCTTGTTGCCTTTTGACGATATACGGGTTTTCAGCGGCACCTGCCGGAATATATAGTGATGTCTACGCCGCGCCAGACAGCAGATTCAAACGGTTGCGAAATCCAGTGAGCTTTCCTGAAATTGCCATGTCCGATCCGGACACGCCGTCGGACGGCGATGCCGGGGTCATTCTTGAGACCCGCAAGAAGACACAGCGCCCGCCGCTGTACAAGATTCTGATCCTGAATGACGATTTCACGCCGATGGAGTTCGTCGTGCATGTGCTCGAGCGGTTCTTTGGCATGACCCACGCGCAGGCGTTCGAACTGATGTTGACCGTGCACAAGAAGGGCGTGGCGGTGGTGGGGGTGTTTTCGTTCGAGGTGGCCGAGACCAAGGTGGCGCAGGTGATGGATTTTGCCCGGCGCCATCAGCATCCGCTGCAATGCACCATGGAAAAGGAATAGCGCCCGCGATGCTGGCTGACCGCTTGCCGCTGGCGCTGGACGCGGACTGGCTGGCCGGTGAAGGGCCGATCGCCGTTTTCGGGGCCCGGGGTGACGACGATTTTCCCGGGATCGACCCGGCGCGGCTGACCATGGTTCAGCGGTTCCGTCCCGACCACGACGCGCTGGCCGCGCGCGGATTTGCCGTTGTCACGGCGCTGCCTGGCCCGGTGCCGCAGGCCATCGTCTGCCTGCCCCGTGCCCGCGATGCCGCCCGCGCCGACATCGCGGCGGCCGCGGCGCTGACCGGCGGGCGGGTGGTTGTGGACGGCGCGCGCACCGACGGGGTTGACGGTATTCGGGCCGAGTTGAAGAAACTCGGTGCGCTGGAGGGGGCGATCTCGAAGGCCCACGGGCGCATCCTGCTGGTCGACATGGCCGGCGTGCCGGGCCGGGCGCCGGGCATGGTGCAGAACCCCGCCGGTTACTGGACAGCGCCGGGGGTGTTTTCCGCCGATGGTGTCGATGCCGGCTCGGCCCTGCTGGCCGGGGCGCTGCCGGGTGACCTGGGCGGGCGCGTTGCCGACCTGGGCAGCGGCTGGGGGTTTCTGGCCGCGACCTGCCTGCAGAGCGGGGCGGTCACCGAGTGCCACCTTGTCGACGCCGACCATGTGGCGCTGGACTGCGCGCGCCGTAATGTCACCGACGCCCGGGCCCGGTTTCACTGGGCCGACGTGACCCGCTGGCAGCCGCCCGCGCCCTGCGACCATGTGCTGTGCAACCCGCCGTTTCACCAGACCCGCCGCCCCGACCCCGACCTTGGCCGCGGCTTCATCGCGGCGGCGGCGCGCGCGTTGGCGCCCAAGGGCACGCTGTGGCTGGTGGCAAACCGGCATTTGCCTTATGAAGCGGCGCTGGAAGAGGCATTTGCCGAGGTGACCGAGATCGGCGGCAACGCTGCCTTCCGGCTCACCAAGGCGCGGCGCCCGCGCCGGCGCCGCTGACGCCAAGGGGGAGACCGAATGTCCTTTTCGATCGCGGGCAAGACCGCCGTTGTCACCGGCGCCGCCAATGGTGTCGGGCTGGCCATTGCCCGGCATTTTGTCGAACACGGGGCCAATGTCGTGTTTGCCGACATGGACGAGGCGCGGCTGGTCGCCGAACTGGGCGATCTGAGCAAAGACAACGGCTCGTCCCGGGTGTTTGCCGGCGACCTGCGCGAGAAACTGGCGGTGGCCAACCTTTTGTCGGCCACCATTGACGCGTTCGACCGGGTGGACATTCTGGTCAATGCCTCGCGGCAGATCGTGACCACCGATCCGCTGGATCCCGACGACCGGTCGCTGGAAACGCTGCTGGATCAGAACCTGCTGGCGGCGCTGAAGATCAGCCGCATGTTCGCGCGGCGCATGATCCGGCAGGCCGAAGACGACGGGCAGGACGAGGGCAGCGTCGGGTCGATCATCAATCTGTCGTCGATCGCTGCCCGGCGCACCTTGCCCGACCTGCTGGCCTATTCGGTATCGACCGCCGCGCAGGATCAGGCGACGCGGTCGCTGGCGGTGGCGCTGGCGCCGCATCGGATCAGGGTGAACGCGATTGCCTTCGGGTCGGTCATGTCGTCAAGCCTGCGCCGGTCGCTGAAGGACCACACCGCCGTGCGCGAGGACATCATCGACGCGACGCCTCTGCGGCGCATCGCCGACGCGCGCGAGCTGGCCGGCGCCGCGCAGTTCCTGGCCTCGGACGCGTCGGCCTTTGTGACCGGCGAGATCCTGACCATCGACGGCGGGCGGTCGTTGCTGGACCTGGTGGACGTCGCCGCGCATTAGGCCGCGCGCAGGGCCTTTGACGGGACGGCCCTTCGGGGAGGATATTTGCCACCAAGATGATGTTGGGGATCAGAAAAGATGACCGTAACTGACGATCGCAAGGGCCGGGTCGCGGGCTGGTTCCGCGCCTTGCGCGACGAGATTGTCGCGGCTTTCGAGGCTCTGGAGGCCGGGCCGGCGGCCGGGGCCGACGGGATCGTGCCGGGGCATTTCGAGCTGCGGCAGACGCGGCGGGCGGCCGAGGACGGCGCCGAGGCCGGCGGCGGGTTGATGAGCGTGATGCGCGGCGGGCGGATGTTCGAGAAGGTGGGCGTCAACGTGTCGACCGTGCACGGGCGGTTGGGTGAAAAGGCGCAGGCCGCGATGGCGGCGCGCAAGGGGCTGCCCGGCATGGCCGATGATCCACGGTTCTGGGCCAGCGGCATTTCGCTGGTGGCGCATATGCGCAACCCGCATGTGCCAGCGGTGCACATGAACACCCGCATGTTCTGGACACCGCATGGCTGGTGGTTCGGCGGCGGCACCGATCTGAACCCGGCGCTGGAATATGCCGAGGACACGGCGCATTTCCACGACGTGTTGCGCCGGGCCTGTGCACCTCATGGCGACGACGTCTACGACCGGTTCAAGGCCTGGGCCGATGACTATTTCTATGTGCCGCACCGCCAGCGGGCTCGTGGCGTTGGCGGCATATTCTTTGACGATCTGAACAGCGGCGACTGGGACGCCGATCTTGCCCTGACCCGCGACGTTGGCCGCGCATTTCTGCCGGCCTTTCTGCCGCTGGCCGAGCGGCGGCGCGAGACGGCCTGGACCGCGGCCGACCGCGCGGTGCAGTTGGCGCACCGTGGGCTTTATGCCGAATACAACCTTGTCTATGACCGGGGCACGAAATTCGGGCTGGAGACCGGGCATGATGCCGACGCGGTTCTGATGAGCCTGCCGCCGCTGGCCAGTTGGCCGTGAGCCACGGTGTTTCGTGCCGTGGCCGGCCGGATGGCTGGCTGGTCAGCCACGCAGTGCCGCGACCATCGTGGCCACGTTGTCGGGGCTGGCGTCGGGTGTGATGCCGTGCCCGAGGTTGAAGATGTGCGGCCCGCCGGCAAGGGCGTCGCGGACGCGGCGGGTTTCGTCGATCAGCGCCTGACCGCCGCTGACCAGCAGCGCCGGGTCGAGGTTGCCCTGCACGCAGCCGTCGGTCTGGACGTTGCGCGCCGCCCAGTCGGCGCCGACCCCCTGGTCGAGCGCGACGCAATCGGCGCCGCTGGCGCGGGCAAAGCCGGCAAAGCGGTCGCCGGCGCCGCGTGGGAAGGCGATGACGGGAACCTGCGGATGGCGGTCTTTCAGGGCGGCGATGATGCGGCGTGTCGGGGCCAGCGCGAAAGCGTCGAAATCGGCACCGTTCAGCGATCCGGCCCAGCTGTCGAACAGCTTGACCACTTCGGCGCCGGCCTCGATCTGGCGCGAGAGATACAGGATCGTCGCCTCGGTGATGCGGTCGATCAGCGCGGTGAACAGGGCGCGGTTTTCGGCCTTGAGCGCGTGGGCGGGTTCCTGTGCCGGGGTGCCGCGCCCGGCGATCATATAGGTTGCCACCGTCCACGGCGCGCCGGCAAAGCCGATCAGCGTGGTGTTGGCGGGCAGTTCCCGGGCAACGATGCCCACGGTTTCGTAGATCGGTGCCAGCGTATCGTGGATTGCCTCGGCGGGTGCCAGGGCGGCAAGGTCGGCCTTGGTCGTGACCGTTGACAGGCGCGGGCCCTCGCCGGTTTCGAACCACAGCCTGGCGCCCAGCGCCTGGGGGACCAGCAGGATATCGGCAAACAGGATGGCGGCGTCAAAGCCAAACCGGCGGATGGGTTGCAGCGTGACCTCGGCCGCGAGGTCGGGCGTGTAGCAGAGCGACAGGAAATCGCCGGCCCTGGCGCGTGTTGCCCGGTATTCGGGCAGATAGCGGCCAGCCTGCCGCATCATCCACACCGGCGGAGTGGCCTGGGTTTCGCCGGCCAGTGCCCGCAACAGCTTTTTCATTTCGCTCTCCTTCATGCGGTTGCGGTGGTTTCGCGCAAGCGCGCGAATGTCAAGGCGGGGCGCTTGCCGGTGGCCGGTGCAGAGGCTAAGCGGGGCCATGGCTTCCTTGCGACCCGACCCCAAGTCTCCGTTCCGCATTGGCACCCGAGGCTCGCCACTGGCGCTGGCACAGGCCCACGAAACCCGTGACCGGCTGGCATCGGCCTGGACGCTGGAGACGGCGGCGTTCGAGATCGTCGTTATTCGCACCACCGGCGACAAGGTGCAGGACCGGCCCCTGAAAGAGATCGGCGGCAAGGGGCTGTTTACCCGCGAGATCGAGGCGGCGTTGCTGGACGGTGGCATCGATATCGCCGTGCATTCGATGAAGGACATGCCGGTAGACCAGCCCGACGGGCTGGTGCTGGACTGTTACCTGCCGCGCGAGGACCCGCGCGATGCCTTGGTGCATCCGGGCGCGCTGGCGCTGTCGGCGCTTCAGCCGGGTTCGGTGGTGGGCACGTCCAGCCTGCGGCGCCGGGCGCAGGTGCTGCACCGGCGGCCCGACCTGGCAATCGTCGAGTTTCGCGGCAACGTGCAGACGCGGATGCGCAAGCTGTCCGAGGGGGTGGCGCAGGCGACCTTTCTGGCCATGGCCGGGCTGAACCGGCTGGGCATGGATGACGTGCCGCGCTGCGCGGTGTCGCCGGACGACATGCTGCCGGCGGTGGCGCAAGGGGTCATCGGGATCGAGCGGCGCGGCACCGACAGCCGCGTGGCCGAGATGCTGGCGGCCATTCACGATGTCGAGGCGGCGGCGCAACTGGCGGCCGAGCGCGCCTTTCTGGCGCGGCTCGACGGCTCGTGCCAGACCCCGATTGCCGGGCTGGCCGAGTTCACCGGCGGCGGATTGCGTCTGCGCGGCGAGATCCTGCGGCCCGATGGCGCGCAATGCCATGCAGGCCAGCGGGCCGGCGCCATCGGCGACGGTGCCGAGATGGGGCGCGACCTTGCGGCCGATCTGCTGGGCCAGGCCGGCGCCGGATTTTTCGATTAGCTATCCCAAGGGCCCTTGGCGGTTACTCATGGTGGCCGAGGCATGCGACCACCGACAAACCGCAGGTTGGCCTTTGGCAAAACGGGGGCGCGAATGCGACCACCGACAAACCGCAGGTTTGCCTTTGGCAAAGCCGGGCAGGCGGACCGGCGAAGCAAAGGACAAATGGTTAGTATTTATGGCCGTTGGTGTTGCCCGGTCAGCGGCCCGGGCCCGGCGCCCCGGTCCATCTGCCAAAGCAGCGCGGCGGCGCCCAGCGGCACCAGCCCGCCAAGCAGGCCGATCATCGCGTGACCGCCCAGCGCCAGCCCGGCCGAAAACAGGCCGGCCGCCACCAGTTGCGCGCCGAAATTGACATAGGCAATCAGCGATCCGCCGGCGCCGGGCCGGTCGGCCAGAAGCTCTTGCAGATATCCCATGGGCAGCGACAGGACCACCCCGGCCGAGGCACCGGCGACCGGCGCCAGCAGCCACAGAGCCCAGCTGCCGGCGACATGGGGAAACAGCAGCATGAACAGGGCATAGACCGCGGCGGCGGCAAGGATGGCGCCGGTATGCCCCAGCCGCAGCGCAAGGCGCCCCGCGACCATCATCATCGGGATCTCGAAGGCCACGACGATGGCCGCGAACAGGGCCACGTCGGCATTGTCGCGCCCCGGCGCGGCGGTGATCACCAGCCCCATCGCGATCATGTAAAGCATGGTCGCGGCCAGGATGGTCGAGATCAGCACCACCCGCAGCAGAACCCGTGGCGCGGCCAGTTCGGCCAGCGACTGGCGCAGCGACATGCCCGAGCCGGGGTCGGACCAGCGGGTTTGTCCGTCGCGCGGCCAGGCCAGCAGAAAGATGGCCAGCGTCACGGTCGATGCAACGGTGCAGAAGACGTAAATGCTCAGCAGGTCGGCCCCGGCCCGAAAGGCGGCGGCCCACAGCGGCAGGATCACCACGAAGGGCACGGCAAACAGCGCCCGCAACGCCGGCGGGACGGATATGGCCTGCGCACGCGGCAGCCCCGACGAGGCCAGCCGCGACAGCGCGAACAACTGCCCGAACAGCGTGCCGCCGATCGGGAACAGCAGGACGTGGGCAACAACATAGGCGCCCGGGCTTGGCAGCAGGGCCACCGCCAAAGCACCCACCAGCCCGGCCGCCGCCGCCAGCCGCGCCGCATTGCGCCGCCGGCCCGTGCGGTCGGTGATGACGCCTACGAAGGTGCTGGCGGCCAGCGAAAACAGCGCGCCCAGCACGAAGATCGTGGCAAAGCCGCGCTCGGAAATGCCGAAACCCTTGACGGCAATCAGCGACTGGTAGGGCGCGATCGACGCGAAAAAGCTGGCCATGGCCACCATGGACAGCCCGATCAGCCGCAGCGACGGGTCGGTCAGGAACGGGCGCAGACCTTGGGGGATCAGGGCAGAACCTTCCCCGGGTTCATCAGGTTCTGCGGGTCGAGCGCGGCCTTGAGCGTTCCCATGATCTCCAACGCCAGCGGATCCTTGCGCCGCCGCATGCTGCCCAGTTTCGACAGGCCGATGCCGTGTTCGGCCGAAAAACTGCCGGCAAGATCCAGCGCGATGTCTTCCACGCCTTCAAGGATGGTGTCGTAGATGCCGGGGTCGTTGCGGGTCAGGACCACGGCGAAATGCACGTTGCCGTCGCCAAGATGCGACACGGTGATGTCGTCGGCACCCGGCTCGAGCCGGTTCATCAGCTTGCGGGCCCGGTCAAGGAATTCGGGCACCCGGTCCAGCGGCACCGACACGTCAGTCAGAACCGCCGGGCCGTCGGCATAGGTCAGCTCGCCCGCGGCTTCGCGGCGGTGCCACATCTCGCGCCGCTGGGCGTCAGAGCGTGCAACAACCGCGTCCAGCACCCGGCCATCGTCGATCATGCGGGCCAGCACAGCCTCGAGGTAATTCTGCACCGGGATCGAGCCGTCGGAATTGGGCGTCGCGTCGCGCGCCGCCGTGGCCCCGACCTCGACCAGCAGGTTGGTGGGATAGCTGCGCTCGAATGGCTGCTTGCGGTCGGGAAAGTGCCGGGCGTAGGCCTGCAGATAGTTGCCGGGCATGTATTCAAAGGCCTCGACCCCGCCGGCGGTGGCCTCTTGCAGATCGTTCAGCATGTCCAGCGCCACCGGCAGATCGCGCACGGCGACGGTTGCAGTGGCATAGGCGCGGGGTTTGGGGAACAGTTTCAGCACCGCGGCGGTGATGATGCCCAGCGTGCCCTCGGCCCCGATGAACAGGTCGCGCAGGTCGTAGCCGGTGTTGTCCTTGTGAAGCTGGCTCATCAGGTTCAGGACGCGCCCGTCGGGCAGCACGACCTCGACCCCAAGGCACAGGTCGCGCGAATTGCCATAGCGCAGCACGTTCGACCCGCCGGCATTGGTGGACAGCATCCCGCCGATCATGCAGGACCCGCGGGCGCCGAAAGACATGGGAAAGATCAGGTCCTGTGCGTCGGCGGCGTCATGCAGCGACGACAGGATCACCCCGGCATCGACTACCGCCAGCCGGGCGGCCGGACGAACCTCGGGCACCCGGTTCAGCCGGCCGAGCGAGATCATCAGCTGGCCCGGCGCGTGCGACCCCCCGTTCAGCCCGGTGTTGCCCGATATGGCCACAACCGGCACCGCCGCCGCGGCGGCGATCCTGACGCAGGCCGACACTTCGGCGGTCGAGCCCGGACGCGCCACCGCCAGCGGCTGGGCCTTGTATTTGCCGGTGAAGTCGTTGGCAAAACGTTCGCAATCCGACCCGGTGACCACGTGACGCGCGCCGATTGCGGCGTTCAGTTCAGCAATGATGTCCATCGAACACTCCTGTCGCCCATGGTCGATACGCGGGCGCGGGACGGGAATCAAATCTCAATCGGCGATCCGGTCCAGCAGCGCCTCGACATAGGGCCCCAGCGCGTCGACGACCAAAACCACGCCGGCCGCGTTCGGATGCAGCCCGTCGGCCTGCAGATACTCGGCCAGCACGCGGTTGCGGTCGCCCAGCACTTCCAGCCCGGCCAGAAAGCTGGGCGCGAAACCGGTGCCGAACTGCGCGGCCAGCGCCGGATACATCGCATCGAACTCGGCCTTGTAGGCCGGGCCGAAGTTGCCCGGCGCCGCCATGCCGGCCAACAGCACCGGCACGCCCAGTTCGGCGCTGCGCGACAGAATGCCGGCAAGGTTGGCCCGGCTGGCCGCCGGGTCGATGCCACGCAGGAAATCGTTGCCGCCAAGGGTCACGATCATGGCGCGCACATCCGGCGTCAGGGTCCAGTCGACCCGCGACAGCCCGCCGGCCGTCGTGTCGCCGGAAACGCCGGCATTCAGCACATGCACGTCATGGCCACGCCCGGTCAGCCAGCGTTGCAGCGTCGGCACGAACCCATCCTCGGCCGGCAGGCCATAGCCCTGGGTCAGGCTGTCGCCCAGCGCGGCGATGGTCACCGTTTCGGCCCGCAGTGGCAGCGTGGCCAGCAAAATGGCCATGGCCGCGCCGGGCACGGTCTTGCACAGGCGGGCAATTGCGCCATATGCCGACCAGAGCCCGAACCGGAGACGCGCCATGGCCGATACGATCCTGCAATTGAAGGATGCGCGCCTGTCGCTGATGGGCAACGCCGGGCGGGTCGAAATTCTCAAGGGCATCTCGCTTGAGGTCGCCCGCGAAGAAACGGTCGGGCTGGTGGGTCCAAGCGGGTCTGGCAAATCGTCACTCCTGATGCTGATGGCGGGACTTGACCGCGCCACGGGCGGCGAAGTCAACGTTCTGGGGCAGGACCTCACGGCAATGGGAGAAGACGCGCTGGCCCGGTTTCGCCGTCAGAATATGGGGGTGGTGTTCCAGTCATTCCACCTGATTCCGACCATGACCGCGCTGGAAAATGTCGCGACCCCGCTCGAGCTTGCCGGTCACGCCGACGCCTTCGACCGTGCCCGCGCCGAACTGGACGCCATGTCGCTGGCCGACCGGGCCGAGCATTACCCGGCCCAACTGTCGGGGGGCGAACAGCAGCGCGTGGCGCTGGCCCGCGCCGCCGCGCCGCGCCCCAAGCTGCTGTTGGCCGACGAGCCCACGGGCAACCTGGACGGCGCCACCGGGCAGGCGATCATGGACCTGCTGTTCGGCCTGCGCGACCGGCACGGCGCGACGCTGATCCTTGTGACCCACGCGCCCGAGCTTGCGGCGCGCTGCGACCGGGTGATCCGGCTTGACGATGGCCAGCTTGCCGCCGCCGCCGAGGCGGCCGAATGACCACGGTCGCATGGCGCATTGCCCGGCGCGAATTGCGCGGCGGCATCCGGGGGTTTCGGGTGTTCCTGGCCTGTCTGTCGCTGGGCATCATGGCGATCACCGCCGTGGGCATGGTGCGCGAAAGCATCTCGCAAGGCATCGCCCGCGAAGGCGCGGTTTTGCTGGGCGGTGACGCGGCGGTGGAACTGACCTATCGCTTTGCCACCCCCGACGAGCGGGCGCTGCTGGACGGGCTGGCGACGGATGTGTCCGAGATCGTCGATTTCCGCTCGATGGCGGTGGTCGACCGCGACGGCACCAGCGAACGCGGGCTGACACAGGTCAAGGGTGTCGACGGCGCCTATCCGATCTATGGCGCGGTTCAGCTTGACCCGCCGCTGCCGCTGGCCGATGCGCTGGCCGGTGCCGACGGCATTCCCGGCGCGGTCATGGACCGGGTGCTGACCGACCGGCTGGGGCTGGATACGGGCGACAGGTTCCGGCTGGGCCTGCAGGAATTCGTTCTGACCGCGCGGCTGTTGCGCGAACCCGACGACGCCGGCGGCGGGTTTTCGCTGGGTCCGCGCACCATCGTGCGCACGGCCGATCTGGCGGCGTCGGGGCTGATCCAGCCCGGCACGCTTTATGACACGGAATACCGTCTGAAGCTGCCCGAGGGGCTGGACCCGGCCGCGGCGGAACGGCAAGTCACCGCAGGTCTGGGCCCCGGGCATCGCTGGAAAGACCGGCGTGCCGGGGCACCGGGGCTGCAAGAGTTCGTCGACCGGCTGGCGGCGTTTCTGGTTCTGACCGGGCTGGCCGGTCTGGGTGTGGGCGGTGTCGGCGTGGCGGCGGCGGTGCGGGCGCATCTTGAGGAAAAGACCGAAACCATCGCCACGCTGAAAACCCTTGGCGCCGGCCGGTCCACCATTTTCGCGGTCTATGCCTGGCAGGTCGGAATCCTCGCGGCGCTGGGCATCCTGCTGGGGCTGGTTCTGGGCACGGCGCTGCCCTTGCTGCTGGCCCCGATGATCGAGGCACGCCTGCCGGTGCCGGCGGCCTTTGGTCTGCATCTGCGGCCGCTGGCCGAAGCGGCGCTGTACGGCGTGCTGGCGGCTGCGATCTTTACCCTGTGGCCGTTGGCCCGGACCGAGGATATTCGCGCCGCGCAGCTGTTCCGGGGCGCCGTGGGGCAAGGGCGGCGGCTGCCGCGGCTGCCGTTCCTGCTGGCCATCGCCGGGCTGGTGGCGGCGCTGGTGACCTCGGCGGCGCTGCTGAGCGGGCTGGCGCGGCTGACATTGTGGGCGGCGGCGGGCGCGGCCGGCGCCTTTGCGGCTTTGCTGGCGGCAGGCTGGCTGGTGCGCGCCGGCGCGCGGCGGCTGTCGCGCAGCCGCCTGGCCGCCGGGCGCCCGGCGCTGCGCCTGGCCCTGGGATCGGTTGGCGGCCCGGGGGGCGAGGCCGCCTCGGTCGTGCTGTCGCTGGGCCTTGGGCTGACGGTTCTGGCCGCGGTTGGCCAGATCGACACCAACCTGCGCCTGGCCATTCAGCGCGAACTGCCCGACGTCGCGCCGTCGTATTTCATGGTCGATATCCAGAAAGACCAGATGCCGGGCTTTCTGGAGCGTCTGACCAGCGACCCCGGCGTTCAGCGCGTCGACAGCGCGCCGATGCTGCGCGGGATCATCACCCGTATCAACGGGCAGGACGCGCGCACCGTCGCCGGTGACCACTGGGTGCTGAGCGGCGATCGTGGCATCACCTATTCGGCAACCCCGCCAGACCGCACCGTGGTGACCGCCGGCCAGTGGTGGCCCGAGGATTACAGCGGCCCGGCCCAGATCAGCTTTGCTGCGGCCGAGGGTGCCGAGATGGGGCTGCGGCTGGGCGACCGGTTGACCCTGAACGTCTTGGGCCGGGACATCGAGGGCGAGATCACCAGTTTCCGCGACGTCGATTTCTCGACCGCCGGCATCGGCTTTATCCTGACGATGAACCCCGCGGCGTTGTCGGCGGCACCGCATACGTTCATCGCGACCATCTATGCCGACGAAGCCGCCGAAGGCCCGATCCTGCGCGATCTGGCGGGGCGCTTTCCCAACATCACCGCGATCCGGGTGCGCGACGCGATCGACCGGGTGGCCGAATTGCTGGGTGGCATCGCCGCGGCAATCACCTGGGGGGCGCTGGCGACGCTGGTCACCGGCGGTGCCGTGCTGATTGGCGCGGCGGCGGCCGGTCAGCGTGGCCGCACCTACGAGGCGGCGGTGCTGAAAACGGTGGGCGCCGAGCGGCGCACCATCTTGCTGAGCTTTGCCCTGCGCGCGGCGCTGCTGGGTGCGGCGGCCGGGGCGGTTGCCGTTGTGGCCGGTGGTGCCGCCGGCTGGGCCGTCAGCCGCTTTGTGATGGACACCGATTTCCGCTTTGCCGGCACATCGGCCGCCGTGATCGTTGCCGGCGGCGCCGGCCTGACGCTGGCCGCCGGCCTGTTGTTCGCCTGGCGGCCGCTGTCGGCGCGTCCGGCCCGGGTGTTGCGGGCGCGGGAATAACCGGCGCCCGCCGCTCAGGCCCGGTTGGCGGCCAGCTTGTCGTTCACCACCGTGATGCCGGCGTCGACGTTGGCGTTGGTCATGCCATGCTGGCGGCCCAGCAACTGCACCAGCATGTCCACCCGTTCGATGTCGCGCGCCCCGGCGAACACGGCGCGGGCCGCGGATGACGGGTTCAGCAGCCCCAGCGCCGCATTGGCGTATTTCTCGAACGGCACCTGGTCGGCCGGGTCGGCGCCCATCTTGCGCGCCAGTTCGTTGACCCATTCATAGATGGCCCGCGAGGCGGCAAGGTCGGAATGCACCGCGTCGCGGATCGACCGCGGCCCCGCGGCGGTGATGGCGCGGTAGTTGCCGGTCAACAGCATGCTCCACTTGGCCAACGGCACGAAGACCGAATCGTGGACCCGCAGCTTGACCGGCACGTCCTTGCCATCAAGCCGCACGGCCGAGATGTCGGCCTCGAGCTGGCGCAGCACGGCGGTGGCGGCATCGTCGCCAAAGGCGGCGGCCTTGAAATTGGTCGGCAGGCCGACATGCAGAAAGTTCAGCCCCTCCTCGGGCGGTCGATAGGCCTGTGGATCGGGGCTGCACAGGGTAAAGCGGTCGGTGTCAAAGCCGTCCCATGCCCGCGGCGCGGCATAGCAGGGTTCAAGCGCCGCGGTGTCGATACCAGCGATGCGGCGCAGATAGGCCAGCGGCGGCATGTTCATGATCGACATGGCCGGGGTGCCAGCGGCGGCGATGCGCGACAGCAGCGCCGCCACCGGGGGCGCCGCGAACTGGGGTTCCTGCATGGCAAGGGCCACAAGGTCGAAGCGCGCCGGGTCGGCCGCCTCTGGGGTCAGGGCGCTCAACCCGCCCGGCTGATCGCCCGAGCCGATCAGGCGCGGCGTCTCTTCGCCCCTCAGCGTCATGCGGACAGTGGTGCCGGCGGCGTTGATCAGGTCGGCCTCGTCAGGCAGGCAGACCAGCGTCACGTCATGCCCCGCCATCAACAGCTTGGTCGAAAGCAGCGATCCATAGGACGCCCCGAGGATAAGGATTCTCATGTCACCACCGATTGATTCTTGCCGCCCCAACCTAGTGACCGGCCGGCCCAAGGCAAGCGGGACGCGGCGAAGCGACCCCCGATCGCGGGTGCAAATTCGTCTTGACGAGGTCCAAGCGCTGCCTTACCTCCCCCGTGGCTTGGCGGAGTAGCTCAGTTGGTTAGAGCAGCGGAATCATAATCCGCGTGTCGGGGGTTCAAGTCCCTCCTCCGCTACCACAACCTCTTGAAATGATTGAATGAACCAGAAAGCCGGCGCGGTTTTGGCACGGGGTTTCCCTCAGCCAGCGGCTGATCGCGCGGCGATTTTGTCGCATTTCCTACGAAATTTGCCTTGGAACGCGCTCAGCACTCGGTGCGAAGGCTGACGCGCACGGCCCGAGCGGCAATGGCGTTTGCAAGCGCACGCCCGGTCACTCTTCCGGCGGGGTTTCCCAGCCTCTGAAGATGTCAGCCGACATTGTGACGACGTCGGTCGCGCCATCCGCCCGATACATTTTCAATGTCCACGCCGAGCGCGGAATAGAAATCAGAAACGGTGATGCCGCGCCGCCAGATCATGATGACTGTTCAGGCGGTTCTCAGGTGTCTGAAAAGCCAAGACTGCCGGTGCAGCTCCTTGCGATTTTTCGTTTGGTTTCCCGAGTTTCAGTGGTGAGCCGTGCAGGATTCGAACCTGCGACCCACTGATTAAAAGTCAGTTG
>CAYYMJ010000006.1:62306-77975 GCA_964472855.1 uncultured Rhodobacterales bacterium | reverse complement strand
TGTCATCTAAGACATTGGGTTTGTTAAGTTATTGGAATCACGGGGATCTCGGCTCATAACCTGAAGGTCGTAGGTTCAAATCCTACCCCCGCAACCAATTCCGGCGTAATATCCAACGCTTGAAAGCCACCCGCACCGGAGGCTTTTTGCGTTTGGGTTGCCCGTGGAAGCACTGTGGAAGCAAGAGGGGGCGAAGTCCCTTGTATTGCTTTGCAATTCGGTGTCAGCGAAGAGCGTTGCTTCCAAGCACGATCGTTCCGATGATCCTAGAACGAAAACGTTACGCACATGCTGCCTGGCGGCGAAAGGTCATCGCCCGGAAGGTGGAGATCGAAATTTGCGCCACACGGATACCGCTCGGGTCCCCGTCCAGCAGTAATATGTTGATCGAACGGGGTTTCATTTGACTTGGATTTCTTGCTGGATGAACCTGTCATGGGTCACATAAAGCCCCTTGATCGCCCGGAGTTCCTGCAGCCGGTCCCCAAGCGAAAATCCGTCCTTTCTTAAAGGCACTTGGAAAATGTCCAGCCCACGATCAAGGATGATCCTCCAGCCGGTGTCGGCGGTGATATCGCGCGCGCTGCCCCCAAGAGTGCCCGAATAGACCCCCAGACAGGCCAATGCCGTTCGAACGGGCCTGATTCCCGCCATATTGTTCAAGTTGCGCGTAACCAGAGCAACAAATGCTATGAAGGTGAAGTAGGCGGAGCAGCCGCTCAGGATTGTTGGGCCAATCACACCCCGGCCAAGATACCTAGCAAACCGAATGCGTTTAGTGACCCAAAAATCACTTCGCTCGTCAGCCCGATAAAAATCAGTTTGTTGGGCTTCCCATCCAATCCGATACTAAGTAACCGCCCGAATGCGTATCCAAGAAACAGCAAGACCGCGACAACATGCGAGGTCATGGTCAATTCCGTGATAATACTCCCCGATGCTATGACAACACCACTGAACATCATAACCGAGCTCATACCCCTGGCTTCGCTTATCAGGTTTACGTCGCTACCGAGTCTGATGCCCGAGTTTTTCATGAAATTCTTGACAGGGTCTATGAGCCTCAACAACCCCGCCAGCGTAAAAATCAATAGGCCTGACATCGACAGTACCACAATGCTAAACGTTTCCATATTCAAATGCCCCTTTGACATTTTTTGACGACCGCGTCGGTTCTAAACCACCAGCCAGAAGTCGAAAGACCTACTTGATTTCGGATTCGAACAATGCAATTGAATTTCCGTCAGGATCAATGGCATAACAGAACCGTCCGTTTGGCAACTGAGTCCGTCCGGCAGGAATGTCAATGATTGGTGACTTGAGTGTTCCTCCAGCCGCTTCAAAACGCGCCGATGCCTTTTCCAAGGCATCGGGGACTGCCAAATGTACGGTCGGACCAGAACCGTCCCGCGCAGGTGTCCCAGGATAGAAATGAGCAGAAACCCCTTCTTGTGGAGAGGTCTGTATGAACGAGATGGGGTTTCGCCCACCTTCTTGCCGGGTAAGGCCAAAGCCAAAGACTTCGTTGTAAAACGCGATGCTTCGTTCAATGTCACGCACTGGAATTTCGGCCCAAAGAACCGCGTTGGCAGGAGAGAAGGTCAATTTTGGCGTCCTTTTTTGGAGTTCTGCGTTGCTGTAACCCATGCCTGCTGCCACCATGCTGGCAGCAGTGTGGCGGTAGGATAAAGAAATGCGAAGGACTGAACGCCTCTTTCAAATCATCCAGATTCTTCGGGCGTCGCGCGTACCGATCACCGGTCGCAAGCTGGCGGACGAGCTGGAAATCTCTCTTCGCTCCCTTTATCGCGACACGGCGGAATTGATCGCACAGGGTATACCCATCACGGGCGAGGCTGGCACCGGATACGTGCTGGATGACGGATACGACATGCCGCCACTGATGCTGACCCCCGATGAATTGGAGGCCGCGGCGTTGGGGGCAGCTTTGGTCACCACATACGCTGATGCATCGCTTGCGCGGGGCGCGCGCGATCTGTTTGCAAAGATTTCGGCGGTTGTTCCCAAGGAACTGCAACCGATTATTCTGGATGCCGGGGTCCACGCTGTATCCGCCCGTTCCGGCATTCGCGAGCGATTTGATGGTGCCGACCTAAGGCTGGCGATCCGAGAGCGATTCAAGCTGGGGCTTAACTACACAGACTCGAAGGAAGTGACGTCGTATCGCGTGATATGGCCGCTATTTGTTGCATATTTCGACCAAGTTCGCCTAATCGTCGCCTGGTGCGAGTCCCGGCACGATTTCAGGCATTTCAGAACTGACCGGGTGAAGTCGTTGGAGCGGTTGGACGAGAAATATCCTGCACAGCGACAACTACTAATCAGGAACTGGACGGCGCTAAGAAATGCGACAGGGGATGGGCAATAGCTCAGCGTCTTGCCACGCGGTCGATATCTGATTCAGCCTGCTGTTCTCGACCGAATCATTTTGCGAACCGGCGTTGGGATGTGTGCCTATTGTCTGTCTCACAGTCCAAAATGTATAATGCCTTGGCTCTCTAAACACTGAAAAGTGCAGCGACTGCAGAAAATTGGCGCGCTGTTCGCGAACTGCGCTGCCCCAGGGCGGTTGGCAGGCCCAATCGGACCTCTCCACATGGTTGCAATCTTGGCGACTGCCGGTTGCCCGAAAACCTGACCTGAGTTGGCTTTCGGGCAGCGGGATTCTAACGCGCCCTGTTTGCCGTTTCCGGGCCAATGGTTGCCGCAATCTCGACCAGCATGTCAGCCGGAAAGCCCCCTTCCCTGGCGCGTCTGATGATGATGTCCGCGCTGTCGGCTTCGTGAACGCAATAAATTTTGTCGCCCGCCACGTAGCTGTGATGCCAGACATACGCGACACCAAGGCCGTCAACGACTGAGTTTGATTTGGCCGAGATGTCGCAAAGCTCGTCCGGCGTAAGCATATCGGCGCCGGGGATGTTTCTTTCGACTAGGAATTTTGGCATGTCATTTTCCTTGGTTGTTTTGAGTGCCCAATACATGCCGCACCGGTGCGAGCACAGACGTGGGTGGATTTGAAAAACAGCATTTCAACACGCACACGGTTTCACACACGGTGCTGGGATAGCATCGCTGGTGCGTAGCAAAGGATCACGACAGTTGAAAATCTTGACCCTGGGCAAGCCAAGAATCGTTCGCGATGACGGCGAGTTGGCAAAGGTTCGCGGCCGGCAGCCATGGGCGCTGTTGGGCCGCCTTCTGATTGCCGACAGGCCGCTGAGCCGTCGTACCGTGGCCAACGAATTGTTCTGCGAGGCCCAAGACCCCCTCGGAGCGTTGCGCTGGTGTTTGGCGCCGGTCAGTCGGTGATCTGGCCCGGCAGGTCGAGGCATGCTGCCGTGCCGCGCGGGCGCCGCTGCTGCAGCCAGAAAGAGCCGCGATAAAGGCTGACCACGTCCGACACGATGGCCAGGCCAATCCCTTGTCCGTCGACGGTTTCATCCAGCCGCATGCCCCGGTGCAAAACCCGTTCGACATCTTCCGGCGCGATGCCCGGCCCGTCATCTTCGACCGTCATGATGATCCGGTCGGGTTCGTCCGCGTTCTCGGCCGACACGATGATGGTCGACACCGTCCACTTGGCGGCGTTTTCCATCAGGTTGCCCAGCATTTCGTCAAGGTCGGCGAGATCTCCGAAAAAGGCGGTTCCCTCGGGAATGCGGTTTTCATAGCGAAAGCTGCGGTCGCGAAACAACCGGTCCAGCGCCATGATCAGGTCATCGACCACCGGGCGCACCTGCGTGCGGGCCCAGACCGTCCCGCCGGTTGAACTGCGGCTGCGGCTGCGGCGAATGGCGTGGTCCATCCGGTGCGTCTGTTGGGTGATATCGCTGCGCAGGGCGGGCGTGGCGTCTTCGGCGAGGCTTTGCAGCACCGCCAGCGGGGTCTTGAGCGAATGGGCAAGGTCGGCCGCGTCGTGGCGGGCGCGGGCGACAAGGGCGGCGTTGTGATCAACCAGCGCGCCCACCTCTTCGACCAGCGGCGCGATTTCCACCGGCCAGTCCTGGGCCCGCGGTGGCGGCGCGCCGACGCGCATATGCCCGATCGACCGTGACAGGTCTGCCAGTTGCGACAGGCCCAGCCGCACCTGCACAAAGGTCGCGACGGCCAGCAGCACGCCCAGAACCAGCAGAGTGGTCATCATCGCGCGGCGGAATGCGCCGACCTGCCGATCAATCTCGGCCCGGGGCAGCCCCAGGGCCAGCACAAAGCTGTCGTCGCCACCGATGGTGATCGGCCAGGCGCCGCCGCGCATCTCGGCCCCGCCCGGCCCCAGGTAATATCCGTGGCGCTGCAGCGGCGCATCGATCAGGGCGCCGTCGGGCAGCGATGCGGACTGGGCTATGACCCTGCCGTCTTTCCAGACCTGCCAGATCCAGCCCGACCCCGGCGTCACGAACAGCGGCGTTTCCAGCGGCGTGGTCAGCGCCAGCGTGCCAGTGTCGTCAAAGGCCAGCGCGCTTTCGATATGCAGCTTGTCATCGAATTGCAGGTCGTCGATCTGGCGTTCGGTGCTGGCAAGGAACAAACCGTTCAGCATCAGCCCGGTCAGCACCAGCGCCAGGATGCTGACCATGCCCGAGACGATCATCAGCCGAAAGGCCAGCGACCGGGGCCAGCGACTAACCGTCATCGGGGCAGGAATAGCCGTGGCCGCGATGCGTCTTGATGACCGCTGCGCCGAATTTCTTGCGCAGCCGTGAAATCACCACCTCGACCACGTTCGAGCCGGCGTCCAGCCCGTCGCCATGCACATGTTCCAGAATCTGTTCCTGCGTCATGACCTCGCCCGCGTGCATGGCAAGAAAATGCAGGGTCCGGTATTCAAAGGCGGTGACGGGCACTTCTTCGCCGTTCAGGCGGACCGACCGGCCCGAGGCGTCGATTTCGACATCGCCCAGCCGCAAGACCGGGCTGGCGTGGCCGTGGTGGCGGCGAATCAACGCCTCGACCCGGGCGACGATTTCCTCGCTGGCGAAGGGTTTGCCGACATGATCGTCGGCGCCCATGCGCAGCGCCTCGACCCGGTCGCGCCACGTGTCGCGCGCCGTCAGCACCAGCACCGGAAACCGGCGCCCGCCTTCGCGCCATTGCCGCAGAACCGACAGCCCGTCCATCTGTGGCAGCCCGAGGTCCAGAACCACGGTGTCGTAATCCTCGATATCGCCCTTGCTGGCCGCGTCCAGCCCGTCGGCGGCCTGGTCGACCAGAAAGCCCTGACGCGAAAGCCGGCTGACCAGGCTTTCGCGCAGCTTGTCGTCGTCCTCGGCGATAAGAATTCGCATGATATCAGTGTCCTCACGCGCCCCGGCCAACCTTAATGGGACCTGAACAAGCTGGCAATGCCCGGTTCAGTGGCCCCGTATTATGCTGTGTGCAGACCACTTTGGATGGGATTCGAATCATGTCTGCGTTTGCGTTCTCGGGTATTGAAAACCTTTTCACCGGCACTCTGGTTGGCGACATAGCGGCTGCCGGGTCGCGCGCCACGCCGGTTGCATCCGCCCACCGCGCGGCGATGGTGGCCGACACCACCGGCTCTGACGGGCTGGCGGCGGCCGCGTCCGACGACGCCCCGGCGGCGACGGTCGAGGTTGCGATGTCCGGCGATGCGCCGGCCTTCACCTCGGACGCCGGGGTTGCCGTCAGCGCTCTTGACGCGCCGGTGCTGGATCTTGTCGGCACGGGCGGCGGGCTGCTGGCCGAGATGGCCGCGGTCACGCCGGACCGCGTGATCACGCCGGATTCCCATAACGACGGCGGGCAGGGCGGCAGTTGCGGGCCGATCGACTTCATTTTCCTGCAGGACCTTTCGGGCAGCTACGCCGACGACCTGCCGATCTTGCAGTCGCAGATTGCCAGCGTCATCGCCACGGTCGAAGATATCGACCCCATGGCCCAGTTTGGCGTGGCCAGCTTTATCGACAAGCCGACGGGCGGGTTTGGCTCGACCGGCGACTATGTCTATCGCACCGACCTGGCCGTAACCGACGACGATGCCGCGGTCATCGCGATGATGGATGCGCTTTATACGCTCAGCGGCGCCGACGCGCCCGAAGCGCAGCTCGAGGCGCTGCTGCAGGTGGCGCTGCGCGGGGCCGAACTGGGTTTTCGCGCCGACAGCGAAAAGATCGTGATGCTGTCCACCGATGCCTCGTATCACGTGGCGGGCGACCATGCCACGGCCGGGGCCAACAACGGCGACGCCGTGCTTGACGGGTCACCCGAAGGCACGGGCGAGGATTACCCCGACATCGTGATGGTCGCGACGGCGCTGGCGGCGGCCGGCATTTTCCCGGTGTTTTCGGTCACCGCCGACCAGTTGACGGTGTATCAGGACCTTGTCGATCAGCTGGGCACCGGCGCGGTCATTCAGCTGACATCCAACAGCGACAATTTCGCCGACGCGGTCAGCCTGGCCATCGCGCTAAATTGTGGCGACGTCACCCACGAGGGCACCGAGGATGACGACGAGATCGAGGGCAGCGAGCGCGAGGACGGCATCTTCGGCAAGGGTGGCGACGACTTCATGCGGGGTCACCGCGGCGATGACACGATGGACGGCGGTTCGGGCAATGACGAAGTCCGCGGCGGCCGCGGGCGGGACGAGTTGCGCGGCGGCACCGGCGACGACAACCTGTTCGGCAACGGCAGTCACGACGTGCTCAGCGGCGGTCTGGGCAACGACACGTTGACCGGCGGCCGCGGTCGCGACGTGTTCATCGTCAACCCCGGCGACGGCTGGGACTCGATCCTTGATTTCGAGGACGGGCGCGACCTGTTGGACCTGTCGGCGTTCAAGCAATACGAGGGCGTGCAAGCGGTTGAAGGCGCGGTCGACACCGCCGACGGGCTGATGCTGTCGCTGCCCGACGGAACCAGAATTACGCTTGCGGGCATCACCAGCGCCCAGCTTGGGCTGGACGACGTGATCGTGAACTCTGAAACCGATGCGCCGACGGCGGTGGCCGACAGCGGCCTGACCACGGGCACCGAAACCGTGGTCATCGACGTGACCGCGAACGACTATGACATCAACGGCGATACCGTTGCCGTCAGCGCGGTCGGCACGGCCGGCCACGGCACGGTGACCATCGTGGACGGCGACAACGTCAGCTATACCGCCGACGAATTCTTCGTGGGCACCGACAGCTTCAGCTATACCATCAGCGACGGCGACAAGACCTCGACCAACTGGGTATCGGTCACGGTGCTGCCCGACCTGATCGGCGATGACGATCCCAACACCCTGATCGGCACCGCCGCGAGCGAACTGGCGCAGGGCTTTGGCGGCGCCGACCTGATCAGCGCCATGGGCGGTTTCGACACCATCGAGGGCGGTGACGGCAACGACACCATCGACGGCGGCACCGAAGGTGACCTGATCTCTGGCGGAGCCGGCGATGACAGCATCTATGGCGGCGCGAACGGTGACGACAGCGTTGCTGGCCCTGCCGGCGATGTCATCGACGCCGGCAGCGGCAACGACACGGTTGTGACCGGCCTTGAAAGCGACACCATCGCAGGTGGCACCGGCAACGACGACATCGATGGCGGCGCTGGCGACGACCTGATCACCGGCGACGACGGTGCCGACGACATCACCGGTGGTGCCGGCGATGACAAGATCGAAGGCGGAGCCGGGAAAGACCTTATCAGTGCCGGGGCCGACAATGACGAGATATTCGGCGGCGGCGGAAAGGACACCATCGACGGCGGTTCGGGCAATGACCAGATCGAGTCTGGCAACGGCGACGACCTGATCACCGGTGGCACCGGCGCCGATGAATTCACCTTCCGTCTGGATGCCGCCAGCGACATCATCGGCGACGACATCATCACCGATTTCAACGCGGCCGAGGATATTCTCATCCTCGATGGTGACGGGCGCCTGACCTTTACCGACACCACCGACGGCGCGCTGGTGTCGCATTCTTCGGGCGGGTCGATTCTGGTGCTGAACGTGCTGGTCGCCGACCTGCTGGGCGCGACCGAGATGTAGCCGCCCGGCAACGCGCAACGCGCACATAAGCAATTGCTTAATGCCGCCGGTGTAAGCCCGGCGGCAATTTCGTTTTGGGCGAACCGGCCCCATTTGCGGTGGCGATTGCAGTGGATGACAAAGGAAAAGACCAGTGCGAAACCTGTTGCTGGGCGCCCTCGCCGCCCTGGCCCTGACCCTGGCCCTGCCAGCCTCGGCCGCGCCGGCATCGGCGCCCGACTTCGATGCCGAGACATTTCTTGGCATGACCGTTGAAGAAGTCAGCGCCGCGCTTGGCGCGCTGGGATACGTGGTGCGCAGCGGCGAACTCGACGACGGCATGATCGAGGTTTATATCGTCGGCCGCGGCATCATGGCAAAAGTCGTCGTCGACCCGCAAGACGGGCGGCCAGTGGAAATCAACATCAGGTCCTGATCATGACAGATATCAATGCTAGTGCCGGGAATGGCGCCCGAACAATCTCGGTATGGGATCCGCTGGTGCGGCTGGTTCACTGGTCAATTGCGCTGGGTATCCTGATCAACGCCATGTCCGAAGGCGACAAGAGCCTGCATGAATTCATCGGCTACGCGGCGCTGGGGCTGGTGACGGTGCGGCTGCTGTGGGGGCTGATCGGGCCGCGCAACGCGCGCTTTTCCTCGTTTCCGCCCAACCCGCGCCGGGCGGTCAGGCATATGCGCACCATGATCGCCGAGCTTCGGGGCAAGGGCGTTGGCCGCCCCAAGGTGCACCTGTCGCACAATCCCGCCGGGGCACTGATGGTCTATAACCTGTGGCTGTGTATCGCGTTGCTGGGGGTTACGGGCTATATGATGGGAACGGTGCAGTATTTTGGCATCCGGTGGGTCAAGGACGTTCACGAGCTTATCTTCAACTGGCTGGTGCTGTCGATTATCCTGCATGTGGGCGGCGTCATCCTGGATGCCCGCCGCACCGGCGTGGCACTGATCGGCTCGATGATATCGGGGCGCAAGACCATTCCGGACGATGTGGAGATTGAACGGTGAGCAAACGCAACAGGTCTCAGGGCGTGGGGCGCCGCGCCACGACATTGGCGCTGATCATTCTGGTTCAGGCCTTGTGTGCCGGCTTTTTCCTGTTCGATATCCTGTCCGACTTCATCAGCGGCTCGAACCTGGACACCATGCACCTGGTGGTCGAGGCGGTGGCGACCGTCGGGCTGACTGCAGGTGTCGTCTATCTGATGATCGAGCTTCGGGCCCTGCTGGAACGGATGGACGCGATGGAAGATGGCCTGAAAGCCGCCCGTGGCGAGATGGTGGACCTGATCGACGCCAGCTTTGCCCGTTGGGGGCTGAGCGCGGCTGAAAAGGACGTGGCCATGTTCATCCTCAAGGGGCTGGACAACGAATCGATCGCCACGCTGCGCAACACGGCGGCGGGCACGGTGCGGGCCCAGGCCACGGCGGTATATTCCAAGGCCGGGGTCGATGGCCGGGCGCATTTCTTCAGCCTGTTCATGGAAGAATTGCTGGTCAAGGACGGCCCCGAAGCCCAGATCGCCCAGGTCGCCTGAACCGGAAACCCGGCGCGGCGCCTATCCGCAATCGCGATAGGCGTCGGCCATCCAGCGCGCGACTTCGTCGTCGGCCTCGGACGCATCGGTCAGGTCGACCCTGAACCGACACATGCCGCTGGTTGCGGTCAGCCGCGGGCCGGTTTCGGCCTGCTTCTGGTTCAGCCCCAGCGTGACCCGCCGGGCCGAAGGCGCCTGAACCACCCCGAACAGCTTTTTGCGGCGCAGGGCCACGCCGGTCTTTTGAATATCGACCGCCACATCGTCGCCCAGCCCCCGCGCCATGGCCAGCAGCGCATCGCAGATGGGGCGCAGTGCCGCCTTCTTGCCGGCGTATTGCGCCGCCAGCAGCGCATCGGGCGACGCCGGGCCGCCGGCCAGCGCCTCGCGCGCGCGTGCGGCGATGAGGTTGGCGTTGCCGTGGGTCAGGCCGGCCTCGGCCTTGAGAAAGGCGACGATCTGTCCGTGCTTGTCCAATCCGCTGTCCGCGATCATGGCGGTGAAGTCGGCCAGCGTCTTGCCGGTCGACGCCGCGATATTCTGAAGCTGTTTCGCGGCCGGGTCGGTTGCGTCGGTCATGGTCGGTGCTTCCTTGGCGTCGGATTCAAGTCTTGCGGGGGTCGATGGCGCGGGCGATCAGTTCCTTCATCACCTCGTTGGTGCCGCCATATATCTTTTGCACCCGGGCATCGGCATACATCTGCGCAATGGGGTATTCGTTCATATAGCCATAGCCGCCGTGCAGTTGCAGGCATTCGTCAATCAGGTCGCACTGCATCTGGCTGACCCACCATTTCGCCATGCTGGCCGTGGCGGTGTCGAGCGTGCCCCGCACATGCCGGGCAACGCAATCGTCCACGAAGACCCGCGCGATGCGGGCGATGGTTGCGGCCTCGGCCAGTTTGAAGCGGCTGTTCTGAAAGTCGAACACCGACTGGCCGAACGCGCGGCGCTGGGTGGTATAGTCCAGCGTCACCGCAAGCGCGCGCTCCATCACCGCGACGCCACCAAGGGCCAGCGTCAGCCGCTCTTGCGGCATTGCCTTCATCAGCTGATAGAAACCCTGCCCTTCTTCGCCGCCCAGCAGATTGGCGGGCGGGACATGAACATCGTCAAAGAACAGCTCGGACGTGTCCTGGCTTTTCAGACCGATCTTGTCGAGGTTGCGGCCGCGGCGAAAGCCTTCGGCGCCGTCGGTTTCGACCACCAGCAGCGAGATGCCGCGCGCGCCGGGTTGGCCGGTGCGGGCCACCAGGATGACAAGGTCGGCCTGCTGGCCGTTGGTGATGAAGGTCTTCGATCCGTTGACCACATAGGCATTGCCGTCCAGCCGGGCGCTGGTCGTGACGGCCTGCAGGTCCGATCCGGTGCCCGGTTCGGTCATGGCGATGGCGCAGACCAGTTCCCCCGACGCCATGCCCGGCAGCCAGCGGCGTTTCTGTTCCTCGGTGCCATAGCCGGCGATATAGCCGGCGCAGATCTGGCTGTGGACATAGTTGCCAAAGCCCGACACGCCGCTGGCGCGGAACTGTTCGGTGATGATGACGGCCTCGTGCCGGAAATCGCCGCCCATGCCGCCCCATTGCTCGGGGACCGAGGCGCAAAGCAGCCCCATGCTGCCGGCCTTGTTCCAGAAATCGCGGTCGACATGCCCCTGCTTTTGCCAGCGCTCTTCGTGCGGGACCATTTCGGCGGCGTAGAATCGCGCTATGGCGTCGCGGAACATGCGCAGTTCGTCATCCATCCAGGACGGGTCATAGTCGGACAAGGGGTTATTCCTTTTCGCCGCCGTCGCGGCCCAGTTCGGCAAGGATTTCCGCGGTATGCTGCCCCCGCGCCGGAATGGGCGGCGGCGTCCATGGGTCGCCGCCTGAAAATCGCGGCGCTGCAGCGGCCTGCAGCGTGCCATCGGCGGCGGCAGACCAGCTTTGGCGGGCCACGTTCAGCGGGTGGGCCGCGGCCTCGGCCGGGTTCAGCACCGGGGCGACGCAGGCATCGCTGGCCGCGAACAGCCCGGCCCATTCGTTGCGGCTGCGGGTCAGGAAGATGTCGCGCAGCCGCGCCGTCAACGCCGGCCAGCGGCGCGGATCGTATTGCCGGGCAAATCCCGGATCGTCGCCCAGCCCCAGAATGTCGAGGAACGCGGCATAGAATTGCGGTTCAAGGCACTGAACCGACAAATACCGCCCGTCACCGCAGACGTAACAGCGCGACCAGTGCGGCCCGTCCAGCAGGCTTTGGCCGCGCTCCATCGCGAACAGGCCGCCCTGCCGGATGGTCATCATCAGGTTCATCAGATGCGCCGACCCGTCGTAGATGGCGGCGTCAACCACCGTGCCCTTGCCGGTGGCGCGCGCGTTCAGCAGGCCGGCCAGCATACCCACCACCAGATACATGGCGCCGCCGCCCAGATCGCCCACCAGCGTCGGCGGCGTAAAGGGGGCGTCGCCGGCGTCGCTGGCAAACCATGCCGCGCCGGACATGGCGATATAGTTCAGGTCGTGCCCGGCCGTGGCGGCCAGCGGCCCGTCCTGCCCCCAGCCGGTCATGCGGCCGTAAACCAGCGCCGGATTGCCGGCGTGGCAGTCAGCGGGCCCCAGGCCCAGACGCTCCATCACCCCGGGGCGAAACCCTTCGATCAACCCGTCGGCACGGGCTGCCAGCGCCAGAAAGCTGTCGCGCCCGGCCGGGTCCTTCAGGTCGAGCTCGATTGATCGCTTGCCCCGGTCAAGTATCGGCTGGTCCGGCATGCCCGGCGTCACCGGCCCGCCCTTGCGGTGCACCACGATCACCTCGGCCCCGAGGTCGGCCAGCAGCATGCCGGCAAAGGGCGCCGGGCCAACACCTTCGACTTCGAGAATGCGAATGCCGTGCAGCATCTGGCTCGAACCCTGTTCTGTCTGGCCTGTCGCGCCTGTGCCGGGTTGCCGCCCGGCGCGCGCGCGGGCCTTAGCCTTCGACCAGCGCCTTCAGTCTGGCAAGGCCGGCCTCGTAATCGGCGCCGACCCAACGGTCCAGCATGGTGCCCATCCAGCGGGCCAGCGGGTTATAGCCGCTGTCGGCCACGAACCCCCAGGTGACCCGGGTCGCGCCATCGCCGGGCAGCAGCGCCAGCGTTGCCACGGCGGTGCCCATGTTGCCGAAATCCAGCGCGGTTTCGACCAGCTGGTTTTCGACACTGACGGTAATTTCCTGACTGCCGCTGCCGACTTGGCGGTTGTCGGACACCCAGTCCATGCGGTTGCCCACGCCTTCTTCCGGTCCCGACCATGTGACCTGCATGTCGGGGTCACGGTCTGTCCACGGGGACCATTCGGTCATTTTCCGGGTCGAGTTGATATAGGGAAAGATCACCTCGGCCGGGGCGTTCACGATCACCGTGCGCGAAAGCGCGACCGTGCGTGGCAGGAGAAACGACCCGGCCAGCAGGGCGACGACCAGAACCACGACAACGCTTAGCAGCCTGCGCAGCAATCTCATGACCCAACCCTTCCTTGTCTCGATCAGTCAGCCAAGGTTGCCACGGTCGCCGGATTCGCTCAACCGTCAGACCGGGACAAATGCTTTCTGCTCGGGCAGGTAGGCACGCAATCCACCCTCGGCAATGTCGACCCACAGCCCGTGTATCGACAGTTCGTCGGCCTCGACCTTGGCGCGGACGAAGGGAAAGGTCATCAGGTTTTCCAGCGACACCAGCACCGCCGCCTCTTCCAGCGCCACAAGGCGGCTTTCGTCGTCGCCCTCGGGCAGCGTGTCGAAGCCCGGGCGCAGGATGTCCATCCAGCGGCCGACAAAGCTGGTCTTTTCCTCCAGTTCGGGCGCCCGCCCCGAGCACATGTCGTAACAGCCCTTGACCCCGCCACACTGGGAATGCCCCAGCACGATCACATGGGCGACATTCAGCGCGTTGACCGCAAACTCCAGCGCCGCCGAAGTGCCGTGGTGCGCGCCGTCGAGTTCGCAGGCTGGCACCAGATTGGCGATGTTGCGGTGGATAAAGAACTCGCCCTGCTCGGCACCAAAGATCGACGTGGCATGCACCCGGCTGTCGCAGCAGGAAATGGTCATGACGCGCGGGCGCTGACCCTCTTCGGCCAGCCGCCTGAACCATGTGTGGTTCTCGGCGAATTGCGTGGCCTTCCAGCCGTGATAGCGCTGGGCAAGGTAACCCGGAAGCGGGCGGGCGTGCTGCATCATGTCCTCCGAACTTCTGTCCGGGCGCTTGATACGCAGAAACTTTTCGAAATTCGACCGGAATTCGCGCGCACCGGTCCACCGCTTGTTCATTCTCACGGCCTAGACCTTGGCCCGGGGCAGAAAAGGGGACGCATGGCGCAGGATATAATCGTGCGGCTCAGGCTGCCGGTATCGGCCAGACAGGGCGGGCGAAACATGAACGAAGAAATCCCGTTGGTGCTGCTGGACGATCTGGCGCTGAAACTGGCCGAGATCTCGCCAGCGTGGAGCGCGGGGCGGTCGGATCTGCTGGTATCGCTGAGCCGGGGCATCACGGCCATTTCCGACCAGTTGGGCCTGCACGACCTTGCCGCTCTGGCCGACAGCGCCGGGCGGCTGGCCGGTCGCGACGATCCGGCGGCGCTGGCGGCGCGGCTGGCGCGGCTGGTCCGCATGGGCGAGGCCGAGGTTCAGGCCTGCTGGATTGCCAGTGACGGAAATCGCAGCGGCCCGGCCCCGCGGGGTTGAGTTGGCGCGCAAGACAGCTAGGCTCGGCCAGCGAAGAAACGGGCGGGGCCGGGCATGTCACTTGCGTTTGCGAAACCACGGGCCAAGGCGCGCCCGCTGTTCCTGGTCAGGCCAGAGGGATTGACGGATTTTCTGGCCGGCCAGCCGGACGTGGCGGCGCGGTGGCTGGATCAGACCGGCTTTGCCGCGCGCGCGGGCCAGTTGGCGCTGTTGCCCGGACCGGACGGCAGCCTGACGGGGGCGGCGCTGGGCTGGCAGCCCGACGAACGCTTTGCCGTTGCCCGGGCGCGGCGGCAATTGCCCAAGGGCACCTATCGGCTGGAGGGCGCGCTTGACGGCGATGCCGCAGACGAGGCCGCGCTGGGCTGGCTGCTGGAAGGATACCGGTTCGAGCGTTATCGAAAGCCCGGCAATGGGGCGTTGGCCGACCTTGTCGCGCCACCGGGCGTCGATGCCGCGCGGCTGGAAAACATCGCCGCGGGCGAGGCGCTGACCCGCGATCTGATCAACACACCCGCCGCCGACATGGGCCCGTCCGAGCTGGAGGCAGCGGTGAAACGCCTGGCGCGCACCCATGGCGCCAACGTCACCGTGACCAAGGGCAAGGCCCTGATCGAGCACAATTTTCCCATGATCCACGCCGTTGGCCGTGCCTCGGACCGTGCGCCGCGCCTGATCGATTTGCGCTGGGGCAAGGCGGGTCCGGCCCTGACGCTGGTGGGCAAGGGGGTGTGTTTCGACACCGGCGGCCTGAACCTGAAACCCGGGCGGTCGATGGGGCTGATGAAGAAAGACATGGGCGGCGCGGCAACCGTTCTGGGGCTGGCCCGGATGATCATGGCCGCCGAACTGCCCCTGCGGTTGCGGGTGCTGATCCCGGCGGTGGAAAACGCCGTGTCCGCCAACAGTTTCCGCCCCGGCGACATCCTGACCGCGCGCAACGGCAAGACGGTCGAGATCAACAACACCGATGCCGAGGGGCGGCTGGTGCTGGCCGATGCGCTGGCGCTGGCCGTGGAAGAGCCGGCCGATCTGCTGGTGTCGATGGCCACGCTGACCGGCGCGGCGCGGGTGGCTGTCGGCCCCGACCTTGCGCCATTTTACACCGACGACGACGCTCTGGCCGCAACTCTGGCCGACGCGGCGGCAAAGGTGCGCGATCCGGCCTGGCGCATGCCGTTCTGGCAGCCCTACGACGCGATGATCAAGCCCGGCATTGCCGACCTCGACAATGCGCCGGCGGGGGGAATGGCGGGCTCGGTCACGGCGGCGCTGTTCCTGCGCCATTTCGCGGGCGACGCGCGCTATATGCATTTCGACATCTATGGCTGGCAGCCGAAATCGGAACCGGCGCGACCGATGGGCGGCGTCGGGCAGGGCGCGCGGGCGCTGTTTCAGGCG